>JAFRRP010000038.1 GCA_017428085.1 Clostridia bacterium | reverse complement strand
TTGTTGTTTTTTTTTTAATTTTTTTATGATAAAATAAACAAGAAACAAATCCAAAGGAGGAATCTGTCATGATCGGTATCGGCAATTGGGAAGTTACCGTCAACATGCTGATCTATAAGGGCCCCATCGGCGTGACCATCGCGGACAACGACGGCGCCTACGACGTGCAGTTCAAGATGCCCGAAAAGTTCAGCGCCTTCAAGATCACCACCTACGACATCGTGGAAGAGGGCAACAAGCTCAGCGGCAAGGGTACCGTGGATATGGGCAAGGGCCGGACGATCCCCGTCAGCGCGGAGGTCGTCATCGACGGCGACGCCATGACCGGCACGCTCAACATCCCGCTGATGAAGCGCGTGATCCCGCTGAAGAACGGGCACAGGATCGACTGAGGGGAAGCAGCCGACCTTGTATAAAACGGCGCGGGACCGTGGGGACGGCCGCGCAAGGAAAAAAGAGAAGAAAAAGGGTTAATCATGGAAGGTCCTATCTGCAATATGATAGAATCGGGCGATTACAACTGCTACGAATTCTATCTGGCCGCTACCGAACGGTACGGCAATTACAAACAGGCCCAGCACATGGATCAGATCGTGATGAGAAGCGAGATGATCCGCGACATCGAGGCGCTGGCGGCCTATTTTTCCAAAGAACTCGGTCTGAAGCGCGGCGACGCGTACACCGTCTTTCTGCCCACGAATATTGAAAGCGTGGTGGCGTTCTACGCGCTGAACAAGCTGGGCGTGATCGTCAATTTCGTCCATCCGCTGCTGCCCACCGAGGTACTGCTGGAAACGATCCACGAATCCCGTTCCCGGGGCGTGATGATCCTCGACCTGCTGGCAAAGGATCTCCGGGAGCACGACAAGGGCAGGGACCACGTGGAGGCGCTCAATAAAACCGGGCTGCCCGTGCTGGTCTGCCACTGCTCCGATTACGCCAGCCCGATCAAAAAGTTCGCGGCGGAACGCGGCGAGGCGCTGCTCAAGCCGCTGATCCGTTTCAAAAACGCCGCCGACTACAAGGACGTGATGCGGCGCTACAACGGCCGCACCGTGCCGGGCGTGGCGCGCAACGCCGGCGACGTGGCCGTGTACCTGAACGGCGGCGGCACCACGGGCAAAAGCAAGACCATCAAGCTGACCAACAAGGCCATCAACGAGAACGTCCACAAAATGGGCTACATCGACCACATCGAGGACCCGGGCGAGGAGGGCGAGATCATCATCCTCCCCTTCTTCCACGCGCTGGGGCTGGTGGTGACCATGCACATGACCATGTGCAACGCGGCGCGGCTGATCCCGCTGATGCAGTTCGACGCGAAGCTGGTGGTCAAGCTCTACAAGAAAAACCGCATCTCCGGCATCGGCGGCATTCCCAACATGTTCAAAAAGCTGTACAACACGCCGGGCTTCGACGGGCCGCATCTGGCCAACACCCGCATGATGTTCGTGGGCGGGGACGATCTTTCCCCCTCGTTTTTGGAGGCGTTCAACAACATGCTGGCCGCCAACGGCACGGACGCGCGTCTGCGCCAGGGCTACGGCCTGACCGAAGTCGGCAGCGTTTGCTGCGTGAACACCAACTGGGTGTATAAGGACGGCTCCATCGGCAAACCCTTAGAGGGAGTGCGCATGGAAATCTGGGACGACGACTGCAAGCCGGTGCCCAACGGCACGGTGGGCGAGATCGTCATCGCGGGCCCCACCATCATGGAAGGGTATCTGACCAAGGACGGGCCGAAGGACGCGGGACTTTACTATGACGAAGAGGGCACCGCCTGGGTGCGCTCCGGCGATCTGGGTTACGTGGACGACGACGGGTTCTTCTTCTTTGCCGGGCGCAAAAAAAGGCTCATCATCATCTCCGGCTACAACGTGTACCCCGTGGACATTGAAAACCTGATGGACACGCTGCCGTTCATCAAGGAATCCTGCGCGGTACGGGCGGAAAAGAACGGCAAGCCGCTGGTGCGGCTGTACGCCTCCCTGAAAGCCAGGGGCGACGAAGAGGAATTCAAAAAGATCATCGTGGAGACCTGCGAAAAGAATCTTTCCAGGTTCTCCGTACCCAGAGAGATCCGGTTCATGGACGATCTGCCCCACACGCCGCTGGAAAAGGTGGACTTCATGGCGCTGGAGAAGAAGTATTGATCGGCGCTTTATGCCGTTTCAGTCGTAAGTCGTAAGATATTGGCTGCGCGGTACCTCAGTGCCGCATCAGCATAATAACAATATCCAATCACCATTAATTTCACAATGTTTATCAATTGAAAGGAGTATATACCATGGCAAAGTATTCTTTTGAAAGCACTACGATCGGCGAAGTGATCGAGACCCCCGCGCTGTCGGAGCTGTTCTATGAGCTGGTTCCCGAAGCGAAGGATTACGAGGATATCATCGAAATGGGCAAGGGCTTCACCATCGAGCAGGCGCTGCCCTTCATCGAGAACATCGCCGATTCCCTGGGCATCGAAAACACGCAGGAGCGCATCGACGACTTCAAGGCCAAGCTGGAAGCCATCGAATAAGGGACAGAAAACACACGGAAAAGCCGGAAGCACGTACGCCACGCGCCTCCGGCTTTTTTTGGATCATCACGGAATTTTGTGGGATTTGAATCAGAGAGACAAATTGGAGTTTGACGGGCTGATGCCCGACAAACCTAAATGAATACTGAAAACTTAAAAATGAATAATGAACAATATCGGAAGGGCTTTCGCCCTTACAATTTTATCATCAAAACACAAAGTGTTTTCCGATATTCTTCATTTTTCAGTCTTCAGTATTCTTTTTTCTTTTAGCGTCAGCGCGACAAATCCCTGTTTGCCGCTATCCCACAAAAAAACGTGATGATCCTGCTTTTTTGCTGTCGGTAAGTTCGGAGACGATCCGCGCCACGTTGTCGGGCCCCAGGCCTTCCACGGTACGGGCATCTGAACGCAGGTCGCGGCCCAGCGCGGCGGAGGCCAGCGCGATCAGCGAGGTACAGACAGGCGTGGGAACGCCCAGCAGACCGCCGAGGGATTCCAGCAGCGCCAGCCCCTGCGGCACGTCCTCGGTGAGATACCGGTGCTCCGCCGAAAAAGGCCCCTTTGCCCGGACGGGCATGGCGGCGTAGTCGAAAAACACCCGTTTGCCGTCCGCCGTTCCGTCCAACGTGTTGCGGTATTTGCAGGCCGCCGTATAAGAAACGGGCGGCAGCCCCAGCGCGGAAAGCACGGCGCGTTTTTCCGCGTCCAGCGCCTCCAGCACCCGCCACACGGAGGGCGTGAACGCCTCGTGATACAGACAGAAATCCCGGTCGCCGCTTTCGATCCGCGGCAGGCTCAGCAGCGCCCCGACGGGGTGTACGATCATGTTGGGGTTGTGCAGCGCCGCCTCCAGAACGCTGCGGCAGTAGGTCAACGGGAAACCCATCTGATCCAGCACCGCCGCGGCGTCGGCTTTGCGCTCCGCCGGGAACACGCCCACGGGGTCCCGCACGTTGCGGAAGCCCACCGCGATCTCCCCCGGCGCGGTAAGGCGGCAGTCAAGGAAGGCGCTTTGCGCCTCGGCCACGGTCACGTCGCGTTGACAGTGCTTCAGCACGTAGGCGGTGGACAGATACCCGGGAATAAACAGCAGCAATTGGCCGTCCGACAGGAACGGAGCGACGCGCAGGATCAGGTCCTCGTGATGATCCGAGCGCACGCAGAAAACGATCAGGTCTTTGCCGCGCACACAGGACAGCTCCCGCGTGACGCAGGCGATCGCCGCCGTGGTCTGCGCGCCGTTTTCCGTCAGCGTCACCCGCCCGCCGCAGGCGGCAAGGAAGGCGAATTCCTCCTCATGCGCCGCGCGGGAGGTCTTGACCAGCGTCACCTCGTGACCGTTCCGTGAAAGCGCCGCCGCCAGCGCCGTGCCCGCGTTGCCCGCGCCCAGAACCGCGATCTTCAGCATCGTTTCCATCCCTTTTTCGTTGTTTTTCCTATTATCCATCAAAAGCCGCCGTTCGTCAAGCGGAAATCACAGAATGATTTGACAACAGCAAAGAATCGTGATATGATGAATTGATAAACGACAGGGGGAGAATTGCGATGCATACCATCACCGTAAACGGCCAACGCTTTATTGATGACAAGGGGCGCGAGCGCATTTTCAACGGCGTCAACTTCGTAGACAAGCACTGCCTGCCGGACGAGGACGGCGTCATTCACTTCCAGACCGCGCTGAACGACGAAACGCTTGCCGCCATCGCCGCAAGAGGCATGAATATCGTGCGTCTGGGCGTGACGTGGGCCGCCATCGAACCGGAGCAGGGCGTTTACAACACCGTCTATCTGGACGAGGTGAAAAACGTGCTGCGCCTGTGCGAAAAATACGGCGTGTACGCGTTTTTGGACTGGCACCAGGACCTGTACAGTTATTATTGCTGCCACGGCGACGGCGCGCCGAAATGGGCGTGCGTGGGCGACACGGACAACGTAAAGGACCCCATCATCATCTGGGCCACGGGCTATTTCCTCAACCGTTCGGTACAGCGTTCCTTTGACGCGTTCTGGGAGAACAGACCGGTCAACGGGAAAGGCATTCGGGACTCCTTCTGCGACATGCTGACCTTTACGGCGAACTGCCTGAAGGACTGCCCGGCGCTGATGGGCTACGACGTGCTGAACGAGCCCTTCCCCGGCACGCCGGGCGGCAAGATCTTCCGCCGACTGGTAAAGGACGGCGCCGCCACGCTGCTGTTCTCCCCCCGCGTGGACCGCAAAAAGATGCTGCGCGACCTGAAGAACAAGGAAGTGATGAACGCGCTTTCCGTGGCGGACGACCCGAAGGTCTACCACTCCGTGATCGACGGCGCCAACGGGCTGCTGTATCAGTTCGATACGGAACGCTACTATCCCTTCCTGCAGGCGGCCGCGACAGCGATCCGCAGGGCGGATCAGACCGGCGTGATCTTCTCGGAAAACTGCTACTACTCCAACACGGGCATCCCCTGCTCCTACCCGCATCTGACCTATCCGGACGGGCGGCGGGAGGACAATATCGCCTTCGCGCCCCACGGATACGACCTGACCGTGGATACGCCCCTGACCAACGAGGCCAGCCCCCACCGGGTAGACCAGATCTTTAACGAACACGAACGCACCCAGGCAAGAATGGACGTGCCGGTACTGGTGGGCGAATGGGGCGGCATGGTGCCCGGCGGCGAGCAGTACCCCGCGCTGGAACACCTGATCGACAAATTCGACCGCAACCGCTGGAGCCAGACCTACTGGCACTGGTTCGACGGCATGGCGGACAGTAAGATCATGGATATCCTCTCCCGTCCCTACCCGCAGGCGGTGGCAGGCACGATCAAGCGCTACGGCTGCGACCGGAAGAACGACACGTTCGTTTTGTCCTACGACGGCTCCTCCACGATCAAAGCGCCGACGCTGATCTGGCTGCCCAAAGCGCCGAAAAAGGTCTACGCCACCAAAAAGTACGAGCTGAAGCAGACCGACGGCGGGCTGATCTTACAGGTGAACGCGGGCAAGGGCGCTTGTATCGTGAAGGCGGAGTTTTGACGATAGAGCGGAGTTCGGAGTTCGGAGCGGAAGCAGACCGCCGCTGCCAGTGGCAGAAAAAGGCGGGCTGCTGACGGGAGGAAATAAGGAGTATCGCGACGCGCTCCAAGCGAGCGAGACGACTATATTTCCGACGTGGCAGAAGAGTTGAAAGCTAAAAAATGAACCCTGCGATCAAAATCGCTTTGATATATTTGGCGGTCATTTCATTGGTTGCAATTATTGTGACGATTTACGATAAGATCGCGGCGAAAAAGCGGCCGAAGCACCGCATTCGGGAGAACACCCTCCTGCTGCTGGCCATATTGGGCGGCGCGGCAGCGGAACTCGTCACCATGCTGCTGATCCGCCATAAGACCCGACATAAAAAGTTTATGATCGGGCTGCCGGTCATCATCGTCGCCCAGGCGGCGGCGATCGCGCTGGCCGTTATCCTGTAACACGCTGCCTCAGCAGCGTATGATCGCCAACCCTGTAATGACGGAGCTGAGGCTCCGTGCTGCGAAGGAAATGACGGAGCTGAGGCTCCGTGCTACGAAGGAGAACACATGCTTGAACTGAAAAACGTCTCTTTCCGCGTCGACGACGGCGGCGGAAAGGTGGAGATCCTCGACGACGTGAGCTTTACCGTGGAAAACGGCAGGTTCCTCGTCATCACCGGGCCCAACGGCGGCGGCAAATCCACGCTGGCGCGGCTCATCATGGGCATCGAACAGCCCACCGCCGGACAGATCATCTATAACGGGGTGGATATCACATCCCTTTCCATCACCGAGCGCGCGCGCTTGGGCATCGGCTACGCCTTCCAGCACCCGCCCCGCTTCAAGGGGCTGACGGTGCGCCGTCTGCTGAGCCTGGCCCACGGCAGCGAGCTGCCGGAGGACGAGTGCTGTTCCTACCTCACCCGGGTGGGGCTGTGCTCCATGGACTACCTGAACCGGGAGGTGGACGGTTCCCTCTCCGGCGGCGAAGTGAAGCGCATCGAGATCGCCACGCTGATGGCGCGTAAGCTCGGCCTTGCCATCTACGACGAGCCGGAGGCGGGCATCGACCTGTGGAGCTTTTCCATGCTGGTGCAGAGCTTTAAAATGCTGACCAAGGACGCCGACGAAAGCGTCGTCATCATCTCCCATCAGGAGCGCATCATGCAGCTGGCGGATGAGATCATCGTCATCGCCGACGGCAAGATCCGGTCCCGGGGGCCGAAGGACGAGATCCTGCCCACGCTGCTGGGCGAATTTGACCGCAAGTGCGACCTGCGGGGCGAAAAGGAGGCAGCGGACCATGCTTGATATCACCGACAGAAACCTGCTGAACGCCATTTCCGATATCTCCTATATCCCGCCACAGTCCGCTTACAATATCCGCAAGAACGGCGCGGGCATCGAGAGACGGAACACCGAAAAGGTGCAGATCGTCACCAAGACGGACAAGCCCGGCATCGACATCCGGGTGCAGCCCGGCACCACCGGCGAGACGGTGTATATCCCCGTCATCATCACCGACACCGGCGTCAACGACAAGGTCTACAACGACTTTTATATCGGCGACGGGGCGGACGTGACCATCGTGGCAGGCTGCGGCATCCACAACTCCGGCTGCCACGAAAGCCGTCACGACGGCATCCACCGGTTTTTCATCGGCAAAAACGCCCACGTGAAGTACGTGGAAAAGCACTACGGCGAGGGCGAGGGCACAGGAGCCCGGGTGCTGAACCCCACCACCGAAGTGTTCATCGGCGAAAACGCCCTGTGCGAGATGGAGACCGTCCAGATCCGGGGCGTGGATTCCACCGAGCGCGTCACCAACGCCCAACTGGACGCGGGGGCGAAGTTCATCGTTACGGAGCGCCTGATGACCCACGGGGACCAGCACGCCCGCAGCGATATGAAGGTGGAGCTGAACGGCGCGGGTTCCAACGCCCAGATCATTTCCCGGTCCGTCGCCAAAGACCGATCGCAGCAGGTGTTCTATCCCAACGCCGTGGGCAACGCCCCCTGCCACGCCCACGTGCAGTGCGATTCCATCATCATGGACGAGGCGAAGATCCGGTCCATTCCCGCCATTGAGGCCAACGACACCGACGCGCAGGTGATCCACGAGGCCGCCATCGGCCGTATCAACAACGACCAGCTCCTTAAGCTGATGACCTTCGGCATGACCGCGGAGGAAGCGGAAGAGGTCATTATCGAGGGGTTCCTGAAGTAAGGATTTGTCGCGGAGTCGCGTGACAAATCCAGTCGTTAGTTTTCAGTCGTTAGTCGTTAGATCATTACACTTTCCCTTTTAATAAAGAACAGACGGCGTCGGAGATCCGATACCGTCTGCTTTTTTGATTCATCTGTTGCCGGTCGGATGACTGACCGATGAAACCGACTTTCTAACGACTGAAAACTAACGACTAACGACTGAAAAACTACCACAGCAGCTCCCACGTTTCGTACTCCACGCCCTCCATGGTGCCGCCGCCGGTGATGCCGAGGCCGGTGACGCTGGCTTCCACGCCCATATTGATCGTATAGTTGACGCTGGCAATATAGCCGTCGTCGCGGATGTACGCGTCGATCACAGAGCCGGTATAGGTGATGGTACAGGAGTTGATCTTTATGATCGAAAGATCCAGTGAAGACGTATCCAGATAACCGATGGCGCCGGAATTATAGTACGGCACCTCGTTGAGTCCCACGCTTTCGGGCAGCAGATTGATCACCACGTGGCGCATGCCGTTGGCCGTATCCATATAGGCGTTGCGCACGCCCGCCGCCGGCAGCGAAAACGCGCCTTTTTTCGGCAGCAGGATCGGCACTGTCTCGCCGTCCTCGTTGGTCCCCACGCCGCCGGTAAAGGTCAGTGTGGAATCGTGGGGATCGCTGACCATGTCCACGATCCGGTTGGCCAGCCGTGTGGCAAGCGCCCCCAGCGGCTGCGCCTCCACCACGTTGCCGGAGAAAGTCTCCTTGTGATGCACGTTGACCGTCCCCTGATAGGAACGCGTCTGGTTGAGCGCGTTCGCGTAGAGATCGATGACCTCCTGTACGGAAAGCTGCGCGGCCGCCGTGGTCGGTTCAGCCGTCGTTTCCACAGGCGCGGCGGTGGTCGTCTCCGCCGGGACCGTCGGCATCTCCGTAACGGGCTGCTCCGTCACCGTGACCTGCGGCGCTGCCGCCGTCGTTTCGGATGCGGGCGCGGCGCTTTCGCGCTCCAGATCGAACACCCTGATCAGATTGCAGGAGGAACAGAAAAGAAGCGCCGCCGTCAGTACGGCCGCCGTAATCAGTTTGCATGATCTGTTCATTGGTATGCTTTCCTTTCTTTTATGAAATGACGTCGTGGTCCTCCGGCTCCCGGAACAGCCGGCCTTCCTCAAACGGAGCGCCGCTTTCCGGCAGCGGATCGACGATAGGCCGGATGAAAGACGCCTCCTGCGCCGCCGCGACCGATTTGCCGAGATACAGCGCCCGGAACAGCGCGGCGCAATCCTGGAACCGGTCCTCCCGATACACGCTGAGGCCCTTCATCAGCGCCTCCTCAAACGCGGCGCTGAGATAAACGCCCAGCGAGGACGGCGCGCGCAGATTGTCCTTGTAGACGCGGTCGGTGGCCTCGTCCGGCGTAACGCCCGTCACACAGGCGTACATCACGGCGCACAGCGAATAGACGTCCGTCCACGCGCCCGGCACGCCGCTTTTGCGGTACAGCTCCTCCGGCGCGAAGCCGGGCTTCGGGAACGCGGCGATATTGCCCCCCGGCGCGCCGAGCCCTTCCAGCTTCAGCAAGCCGTTGCCGAACATAAAGCTGTCGGCGGAAAGCTGACAGCGCAGCAGCCCCATCGTCTGCTCCCGTTCCAACTGGCGGATGACCGGCGCAAACAGCGCCAGCGTGTATTCCGGGGAAAACCGTCCGTTTGCCTCCAGATATGCCGCCAAAGGCTGCCCCGGCGCGTATTCCGTTACGGCGTAGACCGTACCGTTGGTATAAAACAGGTCGCCGACGCCGGCGGCGGACGAAATGTCGTTCATACCGCACAACGTCATGATATCCCGCACAAATCTTTTTTTGCCCGCGTCAAAACTCTCCTGTGCGGCGGGCTCCACAAAAAGGGCGCCGTTATCCGCGCGGGCGGCAAAGTCCTTCGGATAATACTCCCGGACGCACCGCTTGATCTCCAGATACCGGTCGTAGGCAAGATAGTTGACGCAGGAGCAATTTTCCGACAGGTCAAGCCCCACGATATAGCGGTCCGCCAGCAGCACGCCGACGGGCAGGTGCCCGGGCTTTTCGCGTACAGGCTGCGGCATGCCGCAGACAGGGCATACCGCTTCGCCGTCCAGCTTCGTCATGCAGGCGTAACAGCGGGGCGGACCGGCGGCCGAGTCGGTCTCCGGCAGGGCGGCGTTGAGGTCCTCAAACGCGTCCTCGTCTTCCCCGGCGGTCTTTTTTTTCTTGTCCCGCATTGCCGCGGCAATGATATAGACGACGAAGGCGACGATCAGCACCAGAAATATGATCACGCCGAAATTTTCGCCGGACATTCCGCTTCTCTCCTTTTTTTGCCGTTCTCCGTTATTCCGAAGCCGCCTCGCCGTCAAAAGGCTCATCCGCCGCGGTCTCGTACATATCCACGGTACGGCCCATGATGCCGATCAGCTGGTAATAGGAGGAGGCGCTGGCGCCGGTGGCGGTGGAAATGACGATGGTGCCGTCGTTCTGCACGTGCAGCGAAGCCGTGTAACCGAAGATATCGTCCTCATAGTCCGTCATGGTATCCGCCACGAAATCCGCCATGCCAAGCACGGGCTTGTTGCGGTTGTTGGAGCCGCGGATAACACAATATACGCCGTTTTCGCTCATGGAAAACAGATCGGGGACAAAGCCCTTTTTGAAATTGCCGTAATCCAGCTGCTTCGTTTCCCCGGAAAGCACGCCGTAGATCTCGCCGGAGGCCCGGTTCAGGATATACTGGCCGCAGATCAGGTAGTCGTTTTCCAGCGAGCCTTCAAACGATTTGATCTCGTTGTGGTTCTCGCCGTCGAAGCAGCGCAGCACGAAGCCGTTGGCGGTTCTGCCGAAATAATACACGCCGCCGGCGTCCTCCCACATGTGCAGGGAGGCCACGTCGATGATGTACTGCACGTTGTCCACGTTTTCACCGGTGCCGCCGCTGGTAAGGATATCCAGCTGATTGCTGTCCGCCAGCGCGGTATAGTACCGGGAGGAGAAGAACAGCACGTTGCCGGTCTGGTTCAGGATGTCCGACGTGAACATCTTGTAGTCCGTGCGCATACGGGCGTTGATATCCACGATGCGCTGGTTTTCATTGAGGAAATGCTCGCAGGTATGGTCGGGATACAGGTAGAACGCCTCGCTGAACACCTTTTCATCCTGATAAAAGCGCGATTTATCCACGTCCAGCAGCATCAGCAGCGACGATTTCTCCGTAAATCCGGGGAACATATCCGTCACCTTGAAAAAGGCGTAATCGTACAGGAAAACCCCCTCGTAAAGCGTGTTGGTGAACAGGCCGTACCCGATGGTCTTTTCCGGCAGATCGATATAGTGGATCACCGCCGGGAGCTCCTGCCCGCTGCAGGGGGCCTTCACCTCAAAGGAACCGCTTTCCTCGATCTGCGTGAATTCGCCACCTTCCACCCGGTAGAAATTGACGTTGCCCTGCGTATCCATCGCGTAATAGACGTTTTCCACATCGGTCTTCAGCAAGGGACTGTTCTCCTGCGTCATGGAACGGAACATATCCAGATAGGTAGTCACGAGCTCCGCGTTGTTTTTTTCCTCGCGCTCTTTGACGATCCTGTTGATATCGAATACGCCGGTGACCGTGATCACGCCCAGACAGATGAGCACGACCAGCAGTACGGAAAGAATGATCTTATATTTTTTTACCTTTGCCATGGTGTTACCTCCGGATCACAGCATATAGTCTGTCACTTCAATGATCTCATCGTTTTTCAGATAGATGCGCGGCACGCGGCGGCTTAAGCCGCAGATGACCTCGTAATCGATCAGCCCCGCCCGGGCGGCAAGCTCCTCCACGCCGATAAACGCGCCGTGGTCCGCACCGAACACCGTTACCTCGGTGCCCTCCTTCACGCCCGGAATGCCGGTCACGTCCAGCATGCACTGGTCCATGCACACGTTGCCTACGATGGGCGCGGGCCTTCCGCCGACCAGCATATGCATCCGGTTGGAAAGCCGCCGGGGGTATCCGTCCGCGTAACCGATGGGGACCGTCGCCACCGTCATCTCCCGGTTTGTGACAAAGGTCCGGGAATAGCTGACCGGCGTTTCCGGCGACAGCGTTTTGACCAGCGACACCACCGTCTTCAGCTCCATGACAGGCAGCAGCTTCAGGGTCTTCTCCACCTCCGCCGAAGGGTACAGCCCGTACAGGATGATACCGGCCCGGACCATATCGAAATCCATCTCATGGAAGCGCAGGATGGCCGCCGAGTTGCTGCAGTGGCGAAGCCGGAATTCGATCCCTCGCTGCCGCAGCCGTTCGACCGCGCTGAGGAACAGGTCATACTGCAGCCGGGTGAACAGCTCGCCGTCGGCGCAGTCCGCGCTGGAAAAGTGCGTAAAAACGCCCTCCGGTTCGATCCCCGGCAGCCGGCAGGCCCGCTCGATCTCGTCGAAGATCGGAAAATCCTCCACGGAATCGTGGTAGACGAAGCCCAGCCGGGACATGCCCGTATCGATCTTGATATGGGCGTTGACCTTGACGCCGTCAGAAGCCACAGCGTCCGAAAGGGCGCGGGCATAGTCGTAGGAGAATACCGCCTGCGAAATATCGTTATAGACCAGCTCCCGCGCGTTTTCCGGGGGCGTATACCCCAAGATCAGCACGGGCTTTTCGATGCCGCAGCGCCGCAGCTGCAGCGCCTCCGCCAGATTGGACACCGCGAACCAGTCCGCCCCGGAAGAAACCATCTCCTGCGTGGTATACTGGTAGCCGTGACCGTAGCAATCCGCTTTTACGGTAGCGCAAAGCAGGCACCCCGGCGCAAGGACGCTTTTGATCTGATTGATGTTGTTGTCAACGGCGTCAAGATTGATCTGCGCCCACGTGCGTTTCAATACGTTCTGCATTCCGCGCCAACCTTCTGTCGCAAAGTTATAATTAAATATTATTTTACTATTTTTTGAATATATTGTCAATCATAATCTGTCCGTTTCCGGCGAAGGAACAAAAAATACGCCAAATCCCGCGAATTGTATTGACAGTCATGTGAACATGTGATATAATCATAGCATAAAACAAACAGGAAAGGAGGATCGGCTGTGCAGAATTTACCGGGCACCGTCCTTCCGACAGAAGATATCACCATGGGATTCGATGTGATCCACCCCTCCATCCGCGCCACCAACGGCCTGACGCTGGCGCAGGTATGCACCGTAACGGGGCTGGAGCAGTCCACCATCCAGAACTGGATCAAGCGCGGCTGGGTGGCGCACCCCGAAAACAAGCGTTACGGCGAGTACCAGCTGGCGCGGATCATGATCATCAACATGCTGCGGGCCAGCATGCAGCTGGACAACATCGCCTGGCTGCTGCGCTTCGTCAACGGCGAGGCGGACGACCGCGGCGACGACATCATCCCCGACAGCGTACTGTATACGCATCTGTGCGTGATCGTAAAACAGTGCGAAGAGAACGACGTATTCCGGGCGGAAGCCATCCAGCAGGTCGTGGAAGCGGCGCTTGCCGATTATACGGAGGCCTACCCCGGCGCGAAGGAGAAGCTGACCGGGGCCCTCACCGTGATGGCGCTGGCGTTCATCGCCTCCGAGATCCGCAAGGAAGCGGAAAATCTGTTCGGGCGGCTTTGCGGGTAGCACGGCGCCTTGCGCCATTCCAATTCGGAGTTCGGAATTATATGACGGGTTCAACCTCCTGTAAGAAAGGATGAAACAGATGCAATGTCCGTTCTGCGGCGGCCCGATGGAAAAGGGCGCGCTTGACGCGGGCAAAGGCCCGCTGCAGTACATCAACCGCAAGCACAACCGTATCATCGGTTTTTTGTGCGATACGACGGCCGGCGAGATCGATCTGGCGAACAGCTGGTCCGGTTCCGCCCGCGTCCCCGCCTACAAATGCGCCGCGTGCAAAAAGATCATGATCGACTATTCCGGCGCGGCGGAACGGGACCCCGACTTCTTTGAATTGATCAAAGAACTGAAAAAATAATATTCCCCGAAGAAAGCATGACAACAGCCGGAGAAGAAAAACGATGGGCCCCTCCGAACTGAAGCGGCAGGCAAAAACCGCGCGGCGGTCCCGCTGCTGTGGTCTCCGCTGCTCGTTATTCATCGCGCCGCATACCGCGTTCTTCAACGCCTGCGCGGAACAGAACGCGGCGCCGGTCGGCGCAGGGACCGAATCGATTGAATGATAAGCATTTTTCTTTGCAAAAGGAGCGTTTACCAATGGATCTTACTTCATCAACCTTAAAAAACCGTGCAAAAAACAACTTAAGAAACGTCTACGGCATCTCCATCGTGGTGACGATGCTGTATACGGCCATCATTTCCGCGCTGTCCTCCGGCGGCACGCTGATCTCCATGCTTACCGGCGGCCTGCCGTACATGAGGGAGATCTTTGAAGCCGTCGAAAACGGCAACGTCGACGCGCTGTTTTCCTCCAACGTGCACCACTTCAACATTTCATTCACGCCGTTTTCCTCTATCGGCACGGTCGGTCTGTTCGTGCTGGCGGGACCGCTGACGGTAGGTGTGGCGCAGTTCTTCCTGCACGTGGCCGACCGCAACGACCCGCAGATCAACGACCTGTTCGCCCACTTCAAAAACCTGGGCAACACGCTGGTGCTGTACCTGCTGACCACGCTGTTCACCTTCCTGTGGAGCCTGCTGTTCATCATCCCCGGCATCATCGCGGGCATCAGCTACGCCATGGCGCCCTACATTCTGGCGGAACACCCGGAGATCAAGGCCTCCGACGCCATCAAGATGTCCAAACAGATGATGCAGGGACATAAGGGCGAATACTTCGTGCTGCAGCTCAGCTTCGTCGGCTGGTGTCTTCTGTGCCTCATCACCTGCGGTATCGGCTTCATTTTCCTTTCGCCGTATATGTCCACCGCCAATGCGGAGTTCTTCAACGAGGTCTCCGGCAAGAACACGGAAAAGCGTCTCAACGGTATCGACGTGGACGGCGCGGCGGCCTACGGCAGCCCCAACGGCTATGCCCGGCCCGGCTATACCGGTTATGCGCAGCCCGATAACAACGGCTATAACGGCTACGCCCAGCCGGACAATACCACCGGTTACAGCGGCTACACGCAGCCGGATAATACCACCGGTTACAGCGGCTACGCGCAGCCCAACGCCGACGCGCATACCGGCTATCCCCGGCAGGACGACCCCGGCGTTCCGCCCGCCGATCCCTACGGCGGCAACGGCTGACAAAGGATATATATTTTTCAAAACGGATCATACTTTCTGTGATCCGTTTTTTTTGCGCGCAGCGGGTTTTGAGATTTGAGTGTTGCGTTTTGCGGCAGGATTTCCCCGTCGCGGAAATCCTGCCGTCACGACACATTTCAATCGAATACGACGCTGGCGACAAAGGGAAACAACTCTTCTCCAAACTCAAGTCTCAAGGCTCAAAACGATCCCGGAGATCCTTGTTTTCCGCATGCGGCTTTATTTTTTTATATTAGGGGTTGTTTTTACGCGCATAATGGTATAAAATAAACAATAAGAGGGCGAAACAGACCTCTCTCCTAACTATTTTTTGGAGGTTTTGCATGAAAAACTACCTGACGGAAGCACAAGCAAAAGACCTGCTTGAAAATAAATTGCTGCACTTTTTCGGCGTGACGACGGAAAACGCCACCTACGACCAGTATTACCGCGCCGTCGCCATGATCCTGAAGGATATCATGGCGCAGGCAAGAACCGACTTCAACAAGCGCGGTGAAAAGGCCGGCGCCAAGCGTGTGTACTACCTCTCCATGGAGTTCCTGATGGGGCGCTCCCTGAAGAACAACCTTTACAACCTGAACCTGACCAAAACCTTTGAAAAGGTGCTGAAGGGCTACGGCATCAGTCTGGAAAAGCTGTACGACTGCGAGCCCGACGCGGGCCTGGGCAACGGAGGTCTCGGCAGATTGGCCGCCTGCTATCTGGACGGCCTTGCCACGCAGGGCTACCCCGCCCGCGGCTACACCATCCTGTATGAATACGGCATCTTCAAACAGAAGCTGGTGGACGGCTGGCAGACCGAGCTGCCCGACTTCTGGCTGCCCGGCGGCGAAGTGTGGCTGACCAAGCGCGAGGAAAGCGCCATCGACGTCAGCTTCGGCGGCGACGTGATCGACAGTTGGGACAACAACCACCACAACGTGGAGCTGGTAAACGCGGACGTAATCCGCGCGGTGCCCTACGATATGTTCGTGGCGGGCAAGGACGGCAAGGGCGTCAGCGTGCTGCGCATGTGGTCCGCGGAGGCCCCGGGCCTCGACATGACGCTGTTCAACGAGGGCCAGTACCTGAAGGCGCTGGAGCGGGACGCCATGGCCAGCACCATCAGCAAGGTGCTGTACCCCTCCGACAACCACCCGGAGGGCAAGAGCCTGCGGCTGCGCCAGCAGTATTTCCTTGTCTCCGCCTCCGTACAGGATATGATCCGCCATCACCTGAACCAGTACGGCACACTGGAGAACCTCTCCGACACCATCGCCGTGCAGATCAACGACACCCACCCGACGCTGGCCATCCCGGAGCTGATGCGCATCCTGCTGGACGAGTGCGGCTACGGATGGGACGACGCCTGGAAGATGGTGACCTCCATCATGTCCTACACCAACCACACCGTGATGAAGGAAGCGCTGGAGCAGTGGAGCGAAAACCTCGTCAGCGGCCTGATGCCCCGCGTGTACCAGATCATCAAGGAGATCGACAACCGCTTCCGCGCCTACGTGTGGGAATGCACCCACGACGCGGATTACGTGGAACGCACCGCGGTCATCTCCGGCGGCGCGGTGCGGATGGCCAACCTGTGCGTGGCGGCCTGCCACAGCGTGAACGGCGTTTCCGCGCTGCATTCGCAGATTTTGAAGGACACCGTTTTCAAGGATTTTTATACCCTCACCCCCGGCAAGTTCACCAACGTGACCAACGGCATCGCCCACCGCAGATGGCTGTGCCAGGCCAACCCGGAGCTGACGGCGCTGCTGACCAAGACCATCGGCAGCGGGTTTATCCTGAACGCCGACGAGCTGAAAAAGCTGACCGCCTACGCGGACGACGCCACGGTGCTGGAAAAGCTGGGCGCCATCAAAAAGGACAACAAGGACAGCTTTGCGGAATACATTAAAAGGACGATGGGCGTCAGTTTGGATACCGATTCCCTTTTCGACGTACAAGTCAAGCGCCTGCATGAGTACAAGCGGCAGGAGCTGAACGCCCTGAATATCCTGACCCGCTATCTTGAGATCAAGGAGAACCCCAACGGCCATTACGTGCCGCACACCTATATCTTCGGCGCGAAGGCCGCCCCCGGCTACTACATGGCGAAAAAGATCATCAGCTTTATCTCCTCTTTGGCCGACATGATCAACAACGACCCGCAGGTCAACCGGTTCATGAAGGTGATCTTCGTGGAAAACTACTGCGTCACGCTGGCGGAAAAGCTGATGCCCGCCGCCGATATCAGCGAGCAGATCTCGCTGGCGGGGACGGAGGCCAGCGGCACCGGCAACATGAAGCTGATGATCAACGGCGCCGTGACGCTTGGCACCATGGACGGCGCCAACGTGGAGATCTTCGACGCCGTGGGCAAGGACAACATCATCATCTTCGGCATGAGCACGCCGGAGGTGGAGGCGCTGAAGCGCGCCGGCTACCTTCCGGGCAACTACTACCAAAACAACCAGGATATCCGCAGGACGCTGGACTGGCTCAACAGCCACCTGATCGCGGGCAAGTCCTTCCCGGAAATCGGCGAGACCATCAAGCACCACGACCCCTATATGGTGCTGGCGGACTTCGCGGATTACCGTCTGGCCCAGCAGAAGGCGGAGACGCTGTTCTGCGACAAGCCCGCGTTCAACCGCATGTCGCTTTACAACATCGCGGGGGCCGGCCGTTTCGCCGCTGACCGCGCCATCAACGACTACGCCCGCGATATCTGGCACACGAATAAAGCGAAATAATACCGCAGCGCGGCTCCGTGAGCCGCCCCGCCGTCAGGCGGTTACCGGCATAATCAATCTCACAAACCAACGTATCGCATTTTCTGACGATTGAAATCGGAATCGCGTTGCGGGCGGCTCACGGAGCCGCGCTACATTGTAATTACCGCCATGTATAAACCCTACGACCCCACAATATCCTATTTCAAATCCCGTCCGGGCGCGGTTGCCGCAGGTGAGACCCTGCGGTTTACCGTTATTTTCCCCCGCGATTTCCAGGTCAGCTACTGCTGGCTGGCGGTGAACGAGGACGGGCGGGAAACGCGCTGGTATCCGATGACGTGGGGTTCCACCGACGGGCGTGAGGAAAACTGGTACGTGGATTTTACGCCGGACCACCCCGCGCCGCTGTTCTACCGCTTTGAGTACGAAAACCCCTGGGGCCGCACCTATATCCGCCACGACGACGATTCGTTGGTCGGCTCCTTCTGCGGGCAGCACGAATGGCAGCTGACCGTGTACGATCCCTCCTTTGTCACGCCGGACGAGATCAAGGGCGGCGTGATCTATCAGATCTTCCCGGACCGGTTTTACAACTCCGGCTCGCCCAAGGAGAACGTCCCCGCCGACCGGGTGCTGCGCGCCGACCGGGACTCGCTGCCCTGCTGGCAGCCCGACGACCAAGGCAAGATCAAAAATAACGACTACTTCGGCGGCGACCTGCAGGGCGTCACCGAAAAACTGGATTACATCCGGTCGCTGGGGACCACGATCATTTACCTGAACCCCATTTGCGAGGCCCATTCCAACCACCGCTACGACACGGCGGACTACTTAAAGGTGGATCCATTGCTTGGCACGGAGGAGGATTTCCGGACGCTTTGCGCGCAGGCCCACAAACGCGGCATGAAGGTGATACTGGACGGCGTGTTCAGCCACACCGGCGCGGACAGCGTCTATTTCAACAAGTTCGGCCGCTACGGCAGGGGCGGCGCATATAACGACAGGCACTCCCCCTACCGGAGCTGGTACACCTTCGGCAAAAAGAAGGACGACTACAAAAGCTGGTGGAACATCGACATTCTGCCGGAGGTCAATGAGAACGATCCCTCGTTTACGGAATTCATCACCGGCGAAGGCGGCGTGATCGACCACTGGCTGGGCCTTGGCGCGGACGGCTACCGGCTGGACGTGGCCGACGAGCTGCCGGACGAATTCATCGACCGCGTGCGGACCGCCGTCAAGCGGAACGGCGCGGACAAATATCTGCTGGGCGAGGTGTGGGAAGACGCCACCGACAAGATCAGCCACGGAGGGCGCAGGCGCTTTCTGCTGGGGAAGCAATTGGACGGCGTGATGAACTACCCCTTCCGCAGGGCCATTATCGACTTTTTGCTGACGGGCGACGCCGAAACCTGCATGGCGCGGCTGTACGCCATCACCGACCACTATCCCCCGCAGGCGATGCACGTGTGCATGAACCACCTGGGCACCCACGACACGGAGCGCATTTTGAGCGTGCTGGCGGGGGTGGACTGCGAGGGCATGACGCGGGAAGAACAGGCGGCGCTGACCGTTCCACCGGCGGCTTACGAGCGGGCGGTGCGGCTGTTCCGCATGGCGGTGTGGATGAATTACACCCTGCCGGGGATCCCCTCCGTATATTACGGCGACGAGGCCGGTATGACCGGCTGCAAGGACCCCTTCAACCGCTGCTGCTACCCCTGGGGCAAAGAAAACCCCGCCACGCTGAGCCTGATCCGATCCGCGGGAAATTTCCGAAAAAATCAGGCGGTACTGAAGGACGGCGGCTTTTACCCCATCTCCGCGGCGGAAGGGTGC
Source organism: Clostridia bacterium (assembly GCA_017428085.1). Lineage (GTDB taxonomy): Bacteria > Bacillota > Clostridia > Oscillospirales > Acutalibacteraceae > RUG806. The sequence continues at coordinate 8,691 of JAFRRP010000038.1, read as the reverse complement.
GTGGCCTGGCTGCGCTATGCCCCGGGCACGGCAAGGGTATTCGTGGCGGCGAACAAAAACGACCGCGAGATCGAATACCGTCTGCACGACGACATGCGCGACATGGAGCCGGTGATCGGCGGCACAAAGGTGCGGGGCGGCGTGATCATCCCGCCGGAGACCTGCGCGGTGCTGGTGGACAATGAGTTTTGAGATTTGAGATTTGAATGACGCGGCGCGTCAGTGCCGCTGAAGTCGTTAGTCGTTAGTTTTCAGGCGTTAGAATACTGACATCACGGAGCGGTTGCTCCGTTTTTTTATCATTGTAAAAATAGACAAATATAACACCGCTGATTTGTGTAAAATCGGCGGTGTTTCGTTATTGTGCCAAAAAATTTTTTAATTATTTGTGCAAAATGACTTGACAAATCAATTTTTATGAGTATAATAGGCACTGTCAAAAGACGAAAGGAGTCTTCACGATGTCCAAGTTTGAAGAAGACGCTGTGATGGCTCAGGAAAGGAAGCTTATCAAGGAACTGGGGAACATGAAGTTCTCGTTCAAAAAGCTTCTAAAAGCCATCGAACTTGACGCGTATATCTCTTTTTACAACAGATAACGTGCCGGAACGGCGGCGGCCGTTCCATCTTATATCGCTTTTTTCTTCTCCCCTTTTTTTCGAAGGCTGCCCCAGGGCAGCCGGGCGCAATCATCCCGCAAGGGATTTCCACATACAGCCGTTTCCCGCAGGGAAAGGCACACAGATCGTTCCACCGTCGCAAAAGCGGCGGTGTTTTTGTTGTTTGCCGAGCGTCCGCGCAGAGTAACCGCGTTTTAGCGTGCGGAACGATGCACCCGTCTCAATACTCAAAACAAAAAAAAGACACAACAAAAGCGCTGTCCTGACCGGCAGCGCTATTGCTGTTAGAGATGTCTTATTTAAAGGAGGTCGATAATTTCTTCTGTTTACAGCTTCAGTATACGGGTGTCAACTTAATCGTAGCTTAGAAAAAAACTTTTTTCGGTATTTTTTTCAAAAATATTTTTTCGGCCTCGTTTTTTACGGCAGCGCCACGGCGGCGTGATAACCGGAGGAGGTGGCGTTCTGGATGCGCCCCACCTTTACGGCGTCGCCCACGGGGATCACGTTGGCAAAGCCCGCGCGGCGGAACCGATCGACGACGCCGGTGTTGCTGTAAGAGCCCAGCGCCAGCACCACGGCGTCCACGTCCGTTTCGGTCTGCATGCCGCTTTTTACGTTTTCCGTCACGATGCGGTCCGGATACAGCTCGCACAGCTTTTCGCCGGTGCGGATCTCGGCGCCCTGCTTTTCCAGACGGGGCAGGATGTCGTCGGTGTGCTGCATCCACGTGCCGGGGGCGGTCACCGGAGCCATCTCGATCACGGTGACCCTGCAGCCCTTTTCGCCGAGGAAGTCCGCGGTCTCAAGGCCGGTCATACCGGAGCCGATCACGGCCACCTTCTTGTTTTCCAGCTTCACCTTTTCGGTCAGCACGTCCTCGAAAGTGTAGATATCCTCAAAACGGTAGCGGCCCTCAAAGAAGGGCTTTAAGGGTCGGCTGCCCACGGCGCAGAATACCGCGTAAGGCTCGTAGGCCTTCACGGTCTCCGGCGTAGCCTCCGTATTGCAAAGGATCTCCACGCCGTTTTCCTGACACAGCGCCGTGATATCCTCGATGAACCAGCCGATCTTTTCCTTCAGCGGCGGGGTCTTGGCCAGAATGAGCTGCCCGCCGGGGCGGTCGTTCTTTTCCAGCACGGTGACGGAAAAGCCGCGCAGCGCCAGAATATACGCGGCGGTAAGGCCCGCGGCCCCCGCGCCGATCACGACCACCTTGCGGCCGTCGCCGTCCTTGACCAGCTCTTTGCCCTCGTTGCCCACGAAGGGGTTGACGGCGCACTCGCCGTGGCCGCCGACGTAGGCGTTCGTCTGCATGGATTCGATGCAGTTCAGGCAGCAGATGCAGCGGCGGATGGTCTTGCCGTCGCGGGCCTTATCGGCCCAGTCGGGGTCCGCGATGTGGGGCCGGCCCAGCGACACCATGTCCTGGGTGCCCTCTTCCAGCTGCGCTTCCGCCTGCTCCGGCGAACGGATCAGGTTGGCGGCGATGACGGGGATGTTCACCGCGTCCTTGACGGCTTTGGCCATGTGCTTGCGCCAGCCCGTCTCAAAGGAGACCGGCTCCAGCCAGTAGTTGAAGGTGTCGTAGCCGCCGCTGGACACGTCGATGGCGTCGATGCCCAGCGTCTCCAGATATTTGGCGATCTTTACGCCTTCCTCTAAATTGTAGCCCTTTTCCGGCTGGCCGATGTAGGAATAGCACTCGTCGGCGGTCAGGCGCACGATCAGCGGGAAGTCGCCGCATTTCTCGCGGATGCCCTTGATGATATTGGTGATGAAGCGCATGCGGTTCTCGAAGCTGCCGCCGTACTCGTCCGTGCGGTTGTTGGTGACGGGGCTGAAGAACTGCTGCAGCAGATAACCGTGGGAGGCGTGCAGCTCCACGCCGTCGCAGCCGGCCTTCTGCACGCGGACCGCGCCGTCGATGAAGTTCTGCTCCAGCTCCTTGATCTCTTCGTGGCGCAGGGCGCGGATGCGTCCCCCCGCGAAATAGGCGGGGTCGCACTTGGAGGGCGCGACGGAGGAGGGCACGATGTTCTTTTTCAGCAGCGTGGGGCCCACGGCGGGGGTCAGCTTATACAACAGCTTGCCGTAGAGGCCCTTTGTCAGCGCTTCCGCCTTGATGCTCAGCGGCACGGTGCCCACCAGCAGGCCCACGTTCTGGCGGCCCGGGTGGTGGAGCTGCACGAACAGCTTGGCCCCGTTGTTGTGGATGCGCTGCGCCATTTCGGACAGCGGCGCGATCTGCTCGTCGGAGCTGACGGAGAGCTGCGCGAAGGCCGCAGCGCCGGTTTTGTCGTTGACGCGGGTGATCTCGGTGATGATCAGGCCCGTACCGCCCTTGGCGCGCGCCTCGTAGTAGTCCATCATTTTTTCGGTGGGCTTACCGTCCAGACGGCCGAAGCCCATCAGCATGGGGGCCATGACGATCCGGTTGCGGATCTCACAGCCGCCGATCTTGATCGGCGTAAACAGCAATTTCTCACTCATCCCAGCTCTTCCCCGTTCCGTTCTTCATATCCTCTTTGTAGGCGTTGAACTTCACCTTTTCCAGGCCCCAGTAGACCGTTCTGACCGGCGGCAGCACACCCATCAGCACCTTGGCAAAGCCGAACAGGAAGCTGGGGCTGACCTTGTCCTTGCCGGTCTCGATGCCCGCCACCATCTTTCTGGCGACGACGGCCGGGTCCTGCACCGGGAAGGGCTTTTTATACTGAATGGGGGAAGACGTGCGGAAGAAGTTGGTATCGGTGGCGATGGGGTACAGGCAGGTGAGCTGCATGTTTTTGGGCTTTTCCAGCATGATGCCCTGCCGGAAGCCGTTCATGGCGAATTTGGACGCGCTGTAGATCGTGTAGCCGGGCATGGCCATCTCGCCGATGGCGGAAATGGTGATCGCCAACGCGCCGGGGCGGCCGTCCAGATACTCGCGATATTTCTGATAGGTATAGATGGGCGAGAACACGTTGGTCTCGAAGATGCACTGCACGCGGTCCCAGTCGCAGTAGTTGACCTCTTCATAATACGCGTAGCCCGCGTTGGCGTAGAAGATGTCGATGAAGTCGAACAGCTCTTCCGCCTTGGCGAATACCTCGTCCACCGCCGCGGCGGAGGAGACGTCCTTTTGCAGGATGGTCACCTTCTCCGGGTCGAACTTCTCCAGATTTTCGATATCCTTATCTACGGCGAGGATGCGGTTGTTGCCCTTGACAAGCAATTTCAGCACCTCAAGGCCGATACCGCTGTTGCAGCCGGTAAGGACGATATTTTTGCCGGTAATCATAACGAATACACCCCTTCTTTTATGGTTTTGTATTATTTTACCATATGCGGAGGTATTTTGGCAATAGCTTCCGGAAAAAATATGGATTTGTCGGGCTGACACCCGGCAAATCCGATTGTTGGTTTTCGTCGTCAGAAGTCCCCCGGACGAGCCAATGAAACATCAGACGAAAACAACGATCCTCACGACTGCGGCGCATCGCGCCGCCTCTTACTGCTTACGGCTGTTTACGTCGCCCACCACGTCAGCGAGCCGATCCAGTAGACGGCGGCGAGGACGGCGCAGAATGCGGCGGGGAGGAAGCACAGCAGGAACCGCTTTTGCTTCCCTTTCATGCCCCGCAGCAGCAGCCAGGCCAGCCCGTTGGCGAAGAGCAGCGGCAGCGCGCCCGCGGTCAGCGCCGTGCCGCCCGCCTCCCAATTCCGGAACGGGATCATGGCGTCCGGGTTGCGGACCGTGGGATCGTGCGACAGGAACAGCCACGCAAAATACACGAGGCAGGCGATCCCCGTCAGATTGAGCAAAACGACGAACACAACAGCCGCTTTTTTCTTCATGGCCGCGTCGTCCCTTCCGTGGGGCTCTCCGGCGCGGTGGTCGGTTCCGTCAGGCGGTCCGCAACCGTCTCCCGGAGGGGCTTCTCGCCGGTGAAATAGGCGTCCAGCGCTTCATAGGCCTTGGCGATGGCGACGTTGTACCGATCGAACCCGCCCTGCGTTTTGACTTCATAGTTGAACGCCGGTTCCGCGTCCTCAAAATAGTATTCGTCGTAATCGTATTCATACTCGTAATACTCGTACCGCAGGTCCCGCAGGGCCTCGTCCGCCTTTTGCGCCAGCAGCCGGTTGGGATTCTGCGCCAGTTTGACGACATAAGGCACGCCCTCCGGGCCCAGCGCCCGCTGCTCCTCCACCGCGGAGTAGCCGGGATTGTCTTTATATACGTTGGCGTCGTTGTACCGGGCGATAAAGGCGTTGTCGTTGCCCATGCCCAGTACCAGCAGCGTGACCGCCGCGCCCAGCAGCGCCACGCGCAGCACCCGCACTTTTTTCAGGTACAGCCGCAAAGACAGGGCGACGAACACCGCCACGATGAAGCACATGAACAGGCCGGTGCGCACCCGCAGCTGCGTCATACCGTACTCGTTGATATACAGGACCATCTTGGCGACGGCGGTGGCGATCACCACCAGCGTGAACAGGCAGATGAACGTGCAGGTGATCTTCACCGGCAGGGGCAGCTTCCCGTTTTTCGGCTTCACCAGCGCCAGCGCGGCGAACACCACGACGAAGTTGATGCCCGCGATCCAGCACAGCTCGAAAAAGCCCTGCCGCGCGTAGTCGGAGAAGGAGATCTCGTACCCCTCCGGGATCATGCCCCGGAAGGCGTCGAAGAAGTACGCCAACTGCGAAAACAGATAGAAGCAGTAGCACACGCACAGCACCGCCGTGAACGCCGCCGCGTAGACCGCGTCCAGTTTACCCGGGGCGGGGTCCCTCTGCGGCTGCGGCTCCGTTTTGCGCATCCCCAGCGCGAAGGCGATCACGAACACGGCGGCGAACAGCCCCAGCCCGATCTTCACCAGCAGCAGGAAGGAGTTTTCCAGCAGCGTGACGGTCATCGCCTCGAACGCGCCGTCGGCCTTCACCAGCAGCGTCACCGCCACCGCCGCCACCGGCAGGGCGCACAGCACGCCGATCAGCGCCTTGCCCACGCCCTTGCGGCTGCCGCTGAACAGCAGCCCGCGGTAGCTTTCGCCGAAGTGCGACGCCGTATTGACCGCGGTGTGTCCGAACAGGTTTTTGACCAGGCCGAAATCGCCCTTTTCCTCTTTTCTGCCGGAGAGCTCGTAAAACCACACCGCCGACAGGCAGCACACGGCCACGCTCATAAAGAATTTGATCTGAAAATCCGTATAGAGACAGTAGGACGCGGTGGAAACCAGCGCCAGAGAACCGCACACCCAGCCGAAGGGGCTCGGCAGAACGCCGGGGCGTTTCAGATAGGCGGAAAGCGCCAGGAACAGCGCCCCGTAGGACAGCGTAAAGCCGAGGTTCAGCCCGCCGAAGAGCCCCATGGCCACCACCGCCACGCACAGGGCGGCAAAGCCGGCGGCAAAGCCGTAGTCCCTGCCGGACACGGCAAAGGGCGGCTTTTTCACGGACGGGGCCGGAACAGTCCCCGCGTTCGGCACATAGGGGTACGGCGCGGAGGAAAGCGGAGTGCGGAAAGCGGAGTGCGGAGAGTGATCCGCGCCGTTCGCGTAGGGGTACGTTCCGTCCGGCGCGGGCTGCTGCGGCGATTGCGCGGTTTGCCGCGCCGTCGGTTCGGTCGTCGTCGGTTCGTTATTGTGATTCATCATGTTTTCATTCGTCGGAGCTTCATTCATTTTGCTCGCCCTCCGTATATTCCAGAATGTCGCCGGGCTGGCAGCGCAGCGTTTTGCAGATGGCCTCCAGCGTGGAGAACCGCACCGCCTTGGCCTTGCCCGTTTTCAGGATCGACAGGTTCGCCTGCGTGATACCGATTTTTTCCGCCAGCTCGCCGGAGGACATCTTCCGCCGCGCCAGCATGACGTCCAGATTGACCGTGATCATATCGCCCACCTCATATCGTCAGCTCGTTCTCTTCCCTCAATTCCACGGCGGAACGGAAGAGATCCTTCATCACAAGCAGCAGCGTGCCCACGGTGCCCGTGGCGAAACAGATGATCAGCAGCGGGAAATACCGCACGCCCGTGGCCAGCGTGATGGCGGCCACCGCGTAGCAGAACCACGCCACCAGCCGGATGTACGTCACGTTTCTGCTGATAAAGACGTCGTCCTTCAGGATGTTCAGTAGCAGCCGGATCAGGCAGTACAGCGACGCCGCCGCGAAGGGCGCGCAGCCGTAGAACGCCCCGGTCACCCGCTTGAACACCGACAGCGTGTAGGCGTTTTCCGCCAGACCGTGGTAGTTGAAATAAAACCAGCTGAAAAACCGCGGAAACGTGAACGCCACACACCAGCAGCAGCAATCCGGAGGCGGCGCAGATGGCCAGCGATACCGCCGCCGCGATCTGTCTTTTCTTCATTTTCATCAGGACCTTTCTGTTATTGTTTTCCTGTTACGCCGTCATTATACGCCGGACGATCCCGTTTGTCAATATATTTTTATCGTTTTTCGATAAATTTTTATCGTTTTGATAAAAACCGCAAAATTGCTTGTTGAAATCGGGGGAATAATGTTTATAATAATAAAAAGGAAGAGAAAAGAAAAAGGACCGACCGATGAAAAAACCGTTCGACAGCTATTTTTATAAGACGTTCTTCCGTCTGTTCTCCGTGGTGGCGTTTCAAAGTCTGATCGTGTTCAGCGTCAATCTGGCGGACAGCGTGATGCTGGGCAGCTACGACGAGACCGCCATGAGCGGCGTGAGCCTCGCCAACCAGATCCAGTTCCTGCTGCAGTGCCTGATCAACGGCATGTGCAACGGGCTGGTGGTGATCGGCTCCCAGTACTGGGGCAAGCGCCGGACGGAGCCCATCAAAAAGGTGTACGCGGCGGCGCTGTGGACGGGCCTTGCCATCAGCGGCGCGCTGGCGGCGGCGGTACTGATCGCACCGGAAGGCGTGCTGGGGATCCTCTCCGACGAGGAGCAGATCGTGGCGGCGGGCGCGGCCTATATCCGCATCATGGGCTGGACCTACCCGGTCTTTACGATCGTCTTTCTGCTGACCTCGCTGATGCGCAGCGTGGAGACCGTCAAGATCGGCTTTATCACTTCCCTGCTGGCGCTGGTGGTCAACATCAGCCTCAACTGGCTGCTGATCTTCGGCAAATGGGGCTTCCCGGAGCTGGGCGCAGTCGGCGCGGCGTGGGCCACCTTCGCCGCCCGGGCGGTAGAGCTGGTCGCGGCGGCGATCTACGTGTTCGCCGTCGACAAAAAGATCCGGCTGAAGCCGAAAGACGCCTTTCATATTGAAAAAGACTACGTGAAGGATTACCTGAAAACAGGGCTGCCGATGATCGGCTCCGGCGGCAGCTGGGGCGTGGCCATGTCCGTGCAGACGGCCATCATCGGGCGGCTGGGCGCGGCCGCCATCGGCGCCAACGCCATCGCCGCGCCGGTGTTTCAGGTGGTGGCGGTGCTGTACGGCTCCGCCGGCACCGCGTCGGGCGTGCTGATCGGCAAGACCGTGGGCGAGGACGATATCCCCCGCGTAAAACGGTACGCCAAAAAGCTGCAGATCATGTATCTGATCATCGGCGTACTTTCCGCCGGGCTGCTGCTGTTGCTGAAAAATTCGCTTTTGGGGATCTACAGCGTGACGGAGGAGACCCGCGCGCTGGCGGCGACGTTTATCCATATCCTTACGGTGACGGTGATCGGCTCCGCCTATGAAGCGCCGTGCCTGGTGGGCATCGTCTCCGGCGGCGGCGACACGAAATTCGTGCTGATCAACGACCTGATCTTCATGTGGGGGCTGGTGCTGCCGCTGTCCGCGCTGTCCGCCTTTGTGTTCCACTGGTCGATCCCGGTCACGTTCTTCATCCTGAAGGCGGACCAGCTCGCCAAGTGCGCCGTGGCGGTGATCAAGGTCAACCGGTTCCGGTGGATCAGGCGGCTGACGAGGTGAACAAATTGGAGTTTGTCGGGCTGATGCCCGACAAACCTAAATGAATACTGAAAACTTAAAAATGAATAATGAACAATATCGGAAGGGCTTTCGCCCTTACAGATTTATAATCAAAACACAAAGTGTTTTCCGATATTCTTCATTTTTCAGTCTTCAGTATTCTTTT
>JAFRRP010000037.1 GCA_017428085.1 Clostridia bacterium | reverse complement strand
TTGCTAGTTGCTAGTTGCTGGTTGCTGGTTGCTGGTTGCTGGTTGCTGGTTGCTGGTTGCTAGTTGCTAGTTGCTGGTTGCTGGTTGCTGGTTGTTAGTTGCTAGTTGTTAGTCACTAGCCACTAGCCACTAGCCACTATCCACCAGCCGCTAAAACGATCACATTTTCCCCGCCCCGGCATATCATGTATCGGAAGGATCGACGTCCGACCGAGAAATGACGGCGAGGTGGCGTATGAAAAGGCGAACATCTGTCAAGGGCGTGTTGCTGATCGCGTTCGGCGCGGGGCTGTTCCTTGCCTATTGCTTCCCGACGAAATTCATCATCATTGCGCTGGCGGTCATGCTGGTGGCGGTCGGCGTCCTGTCTCTGAAATGCTGATAGGAGGGGAGCCACGGTGAAGGTAGTCATTTTTAACACCCCGAAGTTCTTGAAACCGCTGTTTAAGCTGATTTCGAATATCAAGGGATAAACGGTAAAACGAACAAGGCGCCCGACCGGTTTTGCGCGGCGGCGCCTTGTATACAGGGGAAAGAGAAAATGGTCAGACGACTGAAATGCAAAGGGCTGAAAAACACCCGGGACCTGGGCGGGTATCGCGGCGCGGGCGGCAGAAGGATCCTCCCGCGAAAGCTGCTGCGGGGCGAGGCGCTGGCCAACGCCGCGCCGGCGGATATCCGCACGCTGCTCAACGACTACCGGCTGAAGCTGGTGATCGACCTGCGGATGGACGCGGAGATCGGGGACCTGCCCGATCCTGCGCTGCCCGGCGTGCGCTTTCTGCGGCGCAACCTGCTGGACGACAGCTTTTTCGGCATCGCCCGGGACGAGTATTCCATCGAAACGTGGTTGAGCCTGTTCGACGATCCCACGGTATCGCCGGAAAAGATTTTTTCGGATATGTATTTCAAGCTGGCGTTCGACGAGCGCGTCCGGCCCATCGTCAAAGAGATCTTCGACGCGATCCTCGACTGCGACGGCGCGGCGCTGTGGCACTGCTCCGCGGGCAAGGACCGCGCCGGGATCGTCACCATGCTGGTGCTGTACGCGTTGGGCGTGGACCGGGAGACCATCATCGCGGACTACGTGGCGACGCGGCGATTCACCTTTCCGGATATCCTGAAGGTGCGGCTGTTCGCGCCCACGCGCATCCATGACAAGGCCAAGCTGAAGGGCGCCAACGTGCTGATGGACGTGGACGGCGCCTATCTGCGGCGCATCTTCCGCCACATCGACGGGAACTTCCGCGACGAGTTTGATTTCTTCCATCGGCAATACGATATCCCGCCGGCACAACTGCTGCGCCTGCGGGAGAAGTATTTGGAATAGTTTTTAGTTCTTAGTTCTTAGTCGTTGGAATTGAAAAGCAGCACGGACAAAATGCGCCGCGCTGCTTTGTTGTCTGTCGTGATCGTTTTTGCTCAGAGGCGGGAAAGATGATCCTTGCGCTCAAAGATCGATCCTTTCAAACCGTTTCTTTGCCTTTTGGCAGGCGAAGACGGTGGCGAGGGCGTAGACGAGGACGGCGGCGGCGAGGGCGGCGAACTGCGCGCCGAGCTTTTCGCCCGCCGGATCGTGCAGGAAGGAAAGCCCCGGCAGGTGGGGCAGCGTTTCCGCCAGCGCCACCAGCAGGAGCGTCGCGATACCGAAGGTCAGGAACGGGATCCCGATCTTATAGGCCGTTTTGAAGAACCCGCCCACGAACAGCGCGTTGAACGCGGCGAAGATCAGCAGCACGAAGGCGAGAAATACCGGCGTGGCGTTCATCAGCGCGTTGGAAACGTACGGCGCGGCGGCGGAAAACGCGGTCATGCGCACCGCGGTCAGCGCGGCGCACAGGATGAACCCGCACAACTGAATGATACAGGTAAAGGCGTACTTCGCTTTCACGAAGTCGCTTTTTTTGACGGGCAGCAGCGCCGTATAGAGCACGTCGTTGACCTCCCGCGCGTTCTGGAACGAATGGAACACCCCGAAGCAGATGAAAAACGCGCTCATCAAAATCGGGTATCCCGGCAGCAGCGTCATTAAGGCGCCCACGAGGAAAATATACGCCAGCGGCGACGCGGCCAGCTTAAACTCTTTCATCAGCAAGCTTTTCATACAGCGACTCCTTTTCGTAGTGGACCATGATCTCCTCCAGCGTTTCGCCGTGGCCGGCTTTGGCGTTTGTTCCCATGAACGATGCCAGCGGTTCCGACGCGATCAGCTTTCCTCTTGCGATATAGGTGATATCGTCGGCGCACTTTTCCAGATCGGTCGTGATGTGGGTGGAGAACAAAATGCTCACGCCCTTTTTCTTCAGGAACAGGAACGCGTCCAGCAGCTCCGCGCGGCTGACCGGGTCCAGCCCGCTGGTGGGCTCGTCGAGGATCAACAGCTCCGCCCGGTGGGAGAGCGCCAGCGTCAGACTGAATTTCACCCGCATCCCCTCGGATAACTCCCGCGGGGTCTTGTTTTTGTCCAGCGAGAACGCGTCCAGATATTTGCGGCAGGCGTCGTCATCCCAGTCATCGTAGAACCGTTTGGTCACGTCCACGATCTGCGAGAGCTTTTTGCGGCTGTAGAAATCCACCGCGCCGCCCGCGTAGCCGATGCGCTGCTTGATCGCCCGCTCGTCCCTGGGCATTTCCAGCCCGAAGATGCGCACCGCGCCCCCATCCGGGTGGACGAGGTTGAAAATGGATTTCAGCGTGGTGGTCTTGCCCGCGCCGTTGCGCCCGATCAGCCCCATGACGCGGCCCTGCTCCATGGAAAACGTCACGCCGTCCAGCAGGAACGACGGGTAGCGCTTGGTGAGACCCTGTACTTCCAGAATTGACATAAGTGCTCCTTATGAATGATGACAGTTTCGTTTTTTCGCAGTATGATTAATGATAAGGCAGAAAAACAATGCGGTAGCACGGAGCCTCAGCTCCGTTATTCCCGGAAAAAACTATCAGACAGTCGAATCATAACGCTGCTGAGGCAGCGTGCTACTTCTTTCCGTCCGGCGCGTCCTGCGCGCCGAAAAAGTGTGAAAACAACGTGGTGAACGTGGATTTCGGCGGGATGGCGATGCCCTGCTCCCGGTCGCCCAGCAGCAGCAGCGTGTCGCCGGGCTCAATGTGGAACAGGTCCCGCGCCTCCTTGGGAATCACGATCTGCCCCTTCGTCCCCACCGTCACGCTCCACGCGTATTTGCCCTGCGGTTTTTTCATAAAAACACTCCTGTGGTATGAAATGTTATACAAATCATACCATAAAGAAGACGAATTGTCAATCCCTGTTTGTGAAAAGGTTGGAGATATGAGGTTTGAGTTGTGAGAAAAGAAAAGTGAGGCGGGAAAACTCCTTTTCACACCTCACACCTGTTACCTCATACCTGCGGCGTTTTGCGCCGCTTTACCATCCCGAGATCCCGCCTCTTTGCATGGCCCCGGTGATCTTGCCCCGCAGGTTGGGGTAGTCCTTTTCCAGATCGCGCAGCAGGTCCTTCACCTTCTGCCGTTCGCTGGTCTTGTCCATCGGGCAGGGGCTTTTCACCACGGGCAGGTGCTCCCGCCGGGCGGCGGAGGCCACCTCCTTTTCCGTGGCGAAGATCATGGGCCGGATCACGGTGATATCCTTGCGGGAGAGGTACGTCACCGGGCGGAAGCTGCCGACGGTGCCGCAGGAGAGCAGGTTCATCATGAAGGTCTCGGCGGCGTCGTCCTGATGGTGGCCCAGCGCCAGCTTGTTGCAGCCCGCGGCCTTGGCCATGTCGTGCAGGATGCCCCGGCGCATTCTCGCGCACAGAGAGCAGGGGTTGCTCTCTTCCCGCGTCTCAAAGATGACCTTGTACAGCTCCGTGCGGCGGATCACGTATTCGATCCCCCACGCGTCGCACAACTCCCCGATGGCGGAATAGTCGGTCTGCTTGTTGAAAAAGCCGGGGTCGGCAGTCAAGGCGACCAGTTCATAGGGCGCGGGGTAAAACCGGCGCAGCTCCGCAAGGCCCTTCAGCAGGGCCAGCGAGTCCTTCCCGCCGGAAACGCCCACGGCGATGCGGTCGCCGGGCTGCACCATGTCGTAGCGCTCCATCGCCGCCCGCATACGGCTCATGAGGATCTGCATGGTATCAGCCGCCGAAACGCATCCGCTTCAGGTCGCGGTAGTTGATGAGCTGGATGCCGATGGATTCGATGAATTCACGGGTCTTCGGATCGCTGAACAGCTTATATTCCCAATTCCTTCTCTCCCAACTGCCGCAGATGGCCTTGACCTCGTCGCACTCCACGACGGGGTGGATGTAGGTCTCGATGATCCCCTCCGGGAAGGCGCGGTACTTTTCAAAGATGTACTCGCGGTAGTTCTCGTAGCTGTCGGCCTGCGGGCCGTCCCAGTCGCCGGGCATCAGGTAGTCCAGCACGGCGACGCCCGCGGCGGCAGCCCCGGCGGTCACCTGATCCAGCAGGCCCAGCACGACCTCCTTGGGGACCTGGATATCCAGCATCTTGTTGCTGAACTGCTCCTCCGTGAATTTGGAGGGAAAGCGGAAGGGCATACCGCCGTGCGCTGCGCAGGCCCTGATGGCCACCTCCAGCAGCTCGAAGCGGCCGGTCGCCACGCCGTACAGGGTGCCCATGTGGTTGTCGAAGTGGGAGGGCGTGAAGCCGAATTGCGCCAGCTTGTCGTACTGCGCGTCGATCTCCGCCGCCACCTGCGCAAGGTCGGCGGCCTTTTCAAACTGGTCGGCCTCGTGCCACATAAAGCCCTCTTCATCGACCAGACTGCTCACGTCCCCGCGGGAGACGGGTCCCCAGCGGTAAGTCCCCCATTCGCTGGTGGTGGTCAGGTGCAATCCGATGGCGTATTCCGGGTGCTTCGCCGCGAACAGCGCGGCTTCCTTCGCCCAGGGGCAGGGCGCCATGATGGTGGCGGAGGTGATGCCGCCCTTTTGCAGCAGGTCGAACACCGCCACGTTCCCCGCGTGGCACATGCCGAAGTCGTCGGCGTTGATGATCAGATACCGTTCCATGTTCTTCTCTCCTTTATTTGTTCTTCAAATGAAAATCCCGGGGTTATTTGTCCGTCATGTATTGCGACACAAGCGCCATATCCGCCGCGTCGATGATCGCGTCCATCAACAGCCCGTCGTTGCGGTATTCCTCTTTCAATACGCGTGAGCGGTTGCGGATCTTCGCCGCCAGCGAACCCTGATCGAACGGGATCAGCAGCAGCACGCGTTTTCTGGTCTGGGGCAGGTTGTCCGCCACGCATTCCAGCAGCGCGTCCACGCCGATCCCCTTCAGCGCGGAGATCTTTACCGTGTTTTTCGTTACGGGCAGCAGGTAGGAATCCGCGATATCGCACTTGTTGTAGACGGTGATCAGCGGCGTCTGCTCCGCGCCCAGCTCTTTTAAGATATCCCGCGTTACCTCGGCCTGCGCCTCGCAGTCGGGGTCGGAAGCGTCGCAGATCATCAGCAGCACGTCGGCGGAGGTGGCCTCCTCCAGCGTGGATTTGAAGGCTTCCACCAAAAAGTGGGGGAGCCGCGATACAAATCCGACGGTGTCGATCAGCATGATCTCCCGCCCGTCCGGCAGCTTGATGGATCGCGCGGTGGGGTCCAGCGTGGCGAACAGCTTGTTTTCCGCCAGCACGCCCGCGTCGGTCAGGCAGTTCAGCAGCGTGGATTTGCCCGCGTTGGTGTAGCCCACGATGGCGGCGGTGAGGACGCCGTCCTTGCGCCGCCGTTCCCGGTGTCGTTCCCGCCGTTTGGAGAGCTCGTCGAGCTGCTGTTCCAGCGTGTGGATGCGCCGCCGGATGTGCCGCTTGTCCGTTTCCAGCTTGGTTTCGCCGGGGCCTCTGGTGCCGATGCCGCCGCCCAGCCGCGAGAGCGCCTTGCCCTTGCCGGAAAGCCGGGTGAGGGCGTATTTCATCTGCGCCAGCTCCACCTGCAGCTTGCCCTCGCCGCTGCGGGCGTTGGCGGCGAAAATGTCGAGGATCAGCACGGTGCGGTCGATCACGCGCACGCCGAAGAAATCCTCCAATACCCGGTTCTGGGTGGGGGAGAGCTCCGTATCACAGACGATCAGGTCCAGCCGGGCGTTGTCGCTGAATTCCTTTGCCTCTTCCAGCCGGCCCCGGCCCAGATAGGTGACGCTGTCCGGCTTGGCGCGCTTTTGCAGGATCGAGCCCGCCACCTCGCCGCCGGCGGTTCTCACCAACTGAACCAGCTCCGCCATGGAGGCGTCCGCGTCGTATTCGCCGGTGTCCACTCCCAGCAGCAATACCTGCTCCGGGAGGATGTCAGTTTCGTGCATTTTGCGCGATCCTTTCGGTGTCTTTCACGGGTAGCGCGGCGCCTCAGTGCCGCTCGTGACGAATGTTACAATGATTATCAGTGACGATTTTTTGTTCCGTTACGTTAGGAAAAGGGGACATTTGATACGCGACATTAAAAAAGTTGGTTTCTACCGGAAGCGGCACTGAGGTGCCGCGTTGCCGTTATGTTTTTACGTCGCGCGCCGCAATTTCTTCGTCCAATATCCTTGCCGCCGCCATCACGCATTTCAGGCACGGGCGGGTGTTGTAGAACTCCTCCGTGCGGGGCTTGGGGACGGGGTCGTAGGTGAAATTCCTGATTTTCAGGATATCCCTGCAGACGTAGGAGCCCATCTCTTCCGCAAAGCGGTTCATCATGCGCGAAACGGCCTTGTAGTTTTCGATCTTCGGTCCGGGTTCGGACAGGTCGCTGTACCCGTACAGGCAGCTGTAGGCCAGCGTCATGCCGCACACGGCCCCGCAGACCTCGCGCATCCGCCCGAAGCCCCCGCCAAAGGAGGCGGACATTTTCAGCGCCGTTTCCTCCTCCAGCCCCGTTACATCACAAAAGGCCGCAAATACCGCCTGTGAGCAGTTGCAGCCTTGATAGAACAGACGGCGCGCTTCTTCCTCGTGCGCGGTCATTAAGCCTTATCGACGGAACCGAACAGCTCCATCTTTTCCTTGACGGTCGCCTTGATGGCCTCGCAGCCGGGGGCCAGCAGCTTGCGGGGGTCGAAGCCCTTGCCCTGCAGGTCCTTGCCCTCTTCCACGTACTTGCGCACGGCGGCGGCAAAGCTGAGCTGGCATTCGGTGTTCACGTTGATCTTGGAAACGCCCAGCGAGATGGCCTTTTTGATCATATCCGCCGGGATGCCGGTGCCGCCGTGCAGCACGAGAGGCATGGCGCCGGTCTTCTGCTGGATGGCGTCCAGCACGTCAAAGCGCAGGCCCGCCCAGTTTTCGGGGTATTTGCCGTGGATGTTGCCGATGCCCGCGGCCAGCATGTCCACGCCCAGGTCCGCGATCATCTTGCACTCCGCCGGGTCGGCCACTTCGCCGCCGCCGATCACGCCGTCTTCCTCGCCGCCGATGGCGCCGACCTCCGCTTCCACGGAGATGCCCGCGGCGTGCGCGTCCGCGATGATCTGCTTGGTGCGGGCGATGTTCTCGTCAATGGCGTAGTGGGAGCCGTCGAACATGACGGAGCTGAAGCCCGCCTTCATGGCGGCGTAGGCGCCGTCGTAGGTGCCGTGGTCCAGATGCAGCGCCACGGGCACGGTGATGTTCAGCGTCTCGATCATGGCTTTGGTCATCGCCGCCACGGTGTTGAAGCCGCACATGTACTTGCCCGCGCCCTCGGACACGCCGAGGATGACCGGGGAGTTCAGCTCCTGCGCGGTCTGCAGCACGCACTTGGTCCATTCCAGATTGTTGATGTTGAACTGGCCGACGGCGTAATGGCCCGCCTTGGCCTTGTTGAGCATTTCGGTTGCAGATACTAACATGATTATATCCTCCTGATATTTTCTAAATTACTATTTTACAAGAAAAGAGAATAAAAATCAACTTGTTTTTTCGCTTTTTGGGCTATATTTCGTTTTTCGCTTGCCTATTTCGGCAAAACTGTGTTATGATTAAACCAAATTTAAGCATCGCGTTATATTTTTAACAAAAATAAGCCGATACTATGAGGAAAGCGGTGAGGGAATTGTTCGGCTTTGTGGTGGCGAACCCGGAAAAACTGAATGAGGAGCAGCGGGCCCATTACCGGGCGGTCTACTGCGGTCTGTGCCGGGCGCTGGGCAAAGAGCACGGCTTTATCGACCGGCTGACGCTGACCTACGATCTGGCGTTCCTGATCCTGGTGCTGTCCGCCGTGGAGGGGGAGCCCTACGAGTCGCTTGCGGAGCGCTGCCCGATCCATCCGTCGAAACACACCTACGCGGTGAACCGCTTCACCTCTTACGCCGCCTCGATGAACGTCGCCCTGTCCTATTATAAGTTTCTGGACGACAAAAATGACGAGGGCTCCATGGGGGCCTCCGTCAAGGCCGCGATCTTCCGGAAGGAGGCGCTGGCCGCGGCGGAACAATACCCCGACCAGTGCAAAGCGATCACGGAATGTCTTGACAAGCTTTCCGCCGCCGAAAAGGCGGACGTACTGATGCCGGATATCCCGGCGGGCATCTTCGGGGAGCTGATGGGCGCGCTGTTCGCCGTGGATGGCTTAACACAGAAAGACGCGCTGTACGATTTCGGCTGCGCGCTGGGCAAAGCCGTCTACGTGATGGACGCGGCGGCGGACCGGAAAAAGGACCTGAAAAAGAAGCAGTATAACCCCCTCGTCATGCTGAAAAAGGAAGAGATCAAAACGATCCTCGATATCCTGATGGCAGACGTGGTGGAACAGTATAAAAAGCTGACGGTGTCGCAGGACGCGGCGCTGATCGAAAACGTGCTGTATTCCGGCATCTGGACGGTGTACGCCGGCCGCATGCGCAAAGAGAACGGCCCGCAGCCTTCGGAAGAGGCGAAAGGAGGCGGCGTGTGAACAGAGATCCCTATCAGGTCCTCGGCGTATCGCCGGGCGCCTCCGACGAAGAAGTCACAAAGGCCTACCGTAAGCTGGCAAAAAAATATCACCCGGATCTGAATCCGGGCGACGAGGCGGCCGCCGCCAGAATGAGCGAGATCAACGCGGCCTACGATCAGATCAAGAACGGCTGGACGCCGCAGCCCCAGTCCTCCCGTTCCGGCGGCTATTCCCGCCCTTACGCAGAACGTGACTACGATCCCTTCGGCGGGTTCCGTACCTATACGTGGTACACGGGTTACCGGCCCAACGCCGGGGCGGAGCAGTATTCCGATACGGACGCCCAGCGCATGCAGAGCGTGCGCGTGCTGCTGGTGAACCAACAGTTTTCGCAGGCGTGGAGCCTGCTGAACGCCATTGAAACGCGTGACGCCCGGTGGTATTACTATGCCGCCGTGGCCAACGTGGGGCTGGGCAACCGGTTGGCGGCGGTACAATTCGCGCAGGCCGCCTGCGTGCGGGAGCCGGACAACCCCGAATACCGCGACCTGTACGAAAAGCTGACGAACGCCGGCGTGGAATACGAAACGCGCAGCCGTTCCTACGGGCTGCCCCGGATCCGCATGTCACGGATGTGCTTCTGGTGCTGCCTGCTCAACTTCCTGTGCAACGCCTTCAGCTGGTGCTTCTCGCAGAACGGCGACGGCGGCGGGCAGTTTTACGGCGGCTTATGCTGTTAAACGGAAACGGATAAAGGAGATGCAGAGATGAGATATATGGAAAGACTGCGCCGGTTCATGTACGGGCGCTACGGGTTCGATCAGTTCGGGCGGTTCCTGTTCGGGCTGGGGATCTTCTTCTGGGCGGTGTGCCTGCTGCTGCGGTTCGGGTTCCGTATCGAGGGCGTCTATATCGCCTACCGTATCTGCTCGGTGCTGAACACCGTCGCTTACGTGTACGCGGTGTTCCGCATTTTGTCCCGCAACACCTATAAACGCTCCCTTGAAAACGAAAAATATCTCCGGATCCGGAACAAGGTGGTCCCGTTTCTGGAGAAAAAGACGGAAAGCATCCGCAATAAAGAGTATATCTTCAAAAAGTGCCCCAAATGCGGCGTCAAGCTGCGGCTGAAGCGCATCCGGGGCAAGCACACAACGAAGTGCCCCAAATGCGGCGCCAAGTTCAACGTCCGCGTGTGGATCGATTACGACGGGGGCTATACGGATATCCGTTAGGGCATCATCCCTCGTCCTCCGCCGCTTCGTCCGCCTTGCGTTCCTTCTTCGTCACGGTGGTCAGCTCGATGCGGTGGTCCTGCACGGATACCACGTTGATGATCAGGTCGTCGTCCTCCAGCGTAAAGCGGGAGTTGTCCGCCGGCACCGCGCCGAGGATGGACAGCACATACCCGCCGAAGGTGTCGTAATCCTCGTCCGGGATGTCTACCTCCAGCTCCTCGCACACGTCGCTGATCAGGGCGCTGCCAACGATCTGCCATTCGTTTTCGCCGGTCTGCTCGATATCCGGGCGGCCGTTGTTTTCGGAAAGCGTGTCTTCGTCAAAGTCACCCACGATGCACTCCAGAATGTCGGTGATCGTGACCACGCCCTCCATGCCGCCGTGCTCGTCCAGCACGATGGCGAAGGATTCCCGTCGGGCCTTCAGGTTTTTGAACAGCACGTCGGCGCGTACGCTCTCCGGCACCAGATAGGGCTTTTTCACCACGGTGCGCAGCAGCTCTTTTTTGCTCTTGTCGGGGTTTGCGAAAAAGTCCTTGGAGTTCAGCACGCCCACGATGTTGTCCGCGGTGTCGCGGCACACGGGGAAATAGGTGTGGCGGCTGGCGATGATCTCTTTGCGCCAGTCCTCCACGGAATCCTCCAGCCATAATATGTTCACGTCCGTACGGTGGGTGGCGATCTCGCCTGCGGTCATGTCGTCGAACTCAAACACGTTCTGCAGCAGCTCTTTTTCTTCCTCGTCGATGGTGCCCTTTTCGCTGCCCGCGTCGATCATCATGCGGATCTCTTCTTCGGTGACCTCCTCGTCCTGCTCGTTGGGGTCGATGCCAAGCACGCGCAGCACGCCGTTGGTGGAGGCGCTCAGCAGCCATACGATGGGAGCGAACAGTTTGGAGATAAAGCCGATCAGTCCCGAAAGGCCCAACGCCAGGGACTCGGCTTTTTTCATGGCGACTCTCTTGGGGACCAGCTCGCCGAACACCAGCGAGAAGTAGGAAAGGATCAGCGTGATCAATACCACGCAAACACCGCGCAGCGTGGATTCGCTGATATGCCAGCCCGTCTTCATGATCAGGGCGACCATCCGTTCGGCGAAGCTGTCCGCCGCGAAGGCGGAAGCCAGAAAGCCGGACAGCGTAATGGCCACCTGAATGGTCGCCAGGAATTTAGCCGGGGCGCTGGTCAGCCGTGCCAGCCGCACGGCGCGTTTGTTGCCCTGCGCCGCCATGGCCGCCAGCTTCGTATCGTTGACGGAGATGATGGCGATCTCCGCCGCCGCGAACACGGCGTTCAGCGTGATCAGGATGACCAGCAGGATGAGTTGTGAAACGATGTTCGTCATTCAGTCAGAAACCTCCGAAATCAAGAAAAAAGGTAAGCCCGACGCCGTTACCGCGCAAGCTTGCCTGTTGATGCCGTTATTGAAATCGATAAGTGATAATCGGGACAGCTACTGTCCGCGTCGCTTTCCATTGTCAACCCTCGCTTTATTTGAATGCATTATATCATAATAAAATTATAATGTCAAGCAAAACGGAAGGGTTATTCAAATTGGAGTTTGTCGGGCTGATGCCCGACAAACCTAAATGAATACTGAAAACTTAAAGATGAATAATGAACAATATCGGAAGGGCTTTCGCCCTTACAGTTTTATCATCAAAACACAAAGTGTTTTCCGATATTCTTCATTTTTCAGTCTTCAGTATTCTTTTTTCTTTTAGCGTCAGCGCGACGAACCTAAAT
>JAFRRP010000036.1 GCA_017428085.1 Clostridia bacterium | reverse complement strand
TGTGGTTTGATAACCTGATCGTCAACGACGCGGAGATCAAAAAAGGCTCCGAGGCGGAGCGCGTGCTGTCCGCCATGTTGCGCAGCGATAACGCGCTGGAGGAAACTTTGACGGAGCAACAGAAGGAACAGTTTCAAAATGGTAAAGACCTGTCAAATCAACTGCTGACGATCCTTGAAAAAGAAGCCTTCGTCTGCGGTTTCAAGCTCGGCGCGCGGATGGCGGCGGAAGTACTTTCGGACGATTGACTGCTGAAATAAAAAACGCAATTTGACGATTTGAGGGGCTGAAATTACGCAGACAAGAAAGTGCCCGCCGAAGAAATAAAAATCGATTGTAGGGGCATTTTTGAGAAAAGGCGTTCCCGTAAAGCCAATGAAATCAAGGGGTTTCAAAACCGTAAAATTCAGCGTCATGTCTGATAAAAACCGGTGAAAAAGGGCGGACGGAAGCGACGTTGCATTTGCCGTTTCTGTCGCTGTTTGAATATTGATTTCTGCACCGCGTATCAGAAAATGGTTTGCATAATCAAAGAATACATCCGCGCCGAATACGATTGTGCGCGAACGATAACCGCTGTGTTTTCCGGCAAGCGGTTTTTGTTTTCTCTGGAGATCTTTCCCGTTGCTTCTTTCGAAAAAATCGTTTCCGTCTCCGCATAAGGTATTTTTCTTTTCTGCCGAGATATTATTTGTTTTCCTTGCATCCGGCTTTCATCTTTTTCAGTTAAATTATTTCAAATTTGTTTCTGTTTTCCCTTTGCTTTTTTCGTTCAACCCCTCTGAATCGACAGAATAATCATAAAAAACGGTATATATTGTCCCATGAGTTGTACTTCACTTTGCAACACGTCATTATTTTTATCTGCAGCTATTGACAGCGCAACTTTTTTTGTTATACTAAAACCGGAAGCAGAGGAACATTTGTTCTGTTGTTGCTTCCTGCCGTCAGATTCGTTCCTTGAAAACAGAATAAAAGTGTTTCCTGTGAGAACGCCGCCGAAATCATTTCACGAGCGCGGCTTCCCGCGGGAACGCTTACCTAAAGAAAAAATATCTGTAGGATTGGAGCGGATCGCCGACAAAAGTAATTCTAATTCGGAGGTACACATGAAAGAATCCGTCTTCAAATCCTACGACGAACTTCCTCTCTTCCTCAGCGCGGAAACTGTCGCGAAGCTGCTTGGGATTTCCATCTCCAGTACGTATGAACTGATGCAGCAAAATGATTTTCCTGTGCTGAGGATCGGAAACAGGAAGGTGGTTCCGAAAGATCGATTCCGTGCGTGGGTCGATCGGTTTACCGGAGGCAGTCAATGAAAGTTCCCGGTAAACTTCCCGAAGCAATTGGCAATTTCTTTCCGCTGCCGAATGTGATTTTTCATCTCGGGTTGTCTGCGGAAGAGATCGCGACCTACGCGTATCTTTTGTACTGCGAGAATCGCAAGACCTATCAGTGCTGGCCGAGTTATACTACCATCGGCAACGCGATCGGTAAAACGAAAAACTCGGTGAAAAAGTACGTTGACGGTCTGCGGAACAAAGGTCTGATCGCAACGGAACCTACGACAAAAACCGCGAAGGACGGCGCAGCGCTCAACGGCAATCTGCTCTATACGATCCTGCCCGTCGACGAAGCGGTCCGCGCGTACAATGAAGCGCAAATTTATTTAGCAAACATCGAATCCGAACGGCAAATGATCCGGCAGCTCGCGCTGAAAAAAGGCGTAACGTTCAAAGCCGGATGAACCAAAACGGGGGCTGCGTCTTCTCAAAAAAGGCGCAGCTTCCCGGAGTAAAAGCTATTTTTATAAATGTGTTCTTTCTGTGAATGAGAAAATATTCTCTCACAAATCAACGGTGGAAAAGTTGATAGAATAAGTTAAATCTCAGTCGTCGCCGGGGGCCACGTCGAAACGTGTTTCGATGGGGTTAAAAGCGACGATGACAAACGCAATTTCCCCCTTGGAAGGCAAAATGTCACGATAATCAGGTCGTCGAAGGGGAAAGCAGGTTAAAGTGCGGGGTCCCGCACGGAACACATCGGCCGGCAGAGCCGACCGTTTTCAAGGATTGTCAACAAAAATATTAGGCGCTGCGGGAGGGGTCGATATTATGAATTCAGATAACAAGAAAAAATACGCGTTTTGGATGCGGCCTTCCATGGTGGAAACCATCGAATCCATGCTGCCGGAAGCGAACGCAGATTCCAAAAGTGAGTTCGTTCGGATGGCGGTCGAGTTTTTTGTAGGGTATCTGCGATCAAAGAAAACCGTGAATTATATGGCGCCCATCATCGCCGGTACGATCAAAAGTGAGATCCGCAGCGTAGAGAAAAATCTCAGCGAGATGATCTTCAAGCTGGCGGTGGAGCAGAGCATGGCGAACAACATCACCGCCTACTGCAACGACTTCGATATGAACGAATTCGACGGTCTGCGCCGGGACTGCGAGCGCATCGTTGCCGAGACGAACGGGATCATTGATCTGGAAGAAGCGTTCCGCTGGCAGGAGGAAGAATACTGATGGCAAAGATCATTGTCACCAGCCGGGTCACAAGAAACTCTCCGAAAGGTAACGCCGGAAATCTGGTGAAGTATATGGCCAGGCGCGAGGGCGTGGAAAAGCTCCCGGTGAACGAGTCCAACGCGCGTGCCACCGTGCGGCAGCAGCGGCTGATCAATCAGATCCTGCGGGCCGATCCGGAGGCAAAAAAGTATTTCGAGTATCAGGATTATCTCGAAGAACCGACAAAGAAAAACGCGACGGAATTCCTTGACGCCTACATCGAACGCAATGCGGATCGGGTGAACGATCTGCAAAAGCTGGTAGAGTACATGGCGGAGCGCCCCGGTGTGGAAAAGCTCGGCTCCCACGGTCTATTTTCCATGACGGACGATCCCATTGACCTTGAAAAAGTTGCTGCTGAGGTTGCAGACCATCCCGGATATATTTGGACACACGTAATCAGTCTGCACCGGGAGGACGCGGAGCGGCTGGGCTACAACAACGCCGCCGCATGGAAGGATCTGGTACGCCGCAACGTGACGGAGCTGGCCGCCGCGCATAAAATCGACATAGACAATCTGCAGTGGTACGCCGCCTTTCATGACACCGCTCACCATCCACATATCCATCTGTTGGTATACGCCAGGGATGCAAAACAAGGTTGGCTTACGAAGAAGGGCATCGACGAACTGCGCAGTACCTTCGGTAACGATATTTTCCGGCAGGAGCAGTACAAACTCTTCACGATGGAGACGGAACTGCGCGACCGGCTGAAGGAGGAAGCGCGGGAGCGACTGCAAAAACTGCTGGAGGAACTGAATGATTCCTACGCGCCGGACAATGAAACGCTGGAACTGTTTCAAAAGCTGATAGAACAGCTCGGTTCCTATCACGGCAGGAAGCAGTACGCCTATCTGCCGCCGGAGATCAAGGAAACGGTGAACGCCATCGTGCAGGCGCTGGCCAGGGACGAACGTATCGCGGAATTATATGACGAATGGAACGCCATCAACCGTGAAAAGCTCTCGCTGTATCACGAGAAAGAATTGCCGGTGATCCCGCTGGAGGACAACAAAGAATTCCGCAGCATCAAAAACGAGATCATCAAATATGCCGCGCAGCTGGCGCAGACGCCGGAGGCAAAACAATCCACGATCTACGCCCGCTCCTCTCTGTGGACGCTCGCCGTCGCCCTCGGACAGATGCTGTCGGACAGCTATCAGAAACGGCAGAAAAAGCTGCGGGACCAGATCGACGGACGGCTGCGTTCCAGGATCGAACAGAAAAAAGCCGCCCACGGTCTCAAGACGGATCACTCCGTTCAGGATGAAGACCAGGGCTTCGGTATGACCATGTGATGAGGTCAAAAAATAGTACGCATAAACAAAGAAATACGGCGAGGGGGTTATACGGCGAAAATCGGAAAAATCCTTTCAGCTCGTACGGAGAATAACAGTACCTTTTTGACGCCGTGATTTCCAGAAACCGTTGATATGCCTTGCTTCGTGGCCATTCTTCTTTCGCAGGAATCGAGGTTAGGGTCAAAGGTGTTGCCCCTAACCTCTTTAAAAAACCGCGGTGGTTAGGGTCAACATCTATGAGATGTTTTTTTTCTGAAATTGTTTCGAAAAAAGTATGGATATTCCAAACGACCTGTGGTATTGTTTGTTGCTGACGAAAGGAGTGAAACGTCATGCCGAGAACCAGAATGATCGCCTCATACCCCAGGGCAGAGCTTGTCTCCGTCACGAAACGACCCGAAATGGATTACGACGAATGGCGCTGGCGCGAGGATCTGGTGGGCCAGACCGGACGAGTTGAGGTATATGAAGTCCCGCATAAAGTATTCACGGAGCACTGTATCCTGTTTGAGCCGGAGGGCGATATTGAATACTGCCTTGCCACCGGACGCGGCGACCTGCAGCTTGCCGACAATAAAATGGAGCTCGTTACAAAGAACACGCAATATGCTTTTAAGCTCCTTGACAATCCGCCGACCAATGATGTCAGCAACAAGGACCGGGAAACCGTAAAGGAGGGTTGATCGTATGGCAAAACGCAGAGCATCCGGCGAGGGTATGGTCCGAAAGAAAAAGCCCGGACAGTGGGAGGGGCGGATCATCGTCGGCCACAATGAGGACGGCTCGCCGATCTTCCGCTACGTTTACGCAAAAACACAAAAAGAGCTTCTCGAAAAGCTCCATCAGCGACAGGAAGAATTCCGCGGCGCCGAGCTGACCGAGGAAAGCAGAATGACCCTTGGCGAATGGCTGGACAAATGGATCGAAGAATACATGGTCGGGACCATCCGGGAAAACACGCTGCGGGGATATCTGCAGTATATACGGTCATACGTTAAGCCCAACCTCGGCGAAAAACAGATCGCGTTCATAACGACTGCCGACATTCAGAAGTTCTACAATAAAATGAAAAAAGAGGGACGGATCCATAAGCATCCCGATTACGGTTACGCCCTGTCGGATTCCTCGGTACGGAGGATCCACATGATGATGCATGAGGCGTTCGGCATGGCGGTCAAGGTACACCTGATCGCCAAGAACCCCACAGAAGGAACGACCGTCCCGAAGCAGACCTCCAAGGAAAAACAGATCCTGAATGCGGAACAGCTGGAGATCCTGATGGAAGCGATCGAACAGGACGAATGGTGGCGGGACTTCTTCTATACGGAGCTGACCACCGGCCTGCGCCGCGGGGAGATCTGCGGGCTGCGTTGGGAGGACTTCGATGAGTCAACCGGGCGACTGAAGGTTCAGCGCTCCGTCAGCGTGGCCAAAGGCGGCGAGATCAGCATCGGTGAAACCAAAACCGGAAAGGGAACCCGCGCGTTCTTCCTGCCGAAAAGCACAGCGGACATCTTACGGCAGAGAAAACAAACCTCTGTGTCCGATTGGATATTTCCCAATCCGTTCAACCCGGAAGCGCCTATGAAGCCGAACTCCGCATATCTCCACATGAAAACGCTGCTCAAAAACAACGGTCTTCCGGATATCCGCTTCCACGACCTCCGGCATACATTCGCCACACATGCGCTGACCAGCGGTGTGGACGCGAAAACGCTGTCGGGGATCCTCGGTCACACCAACGCCAGCTTCACGCTGGATACATATACCCACGTCACAACGGATATGCAAAAACGGGCTTCTGAAATCGTCGGCGGCTTCATTGGGGACCTGATGGGGGAGGGAACGTAAATGGCGAAAAGACGGGAACCGGGAGAAGGAACCCTTCGCCTGCGCAAAGACGGTCGCTGGGAGGGCCGCGTGGTTATCGGCTACGATGACAAGGGCTTGCCGAAAACCAAAAACGTGACGGCAAAGACAAAGCCGGAATGTGAAGAGAAGCTGGAGCGACTCAAAGAAGAATACTTCCGTTCAGCGGAAAAAATCAGAGCAGATATGCCATTCGGGGAATGGATCGACTATTGGTATCAGACCTTTGAGAAGGCAAAGATTCGTCCGACGACCCAGGTTATCTATGAAAATCGAATTTACGACCACATCATACCGGAAATCGGAAAGATTCCGCTCAACAAGCTGACGCAGAACGATTTGCAGCAATTCTATGCACGACTGAAGCAAAACGGGCGACAAATACGGACGCATCTTTACGGGAACGGTCTGTCCGATTCCATGGTGCGATCCTGCCACGGAAGCTGCCGTTCGGCGCTGCAAAAGGCGACGGAGGAAGGTTTGATCCCCACGAACCCTGCCATCGGCTGCAAGCTGCCGCCGAAGAAAGCGAAGGAGATGCAGGTGCTCACCCAAGCGGAATTACAACGGTTCCTGATGCAGGCAAAAGAGGATGGATATTACGAGCTCTTTCTGCTGGAACTCAGCACTGGTCTGCGGCGCGGAGAGATCCTCGGTCTGCAATGGGATGACCTGAATCCTGAAACCGGAGAATTGCATATCCGGCGTCAGGCTACGACGGTTCAAGGCGCGCTGCAAATCAACGAACCGAAAACAAAGGCGTCCATCCGAACGATCATTCTGCCGCCGGCAATCGTCACAATGCTGCTGGAATACCGAAAAGGGATATCCTCACGCTGGATGTTCCCTTCGGGGATCAAAGAGGACGCGCCGCGTCATCCGTCAGCAACGAGAGATGCGTTGGCGCGAACATTGAAAAGGGCGGGCTGCAAGCACGTCCGGTTCCACGACCTCCGGCATACGTTTGCGACCCTGGCGCTAGCCAACGGGATGGACATTAAAACGCTTTCCGCGATCATCGGACATACCTCCGCTGAGACTACGCTGAATATCTATACCCATATCACGGACGATATGCAAAGGGCAGCCGCCGACAAAATAGAACGCGGTTTCGGCAAAAACAGCGGCAGTATCGGTGAGCGCGAAGCAGAACCCGACTGTGGTGAAAAAACGCCCCGTGCGGCCGATTTTAAGCCCTACACAGGGAAAATCCGGAAGCCCGGCACCGGCGGGATCTATATGATCAACGACCATCTGTATGAAGGCCGTTTCACGCCCACCAACGCCTACGGCGAACGGGAACGCCATATCATCTACGCGCATACGAGAGAGGAATGCGAAGAAAAGCTGGCGGAGAGGATCGCCCAGGTAAAGGCGGAAATCAAGGCCGAAAAGGAACGCCTGAAGAAGGCATGAATCATACTGAAAAAGTGCGGCGGCGGGAGATGCTCCCGCCGTTTCACGTATCAAAAATCGCGACGCAAAAACAAAGAAAAAGACCCTGTAGATGGCATACAGGATCTTTTGGTCCGAGTGGCGCGATTCGAACGCGCGGCCTCTTGCTCCCAAGGCAAGCGCCCTACCCCTGGGCTACACCCGGTTAGGTGATTTTTTTGCGAAAATTTGATGTCTATGGGATACTATGTGGTCAATGCGGAATTGAAGAGAGTTTTAGAAAAATATGTCGCCCAAAGGTTGGCTGTGTGTAAGGGGTTGTGCGGTTCGATGCGTTTCGGTATGTCATCATCCGTACCGCTCCCAAACCAAGCGCGATACCAAACTTCGCCACACCCCGATGGCTTTTTTTTATATGGTCGCCGTTGTGGTCAAACATGTGGTCAACGGCGGTTTTTTGATGGTTTTATAACTATTTGTGATTGCCAGAAACGCAGGCGTGTCAACGGTTCCAGGCGTTTTCATTTTTGTGCGGGGCGGGAAAACATACGAGCTCCCAAACCAAGCGCGCTACCAACTGCGCTACACCCCGACGGTGTGATGAGGCGGTCGCCGGAAGGGCGGCCGAACGCTTTGCATTGTAACACATTCCCGCTGCTGCGTCAAGACGGTTTTTGACGCATTTGTCCGGGCAGCGGGGCGTTACGCCTGCCAGAGCTCCCTGCCTTTGCCGGAGCCCAGCTCAAAGTGGTATTTGGCGATGCCCAGGTCCATTTTCGTGTAAAAACCGCTGCCGGGTCTGGCGATCACCCTGCCGTTTTCGTAATCAAAGCGGAATTTCTGCTGGTTCATGGCGGTGGGGGCCAGCGCCGCCGCCTCCACGCCCGCCCGGAACCAGTCCGGCACGCCGTCGACGGAGCCCAGCGCTTCCGGCGATTTGGATCGGTGCGGAACGCCCTGCGTGGCGCCGTAGCCGAGGGAGATCACCACGGACAGCTTTTCACCGGGGGCGATCTCGTAGGCCTCCGGCGTTTTTTTGAAGGTCAGCGCCACCCAGCAGGTGTTCAGCCCCAGCCGCTGCGCCTCCAGCACCAGTTTTTCGCCGTAGTAGCCGCACTGTTCCTCCAGCGCGGCGCCCTTTTTCCCGATCAGGGCAAAATAATTCGTCACGCCGGAAAAATGCCCGTAGCGCGCCATGGCGGAGGCGAACGCCTTTGGCTCGTCCTTCACCAGCTGGATGTGCAGTCCGCTTTCCGCGTTGACCGCCGCCACCAGCTCTTCCAGCGTCCGGGCCGTCTCCTCGTCCAGCGGCCGGTTTTCATATCTTCTGACAGAATGTCTCTGCCGCATGGCCTCCATCAGGTCCATTCCGATCCCTCCGTCGGGCGGGTCGCCCGTCTTTGTCAATAGCCTTTTTTGCCTACCAGCGATTCGTCGTCCTCGATCCAGTCCTTCACCGGGATGATACGGAAGTTGTCGTGGTCGTCGCGGATGACCACCTCTTTGATACCGGCGTTGATGACCATGCGCTTGCACATGGAACAGCAGCAGGAGTTGGAAACGTAGCTGCCGTCGGGCTCCACGCCCGTGAGGTACATGGTGGCGTCGATCATCTTGTCGCGGGAGGCGCTGATGATGGCGTTGGCCTCCGCGTGGACGCTGCGGCACAGCTCGTAGCGCTCGCCGCGGGGGATGCCCAGCTCCGCCCGGATGCAGTAGCCCATGTCGGAGCAGTTTTTGCGGCCCCGGGGCGCGCCCACGTAGCCGGTGGAGATGACCTCGTCGTTTTTCACGATCACCGCGCCGTAGCTGCGGCGCAGACAGGTGGAGCGTTTGGACACCATCTCCGCCAGGTCCAGATAATAGTTGCGTTTATCTCTGCGTTCCATCGTTGATCTCCTTTTATGACGCTCTGCGTTTTATGATTGCGTGTCGGTCCCGTTCTGCGGCGGCAGGGCCACCTGTACGCCGTGCTTTCTGCGGGTATTCTTTTTGGCGTTGGGGGCGGAGGGGAGCGCCGCCTCCGTGATGACGCCCCGGTGCAGGATCAGCCCCTGCGCCTTCAGAAATGCGGACAGGGCGGTGAAGTACTCCTGCGCCACGCCGGACTTTTCCACGATCTTGCGGAACCGGCGCAGGGTGGTGGCGTCCGGCACGCTTTGGCGCATGAAATCCAGATGCATGAACTGGCGCATGGCGTAGCTGTCGTAGACGGCGTCTTCCAGCGCGTTGTCGGACAGCCGGAACCACGTCTGCAGCAAATACATGCGGAACATGGTCTCGATGCCGCGGGGTTTGCGGCCCTTGCCGTTTTTGTAGTAATAGGGCTTGATCCGTTCCACGATCTCGTCCCACGGGGTGATCTCGTCCATGTAGGACAAAAACCGTTCCCGCCGGGTGCGCTTCTTTTTCCGTCCGTATTCCAGATCGGCAAACGATATCTGCTGCTCCACCGTATCATCAGTCCTCTCCCTGTATTTATTTTATCCTACCATAAAAATGCGATCATCACAATATGGGAATGAAAAAAAATCCGCAAAAACAGAAAAAAACTGCCTTCACGGGGAAGGCAGGGGAGTAACGGAGATGGTTTTTACGGCAAGGCTCAATGATGATATGCGCAGGGCGGCTGCGATCATATCGTTTCTCCGATCAGGTCGTATTCGTCCGTGCCGGTGATCTCCACGTCGATGAAATCCCCCGGGGTGAGCGGCCGTTTACTGATAACCGTGATGGCGGAGTCGATCTCCGGCGCGTCCATCCAGGTGCGGCCCGCGTAGGTGCCCGGCTCGTCGCCGTAGTCGTCGATCACGCAGCGCTGCACGGTGCCGATCAGATCCTGCTGCTTGTCCGTGAAGATATCGTACTGCTGCTCCATGATGATCTCGCCCCGGTGGGCGGCGATCTCCGGGTCCACCTGATCGGGCATTTCGGCGGCTTTCGTTCCCTCCTCGCGGGAGTAGGCGAAGCAGCCCAGTCGGTCGAATTGCGCCTGTTCCACAAAGTCGCTCAACGTCTCAAACGCCGCGTCGTCCTCGCCGGGAAAACCCGTGATGAAGGTGGTGCGGATCACCCCGTCCGGCAGGTAGTCCCGGATCTTTTTGATCAGCGCCAGCAGCGTTTCCTTGTCGCCGTGGCGGTTCATGGCCTTTAAGATGCGCCCGTCCGCGTGCTGCAGGGGCAGGTCGATGTAGTTCAGCACCTTGTCGTTGTCCCGGATGGTTGCCAGCAGCTCGTCGGTGAGCCGGTCCGGGTAGCAGTACAGCAGCCGGATCCACTCGATCCCGTCGAGCTTTACCAGCTCCCGCAGCAGGGCGGCCAGCTTCGGCTCGCCGTACAGGTCCTCGCCGTAGCGGGTGGTGTCCTGAGCGATGACGATCAGCTCTTTGACGCCTTTGCCTGCCAGCGTTTTAGCTTCATCGACGATGGATTCGATCGTCCGGCTGCGCATGGGGCCGCGGATCTGCGGGATGGCGCAGTAGGTGCAGCAGTTGGAGCAGCCGTCGGCGATCTTCAGGTACGCCCACCAGGGGGGCGTGGAGAGCAGCCGCTCGCCGCACAGAGGCAGGTCTTTTTTCGGCGGGTAGGCGCTGACGGTCTCACCCGCGAAGACATCCTCCACGGTTTTTACGATATCGGCGTTGCCGCCGATGCCCACCACCGCGTCCACCTCCGGCATTTCCTTCAGGATCTCGTCCCGGTAGCGCTCCGCGAGGCAGCCGGTGACGATGATCTTCTGGATCGCGCCGTCCGCTTTCAGCTGTCCCATCTCCAGAATGTTGTCAATGGCTTCCTGCTTGGCGGCGTCGATAAAGCCGCAGGTGTTCACGATCACCGCGTCGGCCTCCTCCGCCGTCCCGGCGATCTCATAGCCCGCCTTTACGAGCTTGTCCAGCATCAGTTCGGCGTCCACCTGATTCTTCGGGCAGCCGAGGGAGATGAAACCTATCTTTGGCATGATACTTCTCCTTTTCTGCGGTAGCGCGGCACCTCAGTGCCGCTGTTGGCGAATGTAGCTAAAAGACGATATGACATCATGGCATTTGTTTCTGGAATAAAGATCGCATTTGATCGGGCGTTACGGGAACAAGTTGTTTATGCCGGAAGCGGCGCTGAGGTGCCGCGCTGCCGGTTTTGCCTTACTGTTCGTCTGTCAAATTCAGGTGTTTTCTGATCTCCCCGATGCCGTACCCTGCCGCAATCAGCCTTCGCACGGCGCGGGCTTTGTCCTTTTCCGGGCTGTCGTCCGTGATCTTCATTTTATCCAACAATTTAATGATACCCGAATCCCGGTCGATGTCAAGGGCTTCCACCGTGTTTTCGGCGATATTTTTATCCACGCCCCGGAAGATCAGCTCTGTTTTCACACGCTCCGGCGACCAGCCCTTGCGGGAACAGAGCGATTCCGCCAGACCGGCGGCGAAGGCCGCGTCGTCGATCAGCCCTGCCTCTTTACAGCGGTCCACGGCGCTCTGCGCGGCTTCGGCGTCGTACTTCTGCCGCAGCTTCCGGTACAGCTCCTTTTCCCCGTGGGCGCGGGCAGTCAGCATCCGCAGGGCGCTCTCGTGGGCGCGCTCCGCGTCGTCGGCCGCCTTTAACTCGGCAAGCATTTCCTCCGTCGCTTCGTCCCCGTCCCGCCAGGGGAACGACCGGTACACAAAAGCAGAAACGGCGAACCGGAATTCGCCGTCTGTGTAAATATTGATCCTGCCGTTTTTGTTGGGTGCCGTTGAAAGCTCCATCCGTCAGTCCGCCGCGATGTCGATCTTGATCTTGGGCAGCCTGCCGTTGTTGGGGGCCAGGGGCTCCGCTTCGGCAAACGCGGGGGCGGGGGAGGGGGCGGCAGGCGCGGGAGCGCCCTCTTTCTTTTTCGCCGCCGGGTTGAAGCGCTCGTCGGCGCGGATCTTCGCCTCGATCTCGTTCATGATATCGGGGTGGCTCTCCAGGAACGCCTTGGCGTTGTCACGGCCCTGCCCGATGCGCATCTCGCCGTAGGAGAACCAGGCGCCGCCCTTGTGGATGATATCCAGCTGGGTGGCGATGTCCAGGATCTCGCCCAGCTTGCTGATGCCCTTGCCGTACATGATGTCGAACTCCGCCTCCTTGAAGGGCGGGGCGACCTTGTTCTTGACGATCTTCGCCCTTGTGCGGGAGCCGATGAACTCGTTGCCGGGGGCCTTCAGCTGCTCGATACGGCGCACGTCGATGCGCATGGAGGCGTAGAACTTCAGCGCGCGGCCGCCGGTGGTGACCTCCGGGTTGCCGTACATCACGCCCACCTTTTCACGCAGCTGGTTGATGAAGATGACGATGGTATTGGAACGGGAGATGGCGCCCGCCAGCTTGCGCAGCGCCTGGCTCATCAGCCGGGCGTGCAGTCCCACGTGGCTGTCGCCCATGTCGCCCTCGATCTCTGCCTTGGGCACCAGCGCCGCCACGGAGTCGATGACGATCACGTCCAGCGCGCCGGAACGGGTCAGGTATTCGGCGATCTCCAGCGCCTGCTCGCCGTTGTCGGGCTGGGAGACCAACAGCGTGTCGATATCCACGCCCAAAGCGGCGGCGTATTTGGGGTCCAGCGCGTGTTCCGCGTCGATGAAGGCCGCTTCGCCGCCCGCCTTCTGGGCTTCCGCCACCACGTGCAGCGCCAGCGTGGTCTTACCGGAGGATTCGGGACCGTAGATCTCCACGATCCTGCCCTTGGGAAGCCCGCCGATGCCCGTCGCCACGTCCAGCGCGATGGAGCCGGTGGAAATGGCCGCCACGTTCAGCGTATCCGTCTGGCCCAGCCGCATGACCGCGCCTTTGCCGTACTGTTTTTCGATCTGCTGGAGTGCGGTCTCCAACGCCTTTGCTTTATCCGCCATTCTGTCTTCCGTCCTTTCAACAATAAAACATTTGTTCGGTTTGTGTGCCTATTATACCGCATGAGAACGGAAAAATCAAGAGCAAATTAAAAGTTTTGCGCCATTTTCGGGTAAAAGTCCGATACACGGTACACTTTGGGAATAATCCATAAAAAAGACGGCTTTGTTTTATTCCCCTTCCACAAAAATGGGGTCGGCAGATTGTTTTTTCTTGCTATCTTCTTATATTGAGTATAAAATAAAAATGATTTATTTCCATTTTCAGGAGGAATCGTTATGAACCGAAAAATGGCCAAAGTATTCAGTTTTATTCTCACCGCGCTGCTGCTGGTCGGCATGGCACCGCTGTCGGCGCTGGCCGCGAACGGCGGCAGGGCGGCAAACTTTACTCCGATCAACACCTACATCCCGGAGGACTACATTGCCCCCGCCATGAGCGGTGCCGAGGAAGCTTCGCTGGTCGCCCGGGGCGAAGAGTCTCCCGCCTCCTATTCGCTGCGGGCGGAAGGCCTGCTGCCCGCCGTCAGGGACCAGAACCCCTACGGTTCCTGTTGGGCTCATGCCAGCGTTGGCGCGGCGGAATCCAACCTCATCAAAAAAGGCCTTGTCGAAAAGGATGACATCGACCTTTCCGAGCTGCAGTTCGTCTATTACAACTACCGCGCGGCGGTGGACCCGCTGGGCAACATGGGCGGCGACTACACGAAGGTAACAGAATCCTACGACGTGCTGAACGCGGGCGGCAACGCCGTGTTTGCCAGCAACGCCCTCGCGCGCTGGAGCGGCCTTGCGGAGGAGGACCTGATGGTATACGATGAGGACGACGCGTTCTTCTACGATTATGAGTTTGCCGAGGAGTACGCGACGGACTTCGACAAGTATCACGCGGAGGGCTTCCGTGTCATCAACGTCAAGGAGAACCCGGAGCTTGTCAAGCAGTGCATCATGGAGATGGGCGGCGTGGCCTGCAGCTATTACCATGACGGCAACAATATGCAGACAGTCGGCGGTTACTCCTACTACTCCACCAACCACCCGAACAGCACCAACCACGCCGTGATGATCGTGGGCTGGGACGACAACTATTCCAAAACCAGGTTCAAAGAAGAGCCGGAAAACGACGGCGCGTGGCTGATCCGCAACAGCTGGGGCAGCTGGTGGGGCAACGGCGGCTACTTCTACATGTCCTATGAGGATACGTCCCTGAACAGCAACGTGTACGCCTACGATATGGCCTCTGCGGACGACTACGACTACAACTATCAGTATGACGGCGGCCAGTCCAGCGGCGCCATCAAGACGGACGGTCTTGTGAACGTGTTCACGGCGCAGACAAACGAAGTGCTGAAGGCCGTCAGCGCCGTATTCATGGGCGATACCTTCGTGAATTACGCGGTGGATATCTACGTGAACCCCAACGCGGACTTCGTGAAGAACGGCAAGCCCGTGGCTGCCGCCCACACCGAGGGCGCCACCACCTACGCCGGCATGTACACCATCCCGCTGAACGCGCCGGTTTCCCTGAACAAAGGCGATAAGTTCGCGGTGGTCGTCCGGGCGTGGGACAATGACGGCAACGCCGTGCATATGGCCTACGACAGAACCAATAAAGTCAACAGCTGGATCACTCATGTGGCGGTATATGCCCCCTGCGAAGGCTATTACCTTGACGGCGAAACCATGAGCAGCATGGCCGGCCGCGGCGCGCCCCGCATCAAGGCCTATACCGATACCGCCGGCGTGCCCAATCCCGAGGGCTTCAACGCCGAGCTGGAAGGCGATACCGTAAAGATGACGTGGAACGCCGTGGACGGCGCGCAGGCGTATGAAGTGTTCGGCGGCGCGGATAACGGCGAGTACACCCAGATCGCCACGGTGACCGTACCGGAGTACGAATGCCCGGCCGTCGGCGAAGGACGTTATCTGAAATACAAGGTCCGCGCCGTCAAAGACGGCGATACCGGCATCTTCTCCCGCAGC
Organism: Clostridia bacterium; assembly: GCA_017428085.1. GTDB lineage: Bacteria > Bacillota > Clostridia > Oscillospirales > Acutalibacteraceae > RUG806. The sequence goes on along the minus strand of JAFRRP010000036.1, from coordinate 28,119 downwards.
GACGGCGTGAGAGTAGAGATTACCGGCGACGCCCGCGTGACCGAGCTGACGGTCGCCGACGTGACGCTGAGCGAATATGAGAGCAAAGCGCTGGACGTGACGATCAACGATTCCGCCGTGGACAAGGCGCTTGCCTATAAGATCGCCGATACGAGCATCGCAAAAATGGAAGGCGGCAAGATCGTGGGCGTGAAGGCCGGTAAGACGACCGTCACCGTGATCCCGCGCACCGGCGATGCGGGGGCGACGGCGAACATCACCGTCACCCTGCACAGCAGGCACGATTACGTGTCTTGCCCCGATCAGGCAGCTACCTGCACGGAGCCCGGCTACAGAAATCTGGTGGCCTGCTCGCTGTGCGGTAAAGTAAAGACTGCCGGCGAAGTGATCCCCGCCAGCGGACATACTCCCGTTGAGATCGAGGCGGTCCCCGCCACCTGCACCGCCAAGGGCTACACCGCCGGATCCTATTGCGCGGTGTGCAATGAGCCGCTGGTATTCCCGGAGGAGACCGATTTCGCGCCTCACACGGAGGTCGTGACCAAGGAAGCCAAGGCCGCCACCTGCACGGAGGACGGCTGGACGGCAGAGACGGAGTGCTCCGTCTGCGGAGAACCCGTCAAGGTGAGCGAGCCGATCGAGAAGCTGGGCCATATCACTTACGTGGCTGTGACCGCCAAAGACGCCACCTGCACCGCCGCCGGCCGCACCGAGGGCACCAAGTGCCGCCGCTGCAAGGAGGTCATAATCGCTTCCGAAGTGATCCCGGCGCTGGGCCATGACCGCGCCACCGTAACGGACGCTGTTCCCGCCACCTGCACCACCGCCGGCGTTACGGCGGAGGTCAAGTGCAACCGCTGCAACTCCCTGCTGCAGGCGGCTTCGCCGATCTACGCCACCGGCCATACGGCGGTCGTGGATGAGGAGATGCCCTACGTCGCTTCCACCTGCACCGTGAAAGGCCACACCGCCAGAATGATCTGCGGCAACTGCGGCATTGAAATGAAGGCAAGCGAGGAGCTGCGGCTGGCTGAGCATAAACCCGTTCTTTCCAAAGAAGCCGTCGCCGCCACCTGCACCGAGGACGGCGCCACGGCGGAGTATAAATGCTCCGTCTGCGGCGAGGTGACCACGGCCAGCGAGGTCGTGCCCAACAAGGGCGGCCACGTATCCTACGTCAGCGTCGCCGCGAAGGAACCCACCTGCGTGAAGGCGGGCAATACCGCGGAGAAGAAGTGCTCCGTCTGCGGCGAGGTGCTGACCGCCAGCGAGACGATCCCGGCGACGGGCCATACCTATACCGCCGATTCCACCGTGACCACCCCGCCCACCTGTACGGAAAGGGGCTACACCACCTACACCTGCACGGTATGCGACGCCGTTATCGTAAAGGATTATGTCAACGCCCTCGGCCATACCGACGCGGATGAGGACGGCCATTGCGACAACTGCGGCAGGGAACTGACCGCGGAAGGCGAAGCGGTGGAGACCGGCGCCGAACAGGCGAAGAACTTCATCGACAGGCTGCTGGCGTTCCTCCGCAAAGTGGTCAATTGGTTCAAGGGTATTTTTGTCGAGTGATACGGCAATGAACGACGCGCCCCGGAACGGCTGTTCCCGGGGCGCCGGTTTTCACCTTTCTCTTTCGGTTTTTCTCATTTTCAGGGGGTGATGACGTGAAGGAAACAAATCTGCCGGTACGGGACCGGGAGCTGGAACAGGTCAACGCGCAGCTGCGCGAGCTGGTGGACGTGGACCGGCGGGTGATCTCCCGCAAGCAGACCATCGGCTATATGCTGTTCGACGGCAGCAAGGGGTTCAATATCGACGGGCACAAGGATCTGTTTACGGACAGCATCCTCAAGATCAGCTTCGACTACCAGTCCGTCAACAGCGTCATCGGCGGCATCTGGGACGTGGTGGACGACTTCATCGTCAGCTTCATCATGGAAAAGACCCGTACCCGCTGGGGCAAGTTCATTCCGTATATCTTTTTGGGAGGCCTGCCCTACGGGGTGATCGCCGCGCTGTTCTGGCTGCTGCCGCTGATGTTTTCCGGCGCGGCGGCCAACGACTTCAACCACGTGGGCAAATTCGTCGCCTACGTGGCGCTGAACATGCTGATCGAGCTGCTGGCCAACTTTAAAAACGTGGCGGTGGGCGGCTATCTTTCCACCATCACGCCCTACCCCAGCGACCGGCGGCGGCTGCTGTCCATCGCCGGATATTTCAGCATCATCTATTCCCGGCTGCCGGACCTGTTCGTGGAATTCCTGCTGGATTTCATCAAGCACGGCATCGTGAAGACCAACCTGCCCAGCGACGTGGTGATCGGCCGCTCGCTGATCATCGTGGGCGTCATCACCACCATGGCCTCCGGCGCCATCATCTCCTGGTACACCACTATCGCAAGGGAGCGCGTGCACCAGAAGATCGAGGTGCCCCGCATCCGGGATAGCTTACGCATCGTGTTCAGCCACCGCCCCGTGCTGGTGTACATGATCTCCAACGCGCTGGGTTCCTTCGGCACCGGCCTTACCACCAACGACTACTACCGGCAGGTGCTGAATTTCACCACCTTTGAGACCATCGCGGGCATCCCGTCCTTCTTCTTCCAGCCCACCACCTTCGCCAAATACAACAAGCTGGCAGAACGCTTTTCCACCAGATCCATCTATATGATCGGGCAGGTGTTCGCCAAAACCTTCTATATCCCCGTGTGGGCCTACGGGCGTTTCTTAAAGCGCAAGGACGGAAAATACTTCTTCCAGCGGCCGGAGGACAAGGGCTCTACCTTCCTCACGCTGTTGTCCTCGCCCATGCTGCCCGTCACCGCCGTGTGGGAGTGCCTTTACGCCACCTTCTGGGGCGCGCGCTCCATCTCCATTTCCGAGATCAGCAACGAGTGCAACGACTATCTGGAATGGAAGTGCGGCTGCCGCAACGAGGCGACGTTAGCCGCCGCCAGCACGCTGCTGTGCAAGATCCCGGCGCGGATCAACGGCGTGCTGCAGCCCCTGTACCGCAAGTGGATCGACTACGACCAGACCGCCTATACCGAGGGGCGCGACCAGTCCTTCCGGGCGCAGGAGTGGATCTTCGCCATGGCGACGCTGTTTCCGGCCATCATCGTGCTGTCCAGCATGATCCCCATGTTCTGGTTCAACATCGACAAGGAGATGCGGGATAAGATGTACCGCGAGCTGAACGAGCGCCGCGCCGCCACGGCGGAGCACCTGACGCACGATGAGACAGGCGGCAGGTAACAGGCGGCAGTTCAGCGTCAGACAATCAAAAAACGGTACGGACGGTTTTTTCTTTCGGCGATCATTGTTCACACCTTTGTTATTGCCCGGGAAGAAAAAATATGATATAATAGAAAAAAAGGAAAGCGAGGTATCATTATGCAAAAGGTTCTCGGCATGTTCCTGACGATCATCCTGATGCTGCAGACCATGTTCGGGCTGATGGGTGAAAAATACGACGTGTTTGAAAATATCCGTTACGGCGAGGCGGAGCGCGACCTGGTCACGGTGTACGTGCCACACAACGCCTGCGACCGCGACTTCAACGGCTGCATCCTGTACATCCACGGCGGTTCCTGGACCGGCGGCGAGAAAGAGGATATGGCGGCCCACTGCAAAAAGCTGGCCATGAAGGGCTATATCACCGCCACCATGAGTTATTCCCTTTGCACCAACGCCACCGCCACCGAAGTGACCGTCTGGACGATGCTGGACGAGATCGACGCCTGCATCGACGCCATCAAGGATTTTTCCGACGAGCATGAACTGAACATCACAAAGCTCGCCACCTCCGGCTATTCCGCGGGCGGGCACATCTCCATGCTGTACAGCTACTCCCGGCCGCAGGATTCCTCCATCGAGCTGGCCTTCACCGCCAACCGCGTGGGCCCCTCCGATATGACGACGGAGGCGTGGGGCGATATGTCCTACAACCTGACCACCATGCTTTCCGGCGTGACCGTCACGGACGAGATGAAGGAAAACGGCGAGGCGGACCGGCTGGCGAAGGAAATCTCGCCGGTGTACTACGTCAACGAAAACACCATCCCCTCCCTGTTCTGCTACGCAGGTAACGACCCGCTGGTCACCAAGGGCAACCGGCTGGCCATGGAAAAGGTATTCAAGGATACCTTCGGCGAGAACGGCAATAACTACGAGTACATCTTCTTCCCTCTGTCCGGCCACGGCCTGCTGCTGGACCCGGTGTGCGAGGAGAATTACTACAAAGCCCTGTATAAATACTGCGAGACCTATTTAGGGTACTGATCCCTTTTTTCTGTACTGCACGCGGCTGTAGCACGCTGCCTCAGCAGCGTAAAAAAAGAAACGGAGCTGAGGCTCCGTGCTACGGGCTCCGTGCTACGTACCGGCTTGCTTACCATGCTGCAATGATAAAAAATCCCGCTTGACAAATCCGGATAATCGCATATAATAGGTATATCAAAGCATTGACGGAGAAGGCGGGTTCTGACGCGCGCCCAGAGAGGAGCCGGCAGCTGCAAAGGCTCTCACGCAAAGATTCCCAACGCTACCCCTCCCGAGCGCCTTTTGAAAAGCCACGCGCGTTAAAAAAGGCCGGTCCGCGCCCCGTTACAGGCGCCCGAAAGCAGGCGGCATCAAACCGCAAGTTGGGTGGAACCGTGGAGTATTTTTGCTTCATCCCAATATCACATTGGGATGAAGTTTTTTGTTTATCAGGAAACGAGTAGTTTCCCGCTAAACAAAAACGATTATAACGCCCGCCGATTTTGCCCTTACGAGCAACGGCGATGGCGGAATCGAAAGCGTCTCGTGCGGCGCGCAGCCGCTTTCTTATTTCATCCCGCAGAAAGGAGCGACCATTATGGTAAAAGTAAAACTGAGAGACGACTACAGAGAATTTGAGGCCGGCATTGCCGCCGGCGAGATCGCCAAGTCCATCAGCATGGGGCTTTACAAGGCCGTGTGCGCCTGCAGGATCGACGGCGAAGTGAAAGACATTCGCACTCCGATCGACAAGGACTGCGAGATCGAGTTCCTCACCTTTGACGACGAGGAGGGCCGCCGCGTCTACCGTCACACGGCCTCGCACATTCTGGCGCAGGCGGTCAAGCGCCTGTACCCGCAGGCAAAGCTGGCCATCGGCCCCGCCATCGACAACGGCTTCTATTATGATTTCGACGTGGATCCGGCCTTCTCCCCCGAGGATCTGGAAAAGATCGAGGCGGAGATGAAGAAGATCATCAAGGAGGACCTGCCGCTGGAGCGCTTCGAGATGACGCCGGAGGAAGCGATCAAATTCTACGAGGACAAGGGCGAGATCTACAAGGTGGAGCTGGTCAAGGAGCACGCCGACAAGGGCGAGAACATCAGCTTCTACAAGCAGGGCGAGTTCACCGAGCTGTGCGCGGGCCCGCATATCATGCGCACGGGCGCGATCAAGGCCTTTAAGCTGACCTCCGCCACCGGCGCTTACTGGCGCGGCGATTCCGACAAAAAAATGCTGTGCCGCGTTTACGGCACCGCCTTCCCCAAGGCCTCCGAGCTGGAGGCGCACCTCACGATGCTGGAGGAAGCCAAAAAGCGCGACCACAACAAGCTGGGCCGTGAGCTGGAATACTTCACCACCGTCGATTTCATCGGCCAGGGCTTGCCGATCCTGCTGCCCAAGGGCGCGAAGGTGATCCAGGTCCTTTCCCGCTTCGTGGAGGACGAGGAGGCCCGGCGCGGCTGGCAGCTGACCAAGACGCCCTACATGGCTAAAAGGGAGCTGTACAAGATCTCCGGCCACTGGGACCACTATCTGGACGGCATGTTCGTCCTCGGCGACCCGGAGGACGAGACGAAGGAATGCTTCGCGCTGCGCCCCATGACCTGCCCCTTCCAGTATCAGGCGTACCTGAACCGCGCGCGCTCCTACCGGGACCTGCCCCTTCGCTACGACGAGACCTCCACGCTGTTCCGCAACGAGGATTCCGGCGAAATGCACGGCCTGATCCGTGTGCGGCAGTTCACCATCAGCGAAGGCCACCTGATGTGTACGCCGGAGCAGCTGGAAACCGAGTTCCGTTCCTGTCTGGAGCTGGCCATCTACATGCTCAAGGCCGTGGGCCTGTATGAGGATGTGTCCTACCGCTTCTCCCAGTGGGACCCCAACGACCGTGCAAAGTATATCGGCACGCCGGAGCAGTGGGACGAGGCCCAGGGCATGATGGGCCGCATCCTCGACCATCTCGGCATCCAGTACAAGATCGGCATCGGCGAAGCCGCGTTCTACGGTCCCAAGCTCGATATCCAGATCAAGAACGTCTTCGGCAAGGAGGATACGCTGATCACGATCCAGATCGACCAGATGCTGGCCGAAAAGTTCGGCATGGAATATACCGACCGGGACGGCACGAAAAAGAACCCCTACATCATCCACCGCACGTCCATCGGCTGCTATGAGCGCACGCTGGCGCTGCTGATCGAAAAATACGCGGGCGCGCTGCCGCTGTGGATCGCGCCGACGCAGGTCATCCTGTTGCCCATCGCCGACCGTCATTTCGACGCCTGCGACGAGGCCAAGCGCAAGCTGGAGGCCGCCGGGATCCGCACGGAGGTGGATTACCGCAACGAAAAGCTGGGCTACAAGCTCCGCGAGGCGCAGTTACAGAAGATCCCCTACATGCTGGTCGTGGGCGACAAGGAGGCCGAGGAAGGCGCCGTCTCCGTGCGCAAGCGCGGTGTGGGCGACCAGGGCTCCGTGAGCGTGGAGGATTTCATCGCGCTGGTGAACGCCGACGTGGCTTCCAAGGCCATATGGTAACAGAGATCAAAACCGAAAACAGAAACGCCTCGCTGGATCTGGCGAGGCTTTCTGCGTTGTTCTGTGTGACATCCGTTCACTTTTTTCTGTATAACGGCTTTTACAACGAGCCCTGCGAGGGCTGGCGGATGTACGCCCTCACCCTGCTGCGCTGCTCGTTCATGGTGTGCATCCCGCTGTTTTTGCTGCTGACGGGCTACCTGATGGGCGGCAGGACGTTTTCCAAACGCCATTACCGCGGTATCGACAAGATCCTCGGCGTCTATCTGCTGTGCGCTGTGATCTGTGTGGCAATGAAGAAATACTACTTTGAGATGCCGGAGATCACGTGGTTCAACGTGCTGGACTTCACCGGCTGCACCTACGGCTGGTACGTGGAGATGTACCTGGGGCTTTATCTGCTGATCCCGTTGCTGAACCTGATCTGGCGGGGGCTGGAAGGGAAGCGGCAGCGGCAGGTGCTGATCGTTATTTTCATCCTGCTGACGCAGGTCCCGTCGGTGGCAAACGCCTTTGACTGGAAAACGCCGGGGGCCTTTGCCGATCCGTCGCTGTCGCAGGTCTACTACATGCTGGCGCCCCGGTACTGGACCACGCTGTACCCGATCACGTATTATTTCATCGGCTGTTGGCTGCGGGAATACCCGGTCACGTTGGGCCAGCCGAAAAACGCGCTGCTGTACGGCCTGTCGCTGCTGCTTTTCGGCAGCTTCGCCTTTTATAAAAGCGGCAGCGGCATTTTCATCTCCGGCTCGTGGCAGAACTGGGAAAGCCTTTTGCTGCTGCCCTGCGGCGTGCTGCTGTTCACGTTCTTCACGAACCTCGATTCTTCCCACTGGCGCAAACTCCCGCGGACGCTGCTGGCCTACTGCTCGGAGTGCGCCTTCGGGGCGTATCTGCTGTCCTGCCTGTTCGACAAGCTGTTTTACGACCGCCTTAACGAGCTGGGGCTGGTGTTTTTCGACCGGCTGAAGTATTTTCCCGTGGTGCTGCTGACGCTGCTGCTGTCGCTGCTGGCGTCCTACGCCGTTACGGTGGCTTATTCGCTGCTGCGCGCCGGCGGCGATAAGCTGGTGCAAAGGATCGGGCACAGGGAGAAAGAAACGGTAAACGTGCGTTAAGTCGTAAGTCGTGAGTCGTAAGTCGTAAGAAGCCCTCCGGGCGGTCCCATGAAATACGGGGAAAAACTTTCTTTCTTACGACTGCGGCGCAAAGCGCCGCCGCTTACGACTTACGACTTTTTATCCCGTCATCCGCTTCATGATCGCCGGGCCGTGTTCCTTGAGCCATTTGTTCCACCGGTCGTATTCCGGGAACACCCGCCGCACCTCGGCATAGAATTGCGGGGAGTGGTTCATCTCCTTCCGGTGGCACAGCTCGTGCACGATCACGCTGTCGATCACTTCCTTTGGGCACAGCATCAGCAGGCAGTTGAAGTTGAGGTTCCCCTTGGCGGAGCAGCTGCCCCAGCGGCTTTTCTGGTTGCGCACGGTGATACGGCCGTAGGTGACGCCTACCAATGGCGCGTAGTATTGCAGCCGCTGCGGCAGATACGCCTTTGCCTTATCCACCAGCTTTCTGACGTCCTCCGGTGTCAGCGGCGGCTCGTCCGGCAAGCTGTCCTGCCGCGCTATGGCCCTTTTTTGATAACGCTCTATTTTGTCGCGGTTCTTCTCCACGAAGGCCGCGATCTCTTTATCCGTGCAGCGCTGCGGCGCGCGGACCACCACGCCCTGGGCCGTGATCTGCGCCGCGATTGTCTTCCGCCCGCTGCGGATCACCTGATATTCCATCTTTTTCGTCTCCTGTTTTAAAGCCCCGCAGCACGGAGCCTCAGCTCCGTCAAAAACCGGTGCGTATCATATCGTTCGGAACGGCGTTGCAACGCTGCTGAGGCAGCGTGCTACAATGAAATGCACAGCGGCGCGCGGATCACCTGATATTCCACGCTCATTTCAGTTCATACAGCCTCGTGAATTTTTCCTCCAGATAGTCGAGGAAATAATTGACGTTCAGCGGTTCGCCGGTGATTGCGCGGATCCACTCGTCCGGCGTGCTGACGGAGGCCAACGGGAACACCTTTTCCGTCAGCCACCCGGAGACCCGGTGCAGCTCGCCGTTTTCGATGGCGGCGAACACGTCGAAGTCCTTCTGCATGGTCCGCAAAATCTGCGCGCCGTAGGCGTTGCCGAGAGCGTAGCTGGGGAAATAGCCGTACATGCCGGTCCAGTGTACGTCCTGCAAACAGCCCTTTTCGTCGTCCGGCACGTCCAGACCGAGATATTCTTTATATTTCGCGTTCCACAGGGCGGGGATCTCATCCACTGTAATTTCCCCGTTGACGAACGCCTTTTCCAGCTCGTAGCGGATCATGATGTGGATGCCGTAGGTCAGCTCGTCCGCCTCCATGCGCACGAGGCACGGCTCCGCGATATTCACCGCCTCGAACAGCTCCCGCGGGGCGACGTCGTCAAAGGTGTTCCCGCTGAATTCCTTGAGCTTGGGCGTCACGAAGCGGATGAACGCCTCGCTGCGGCCCACGATGTTCTCGAAAAACCGGGAGATACACTCGTGCATGGCGCTGGTCATGTTGTCCGCCGCGTGGTTTTCGTAGTACTCCATCGGCTCGTTCTGCATGAACAGCGCGTGGCCGCCCTCGTGCAGGGTGGAAAAGATGTTGGAGATGAAATTCTCCTCGTAGTAGTGGGTGGTGACCCGCACGTCGTGGGGGCCGTAGTGGTCGGTGAAGGGATGCTCGGTGGTCATCAGCACCAGCGCGCTCTCGCGCAGGCCCTCCTGCGCCAGCAGCCAGCGGGAGAACGCCTCCTGCTGCGGGATGGGCACCGGGCGGGAGAGAAAATCCGTGCGGATGGGCTTGCCCTCTTCCTTGATGCGCTTCACCAGCGGCAGGATGCGCGCCTTTAGCGCGGCGAAAAACGCGTCCAGCTGTTCAATGGAGCCGCCCTTTTCGTAGTCGTCCAGCAGCGTGTCGTAGACGGTGGCCTTCTGCTCGTCCCGCAGGCCCACCGCCTTTTGCGTGTTTTCGATCACCCGGGCGAAGGCGTTGCGGTACAGTGAGAAATCCTTGTTCTGCTTGGCCTTCAGCCAGTCGGCGTAGGCCCTGTTGGCGGCCAGATCGCACTCGTAGGCGAACTCCGGCGTCATGTTTTTCTCCCGGGCGTAGTCGTCCCAGAGGTGTTCGACCGCCTTTTTCTGAATAAAGGTCAGCCCTTCGCCGTTTTCGTGCAGCTCCGTCAGCAGCTTCACGTAGTCCGGGTCGTGGGTCATGGCGAATACCCGCTTGCCGAGGATCGCCATATCCTCGCCGGCCTGCTCCAGCCCCTCCGGCGGGGCGCAGCATTCCATATCGAACTGTACCTTGCCGATGCACCGCCCGTAGGCCTCGATCTCGTCCAGTTTTTCAAATAACAGCTTACATTTTTCTCGATCGGTCATTCCCGCTTCTCCTTTTTCCGCGTCGTTTTTTTCATTCTACCACGTTGCCCGCGGAAATGCAACCGTGTTCCTTGTTGACACGCTTCGACAGGCATGATAGAATAAAACCAAATAACACAGAAGGGGAGATCAGTATGTTTTGCAACCAATGCGGCGCCAAGCTTGCCGACGGCGTGAAATTCTGCACCGAGTGCGGCGCGCAGATCGCCAAGGCGGCGGCCCCGTCCGCTGTGAAAGAGGACAACCCGGTCAACGATTACCGGTCGGCCGCCCCGCAGCAGCCGCCCGTGCAAGCGGCGCAGCCCGCGCCGCCCCGGCCCGCCGTCCCGCAGTCCGCGGCTTCTCCCTCATACGGCGCGGCGCAGCCCCAGCCACGGCCTCAGGCGCAACCGCAGGGGCAGCCGGGCTATACGCCTCCGCAGGGACAGCCCGTACCCATTCCCCCGCAGGGGCAGCCGAACGGGCGCGTACAGCCGCAGCCCGGTTATCCTCAACCGCAGCCGGGATACGCGCAGCCGCAGCAGGGGACGTACGGTTACGGCAATCCTGCGCCATACGCCGCCCCGCCGAAAAAAAAGAGCCATGCCGCACTGATCGTGGTGTTCGCGATCCTCGGCGTGATCGTTCTGCTGATCGTCGCTTTGGTCGTTTTCCTGAAGCTCCGCTATGAAGAGCCGCCGCTGCCCCCGTTGACGGAGCCGACGACCGTCGTCACGGAAACAGAAACAACGACGGGAGAGGCTGCCGGAACGACGGAGGCCGTTGCGGAAACGACGAAACCGGCCGCGCAAACCACAAAACCCGCCGCGGAGACGACGGGGACGCCCGCAGCAGGATTGTATGCACCACTGACCGACGAGCAGGTCAAGGCCGCGCTGGAAAAGACGGTGGGTTACTGGAATTCCACCGATCAGACGGAGTTCATCAGCGTCACGCGGATGGACGGCGGAATATACTATTTCACCACCGGTTACTGGTACAGCGAAATGGATCTGGTGGGCTATCTCCGCAAACCGGTCACGGGCGATCCCGACGGTATCGTCAGCGTCCATATGTATTATGAGGGCTACGTGAGCGAGGAAACGGGATACTCCATGCCCTCCGTGGATACCGACGTGCTGTTCGATCTGTCAAGGGCTGCCGATGGCGTGATCCGGTGCAATATCTCCGGCGCGTGGGAGGAATACCGCTTCGGCGGCGACACCATGGACGAGGCCATGCCGCCCTACGAGCAGTTGTTCGACGTGGCGCAGTAACGGAGAAGATGCCATGGAATACATTCGGGTTACGAAGGACAATCTGGAAGCGGAGCACATCTGCTGCGCCATCTCCAACAACAACGACGTGCAGGTGGCCTCCAAAAAGGCGTGGCTGGCGGAGCGCTTCGACGAAGGGCTGGTGTTCCTGAAAAGCGTGGAGCGCGGCAAGTGCTTTATCGAGTATATCCCCGCCGAAAACGCCTGGAACCCGCTGGAGGCGGCAGGCTGGACGTATATCGACTGCCTGTGGGTCTCCGGCTCCTTCAAGGGCCACGGCTATGCCGACGACCTGCTGGAATCGTGCGTCCGGGACAGCAAGGCGCAGGGCAGAAAGGGCCTGTGCATCCTGTCCTCCGCGAAGAAAAAGCCGTTTCTGGCGGACCCCGGCTATCTGGCGCATAAGGGCTTTTCCGTGTGCGACGAGGCGGATAACGGCGTGCAGCTGTGGTGTCTGCCGTTCGATGAAAACGCCGCGCCGCCGCGCTTTAAGGAATGCGCCCGCCATCCGCATATCGACGAGCCGGGCTTCGTGCTGTACTATACCAACCAGTGCCCCTTCAACGCCAAATACGTGCCTGTGGTGGAGGCCACGGCCAAAGCGCAGGGCGTTCCCTTCAAGGCGATCCGGCTGGAAAGCGCAGAGGCGGCGCAGAACGCCCCCACGCCCGTCACCACCTACGCGCTGTTCCGCGACGGCGCGTACCTTACCAACGAGCAGATGAACGACAAGCGGTTTTTGAAGCTGTTGGGAAAGTGATCCTGCAGTCAGGTTTTGAGTAGCGCGGCACCTCAGTGCCGCTTCTGGCGCAAACAATATTTCAGAAGGATCGTCCGTTCCATTGGCGTTCATTTTGTCAGGGGAAAAGGTCAAAAACTCAAAATCCGTTTTGTAAGTTACATCAGTTCACAGCGGCATTGAGGCGCCGCGCTGCCGAACCGCATCGACTGATCCATATTATCAAAAAAAGCTCCGACCGGAATAGTTCTGGTCGGAGCGCTGCGTTATGGGATAATCGATCGTTGAAAAAGCCGGGGATCAGCAGATCTTGTCCAGCGGGTTTTCGCCGTTGACGGTGACAAACACGCCCTCGCGGTTTTCCAGCTTCAAAGTCAGCGTGCTGCCCTTGATCGTTTCGATCTCTCCCTTACGGTACACGGTAAGGCTCTGCGCGCCGGGGAAGGTGGCGGTAAACCTTGCTTCCTTGCCGGTTTCCGGTTCGTACATGTTGGCGAACACGTAGGCGCGGCCGTCGCCCTCTTTTTCCGTAAAGCAGCCGCACAGCACGGGCGCCGCGGTGGTGACGACGGGCTTGTATTTTTCCTCCACCTTCACCAGTCCCAGCTTGGCCCCGGCGCAGTTGGGGTTCGCCCGGTTATACAGCACCGCGCCGTGGTTGACGTACCTGCCGTACACGTCGGCGAAAACGGAGATCTCCTCGTTGACCTTTTTGACGGCATAATAGGTCTCCGTACGGTTGCCCGCGTCGTTGATCATGTGGGATCCCTGGTCCCACCAGCCGGTGTAGTAGCAGCCGTAGACGATGGCCTTGGCGCCGAAGGCAAGGGACACGTAGTTCTGCCAGCGCTGGTCCTCCGCCGTGTCGCACCAGCGCTTGCCGCCGCCCTCATCCTTGCAGTTGCCCGCCGCCTGCGTGATCACCCACAGGTCGCGGCCCGTGGCGCGGCAGGCGTCCGCCAGGATATCCAGGTTGCGCAGCCAGTAGCAGTAGGTTTCCAGCTTGCCGGTCTCTTCGTTGATATCCAGCGGGTAAATATCCACGCTGATAATATCGGAGTCGACGGCGGCGAGGTAGTCGTTCACGTGCATCCGGTATTTCAGGGAATCGTAGTTGAAGGCGTCCATCAGGTGCCCGTTGAAGGACCCCGGCAGGTCGGGGTATTCGCCCAGCTGCTCGTCGCTGGCGTACATCGGGAACAGGTTGATCAGCGGGAAGCGGTGCGCGTCCTGCGCGTACAGCTCCTTCACGCCCTGCCCCAGCGCGGCGAAGGCGTCCGAGCCGGGCTCGTCCCGGTAGTCGACGCCCCAGACGGCGTCATGGGTGAGGCTCTTGTAGTAGTCGGTGTTGGGCACGAACATGCCGATCCCGTTTTCCTGCATCCAGTCGAAGTCCTCTTCGGTGTACTGCTGCCCCCAGCAGCAGACGGCGAAATTCAGCCCGGCCTCCTTGAACCACTTCCGCAGGGTGGTATAGTTGTCGTGCTTCGGGAAGCAGTACACGCCGAACTGCAGCTTGTCCTGATCGTATCGGTATTCGCGCTGCGTCGCCTGAATGGGTTTTGCGTTTGTGGAGCCCACCACCGCCACGGCGCTGCCGGAAAAGCCGGCGACCAGCGCCATGAAAAACGCGAGAACTTTTTTCATAAACATGTTTTTTTCGCTTCCTTATTAATTATTCTTCAATCGCTTGTCGGTCTTTACGGCAAGCTTCGTGCCAAGGGTCTGGAACAGCTGCACCAGCAGCACCAGCAATATCACCGCCGCGTACATGATGAGGTATTTATAGCGGTAATAGCCGTAGTTGATGGCGATCTTACCGAGCCCGCCGCCGCCGATGATGCCGCTCATGGCGGAATAGCCGAGGATGGTGGTAATGGCGATGGTGGCGTTGGAGATCAGCGAGGGCACGCTTTCCGGCAGCATCACCTTGCAGATGATCTGCATCGGCGACGCGCCCATGCTCTGGGCCGCCTCGATGATGTTGGGGTTCACCTCCCGCAGGCTGGATTCCACCAGCCGCGCCACGAAGGGGAACGCCGCGATCACAAGGGGCACGATGCTGGCCCTGGTGCCGATGGTGGTGCCGATCAGCAGCCTTGCGATGGGGAACGCCATGATCATCAGGATCAAAAACGGGATGGACCGCAGCAGATTGATGATGACGTTGAGCGTCTGCATCACGGGACGGGGCAGCGGCAGCACGCCGTCCTTATCCCCCGCCACCAGCAGCACGCCCAGCGGCAGGCCGATGACCAGCGCGAACAGGGTGGACAGCACCGTGACGTAGAAGGTCTCCCAGATGCCCAGCAGGAACTCGGATTTGATGACGGAGACGGCCTCCGCCCAGCTTTCCGGGGTAAATACGTTCGTAAACATCAGCGCACCTCCTCCGCGTAGACGTCGTACTGCTTCAGGTAGTCGATCAGCCGGATGGCGTCCTGCGTGCTGTTCACACCCAGCAGCATGGTGCCGTAGGCCTTGCCCTGCACGGTCTTGGTGGAGGCCGCCATGATGTTGGCGAACACCCCCAGCTCCACCGCCATCTTGGCGATGACCGGCTCCGTGGCCGTATCGTCGCCGTTGAACAGCACGCGGATCTTATGCACATTGGGGTCGGCGTCGAACATTGAAGGGGTGTAGCCCTCCGGGAACACCAGCCGACGGGCGGCGTCGGATTTGGGCGAGGCGAACACGTCGCTGACGCTGCCCTCCTCCACCACTTTGCCGCCGTCCAGGATGGCCACGTGGCGGCAGATATCCTCCACCACGCTCATCTGGTGGGTGATGACGATGACGGTGATGCCCATTTCGGCGTTGATATCCCGGATCAGCTCTAAAATGGAGTGCGTGGTCTTGGGGTCCAGGGCGCTGGTGGCCTCGTCGCACAGCAGCACCTTGGGGTCGCTGGCCAGCGCCCTTGCGATGGCTACTCTCTGCTGCTGCCCGCCGGAAAGCTGCGCCGGGTAGGCGTTGGCCTTGTCGGGCAGGCCCACGATCTCCAGCAGCTCCATGGCGCGCTTTTTCGCGTCCGCCTTTTTGACGCCCGCCAGCTCCAGCGGGAAGCAGACGTTTTTGAGGCAGGTGCGCTGCATCAGCAGGTTGAAGCTCTGGAAGATCATCGTGATATCCCGCCGCTGGGCGCGCAGCCGCTTTTTGGACAGCGCGCCGATATCCACGCCGTTGATCAGCACCTGCCCGTCGGTGGGGCGTTCCAGCATGTTGACGCAGCGCACCAGCGTGCTCTTGCCCGCGCCGGACATGCCGATGATGCCGTAGATGTCGCCGTCTTCAATGGTCAGCGTCACGTCGGACAGGGCCGGCACGTCGCCCGAGGCGGTGTGGAAGGTTTTGGTAAGATGTTTTAATTCGATCATATTTCAGTAGCACGGCGCCTTGCGCCGTTATAGTCGTAAGTCGTGAGTCGTAAGAGACCGCCTGCGGCGGCTGCAAAACAAACAGGCAATTACAAAACAAAAAATCAGCCGCCGAGCGCCGGTCGTCAGGATGTGCGGTAACCGCTTATCCGCCGCGTCCCCAAAGGGGCTTGCGGCTTACGACTGGCGACCGGCGACTGAAAACGGACGGCAAAGCCGTCTGTTATTTCGCGGTCACGGGATCAAGGCTGGTCTGCTTGCCGCCGTAGATGCCTAGGGGCTCCACGTGGATGTAGGAGACCGCGTTGATGTGGGTGCCGTTGTTGGCGTTGAAATCCACCAGATAGGGATTGTGCTGGAAGTAGTTGGCGTCGATCTCGCCGGATTCCACCGCGTTGTTGGGCTGTACGTAATCCGTGAACTCCACCACTTCAAGGGTGATGTTCTTCTCGGCCAGGATCTCCTTGGCGACCGCCAGGATCTCCGCGTGAGGCGCGGGGGAAGCGCCGACCTTGATGGTCTCGCCGGCCAGCTCGTCATAGTTGACGTCGGGATCGAAACCGTCGCCGGGGTTCTCTACCACGCTGAGCACGCTGCCGCTGTACTTCTCAGTGATGAAATCGGCTACTTTTTTGCTTTCCAGCGCGGCGACCAGCGCTCTGGTCTTGGCGGTCTCCTCGTTGCCTTCCTTTACGGCCACGATGTTGCCGTAGGCGGAGTAGGCGCCTTCCAGCGAAAGCGCGTCAGTGGCGGGTACCAGACCGGCGGCCAGCGCGTAGTTGGAGTTGATGACGGCGTAGTCCACGTCCTGCAGCACGCCGGGCAGCTGCGCGGCTTCCACCTCTTTGAAATCCACGTTGAAGGGGTTGTCCACGATGTCAAGGATGGTGGCGGTAACGCCCGCGCCCTCTTTCAGCTTGATGATCCCGAGGTTTTCCAGCAGGATCAGCGCGCGCGCTTCGTTGGTGGTGTCGTTGGGGATGGCGATCTGCATGCCGTCTCCGGTGGGGGCGGTATCGGTCTTTTCGGCGGGCGTTTTGCCGCAGGCCGCGAACAGGCCGATGGTCAGAACCAGCGCCAGCAATAATGCGATTGTCTTTTTCATGGTTGATGATCTCCTTTTTTTGTCGATTATTTTGGCGGGAAACGGAAAACCGATCCCGTTTCCCCGGAGTGCAATCTATATTACCACAACACGTGTGGAATTTCAAGGAAAAATTATACATTCTGCGGTATTTTGCCCGTTCGTCCTTTTTTCTCGTCTTTCCACTTGCGAAATCGGATCATTTTGTATATACTTTGGGTAGAAGCTGAAAAACGGAGTGTCGTGAAAATGGGTATTGCGGAAGTGATCTCGCTGTTCAGCGGCGTGGCGCTGTTTTTGTTCGGTATGACGCTGATGGGCGACGGACTGAAAAAGGTGGCGGGCAACAAGCTGGAGCTGATTTTGTACCGGTTGTCCGGTACGCCTTTGAAGGCGCTGCTGCTGGGCACCGGCGTCACGGCGGTGATCCAGTCCTCCTGCGCCACCTCGGTGATGGCGGTGGGCTTCGTCAACTCCGGCATGATGCAGGTCAAGCGCAGCGTAGACGTGATCCTCGGCGCCATCCTCGGCACCAGCGTCACCGGCTGGGTGATCTGCCTTTCGTATATCGAGGGCGGGGGCAGCCTGAAAACGCTGCTGTCCACCGCCACGCTGACCGGCGTGATCGCCGTGGCGGGCATTATCCTGCGGATCTTTACCAAATCGCAGGTCAAGCGCCATATCGGCGATATCCTGATGGGCTTCGCGGTGCTGATGTTCGGCATGTCCGTCATGAGCGGCGCGGTGGCGGGCCTGCGGGAATCCCCTGCGTTCATCAAGCTGCTGACCGGGCTTTCCAACCCGTTGCTGGGCATCCTTGCCGGTACGGTTTTTACGGCGGCGCTGCAGTCCGCCAGCGCGGCGGTGGGTATCATTCAGGCCCTTTCCATGACCGGCGCCATGGGCGTCAGTCAGGCGCTGCCGCTGCTGATGGGCGTCGCCATCGGCGCCGCCGCCCCGGTGCTGCTGGCCGCCATCGGCGCGGGCACAGACGGCAAGCGCGCGGCTTTTGTCTACCCTGTGGCGGGCGTGCTGGGCGTGGGCGTCACCGGCGCGGTATTTTACGCGCTGAACGCCGTTTTCCGTTTTTCATTCCTTTCGGTCACGGTCAACCCGTTCTCCGTGGCGGCGGTCAATTCCTTCCTGCGGCTGGCCATGGTCGTGGTGCTGGCGCCGCTTTCCGGCATCATCCTGAAGCTTGTCACGGCGCTGGTGAAGGACGCGCCTAAGACGGAAAAGACCGGTCCCGTCCTGCGGCTGGAGGAACGCTTCCTCCTTTACCCGGCGCTGGCTTTGGAACAGGTGCGTGAAAACATCGTCGCCATGGCGAAGCTCTCCCAGAAGAGCGTCAGCAAGGCGATCCGGCTGCTGACCGATTTCTCCGAGGAGGAATTTGAGAAGGTCAAAAAGCTGGAGGACGACGGCGATATCTACGAGGACCGGCTGGGCGCGTACCTGATGGGCCTGACCGGACGGGAAATGACGCCCCGCCAGAACGCGGACGCGGCGGAATTCCTCCACTCCCTGACCGACTATGAACGTATCTCCGACCACGCGCTGAACCTGGCGGAAAACGCCAAAGAGATCAGCGATAAAAAGATACAATTCTCCGAGCCCGGCAAGCGGGACCTGAACGCCCTGACCTCCGCCGTGACGGAGATCCTGCACCTGAGCGTGCGGGCCTTTGAGTCCGGCGACGCCGACGCCGCCACGCAGGTGGAGCCGCTGGAGCTGGTGATCGACGACCTGTGCGACGACGTCAAGCGTCGCCATGTGGAGCGCATCCGCACCGGCGTTTGTTCCTATTCGCAGGGCTTCGTTTTCAACGATATCCTGACCAATCTGGAACGGATCGCGGACCACTGCTCCAACCTGGCCATCGCCGTGATCGAACGGCGGGACAACACCTACGACGCCCACGGCTATATCAACCGGCTGAAGGCCTCCGACAGCGATGAATTCCGCGCCGCCTTCGAGGAGTTCGACGCCCGTTACCGCGGGATGATGGAGAAAACCGACGGTTGACCGTTTTCGCTGCGGACAGAAATAAATAAGCGGGGACAGACCGTCCTCGCTTTTTTTGTTTCGGCTTGCAGTGATAAGATAGAAGGGATAAGAATCGCCTGCGGCGCTGAAACCCGCCGCCACGCGTTTCCCGGTACGTTTCTTATAACTTAAAACTGACTGACGCAGAATGCCTGCTTTCTGCTGTGGACCAGCGGGAGCGGGTCGCTTTTTATGTAGCGCAGGCGGATGACGCCGCGGGCGGCGCCGGCAGCAACGCCGATGGGCGTCAGGGTGACGGGTACCGAAGCGCCGGGGCCCAGCAGCCCGCAAACGGGGGAGACCCGGTAGGGAATTCCCTTTACGGTAACGGACAGCACCAGCACCGTCTTTTTTTCGGAGTCGTTGCGGATCACCGCCTGCCGGGGGCCGTCCGCCGCGCGCAGCGTCTTTTCCGCGGGACCCGTCAGCCGCAGCGAAACGCCGTCCGCCGGACAGTGGCTGTCCAGAAAACGGGGATACGCCGGGTCGCTGTCCGCGGTCTCGGGTTTTCCTGTCAGCAGCAGGTCGGCGATCAGGTCCCTTGTGGCGTCGTCCCAGCAGCTTTGGCCGTGTACCTGCCCGGTGACCACCCAGGTGCGGTCCGGCAGCAGGCCGCCGGAAAGATCGTAATTGCCCGCAGGGGAAACGTATTTGCTGTTGCCCGGTATTCTCCTTTTTTGTTCGTTTATGTCGCCGAATTTCCGCTCTTCGGTATCCTGACACGTCGGAAATACAGTCGTCTCGCTCGTTTGGAGCACGTCGCGATACTCCTTATTTCCTCCCGTCAGCCTCCCGCCTTTTTCTGCCATCGGCAGCGGCGGTCTGCTTCCGCTCCGCTCTCCGTACTCCGCTCTCCGCTCTGTCGGCGCGCACACGCCGCCGGAGCCGGTGGCAGCGTCGATCACGCCGTCGCCGTCCAGAGATTTTCCCGCCATCAGCGGGGTGCCGTCGTTCATGACGGCCCACATCTCCACACCCGCTTTTTGCGCTTCGGCAAGGATCTCCGGGATATGCCGCATCACGCCGCGGTGGGCGGCGTCCGTGGCTTCGATCAGCGCGGCGCACTTGTCCGGGCAGAGGTATTTGTCCCGCAGGGCTTCGTAATCCTCGTTGGCGCAGCAGCTCCAAAGGCCGGGGCAGTACAGCAGCCCGCCCGTCAGGGCGCGGCGGATCATGGAATGGGAAAGCGCCTCGGCGACACGCCGCGGCACGCGCCGGGCGTATGGTTCAAGGTCCAGCTCCCACCCGGCAAAGCGCGTCAGTACCCGCGCGGCGGCGGGCACGTTGAATTTCAGTTTTTCTCTGTCGTCCTCCAGCAGGCCACGGAACAGCGCCGTGCCCTGCCATGCCGGGGCGTTGAACACGACGCGGCCGATACCGCCGCCCCCGGCGTAAAAATACTGCGCGATCACCTGGCAGCCGTAGGAGCAGCCGCACAGGTCCACCGTTTCCGCGCCGGTGAGCGCCCGGACCTCCCGCAAAAAGGCGTTCAGCTTCTCGGCGACGGATACCACGCCCTGCCGCCAGTCGTAGCAGAACACGAACACGTTGTCGCCGCCGATGCGCTTGGCAAGCGTGGTGGCCTCCCTTGCGCCGTAGCCCACCGCGCCCCATTTTCCGGCTGCGCGGATGGCGGTGTAGGAGCTCTCCGCCGCCCCGGAGATCACGGTGTCCAGATCATATGCGGAGGTCCCGTCCGGGCGCATGAACAGCGCCCCGAAGGCCTCGTCGGTCAGCGCCTCGCCGAAGGCGGTCAGCCGTTTGTCGTTTCGGCACAGCAGCGTCTGCGCACAACCCAGCAGAAAGCTTCCCAGCCGCTTTTTCACCACGCCCACCGCGTCCCGGTAGAAGGGCGTTTCGTCCGGTTCGCCCTTGTGCAGCACCAGCATGGATTCGATCACGCCGGGCACGATCACGGCTACCCGCCGCGGCGCTCCCACCGGCCTTGCCGCCGGAGCGTCGATATCCTTCAGCACGGAGGTCCGCGCCCTGCGCGGCGTCAGCCGCATAAAAAACGGAATCATAAAGCGGTATCTCCTTTTTCAGCAGCAGCGGTCAGTTTTCTTTCACGTAGTCCCGCGCCCGGACCATGTAGGTCTTCACGTCGGCGGGGTCGTCAGCGGTCAGGTCAAACACGCGGCCGCCCCGCAGGTCGTCGTGGCAGTAGCAGTCGTAGCTCAGGCCTGCGTCGTAGGTCAGCTTGATCCCCATATACGTGCCGGTGCAGTCGTTGATGTGGTCGTGGCCCGCCACCACGGTCTTTACGTCGCCCCGGTCCATCATGGCGTTCAGCAGACCGGAATTGACAGGGCTGTTGCCCACGGTCTCCCGCATGATGCCCTCGTAGTAGCTTTCGGCGGGGTTCTGGTAGATGACGCGGTATTCCGGCAGCGGGATATGCAGCCCCAAAAGGCCGGGGACCTTGCGCCCCGCCTGCTTCTCAAAATACCGGCTTCCGTTATAGTACCACAACACCTGATCCACGTTCAGCGTGTTGTAGCCGCAGGACCACCCGTGCAGGCAGGAAGGGTAGGCGCACTGGTAGTCCCACTTGCTGGCGGGGTCGCCCAGATCGAATTCCCGCATCAGGTCGCCCAGGGAGTCGTGGGAATCCAGCAGCCACACGTTGAACAGGATCTCGCCGCCGTCCTCGGAAGAAATGGGCAGCACGTAGTTGGTCACGCCGTGGATCTCCTCCGGCCCGCGTTTGCTGACGCAGTGGCTCATCTCCTCGTACACCGCCATCTGCGAAAAGCTGCGGTGCGCTTCGCAGTCGTGGTTGCCGAAGGTGTGGGCCCACGGGATATGGCGGGCGGCCATCACCGCGTTCAGGTCGGTCAGGTACCCGCGCAGGTTCTCCGCGCTTTCCAGCGCGTCGTGGTCCGCCACGTCGCCTAAGATCAGCAGCAGGTCCGGCTTTACCCCGTCCAGCAGCGCGCCCAGGTCCCGCGTCAGGCGGCGGTCGTAATTGACGACGCCGTGCAGGTCGGAGATGGACAAAATGCGGAATTTGCCGTCCCGGAATCGCAGGGGGAACCGGTTGGGAACGGCGTAGGAGGATTCGTGTTCGAACATGGTATGTTAGCTCCTTTGAATTCAGATTTGTGTGGCGCTTTGCGCCACAATGATATTCGCCTGTCGGCGAATGATATACAGCTTCGCTGTATGATATGCCTGCGGCATGATATTCGCTGCGCGAATGGAAGTTACAAAGGCGAATATCATATCATACGACCGCAACGCGGGCGTATATCATTCATATTTGTATATCTCGCCTTTGGCGAGGATACAAATATGTATATCATGCTGCCATAGGCAGCATATCATTTCCGGTTATCACCCCGACAAATTGCTAATTTGTCTTCCCCTCTATATTACCAAACCCCACCGGGAAAGTCAAAAATTTTTTGCCCGGCGCAACATTTTTTGCCGTATCGGCATCATATAGATAGAACGAAACCACGGAAAGGACGGATCTATATGAAAAAACTGCTGGCGATCCTGCTGATCGCGGCCCTTACGCTGATCTGCGCCGCCTGCGGGAACGGCGCGAAAACCAACGAAACCACCGCCCCGGAGAGCAACGCGGAAACGGACGTGACAGGCGAGGCGGAGCCGCTTACGCTGCGCGTGATCGACGGCGCGGGCACGGGCAGGTTCACGCTGGCGGGGGCGGAGGCGTCCGCCGTATATACCGCCGTTTCCGACGAGCTGACGGTCTACCTGAACGGCAGGGCGGCGACACCCGCCGACCTGCAAAACGGGATGACGCTGACGGTGGAGCCGGGCTACGAGCTGTTGGAGACATGGCCGGCGCAGTTCGCAGGGGCGACGGTGTACGCTGAAAACCCTGATAAAGACGATTACGGCGACCTGTGCGGGCTGTACCTGACGGTGCTGGAGGACCTTTGGACCAACGACGCGGCGCTGAACAGCGGGATCACCTACATCAGCGTGGACCTGGACGACGCGCCGGGGAGCCTCACCGACGGCGAAAAGGCGGCGCTGGCGTGGATCTTCGCCGGGCGGCACGACGCGCAGCCGCTGACCTTCGGCTTTGAGGAACTGAAGGAAAACGGCTATGTGAACGAAGCGGAGCTGTACTGGCCGGAGGGCGTGCTGTTCAGCATCAAAGCTAAGGACAACGTCAAACAGAGCGCCAAAAAGATCACCTTTGACGCGGAGAAATGGCGCAGCGGCACCGGCGCGATCTTTTTCAACGGGTGTACCGCCCAGCGCGGCAAGGGCGCCGCGTGGGAGAAGTACGAGACCGGCAGTTTCGCCATCGCATGAAAAAAGCCGCGCCAACGCGCGGCTTTTTCAGTCGTAAGTCGTAAGCAGCGTCGCGGTGCGCCGCAGTCGTGAGAGACGTTGTTGATCCCTGTATTTCATAGGGCCGTCCGGAGGACATCTTACGACTCACGACTTGCGACTTACGACTGTTTAGCATGCCGAAGGCACGCTAAAACAAGATCCCCTTCATACACACCAGCGGGCGGTTTTCGTCGTAATCCCAGGAGTGGCTCGCGCCGCCGGCGCAAAAGCGGTAGTGCTCGCAATCGGCGCAGGGCCCCTGCTTTTTATAGTCGGTGCGGAAGATCTCAAAGCGGTTTTTCCACACGTCGGCGAAATCGTCCGTCCGGATGTTGCCCATGATGGTCTCCGGGCGGCGTTCGATATCCAGGCACGCGCCGATGTCCCCGTTGAACATCACGCTGGCGGTATAGATCCCCGCGTTGCACAGGAAATACCACGGGCGCACCTCGCGTTCGTAGTCCAGCCCCAGATAGTGGGCGCAGCCGTAGACCACCTCCATGGGCTTTTTAAAGCGGTTCTTTTTGATGAAGTCGAACATCTGCCGCAGCTCGTTATCGTCCAGCAGCAGGTCCTTGCATTCGTTGGCGCGGCCGATGGGCTCCATGTTGATGACCCGCCAGGAGCGCAGTCCCTCTTTGGAGAGGATCTTATACAGCTTCGGCAGCTCGCCGAGGTTCTTTTTATGCACCACGGTGGTCACCTGCACGTGGTTGAAGCCGCCGTTTTTCACCAGCGCCCGCACGCCCCGCATGGCCAGCTCGTAGCCGTTTTCCTTGCGGCGGAACCAGTCGTTGGTCTCCGGCAGGCCGTCGATGCTGACGGCGATGGTGGACATGCCGGCGCGGCGCAGCTTTTCCGCGACCTCGTCGTCGATCAGGGTGCCGTTGCTGGTCATGCCCCAGCGGTAGCCCAAAGAGTGGGCGTAGCCCATGATGTCAAAGAAGTTTTTGCGCAGCAGCGGCTCGCCGCCGGTGATGCACAGCTGCGTTTTGCTGATATCGAACTGTCGGGAGGTCTTCAGCAGAAACGCCTTGATCTCCTCGTCCGTCAGGGTATTGGCGTCGCTCACGTCCCCGCAGGAGCTGCCGCAGTGGCGGCACCGCTCATTGCAGTGGGTGGTCAGCTCCAGAAACAGGAACTTCAGCCGCGGTTCTTTGCGCAGCACGTCGTCCCGGAAGTCCGCCAGCCGGTTCAGATGGTCGGTCTTTTGCGCGTCAGGGCTCTGCATTTTCCGTTTCCTCCTGCGGCGGTTCCGCGGTTTCTTCCATCTCATAGAAGTCGTCCGGCGGGCCGTAGACGGCTTCTATCACGTTATCCTCCGGATCGAAATCCTCCGGCGGACCGTAGACGTCCACGTTGATATTGTTGTTCGGGTCGAAGGGCGGCGGGCCGTACACGCAGGCGTTGATGTTGCTCAGCGGCAGTTCCCCGGTGGCGGAAACGGACAGCAGGCACACCAGCATCACGAGGATGGTGCCGATCCCGGCGAGGCACGACAGCACCGCCAGCCAGGGCTTTTTGCCCGCGTCCCGCAGGCGGCGGACGGTCAGCGCCATCATGGGGATCACGTGGAGCGTGAACAGAACGCCGGTGACGAGCCCCGCGATCATCAGGCCGTCCTCATATTCCACGGTGCCGACGATCCAGAACACGGCGGTCAGCGCCGCGAGGATCACGGTGACGAGCAGCGGCACGCGGTATTCCCGCCGCGTGCTGACGCCCTTGTAGTCAAACGTGCGTTTCCAGTGCATCAGGTAACAGCGCATGGATGACACCTCCTTTGTTTTCTGACGAATCGAAGTTTTCGTGATATTTCCAAAAATGATATGTTGCTTAACAGCAACATGATATGCATATTTGTATCCTCGCCAAAGGCGAGATATGCAAATATGCATGATATACGGCCGCTTTGCGTCCGAATGATATGATATTCGCCTTTGTCGCTTCCATTCGCGTCAGCGCATATCATGACGAAGTCATATCACTCGCCGGAAGGCGAATATCATTGCGATGCTACGCATCGCCGAACCGTTCCACCATCCCCTTGAACGTCTCCGCGATCACGCGCTGGGTCTGCGGTCCCATGGAGTTGGTCTCGTGGTAGTGGTTCTCGTCAAAGCGGTCGTGGGTGCCGTTCAAATACGGCTGGGTGGGGTTCAGTACGAAGTCGTTGGGCGGCACCACGTAGCCGGTCATGTCGTTGGTCACGCCAACGGCGATCAGGTCCGGGGCGCCGCAGATCTCGCACAGGGGCGCGGGATTGACCTCCGGCCCCATGCCGGTGGGGGCGTGTTCCGCGTCCGTGTAGCCGCCGTAGACGGTGGTCACGAAGTTTTCGCCGGGCAGCGTCAGGAACTTCTGAGTTCCTATCGTCAGGTAGGTCATTTCGGTCTTCATGGCAACGCCGGTGGCGCTGGTTTCGCAGGGGTACGCCTTAAAGCTCATGGTGCCCAGCACCGCCAGCAGCAGCAATACGTTGTTGTCCACCGGCAGATAGAACTGCTGGCGCAGCAGCCTGATCTTCGGCTGCAGCTCGGTTTCTTCCCCGATCTGCTCCGCCTTCTCCGCCAGCATTTTCGCCTGATATTTCACTCGCTCCAGCGGTTCCGTATCCTCCAGCATGGCGGCGTCCATGCCGCCGATGGCGCCGATGGTGAAGATCACGTCCGCGCCGGTCTCTTCTTTGATCTGCTCCCGCATGAAATACGGGTACTCGCCGGACAGCATCCGGTTGTCGCCGCCCAGGGAGTTGGGGTGCCCGCCGAAGTTCAGCAGCCACGTCTCGTTCCCGCCGTCGTCCGGCGCAAAGCGCAGACGGAACAGCACCTCATGGCGGTCGTCGATGCGGCGTTTGGTGAACAGTCCCCCCGGCACGGCGATCTTACCGGCGTACAGCTTGCCGGGCTTGCGGTCGGCGTAGGCCGCCTCCGCCGCCTTTACGGACTGATCGTACAGGTGCTCCATATATTCGGGGACCTTGCCGTCGGAGGGGATGCTGACCGCGTTGGGCTTGCCCCAGTAGCCCACCGTGTCGATGCCGGAGTGGCTGTGGGTGCAGCTGAAAATAATGCCCTTGCAGCCGCGGATCCTGTCGCTTCTGAACACGCGCTGCCGGATGATCTCATGCTCCGTGCTGGTCAGGCCCACGATATCCGCGCTGAACCAGAAGACTCCCTCGCTGTTACCGCAGTCCAGCCACAGGGCGTGGACGTACACCGGCGTCAACGTGCCCTCCATTTGATGGCCGGAGCCGTGCCCGGCGATATAGTAGGTGTGTTCGGAGGGGACGGGCATGATCTCCTCCCGCGCAAAGCCCGCGCGCCAGGTCTTGCCCCTGATCTCCGTCGGGAACGCCGCCGGGATCTCCGGCGCGGTCTTTTTCCGTTTGACTTTTTTGCCGTAGCCCGTCGTCACCTTCCGAATCAGCGACGAGGCCAGATCCATAACGTCCATGTGTGTTTCTCTCCCTTTTTTTTCTTAACACTATTATACCATAAAGAAAACATAAAGTAAATACGGTTTTCAGTCGCGCGAAAAACCTACCCATGCCATAGCACGCTGCCTCAGCAGCGTTTTGACCGATCCATATTCTATTCTTCTCGTAGGGAATAACGGAGCTGAGGCTCCGTGCTACGTGATATCTTCAACCTCCAATTCCGCGCAAAGCGGCAGGTGGTCGGAAAGGATCCCGGGCACAACGCGGCAGGTTTTCGCCCGGATATTCCCCTTGGTAAAAATGTAGTCGATCTTGCGGTCCGGCGCGTCGGAGGGGAAGGACAGCAGCGCTTCGCCGGGCGCCGCCGTCGCCGCGTCGGTCATCTTTTCCCGGATGCGCGCGATAATAGGGCTGTCCGGCTGTACGTTCAGGTCGCCCATCAGCACGGCGTTGCCGTCTCCCAAATTGTCCAGCACCGTTTTTACCGCGTTTTCGTGTTCGTCCGGGTTCAGGCCGAAGTGGGTGATGAAAAACGTCACGTCCGGCTGTGCCAGCGTCATTTTCAGCACGCAGCGGGTCTCGTAGTAGCCGTCGTACCCGCGGGGGTCCGGGTCGGGGATCGGGATCGTTTCAAACGATCTCACCGGCAGGCGCGTCAGCACCGCGTTGCCGTAGGGGTTGCCTTCGCCGATCTCCGTCGCCTTGGCGAAATAGTATTGATAGCCCGTCTTTTCGGCGAGGATCTTCGCCTGCGCCCGGTAGTCCTCCTGCGCGCCATCGCCCCGGACCTCGTTCAGCCCGATCACGTCCGCATCGAAGGAACGTATCTTTGCCGCGTAGGCGTCAAAGTCGATGTTCTCCGTCGGGAACACCGCGCAGTGTTGGATATTGAAGGTCGTTGCCTTTATCCACATAATTTTTCCTCTCTCTTGTTTCCCTTTTGGCAATATTTGTGTTTTTGATATACTTTATTCTAATCGGGCATGGAAGGAAAGTCAAGTTGTTATTGACTTTCCCCGGTCTGTGATTTATGATTATCTAAAAAATCAAAGGAGAGGATCACCATGAGCGAAATCCCCTATAAAATCTATCTGGAAGAATCGGAGATGCCCACCGCATGGTACAATCTCCGGGCGGATATGAAGAACAAGCCCGCGCCGCTGCTTAACCCCGGCACCCATCAGCCCATGACGGCCGAAGAACTGGGCGTGGTATTCTGCGACGAGCTGGTGCGGCAGGAGCTGAACGACACCGATCCCTTTATCGAGATCCCGCAGGAGATCCGCGATTTCTACAAGATGTACCGTCCCTCGCCGCTGGTGCGCGCTTACTGCCTGGAAAAGAAGCTGAACACCCCGGCGAAGATCTACTACAAATTCGAGGGCAACAACACCAGCGGCAGCCACAAGCTCAATTCCGCCATCGCGCAGGCCTACTACGCCAAAAAGCAGGGCCTGAAGGGCGTGACGACCGAGACCGGTGCCGGGCAGTGGGGCACGGCGCTCTCCATGGCATGTTCCTATTTTGATCTGGACTGCAAAGTCTACATGGTCAAAGTCAGCTACGAGCAGAAGCCGTTCCGCCGCGAAGTGATG
>JAFRRP010000035.1 GCA_017428085.1 Clostridia bacterium | reverse complement strand
GCGAGACCAAGGGCATCGGCAGAGGGCAGGCCACGGCGCTGATCGAGGTGTGCGAGGCCAGAGACGCCTATTTCAAGGAGACCGGCATTTATGTACCCGTGTGCTCCGACGGCGGCATCGTCTACGACCACCATATCACGCTGGCGCTGGCCATGGGCGCGGACTTCGTGATGCTGGGCCGGTATTTCGCCCGGTTCGACGAAAGCCCCACCAACAAGGTCAACATCGGCGGCACCTACTATAAAGAGTACTGGGGCGAGGGCTCCAACCGCGCGCGCAACTGGCAGCGGTACGACCTGGGCGGCGCGAAGCACCTCTCCTTTGAAGAGGGTGTGGACAGCTACGTCCCCTACGCAGGCAAGCTGAAGGACAACGTGGCGCTTTCGCTCAGCAAGGTACGCTCCACCATGTGCAACTGCGGCGCGCTCTCCATCCCTGAGCTGCAGGCCAAGGCCAAGCTGACGCTGGTCTCCGCCACCTCCATCACCGAGGGCGGCGCCCATGACGTGATCCAGAAGGAGAAGACGACGTCGATCAAGTGAGTTCTTAGTTCTTAGTTTTTAGCTCTTTGTTTTTAGTTCTTTGTTCTTAGTTTTTTAGCTGATAGGTCGGCATATTTCCCGAAATGATTTAATGCCTGTTTGCAGAGCGTTTCCGCCGCAGACAGGCATTCTTCTTTTCCTGAACCTTTTTTCTAAGATCTAAGAACTAAAAACTAAGATCTAAGAACTAAATCACCATCTCATACTCCCCCATCCGGCCATCGGCGTAATAGCGCTTCAGGTCGTAGGGGGCGTAGATGCCGGTATCCGTGACCACGCCGCTGACCAGCTCCGGCGGGGTGATATCGAAGGCCGGATAGTAGCCCTTGACGCCGTCGGCGGCGGTCTTCACGCCCATGGCCTGCAGGGTAAAATCCGGGTCGCGCATTTCGATCTTCACCGTGTCGATCGTGGGGTGTACGCGGTCCGGCGCGCCGGTGACGAAATACGGGATCTTGTTGTACTTCGCGGCGATGGCGATCTGGAAGGTGCCCACCTTATTGACCACATAGCCGTCCATACAGATGGCGTCGGCCGCGGAGGTGAACACGTCCACACCCTCGTTTTTCATGGTAAAAGCGGGCATGTTGTCCGTGATGACCGTCACGTCCATGCCCATATCGCGGCAGACGGTGGCGGTCAGCCGCGCCCCCTGGAAATAGGGCCGCGTCTCCGGGCAGAAGATGCGGATATCGCCCTTGCCCTGCTCTTTGGCCACACGACACATCTGGCCCACGATGGTCTCGCCGAAGCACTGGGTCATCACCGCGCCGTGGGCGGGGATCATATCGACGAGGTACTGCGCCATTTGGTAGACCTTGTTATAGCGCTTATTGTTGGCGGCGATCGTATAGGCCATGATGGCGTCGCTGACGTTTGTCCCTTCGTTCAGCGCCTGATCGGCGGCGGCCAGGCAGCCGTTGGTGATCAGGGACATCCGGTTGACTGTTGTGGGACGGGCGTGGGAGATGGTATAGGCGGCGTCCTTCAAAAAGCTTCGCTGCTCGTCCTCGCTTTTATCGCGGCACTCGTAGGCCGCCAGCGCCATCCCCACCGCCGCGGCAGTGTAGGGACCGGCGCTCTGGGTGACCATGTCTTTGAGCGCCTGCGTGACCTCGTGATGATTCTCGCAGACCACGTATTTGATCTCGCGCGGATAGACGCGGCGGTCCAGGATCTTCACCCTGCCGTCCTCATACCACGCGATGTTTTCATATTGCAGCATAAACGCCAGTTGTTTATCAGCTCGCTCCATGACTGATCCTTTCCGCAAAAAAATGATGAAAGAAGAAAGATAAAAGATGAATCAACCGTACAGCCGTTCCACCGTCTTCCTGACGTTATAATACGTTTTCTCCGAGTCGATGGTTTTGTATTCGCCGTTTTCGTACAGCACCTTTCCGTCGCAGACCGTCAGCGCCACGTCGGAGGCCTGCGCGGAATATACCAGCAGCGAGGGCACGTCCAGACAGGGCGTCATATGGGGCCTGTCGGTATCCACGGCGATGAAATCCGCCTTATATCCCACCGCCAGTTTACCGCAGTCCTTACGCCGCTGCACGACTGCGCCGTTGACGGTCGCCATTTTCAGCACGCTATCGGCGGTCATGACGGTGGCGTCCCGCAGCTCGCCGTTGTTGATCAGCGCGGCCAGATGGAGCTCCTCAAACAGGTTCAGGTTATTGTTGCTGGCGGCCCCGTCGGTGCCCAGCGCGACGTTCAGCCCCCGGTCGATGAATTTCTGGACCGGCGCGATGCCGCTGCCCAGCTTTAAGTTGCTGGTGGGGTTGTGGATCACGCTGACATCGTGCCGCTTGAGGATCTCGATATCGCCGTCCTCCAGCGTGACGCAGTGGGCGGCAAAAGCGCCGCAGTCAAACGCGCCGAGCACTTCAAACCATTCGGCGGGCGTTTTGCCGTATTTCTCTTTGCACTGCAGATGCTCCTTTTCCGTTTCGGACAGGTGGATATGCAGATTGCCGTTGACCTGGCGGCACAGGTCGCTCACCGCGCGGACGATCTGTTCCGTGCAGGTATATTCCGCGTGGATGCACCAGTCGATCAGCACGCGGCCGTCGGCGCAGCCGTTGAACTGCTCATACAGCGCCTGCGCCTCTTTGATACGGACGGAATCCTCCGGGCGTTCGTTGGGATCGAAGGACTGCACGGGGCGGTTGATGTTGGCGCGCATGCCGCTGTTTGCCACGGCCGTGGCGGTGCGCTCCGGCGAAAAATACATGTCCGAAAAGCTCACGGTGCCGCCCGCGATCATTTCCATCAAAGCGAGGTAGCTGCCCGCCTCGATGTCATCCGGCGTCAGCTTGTCCTCGATGGGGCATACCTCGCCGAACAGCCATTGATCCAGCGGCAGGTCGCTGCCCACGCCCCGCAGCAGAACCATGGGGCTGTGGGTGTGGCAGTTGTAAAGGCCGGGCAAAATGATCTTGCCCGCCATATCCTTCGTTTCGTCGTAGTCCCCTTCCGGCGGGGTATCGCCAAGCCAGCAGATCCGGTCGTTTTCCACGCCGAGATATCCGTTTCGGATAACAACAACGCTGCCTTCTTCGTTAAAAGTCAAAACCGTTCCGTTTTTGTAAAGCGTTTTCATATTGCCTCTATCACTCTTTCCACGTATTTGCCGAAGCGTTCGGCGATCAGCCCGGCGGCTTCCACGACTTCATCGTTACTGAGCTTTATGTCGGGCACCACGCCCGCCGCCATATTCGATATGACGGAAAGCCCCAGCAGCTTCATGCTGCAGTGGGCGGCGGTGAGGGCCTCCGGCACGGTGGACATGCCCACCGCGTCCGCGCCCAATATCCGCGCCGCGCGGATCTCCGCGGGCGTTTCAAACTGCGGTCCGGTGAAGTACATATACACGCCCTCCCGGAAGTTGAGGCCGCTGCCCTCGGCGCAGTTCCACGCGATCTTGCGCAGCGACGCGGTATACATATCCTGTACGTCAAAAAAGCGGGGACCGAACTCGTCGATATTGGGGCCTGCCAACGGGCTTTCGCCGGTCAGCTTGATATGATCTTTGATGATCATGATATCGCCCACGCGGTAGGACTCGTTGACCGCGCCGACGGCGTTGGTGAGGATCGTCGCCCGCACGCCCAGCAGCTTGAACAACCGGATCGGGAGTGTAAGCTGCTGAAAGCGGTAGCCCTCGTAGTGATGGAACCGCCCCGCCATGCAGAGCACCTGTTTGCCGCCGACTTTACCGAAGATCAGCTTGCCGGCGTGGAACGCCACGGTGGAGACGAGAAAATGCGGAATATCCCGGTAATCGATCGTCACCGGGTCTTCGATCCGATCGGCGAAATCCCCCAGCCCGGAGCCGAGGATCAGCGCGATCTCCGGCGTGGCCCCGCCGATACGTGCTTTCACGTACCCGGCGCATTCTTTATACTGTTCGTAGGTCAAAGCATCCATTCTCTTTCTCCGTTCTGTTGACTTCCGGCTAAAACGCAGCTGAGGCTGCGTGCTACGGCTTGCGTGCTGCGGCGACACAAAACGCCGTGCTGCTGCGTTATCTTTTCAGCCGCTTCTCTCGCGACTGGCGACTTGCGACTGATAACGGCGCGAGTCGCCGTGCTACTTCACGCTGAACAGGATGGAGCCGTAGGACGGATAGGGCCAGACGGAAGCGTCGGTCTTCATCTCCAGCTCGTCCACGATCACGCGGATCTGCGCCATGCAGTCCGCGATCCGGTCGCGGGTGAACCGGGCCAGCGCCGCGGAATCCGGGCAATCGTTGGCGGCGACCACGTCGCTTTCCAGTTCCTTCTTTTTGGCGAACAGCCGCGATTCCAGCGCGGAAAGCTCCCGCACCAGCTCCGTCTCGTAGTCGCTGTCGACGGATCCCGCGACGGCTCTCTTTGCGTTGGCGGTTTCCGCCAGCTCATGGATGTAGCGGCTTTCGGCGGGCAGGATGTCCTTGTTCACCATGTCCAGCATGGCCAGCGCCTCGATGTTGACGATCTTGCTGTAATTCTCATACATGATCTCGCAGCGGGCGCGCATCTCCTCTTCGGAATAGACCTTATGGGAGGTAAACAGGTCCACGTTCTTCGGATCGAGATAGTGCGCCACCGCGTCCGGCGTGGAGACCAGGTTACACAGCCCCCGCCGTTCGGCCTCCTCCCGCCAGGCGGCGTCGTAACCGTTGCCGTTGAAGATGATGCGGCTGTGGTCTGTGACCACCCGTTTGATAAGGTCGTGCAGCGTCTTTTCCCTGTCGGCGGCGGCCTCCAGCTCGTCCGCGAACTGCCGCAGGCTCTCGGCGACCGCGGTGTTCAGCACCACGTTGCACTCGGAGATGGAATCCGACGAGCCCAGCATACGGAACTCGAATTTATTGCCGGTAAATGCAAAGGGAGACGTACGGTTTCGGTCGGTGGTATCCTTGGGGAACCGCGGCAGCGTATGCACGCCGACCTTCAGCAGCTCCTTTTCCTTCCCGCCGTAGGGCACGTCGTTTTTGATGGCGGTGAGGATGTCCGTCAGCTCTTCCCCGAGGAAGATGGAAACGATGGCGGGCGGCGCTTCATTGGCGCCCAGACGGTGGTCGTTGCCCGCGCTGGCGATGCTGATGCGCAGCAGCTCCTGATAGTCGTCCACGGCCTGGATCACCGCGCACAGGAACAGCAAAAACTGGGCGTTTTCCGCGGGCGTGTCGCCGGGGTTCAGCAGGTTGATCCCCGTGTTCGTGGAGACAGACCAGTTGTTGTGCTTGCCGCTGCCGTTGACGCCGGCAAAAGGCTTTTCGTGCAGCAGGCAGACCATGCCGTGCTTGCGGGCGATCTTCTGCATCAGCTCCATGGTGAGCTGGTTGTGGTCGGCGGCGATGTTGGTGGTGGTATAGACGGGGGCCAGCTCGTGCTGGGCGGGGGCGGCTTCGTTGTGCTCGGTCTTGGCGAGGATGCCCAGTTTCCACAGCTCCTCGTCCAGCTCGCTCATAAAGGCCAGCACCCGGGGCTTGATGGCGCCGAAGTAGTGGTCGCCCAGCTCCTGCCCCTTGGGGGGCCGCGCGCCGAACAGCGTCCGCCCGGTATAGATCAGGTCTTTGCGCTGATCGAAAACGGACCGGTCGATCAAAAAGTACTCCTGCTCCGCGCCGACGGTGACGTTGACGGAGGTCACGTCCTCGTTGCCGAACAGCTTCACCACGCGCAGCGCCTGCCGGTTGAGCGTTTCCATGGAGCGCAGCAGCGGCGTTTTCTTGTCCAGCGCGTGGCCGCCGTAGGAGCAGAACGCCGTGGGGATGCACAGCACGCCGTCCTTGATAAAGGCGTAGGAGGTGGCGTCCCAGGCGGTATAGCCGCGGGCCTCAAAGGTCGCGCGCAGCCCCCCGGAGGGGAAGGAGGACGCGTCCGGCTCGCCCTGAATGAGCTCCTTGCCGGAGAACTCCATCAGCACCTTGCCGCCCGGCGCGGGCACCACGAAGCTGTCGTGCTTTTCGGCGGTGACGCCGGTCATGGGCTGGAACCAGTGGGTAAAGTGCGTAGCGCCCTTTTCGATGGCCCAGTCCTTCATGGCGGCGGCAACGCTGTTGGCAAGGCCGAGATCCAGATGACGGCCCTGCTTTACCGTGCGCTGCAGCTGGCTGTAGACTTCCGGCGACAGGCGCTCCTGCATCACCGAATCGTTGAACACGTTGCAGCCGAAATATTCGCTGACAGTTTTCATGATAAACCTCCGCGAAACCTTGATGATCGTGAAAATATATAGAATACGGGGGCAGCGGTAAACCCGCAGCCCCCTTGCTGTGCTTATATTTTACTGATAAAAGCGGCGTTTGTCAAGATGATTTTTGCCGCGAAAAGGTCATTTCTCTTCCTGCGGCTCGATCAGGCCGTAGCCGCCGTCGTCCCGGTGATACACGACCGCCACGTTGTCGGAAGCCGAGTTGCGGAACATATAGAATTTGTGCCCCAGCATATTCATCTGCAGGATGGCTTCCTCCACGGATTCCGGCTTGATGGGAATGGTCTTCGTTCTGACAAGCTCGAAGTCCACTTCCTCCTCTACGGGCTCCTCTACGGGCAGATCGTCGAACGCGCCGCTGCGCAGACGCTTTTCGATGCGCGTCTTATTCTTGCGGATCTGGCGGACCAGCAGGTCCACGCAGCCGTCCAGCGCCTCGTTCATATTCTGGGCCCTTGCCTGAGCGCGGTAGATCATGCCGTCGTGGTTGATCGTGACTTCCACCGTCTGGGAGGTCTTCTCCACGGTGGCGGTCACCTTGGCCGAGGCCTCTTCGCCGAAGAACCGGTCGATCTTCTGCAGCTTTTTCTCTGCCCTCTCCTTGAAGTTCTCTCTCGGAGTGCATTTTCTGCCTACTACTGTGATGTTCATAACCACATCCCCTTTACAGGTATATATTAACAAAAGAAAACGGACGGATGCCGTTCAACGAATCTCCCGAACACCGCCCTTCTTCTTTTTGTTTCCTTTGTTTCGTCTTTATTATACCACCCGGAAACAAATTTGTAAAGGTTTTTTATCATATTCGTCAATAAATATTTCATGACGGATATGAATTTTATGAATACTGC
Source organism: Clostridia bacterium (assembly GCA_017428085.1). GTDB lineage: Bacteria > Bacillota > Clostridia > Oscillospirales > Acutalibacteraceae > RUG806. Next base: position 7,820 of record JAFRRP010000035.1, on the reverse strand, counting down.
CCTGTGATCACTCCTGCTCGTTCACGCTGTCCACATAGTCGGAGACCATCTTGCTTCTGCGCTCGGAGAGCTCGTAGTACATCTGCGCGCGCTTTTTCTTGCTGATGGGCCACAGGAGCTTGGGCAGGATACCCAGCGCCCCGGTGATGGTGGGCATGATGGCGCAGAGGATGAATTCCCATTTCTTGGTCTTTTCGGTCTGCGTGCCGATCTTGAGGCCCTGCACGTAGCCGATCTTTTTCATGATCATATTCTGGATGGAGCCCTTGACCACGTTCTGCAGCTTGAGCACCAGCGACTTGGCGACGCCGGTGGTGGCCTCCATCCGGAAGCCGCTTTTCCACTCGCAGTAGTCCATGGCCTCGTTCCACAGGTCGGCGTTGATGACCTTGTTGACGCCGAAGCCCAGCTTCCACAGGAACTCGCGGAAGCCGTAGACGATCAGCATGGGCTTGAGCTTCTTATAGTTGTGGTTGGTGATGCCGACCAGGAAGAACAGCAGGCAGAGCATATCGCCGTACATATCGGCGCCCACCCACAGGAATTTGGAGGAGAAGCGCTTTCTGAGAGGCGCGACGAACGCGTAGGAGATGCTGCCCACCGGACCCGAAATACCGCTGACCAGCGCCAGCACCGTGTTGATCATCGTATTGGCGCCGTGGACGTCGATCCAGTAGTCCTTCTCGCCCATGCCCATGGCGAAGTTGCCGAGGAAATCAGACAGCGCCATCAGCAGCACGGGATAGTTCCTGATAATGGCGATGAACCCCTCCTTGATGTCGGGACGTTCCAGCGTCTGCGGCACGCGCTCCTTCGTCACCAGGAAGAACCAGAACGTAAAGGCGGAGCAGATCGTAGCGCAGGCGGTGCCCATGCCGACAAAGATGGAGGCGAGCTGGATCTTCCAGCGGCCGGTGACGACCATGTCGTACAGGAAGCCGAAGATGTAGCCGGGCATATCCTCACCCATATAGCCGGTGAGGAGCTCCGCCAGCGTGATCAGCCGCACTCGTTCGTTCGGGTTCGGCGTGATGGTACTCATGTAACCGGCCTTGGCGATACCGGTAAAGGTACCCGCCGTTTCGCTGATGACGCCGAACACGAAATGGAAAATCAGCTTGGGGATGTACGTGCCCGCGGTGTTCGGGAAGAAATAAGGCTCGAACCACCACAGCAGGCCCAAAAAGCTCAGCGGGATCTGCATCATCACCAGGTACGGGCGGAACTTGCCCAGGCGCGTACGGGTGTTGTCCACCACCGCGGAGATAAAGATATCGTTGATGACGTCCCACACGCCGGTGAACAGGCCGACGATCGCCTGGATGCCGAAGTCGATCTTGACTACATCCCAGACGAAACGGCCGCTGAACCCGTTGATGTTGAAAGTATTGGACCAGTCGTTGAACAGGTACGCGACTGTCTCCTTGGTGCCGACGTAGTTATAGCTGCGGAAGACATTGCTGTTCCGCTTTTCTTCCAGCGCGGCCGATTCGATCTGTTTATTGTCAGCCATTGTTGTCCGCCTCCGTTCCTTGTGTGATCGTGACCGGGATCTCCGCCTGATAGGTGTGCCCGCCGCACTTCATGCTGAGCGTCACGGTAACGGGCTGCTGCGCCGCCTTAAGGCCGGTCGCGTAGAGCTCCTTGCCGTCGATCTCGACCGAAAGCGCCTCCGGGTCGGAGATGTCGAGGAACAGCTCGTATTCCTCCTCGCTCTTGTTATCCGCCTGCTCGTTGACCGGCACGCGGATCTCGGCGGGCATCACGGCGGTCTGCCCGGCGGCGACCGTAAAGCCGTCCTCCCAGAACCGCACGCCGGCGGTGGTCTTATCCAGCTTCGTGACGTAGATGATCATGCTGTCCTCATACGTCCGGCCCTCATATTCCAGCGTGGCGGTGACGGTCACGCCGTCGGTGTCGGAGGTTTCGCTCACCCGGTTGACGGTCATCGTGCCCTCGTCGTCGATCTCCATCGTCTCGGGGTCGGAGACCGTGTAGGTCACGGTGAAGTCCTCGCCCTGCACGGCGGCGTCGTTGACGAAAACGTCCAGCGGCAGCGTGACGATATCGTCGGGCCGCTGCTCCAGATAGTCGTCCCGGAAGTGCAGGCCGTACCACTTGAAGCTGACCTTTTCCGTCGCCCGATACGGCAGCGTGACCGTGGCGTCCTTCTGTCCGCCGTCGCCCAGCAGCGGCGCGAAATCGTCGGTCAGCGTTACGTCGGCCTTGATCTCATAGCTGCGGGACACGTCCGCGCTGATCATCCGGTCGGTCAGCCGGTCGATCCGGAAGCAAATCTCCACGTTTTTCACATCCAGATCCGCGTCGTTGACGGTCATGGCGTCCCCGAGGATATCGCAGATGCCCTCGTAAACGGCGCCGTGGCGGATCTCGTCGGCGTTCTCAAACGCCGGGTCCACTTTGAACACGATCTCGTAGGTATCGGAAACGTACTCGCCTTTGCGGTTGAAGACCGCGGCGGGATCGTAGCTGTATTCGAGGATATCCGACTCCTTCAGGAATATCTCCGGCAGCTCGTCCGCCGCCTCCTCCGTCATCTTCGCGCCGTTCACAGTGGGGTACAGCGCCTGTACCTGCGGGGTCGCGCGGTCGCGGATCATGCCGATCAGCTTGTTGTCGGCCTCGGCAAACGGCAGCGTCATGTCGCCGCCCAGGTCTACCTCCGTGTACCAGCTGCCCTCCACGGCGTCGTGATGAAGCGCGTCCTGATACAGACGCATAGTATATTCATAGGCGTCGTGGACGTTGTCCGGCAGCTCGGTGACGGAGGCCTGCTGCGGCGCGTATTTCGGCGGCAGCCAGGACTTCTCCTTCTCAAACTCATGCTTTGCGTACATGGCGACGCAGAAGAAGCAGAGACCCAGCAAAACGAGGACGATCAGCACGGCCAGGAAAATCTTGGTGCCTTTTTTCATGTTGCTCACAGCTCTTTCCCCTCCTCTTCCGCTTTCAGCGCTTCCTCCAGCGCCCTCATGCGTTCCTCGCGCTCCTCTTCGCTCTCAAAGACCGGCAGCGGCAGGGAATCCAGCGACACCTCGCCGGCGCGGACCTTTTTCAGCAGATCCCGGCGCTTGATATCGTTTTCTTTATAAGTTGGCTCGATGCCCTTTTTCAGCATGATCCGGTTGATGATAAACATCCCGAACCACACCGCCGCCGTCGCGAAGCCGCCCCAGCCGAAGCTGAACGATGCCGCGGGCGTCGAAGGCAGGGGGTTGGCGAACGCGTAAACGATCACCACGATCTGCCCCAGCAGCGCGATGACGGCGCCTACCAGGGACAGGTTCTTGATCGCCTTGGTCGTGGGCGTCAGATTCAGGAAGCTGAGCAGGTATATGCAGAGAATAGCGATCCCCACCAGCAGCAACAGCGCCAGCACGCCCAGCGGCAGCAAAAACGCGGACATATACTCCCCGAACAGCGCGCCGTGCAGAAAATTCGGCAGCTGCGTCAGCACGCCGTCCGTAAAGCCCTTGACCACGCCGATCAGGCCGGCCGAGAATGTCTGCTCGTAGAACGGCGCTTTGAATACCACCGAACCGAAGGGCAGCATCAGCACCGCGACGGCGCCGAGCGTTATCACGAGCCGCGCGATGGCCAGCTTGCTGCCGATAAAGGCGGCTTTGACGCGCGCGATGACCATGCGCGCCGCGCCCCCCTCCAGCTCCGTGCGTTTTGCGTCCTCTTCCAATCCCGCGTGCTGTGAGTAATACATGATATTCACGCCGCAGTGTTTACAGTTGGGTTTGAGATCGTAGAACGGGATCTCGCCCCCGCACTTGGGACATTTCATGGCATTTCCTCCGTAGCTTCCGCCCGGCCGCCGCCGGACGGGATAAAATGGTGAAAGCATAAACCTGCTTTTGGTTATTATTAATTTTATCACGTACGCGCAGAGAAAACAAGCATAAATTCAGTATGTGACTGATTTTTCACAATTCCGACGGCGTTTTGCTTCTTGATTTTGTCTGTGAAGACAGTATAATAGAGTTGAGAATTAAATTCGGAAGGACTACTCCCTTTGATTTATTAGATAAGTCAGCAGAACTCCCTACTCCCTGAAACGCAGCTGAGGCTGCGTGCTACAAAAAAAGGAGGCATACTATGCTCCGTCTGATCGACGTGAACTGCCGTATCGGCGCGGGACCCGCCGACCGGGAAGGCAGCATTCGCACCAAAGAGGCGCTGCTTTCCCTGATGGATGATTTCCATGTAGAAAAAGCCGTGGTATTCCACACCGTTTCGCAGTATTCGGACGCCGTGCTCGGCAACGAACTGCTTTTGCAGGAGACGGAAAACGACCCGCGTTTCCTGCGTCAGTGGGCGGTACAGCCCGCCTTATGGGAGCTGTACCCGCGACCGGACGAATGGCTGGCGCAGATGAAAGAAAACGGCGTGTGCTCCGTGCGGCTGTTCCCGAAGCAATACGGCCACTCGCTGCGGCGCTACGCCTGCGGCGATCTGCTGGACGCGCTGGCGGAATGCCGCGTGCCCGCATTCATTTCACTGGACCAGCTCGCTTCGTGGGACGCGCTCTACGACCTGTGCCAGGACTACCCCGCCAACCGGTTCGTGCTGTGCAGCCCGGGCTACCGGTGCCTGCGGTACCTCGTGCCGATTCTGGAGAGCTGTTCCAATCTTTTCGTGGAGACGAGCAACCTGCTGATGCATGACGGCCTCTCCGACCTGTGCCGTCACGGGCTCGGCGGCAGGCTGTTGTTCGGCAGCGGCGCGCCGGAGGCGTCCCTGGCGGCGGCTGCTTCCCAACTGCTGCTGTCCGATCTGGCGGAAGAGGAAAAACAGATCATCGCGGCGAACAACGCGGAAAAACTGTTGTCGGAGGTAGCGTTATGATCGGCAATAAACTACTGCCTATTGCCTGCTGCCTACTGTCTGTTACGCAGCTGAGGCTGCGTGCTACGGAGGTGTCGTTATGAATCAAGTTCCATCTAATTCCGAACTCCGAACTCCGAACTCCGAACCGAACCGGCGTGAGACGCCGTGCTGCGGGACTTCCGACTTCCGACTTCCGACTTCCGACTGTATCGGCGCCAACGTATATGAAGGCCTCCCCTTCCCCGACGATGTGTTCATCTTTGATATCCACGCCCACGTGCATCAGACCTCGGACTTCCAGATGACCCACGCCTCCCCCGCGGAGGTGGCCGCCACGATGCGGAAGTTAGGAATCGACGGCGGCTGCGTGTCGTCCATTCTCTCCATCCACGCGGACTGTCGGCTCGGCAACGAGCTGGTCCGGCAGGCGGTACGTGAACAGGCCGACAAGCTGTTCGGATACCTGACCGTCTCCCCCCACGACCACGACGTGGACCTCGATTCCTTCTTTGCCGACCCGAAGTTCCGCGGGATGAAGGTCCACGCGGCGTTCCACCGCAGCGCGATCAACGATCCCCGGTACGATTTTTTCTATGAGTACGCGGACGCCCATGCGCTGCCCATCCTGTTCCACGCGTGGGAGGCGATCGACAGCGTCCATATCGCGCAGGTAGCCGCGCGGTTCCCCCATACGAAGCTCATTATCGGCCACGGCGCCATGCGCACGTGGGAAATCAAACAGGAAGTCATCAAGGCCGTCCGCCGGTACGACAACGTGTTCGCCGATACCACGGTCTCCGTGGCCTACGACGGAGCCGTGGAGTGGATCGTCAACGAGATCGGCGCGGACCGCCTTTGCTACGGCAGCGATATTCCCTTCTACGACTGCCGCCACGTAGTCGGAAAGGTGGCGACCGCCAAACTCACCGACGAAGAAAAGCGAAAGATCCTCGGCGAAAACGCGCGGGCAATACTGAACCTATAAATAACGACTAAGATAACGACAACCGCCGCTCGATCAAGCGACGGTTGTTTTTGTTGATAACGGAATACGGTTCCTCGTCGGCTGCGAAGCGGCTCGTTCAACCGGATTTTTCATCTCCGAACTCCGCATTCCGCATTATCACTGCTCGCTCGGGTACTCCCCTTTTCCCGTGACCTTGCGCTTGATGATCTTACCCATGCGCTTGAGAGCGTAGGGGCCGACGAGCTTCATCATTTCCTCCGCCGTGTGCATCTCGCTGCACGCGGGCAGGTCGCGGGTCAGGTGGATGGCGTCGAACTCACAGCGGGTGGTGCACAGGCCGCAGCCGATACACATATTGAAGTCCACGGTGGTGGCGCCGCACTTCAGGCAGCGGGCGGCCTCCGTCTTCACCTGTTCTTCGGTCAGCGGCAGGCGCAGATCGCTGAAGGTGGCGCGGGCTTCGCCGGGCTTGAGGCCCGGGGCCTGACGCGGGGCGTTGTCGTACGAATCCACGCGGATATCGTCCTTGTCAAGCTCGATGAACTTCCGCAGGTCGCGGCCGATGGTGAGGCTTTGGCCCGGATGGACGAAGCGGTTCAGGGAGACCATGCCCTCGCGGCCGTCGGCGATGGCGTCGATGGCGAACCGCGCGCCGTGGAAGATATCGCCGCCCACGAAGATATCCGGCTCCGCGGTCTGTAAGGTGACCGGGTCCGCCTGCGCGGTGCCGTTGCGGTTGAGGACCACCCTGCTGCCCTTGAGCAGATCGCCCCATTCGGCGCTCTGGCCGATGGCCATGAGCACGTGGGAACAGGGCACGGTGATCGTTTCGTTCTCGTCGTATTCCGGCGCGAACCTGTGATCCTTGTCGTACACGCTGACGCACTTTTTGAAGACGATCCCGGTGACCTTGCCGTCCTCGGTCAGGATCTCCTTCGGGCCCCAGCCGTTGTTGATGGCAATGTTCTCCGCAAGGATTTCCTCTACCTCGTCTTTGGCGGCGGGCATCTCGTCGCGCTGCTCCAGGCAAAGAATGGTGACCTTGCCGGATGTGCAGCGCAGGGCGGTACGCGCCACGTCGGCGGCCACGTTGCCGCCGCCCACGACCACCACGTCGCCGTCCAGTTTGGTTTCGGTTCCGAGGTTGACGGCTTTCAGGAAGGAAACGCCGGACTGCACGCCCTTGGCGTCCTCGCCGGGTACGCCCGCCAGGCGGCCGCCCTGCAGGCCGATGGCGATGAAGAAGCCTTTATAGCCCTGCTTTCTCAGCTCGTCGAGGGTGACGTCCTTGCCGACCTCCACGCCGCAGCGGATCTCCGCCCCCATGGCGGTGATCAGGTCGATCTCCTTCTGCAGCACGTCCTTTTCCAGACGGAAGTTGGGGATGCCGTTCATCAGCATACCGCCGGGACGGGCCTCTTTCTCAAACACGGTGACGGGGTAGCCCTCCGTGCGGAGGTACCAGGCGGCGGAAAGGCCCGCCGGGCCCGCGCCGATGACGGCGATCTTGTAGTCGTCCCACTGGTCGCCCTCGCCGTTCTCGCTCATGACCTTGAAATCCAGCGGGTTTTCCAGCTCCCACTGGGCAAGGAACTTCTTGATCTCGTCGATGGCCACGGGCTTGTCGATTTTGCCGCGGGTGCAGGCGTCCTCACAGCGACGGTTGCACACCGCGCCGCAGACCGCCGGGAAGGGGTTGTCCTGCCGGATCAGCTTGACCGCCTCGGCGTATCTCCCCTCGCCCGCCATTTTGACGTAGCCCTGCACAGCAATGTGCGCCGGGCAGGCGGCCTTGCAGGGGGAGGTGCCGCTGGCGTAGCAGTTGATTTTATTGGAATCGCGGTAGTTTTTGTCCCATCTGTCCTCGCCCCAGACGTGGTCCGTGGGCAGATCGTGGACCGGATACTTCACGCGGGTGCCGTCGGCCTTGCACAGCTTCTGGCCCAGCTTGGCGGCTCCCACGGGGCACACCTCCACGCACTTGCCGCAGGCCACG
>JAFRRP010000034.1 GCA_017428085.1 Clostridia bacterium | reverse complement strand
TTGGGATAGTCGTCGGCCCGGTCCCTCAGGCCCACGCGGTCCAGCAGCGCCAGCGCCTTGGTCTCCGCGTCCTCGCGGCTCATTTTCAGCAGCTTCATGGGGGCGATGGTCATGTTCCGCAGGACGGTCATATGCGGGAACAGGTTGAACTGCTGGAACACCATGCCCATCTTCTGCCGGTGGACGTTGATATCCACGGACACGTCCGCGATATCCACGCCGTCAAAGTAAATGCTGCCGCCGGTGGGGTCCTCCAGACAGTTGAGGCACCGCAGGAACGTGGACTTGCCGGAGCCGGAGGCGCCGATGACCACGATCACCTCGCCCTTGTCGATCTCGATATCGATGCCCTTGAGCACCTGATTGTCGCCGAAGGCCTTTTCCAGCCCCTCGACCTTTATCACAGCGTTGCCGTCAGTGGTCACTCTTCTTCAACCTCTTTTCCAGTAAACTCAGCAGCTTGGTGAGGATGATCACCAGCACCAGATAGATCAGCGCCAGCGTGATATACGGCACAAAGGCGTTGTAGGTGACGCTGACGATGTTCTGCGCCTGCTTGGTAACGTCCCGCAGGGCGATGACCGCCACCAGCGAGGTATCCTTCAGCAGTGTGATCATCTCGTTGCCGAGAGCAGGCAGAATGTTCTTGACGGCCTGCGGGATCACGATGTACCACATGGTCTGAAAGAAATTGAAGCCGAGGCTGCGGCCCGCCTCCGTCTGGCCCTTGGGGATGGACTGCAGGCCGGAGCGGATGATCTCCGCCACGTACGCGCCGGAGTTGACGCCCAGCGTGATGATACCGCAGGCCACGCAGGCAGACTGCGTTTTGGGGATCATAATGACAAAACCCATGATCAGCAGCTGCACCATCATGGGCGTGCCGCGGATCACGGTAAGATAGAGCTTGACAATGGGGTCCAGTACGCGCAGCAGCAACGGCGGCCGGATAACGCTGTAGCTGTCGTATGACGTGCGGATCACAGCGAGGATCATGCCGATCACGATACCCAGTGCCAGCGCGCCGAGGGTGACGATAAACGTGATCTTCAGGCCGGAAACATACATTTTCCAGCGGTCGCCGTACACGAAGCACTGGAACAGCTGGAACAAAAACCGCTGCAGCCCTTCCGGCACGCCCGCGATCCAGGCGGGGGCGTCGGCAAGCCAGCCGGCAAAGGTCAAAGTATTCATATGAAATTTCCTTTACGAAAACGACAAGGGGCGGGTGATCTCCGCTCCTTGTCGCAGTGATTGTCCGGTTGGATTATTCGGCGGTGATGTATTTGTCGATGATCGACTGCACCGTCCCGTCGGCGATCAGCTCCGCCAGCGCGGCGTTGAACTGGTCGTGCAGCTCGGTGTTCTCCTTGGCGAACGCGGCGGCGTAATCCTCGGTGATGTACTCGGTCGCAAGGATCTTCAGGCCTTCGTTGGCAGCCACGAAGTTTTTGGCGGGCTCGTTATCGATGACCACGCAGTCCACCTGGCCGTTGACCAGCGCCTGCACGGCAAGGGAGCCGTTGTTGAACTGGCTGACGTTCTCCTGGCCGTAGTCGTCGGTCACGTAGATGTCGCCGGTGGTGCCGGCCTGCACGCCGATCTTTTTGCCTTCCAGATCGTCGGCGGAAGCGATGTCGCTGTCCTCTTTGACGATGATGACCTGTACGCCGGTGGCGTAGGTGTCGGAGAAGTCGACGGTCTCTTTGCGCTCGTCAGTCACGGTAAGGCCGGCCATCACGAAGTCGATGGAGCCGCCCGCGACGGCGGGGATCAGGGAGTCGAATTCCATATCCTTGACTTCCACGGTCTTGCCCAGCTTTTCGGCGACGGCGGTGGCGATCTCCACGTCGATACCGGCGTAGGAGCCGTCTTCCGCCACGAACTCATAGGGCGGGAACGCGGCGTTGGTGCCCATGACCAGCGTGTCGCCGGTGGGAGCGGGATTTTCTACGATCTCGGCGGTGGTATCCGCGTCGGAATTCGTAGCTTTGGGTTCGGTCTTGCCGCCGCAGGCGGCAAAGCAGGCGATCACAAGCGCCATAACGGCGAGAATGGCAATAATCTTTTTCATGGTTTTTTCCTCCTGTTTGTTCGGTAAGAAATATTGCGTTCCAAAATATAGCACAACGTGAATGAAAATGCAAGCATTTTTACAACCGCGTTACCGTTTTTGTATGAATAGACAATTACTATATAATAAAACGCGGGGCCGTTCGTCAAATTGACCTGCAGATATACGCAATTTGTGTATATTTATGCAACTACCGCTTAATTGATGTTATATTTTTTCCTGATGCGCTCCAGCGTTTTTTCCATGGGTTTGGCCAGCACCAGCAAAAACAGGGCGTTGGAAACCATATAGATGACCGTCACCCGGGCGGAGGAGGCCACGGCGGCCAGATACCGCCGCACGTTGAACACGCCCTCCATCCACAAAACGGTATTGATATCCAAAATAAGTGAATACAGCAGCCCCATAGCCGCGCCGAACAGCGCCAGCAGCGACAGGTGCTTTTTCAGGGGTCTGGCGGCAAGGCCCGTCAAAAAGCCGTTGAAGCCCCAGGCGAACATCTGGAACGCGGTCCACGGCCCCTGCCCGAACCACAGGTTGGAAAGGATGGCGGACAGCGACCCGGTGATGAAGCCGGCCTCCGGCCCGAAGGACAGCGCCGTGATCATCACGATGGCCGTCACGGGCTTGAAGCTGGGGATCTCCGCGAACAGGATGCGCCCCGCCACGGCCACGGCGGTCATCACCGCGATGACCAGCATTTTGCGCACGCCGCTTTTGCCCTTTTCAAAGCTGATGAAAAAGGGCACGCAGGACAGCGCCGCCGTCAGAATGGCGATCCAGTAATAGGACCGCTTGCCGGAGACGTACATGCCCGCCACGGCCACGGCCGGGACCGCCGCGCAGATGATGAGGAATGTCAGGATCTTCTTGAGCTTGTCGTTCATTTCGCAGCACGGCGCCTTGCGCCGTTTCAGTTTTGAGTTTTGAGAGTTGAGTTTTGAGACAGTTTACAGTAGTTAGGTTTGAGGTGTGAGATCGGATGATTCCCGGCGACCGATGCGCCACGGTTTTTTCCCTCAGAAATATGGTCGCCTTGCTCGCTTGGAGCGCTTCGCAATACTCCCTATTTCTTCACGTCAGCAACCCGCCTTATTCTGCCACTGGCAGCGGCGGTTTGCTTCCGCCAGCGCCGCGATATCCTCCACCGTAACGGCGTTGTCGTAGAAACCGCGGGCGATGCGGTTGGCGGCGGTGGTATAGTAGTTGTTGTCGGAGAAGAACGCCCGGGGCGTTCCCTGCGCGAACACCTCGCCGTCGAACAGCATGGCGCAGCGGTCCGCGTACACGGCGGCGAATTCGATATCGTGGGTGACGAGGATCACCGTTCTGCCCTCGTCCCGAAGCTCACGCAGCGTGTCGCCCAACGTCAGCTTGGCCTGCGCGTCCATCCCTTTGGTGGGCTCGTCCATCAGCAGCACGCGGGGCCCGGACAGCAGCATCTTTACAAGGGCCGCCTTCTGCTGCTCGCCGCCGCTGAGGTCATAGGGGTGCCGATGCAGCAATCCGCCGACGCCGAAGCGATCCGTCAGCTCCGCCGTGGTTTTTTGCGCCCCGTCCTCCGTCAGGCCCACGGCGCGGCACAGCGTCAGCAGGTCCTCCCCCAGCGTGTCCTGCACGAATACGGTCTTGGGGTCCTGCGGCAGATACGAAAGCACGCAGCGGTACATTGAACCGGCTTTATATTCCTTTATCTTTTTTCCGCAGATCTTGATCGTCCCGGCGTAAGGCTTCTGCAAGCCCGCCAGACAGTCCAGCAGCGTGGTCTTGCCGGAGCCGTTGCCCCCCAGCACGGCGAAGATCTCCCCCGCCTTTGCCCGCAGGGACAGATTTTTCAGCACGTCCGGCGCGGTTTTTTCGTAGCGGAAATACGCGTTTTTCACTTCCACCGTCGTTTCGCCGCCGTCGGCGCACGGGGCCTCCGGCAGGGAACGGACCTCGTTTTTGCAGCGCGAACGCAGCCAGTCGCGGCCTTCCCGCACGGAGATGGGCGAACGTCCCCCGTCCCCCAGCGCCCCGAACAGGCGCATGGCGGCGGGCAGGCCCGGCAGCACCGTCTGTCCGCGACCGGCGGCCTTCAGCGCCGCGGGGGTGTCGCAGGGGCGGGCGTCGCTGACGATCTCCCCCTCCTCCATCACGATCACCCGGTCCGCCGCGGGGAAGACCTCCTCCAGCCGGTGCTCGGCCAGAATGACCGTCAGGCCCAGCTCGGTGTTCAGCTTTTTCACCGTGGCGATGAACTCCGCCGCGGCGATGGGGTCCAGTTGTCCCGTGGGCTCGTCCAGCAGTAAAAGAGAGGGGTGCATGGCCATGACGCAGGCCAGGTTGAGCACCTGCTTCTGTCCGCCGGAAAGCTCGTCCGTGCTGTCGTTGAACCAGTCGGAGATACCGAAATACCCGGCGGTCTCGGCGGAGCGCAGGCGGATGGCGTCGTTGGGCAGCCCCAGGTTTTCCAGCCCGAAGGCCAGCTCGTGCCACACCTTGTCGGTGACGATCTGGCTGTCCGGGTCCTGCATCACGAAACCGATCTCGGCGGCGCTTTCCCGGCGGGAGACTTCGGCTGACTCTTTTCCTTTATAGAAAACGGAGCCCGTCCGGTCCCCTTCCGGGGCCAGCTCCTCCTTCAGCAGCTTCAAGAGCGTCGTCTTGCCGCAGCCGGAAGCGCCGCACAGCAGGATCAGCTCCCCTTCGTTCACCGCAAAGGAGATGTGCCGCAGCGCCCGCGTCTGTTCGGTTGGGTAGGTAAAGCTCAGATCTTCGACACGCAGTAATTCCATTTGATCTCCTCGATACATTCAACGGTAAACGGTATCATCGTTAAAATCAGGAACGCGGCGTACACCGGCGCGGAACGCGCCGTCAGCCCCGCGAACGTGACCGTGGGATAGTATTCGATGCCCACCGCGCCCTTTGCCGCGCCGGAAAACACCACCGCCGCCAGCGCCGCCGTCAGCGCCAGCATGACGGCGTCCTTACCGCGGAAACGGAAGCGGGAATAGTTGGTGCGCCCCCGCAGGCCGTAGCCCCGCCCCGCCATGGAAAGAGACGTATCCACGGACGCTTCCAGCGACCAGGTGACGACGGTGCGCAGCACCTCTCCCCTGCTTCTGATGCGGTTCAGCCGGCCTTCGTCGCTGTACAGCCCCATGGTCTTCTGGGCGCCGCTGACGCGTTTGACGCGCCGCAGGATCACGGGGGCCAGCCGGATGGTATAGGACAGCACCAGCGACAGCTTGGGCACCGCGCGGCCCAACAGGTACATGAATTTTTCGTCGGTGATCACCTCGCTCATCAGCGCGCACCAGACGATGACCGCGATCATCAGCGCCGCCATGCCGCCGCCGTAGAAAAACGCCTCCAGCGCCACGGAGAATTTCCCCACCGTAAACAGCACCGTGGCGCCGTTGTGGGAAAAAACCGGGTTGGTGATCACGATGATAAGAGCGAACAGCGCGTAATACCCCGCCCGTTTCAGGTTGCGGCGGGCCGGAAACACGGCGCAGGCATACAGCGCCCCGCCCAGCAGGGCGCACGCCTGCAGAACGGGATCGGACACCAGCATGACCGTAACGATCACGACCGCGAAATATACCGCCGAAACGGCGGGATGGTAACTGCCGAACGCTTTCATCTTTCTCCAAAAAATACCGGCTGAAAGAAGTACGGTCCGCAACGTCCTTCAGCCGGGAGTTCTTTTTTTAAGGGGAGATCAGAGCGCTTTTTTCGCTCTCTTTCTCAATATGATCGCCGCCGCGATCACCAGCACGACCGCCGCGCCTACGATAACGACGTTCCTTACAAAGCCGTCCGATTCCTTCAGCTCCTTCAGCTTTTCGATCAGGGGATTGGCGTCCGTCGGCGTGGCCTCCGACGTTTCCTCCGGCGCGGTGGTGGATTCCTCCGTCGTGGGGGCGTCCTTGCTCATATACTGCAGCACGATACCCTCCGGCCGGAACAGCGTGGTGGTCTCGATCACCGTGGTCAGCAGCGCCGTAGTCGCGGGCCTGGTCGTAGAGGAGCTTTTCCGCGTGGTAGAGGAAGACGACCGGGTGGTGGAGGACGACCGGGTGGTGGAGGACGACCGGGTGGTGGAGGAAGAGCGCGTCGTGGAAGACGAACGGGTGGTGGAGGGCGCTTTCGTGGTGGAAGGCGCTTTCGTGGTGGAGGGCGCTTTCGTGGTGGGCTCCGTGGTGGGCTTGGTGGTGGGCTCCGTCGTCGGCTTGGTGGTGGGCTGCGTGGTCGGTTCCGTGGTGGGTTCCGTCGTCGGCTCCGTGGTCGTTTCAAGATGCAGCTCCTTCAGCTCGTTCGTCAGCGCCCCCTGCAGCCGGGTGATCTCCTCCGCGGGGAGCGTCATTTTGCCCAGCGCCGCCATCACTTCGTCGTAAACAGCGCTGCCCTCGTGGTTGTTCTCATAATCCGCCGCCAGCTTGATCAGACCGCTTCTGTCGGCGACGTTGGTCTTCACCGTGCCGTCGTTCAGGAAGCTGTAACCGATATCCCTGCCGCCGGCCAGCGTGAACTGTACCCGCAGCGTATCGCCGTCGGAAAGCTTCAGCTCGGAAAGCGGCTTGGTAACGTACTCGTTGTTGAGGGAGAATACCCAGCCGGCCTGGGCCGTCAGGTCCTTTTCGCCGATGTAGCCCTTCAGGTCGATCTTATCCTTGGCGGCGTCCCATTTCACGCCGTAGGTACGCAGGATGGACTGCGCCAGCGGCGGCAGCTCCCCCGCGATCTCCAGCTTTTGGGGATCTTTCACGGTGTGATCCGCCGCGGAACTCTTATATCCCTTATAGGCGTCTTTTTTATCACCGCCGGCGATATAGCCCAGCTTGTAATCCTTGGCGGCCGTGCCGGAATAATTCACGGTATAACCACGCTCCGCAAGGAAGCGCATCAGCGTTTCGGCGGCCGTTTCGCCGCTGACGATCGCGATTTTCGAAGGCGTGCAGAGGAACCCCTTCCCCAGAGGCTGCACCTCGTTGTTCTTTTGCAGGCCCACCAGCGGCAGCAGCTCTACCGTCAGATAGGCTCTGCCCGCGTCCGCCGCGTCCGCGCGGAGGTCCGGCGGCAGACACAGCGCCGTCAGCGCAAGGATCGCCGCGATCCACAGCGCGCCGGTCTTTTTCAGCAGTTCTTTCATTGGCGTTCAGACTCCTGTATTACGAAAAATACCCTAAATCAAAATATTCGGAAATATATTTTAACATTATTTTTTTCGTATGTCAATCTTGAAAATCGGGCGTTTTTATAGTAAAATAAGAAAAATTCTTTCGGAGAGAAGGAGGGACGGCCGTGAAACGCCTGATCGCGCTGCTTTTGATCGCCGCTTCGGCGCTGCTTTGCGCCTGCCGCGCGCAGGAACAGGCCGCGCCTTCCCCGCTGACCGTCAACGGCACCCCGCTGGACGGCGAGCTGTTCACCTATTTTCTGGACGAGGCGGTACAGGCCCTGCCCGAAGGCGGGCAGGAGGAACGGATCAACTACGCCGTGCAGATGGGCATCTACTACGTGGCGGTCAACTCCACGTTCAAAAGCGCGGGGCTGACGCTGTCCGGGGCGGAGAAAAAGGAAGCCAGTGACGAAACGCACAGGCAGTGGAGCCTGTACGGCGCCTATTACGAGTCCATCGGCGTTTCCCGGCAGACGTTTTCCAAGATCCAGCTCAACGGGCGGTATCTGGAAAAGCTGCGGCAGGCGTACTTCGGCGAGGGCGGCCCCAACGAGGTTTCACAGGACCAGCTGCGGGCGTATCTGGAAGCGCGTTACGTCTCCTTCCGGGCGATCCGCATCCCGAAAAAGGTGCTGGACGCCGACGGGAACGAGGTAGACCGGGACGCGGCGCAGGAGGCGGCGCTGAACGAAAAGCTGACCGCCGGTCTGAACGCCGTCAACCTTAACGGGACCGGCATCGAAAGCGTGTACGCCACCTTTGTTTCCGACCGCAAGGGCGACCGGGAGGAATACGCCGAGGTGGTCGCCGACGGCACCGACCACGCCTATCCGGCGGAATTCGTGCAGGCGGTGCGGGCCATCGACGTCAATACCGCCGCCATCCTCGATTTCAACGATTCGCTGTATCTGGTCTGTCATGAGGATATTCTGCAGGACGAGGATATCTATGAGGCCTATAAGGAAGAATGTCTGGCGGGGATCACCGAACAGGATCTGCGGACGAAGGTCGACCAGATCGGCAGGGCCTATACCTCCGTAAAAAACCAGCCCGCCATCGCGGAATGCTGGAACAGCTATTGGAACGCTTTGGCAAAAAACGCGCAATCCGGCGACTGACCGATCAACAAGGGAGAAAACATGCAGCCGTTTCGTTTTTACGTGATCACCGACACCCACTACTTCGCCTCTGAGCTGGGCTGCTGCGGCCCGGCCTACGACGAGTTCATGTCCACCGAGCAGAAGTGCTTTGCGGAGACGCAGGCGATCAACGAGGCCGTCTTCGACCGGCTGGGCAAGGCAGAGGACGCCGACGCCGTGCTGATCGCCGGGGACCTCTCCTTCAACGGCGAAAAAGAAAGCCATCGGGGCTTCCTTGAACTGCTGAAGGGGCTGAAGGCCGCAGGCAAAAAGGTGTACGTCATCACCGCCGGGCACGACTTCAACGACCACCCCTTCTGCTTTGACGAAAACGGCCGGGGCGAGCCGGAGGGCACGAAGCGCGGGGAGCTGTTCGACCTGTATTACGACTTCGGCTTTGCCGACGCCGTCGCCGTGGACCGGGAATCCCTGTCCTACGTGGCGCAGCTGGCCGACGGACTGCGGCTGCTGGCGCTGAACAACGACGGCGACGAGAACCGCCGCTGGCGCTTTACGGAAAAGCAGACGGAGTGGATCAGAGAGCAGACGAAAAAAGCCCGCGAGGACGGGCAGATGATGATCGCCATGACCCACTATCCCCTGCTGGCCGCCTGCCCGGTGTGGCCGCTGATCGGCAACTGCATGAACCCCGACCACGAGGCCGTGACCGCCATGCTGGCGGACGAGGGCGTTCACCTGTGCTTCACCGGCCATATGCACAACCAGAGCATCAAATGTAAGACCACCGAAGCGGGCAACATATTCTGGGACGTGTGTACCGGCTCCATCATCGGAGACCCGGCCTGCATGCGGCTTGTGACGGTGGAAAGCCCCGAAAAGGTGAAGATCGAGACCGTCCCCGTGCCGCCCTTCGACTGGGACAGGGAGGGGCTGACCAACGAGGAATACTTCAAGCGGCAGTTCAACAGCATGATCAACACCTATCTGGACTTCGCCAGGGACGACCCGAAGCGGCTGCTGGGAAAACTCGGCATGAAGAACCCCAACGGGGCGCTGGTGAAGCTCGTGGGCGTCGCGGGCAAAAAGATCGACAAGGCCACCGTCGGCTCGGTGTGCAGGTTTTTCCACGTCAAATGCGACGAGAGCATCAAAGCCCGCCCCCTGCGGGAGCTGATGCTGGCCATCGTGCGCAACATCTTCGTGGGCAACGCCCCCTACGTGGAGGGCACGCCGGAGTACGACGCGGTGATGGGCGTCGTCGGGAAACTGTCTTTCGTCACGAAGATCCTGAAAAAGAAAAAGGGCCTCGATATCCCCTATCTGGTGAAATACTCCATCGGCCACTACGGCGTGGACGAGTATAATACGGAGATCGAGCTGGCGTAATTCTTCAGGCAGCAGGCCGCAGACAACAGGAGATTGACACATAAACGAACGCCCCGGAACGGATGAGGTTCCGGGGCGTGTTGCGTGTCGGGAAAGATCATTTACCGAAGACGCCTTTGATCAGGTTGACGATCATCGAGAAGAAATCGCGGATCGCCTTGAAAATATAGGAGGTGAACGGGATCTCGTCCACACCCACGGCGTTGGTCACGGGCTCCGTGTTTTCGCCGTAGCCCTCCTCATACAGCCGTTGCAGCACCAGCCGCGCCAGCTCCACGTTGCCCACGGCGCTGGGGTGGATGGTATCCACGGCGATATATTCCGGGTGGCCTTCCATCACCGGGACCGTATCCACCAGATAGAACGCGCCCGGATTTTCCGCCAGGTAACCGGTGATGACCTCGTTGATACGGGAAGTCGCCATGCCGTAGGCGTCACGCAGCGCGCCGTACTGGGGGTTGTAAAGGGTCTGCACGAACAGCGCCACGTCCGGGTTGGCCGCCTTCAGCAGGGAAATGATCTCGGCGAAATAGCCGCGGAAATTGTTCTGAATGTCGTTGATGATCTTATAATCGCCCCGCGCGATATCCGAAAAGATCTTGGGCAGGTCCTGCTGCAGGTAGTCGTTGCCGCCGATGGACAGACTGACGATATCGGCGGCAGCCACGGCGGAGGCCACGGGATCCGTTTTCAGCTGCTCGATCAGGTCCCAGCTGCGCAGACCGTTGACGCCGAAGTTGGCGTAATTATAGCCGTTGGTATCCGCCACGATCCTGCCGTAGGCGGCCTGATCGCTGTTATACAGGCCGGAGCCCTGCGCGATGGAGTCGCCCAGCACCACGTAGTTTTTCGCGCCGTCGGCGGCGAAGGCGGGCAGCGCGCAGGCGAACGCCAGCAGCGCGGAAAGCAGTACGCAAAGGATTTTTTTCATGTTTGATTCCTCCTTTTTTCAGTTCAGCAGCGTCAGGCGGCCGTCGATCTCGCGGCCCAGATGCTGATGCTCGGTCAGATACTCGTCCAGAATGTCGCGGCAGGAGGTGGCCACCACCCGGCTGCCGCCGTTTTGATTCAGCTCGTCCAGCGAAATGCCGAACGCGATCTCCGTATTGTTGAAGGTAAAGTTCTGCAGGCCCACGGTGTACAGCTCGTTGTCGTCCACCGGCGCGCCGTTGAGCGAAAATTCCGCGAATTTGTGCGTCTTGCGGTCGTAGGCGACGCGGAACCCGTCGGAAAACTGGTAGAACTCGCAGTGGGCGCCCTGCCAGACCTCGTCCCGCAGCATGTAGGCGATCATCCGCTTGAGCTGCGAGCCCTTGATCTTGAGCATGTGGATGGAATCGTCATAGGGGAAGCACTCCACCAGATCGCTGAGCAGCACGATGGGGCCCAGCTCCTCGTTGCGGATGCTGCCGGAGCCCAGCAGCATGATATCCAGATGCAGGCATTCGCGCATGATCTCCGCGAACAGGCCGCCCAGCTCCGTTTCCTGCGTACGGGAGGGATGCGTCATTTTTTTGCTGAAACGCGTCACCAGACGGCTGTACTTTTCGTCCGTGGAGGATTTGTACTTGGTCAGGATGGTTTCCAGCTTTTCGTCTCTGGGGCAATGCTTGCTGTCAATGGGCACCGTGCGCCACTTGTAATCGGCCACGCAGTTGTGCAGCGTATCCACGGTGATATCGAACCGGCCGATCTGGTCCGTGCCGGTGCCGGCCTGCACGATCAGGATGCCGTTGACCTCGGCGGGCTTTTCCAGGAAGGTGTGGGAATGGCCGCCGATGATCACGTCCACGCCGAAGGCGGGGTCCAGCATGGCCGCCAGCTTTTTGTCCTCCTCATAACCGATGTGCGTCAGCAGCACGGTAAAGTCGATGTCGATGGCGTTGTGGGCGTTGCAGATCCGGCCCACCTCCTTGGCGGCCTCCTCCACGTCCACGAAGGTGCCCACCAGCCCGTCGCCCTTGGTCTGGGCCAGCACCTCTTCCGTCAGGATGCCGATGAACAGGATCTTCATGCCGTCCAGCTCGATGATCTTATAGGGGCTGAACAGACGGGCGTTGTTGATCTTGATGTGCATGTTGGCGTTGATGATGGGGAAATTGGCGCACTTTTCGATGAACAGCAGGTGGGAAACGCCGTAATCCGTCTCGTGATTGCCCAGCGTCACCACGTCGGGCGCCAGCATGTTCATGATCTCGATGGTGGAGATGCCGCGGTAATCGGAATCGATCACCGACCCGCGGAACATATCGCCCGCGATGCAGTACAGCGTGTTGGGCTCCTCCTCCCGCACCTTGCCGATGTATCCGGACAGCATGGAAACGCCGCCCACCAGCTTGTCATCCACGTTTTCCGCCAGAAAATCGCCGTGCATGTCGTTGGAATGGAGCAGCACCAGCTTTTTATAGCGGTTGATGACGTTGGTGATGTTGTGAAGATTTTTTTTGCTGATCTTCGTTTTTTTCTCCATTTGCGGTCCTCCTTAATAGCTGTAAACGGAGTCGATGCCGAGATATTCCTCCAGGCACAGGCCGCTCTGATAGATGGCGGCGGCGACGTCCCTGCCCACGTAGCGGATGTGCCACGGCTCATACATATACCCCGTGATCGAGACCTTATCCGCCGGGTAACGGAGGATAAAACCGTACTCCCAGCAGTGGGCGGCCACCCACCGGCCTTCCTCCGTATAGGCGAAATCGGAGCTGATGGAATTCAGGTCGATGGCAAGCCCGCTTTGGTGCTCCGAATGGCCGGGACGCGCGGAATAGGTGTCCGCGGCGGCCTGCCCGTCCGCGTTGCAGTATCTCTGGTACAGCGAGGCCTGCAGGTCGTAGGAACGGAAACCGGAAGCAATATACAGGTCCAGCCCTTCGTTCTCCGCGGCGGCCTGCATGGTGTAGAAGGCGCTTTCGCACTCGTCCGTCAGTCCGCCGGGATCATAGTCCCGGGGCAGCGGATAGCTCTTGTTGACGACAAGGATGCCGTTGATATAGGTGGGGGACGCGGTATCCGCCGGCGTGGGCGCGGCGGTGGTCCGGGGTTCCGTCGTCACCGGCGCGGTGGTCACCGGCGCGGTGGTCGGCTCGGTAGCCGTTTCCCCGGCTGAGGTCGCCTCCGGCAGCGTGGTCTGCCCGTCGGCGGAAGTGACGTCCGCCGCGGGCGCGGCGGTGGCGGAGGCCTCCGGCGTGACGACGTCGTTCCCCGACAGGCGGCCCGCCGTAATGGAATAGGCGGCCAGAAACGCCCCCGCCAGCATGACGGCGATCAGCGCTCCCAGCAGCACCCTTTTCATTGTCGCACTCATTTCGATCAGCCCTTTCACGGTCAAAAACCGCTTCGTTTTCTTTTAACAATATATTATAGCCGCAACCGGCGGAAAATGTCAAGGTATTTATGGGCGGCGACCGCTTTTGTATCAAAAAGATTGATGGACTTTTATAAAAAAATTCATGGTTATTTGCGAAAAAAACGCTTTTCTTTTGCGGCGCGTTGTGCTATATTTTTTTGCATAATGAAACGGAGATGACACGATATGGCAAACAGAACCTATCCCTTTGCGGAACGCATCAAAAACGTGGACGGCGAGGCGATCAACGATATCCTGAAGGCCTCCGCCGATCCCTCCATCATCTCTCTGGCGGGGGGCAACCCGGCCAGCGAGCTGTTCCCCGGAAAGGAGCTGGCGGAGATCGCCTACGATCTGCTGACGAACGAGCCCGCGCTGACGCTGCAGTATTCCGTGGCGCAGGGCTACGCGCCCCTGCGGGATGCGGTGCTGAAAATGATCGCGGAGCGCGATAACATCATCCCGAACGGGGACGATATCATCATCACCTCCGGCAGCCAGCAGGGTATGGACTTCGCCGCCAAGTGCCTGCTGAACGAGGGCGACAAGGTAATCGTGGAGAACCCCTCCTTTTTGGGGGCGCTGGGCTGCTTCATGGGCTACGGCGCGCAGCTTGTCGGCGTGGACATGGAGAACGACGGCGTCAACGTGGCGCACCTGAAGCAGACGCTGGAAACGACCGACGGCGTGAAGCTGCTGTACACCATCCCCAACTTCCAGAACCCCACCGGCATCACCATGAGCACCGAAAAGCGGAAAGAGGTCTACCGGCTGTGCGCGGAGCACAACGTGCTGATCGTGGAGGACAACCCCTACGGCGAGCTGACCTTCAGCGGCGAAAAAAAGCCCTCGCTGAAGAGCATGGACACCGAGGGCATCGTGATCTATTGCGGCTCCTTCTCCAAGATCCTGGCCCCCGGTATCCGCGTGGGCTACATCGTGGCCCCGGCGCCCATCGTGAAGCGCATGGCGGAGGCCAAGCAGGCCAACGACACCCACTCCCCCATGATCACCCAGCTGATGGTGTACGAATACCTGCGGCGCCACGACATCGGGGAGAACATCCAACGGATGCGGGACCTGTACAGCAGGAAATGCAGGTTGATGCTGGACGAGGCGGACGCCTTCTTCCCGGCGGCGGTGACGCACACCACCCCCGGCGGCGGCCTGTTCGTGTGGTGCGACATGGGCGGCGACTACGACACCATCGCGGTATACAAAGAGTGCATCGGCCACAAGGTGGCCTTCGTGCCCGGCGCGCCCTTTATGGCGGACCCGTCGAAGCGCTGCTCCGCCTTCCGGCTGAATTACTCCACCATGCCGGACGAAAAGATCGCCGAGGGCATGCGGATTTTGGGCAATGCGCTGAAAAAGATCATGGCGTGATCGTTACGCTTGACAAACGCCGTGATCGGCGTTATGATATTCCTATTATTTTAATGGGTTATATGCCGTGCCGCGATAACCGTCGCGGCATTTTTACGACGTCATAGCCCGTAAAGGACCGATCGCTTATGCACGACAAAAAGCTGTTGAAAACCATCATGGCGGCGCTGTTCGCCTCGCTGACCTGCGTGGCTACGATGGCGATCCGCATCCCGATCCCCGCCACCAACGGCTACGCGAATTTAGGCGACGCCGTCGTGCTGCTGGCGGCGTTCCTGCTGGGGCCGTTGTACGGCAGTCTGGCGGCGGCGCTGGGCTCCGCGCTGGCGGATCTCTTCGCGGGGTACGCGGTCTACGCCCCGGGCACCGCGGTCGTCAAGGGGCTGTGCGCGCTGGCCGCCGCGCTGCTGCTGCGCCGGCTGGGCAAGCGGATCAAATGGGCGCACGTGCCCGCGGCGATCGCGGGCGAGACCGTGATGGTCGCCGGGTATTTCCTGTACGAAAGCACGCTGCTCGGCTACGGCCTCGCCGCGGCGGGCGGCATCCCCGCCAACGCGATCCAAGGCGCGGTGGGGGCCGTCGCGGGCATAGCGCTGTATCTGGCCCTGCGCAGGGTGCCGGAGATACGGGAATACTTCGGACGATAACGATTGGGGGAGCTGTTGGCTCAAGTCGCTAGTCGTAAGTCGTAAGTCGTGAGTCGTGAGTCGTGAGTCGTGAGAAGCCCTTCGGGCGTTCCTGAAAAAAAACGGATAAGGGATAAAGCGAGACGCGCCGTTTTCACGGCGCGTCTGCTTTTGAGGAGATATTTATGAAGAAAAACGAGGAAGCATTTGTCTTTCGACAGTTCACAGTATAAACCGTACCGCTTAAAAAAACTTGAAATGGTACGGTTTTTTCTTTTTTTGCTTTTGCGCGGCCCGGCGGCTTCGTTTTTTCTTGACACATCACAACGGTTTTGTTATAGTCTAATTGTATCAAAATAATACCTGAAAATGATAAAGGACGTGAACGAGATGAAAAAAGCGCTTTCCGTATTCCTTTCTCTGCTGCTGTGCTTTTCCTGCGCCGTGGTCGCCTCCGCCGACGACGACGATTTCGAAATCATGAACGGCGTTTTGTACTACTATAACGGCGACGACGACAAAGTGGTCGTACCCGAAGGCGTCACGAAGCTGAGCGACTACTGTTTTGACGAAAACACCATGACGGAGCTGGTGCTGCCGGACAGCCTTGAGGTCATCGACGACTTCGCGCTGAGCTGGTGCGAAAACCTGAAGACCGTGACGATCCCGAAAAACGTCAGGCAGCTGGGCTGCTACGTCTTCCAGGGGAGCAGCAGCCTGTCCGCCGTCAACGTGGCGGCGGAAAACCAATACTTCAAATCCGTCGACGGCGTGCTGTTCGACAAGTCCGGCGAAAAGCTGATCCTGTTCCCCCCGGCGAAGAAAGCAACGAGCTGCCGCGTTCCGGATACCGTAAAAACCATCGACGACGGCGCGTTTTTCCAAAGCGCCCTGACGGAGATCACCGTGGGCGACAGCGTGGAAACGGTCGGGAGCTGGGCTTTCGGGAAGTGCCACGGCCTGACCGGGATCACCCTGGGCAAAAACGTAAAATCGATGGGCGGTTACGTGTTTTCCACCTGCGATAAGCTGCAGTCCGTCACCCTGCCCGCCTCGGTGAACGAGGTCGGCGAGTGCATGTTTGAAGATTGTACGGCGCTGCAGGCCATTAACGTGGAGGATGGCAACAAAAAATACGTCTCGCAGGACGGCGTTCTTTACACCAAGGACAAAACCGTACTGATAAAACATCCGGAGGGAAAACCCTCCGAGAGCTTTACGCTGCCCGCCACGGTGAAGAAGCTGACCACGGGGTCGCTTACCTGGTGCAAGTTCACGTCGATCGACCTTTCGGGCGTTACCGTGATACAGGATTACGCGTTGAGACAGTGCAGAAAGATGCAGTCGGTCACCCTGGGGGCCGGACTGACCTCCATAGGGAAGGGCGCGTTCGACTACGCTTTGTCGCTGCGGGACGTCTGGTATGAAGGTTCCTCCGCCGACTGGAGGCAGATCAAGATCCAGGAGCAGAACGACGAGCTGTTCAACGCGCAGAAGCATTTTGCCGGGGGGATCGTGTTCCCCGAAGCCCGCGACAAAGAGGCGGGCGCCCTTGCCGAGGGCGAGGAGATCCCGGAGATCGACACGTCCGAATTTTCCCTTCAGACCGGACGGGACGGCGGCAGCATGACCGGCACGTGGCGCTACGCTTACGGGCAGGCCTATGCTTACGACAGCTTTTTTACGCTGGTCACCGGCCCCAGGAGCGGCGAATTCCTGATCAACTTCTATACCGACGGTACGGACGACGCCTACCGCTTCACGATAGAGCCCTGGTCCGCCTACCGGCTGACGTATACGTACGGTTATTCTTCCGGCTCCGGCAGCGACAGGGAAACGGTGGAATGGTTCTGTGAAAACGGCAGCGCCGGCACCCAGCAGGTGAGCGTCACCGGCGGCAAGCTGCACAAGGGGGGCCTGACCGAAGTCACGCTGCTGCGGCAGGACGATCCGCCGCCCCACGAACACGTCTGGGACGAGCCCGCCTACGTCTGGAGCGCGGACAACGCCTCCGTCACCGCCACGAGAGTATGCAGCGTCGACGACAGCCACGTGGAGACCGAGACCGTCAACACGACGAGCGCCGTCACCGCCGCCACCTGCACGGCGGAAGGCAAAACCACCTACACGGCGACCTTTACCAACCCCGCCTTTACCAAGCAGACGAAGGAGGCCGCTATCCCCGCGACGGGCCATAACTGGGGCGAACCCACCTACACATGGAGCGCGGACAACGCCACCGTGACCGCCAAACGAACCTGCAAGACGGACCCGGCGCACACGGAAACGGAGACCGTCAACACGACGAGCGCCGTCACCGCCGCCACCTGCACGGCGGCAGGCAAAACCACCTATACGGCGGCCTTTACCAACCCCGCCTTTACCAAGCAGACGAAGGAAGTCGCCATCCCCGCGACGGGCCATAACTGGGGCGAACCCACCTACACATGGAGCGCGGACAACGCCACCGTCACCGCCACGCGGACCTGCAGGACGGACCCGGCGCACGTGGAAACGGAGACCGTGAACACCACCGCGGAAACTGGCGCGGACAAGATCACCTACACCGCGGTCTTTACCGACCCTGCCTTTGCCAAACAGACGAAGGACGTGCCGCTTGCCGCCGAAAAACGGCAGGCAGGCGACGTGGACGGCAACGGCAAGGTGGAATCCGCCGACGCCCGGCTGGCGCTGCGGGCCAGCGTGGGCCTTGAAAAGATCGAAAAGGGCACGGACGCGTTCCAAGCCGCCGACGTGACCGGCGACGGCGTGATCAAGGCCGAGGACGCCCGTTACATCCTGCGGGCCTCCGTCAAGCTGGAGGACCTGACCAAACTGAAAAAAACCGCGTAAGCGTGATCCGTGAAAAGGAGTGTTCCTGATGAAAAAATGCATCGCGATCCTGCTCTCCCTCTGTCTGCTGTTCTCCTGCTTCGCGCTGACGGCCTCCGCCGCCGCGCCCGGCGACGTGGACGGCGACGGCAAGGTGACCTCCGCCGACGCGCGGCTGGCGCTGCGGGCCAGCGTCAATCTGGAAAAGCTTGACAAGGCCGCCCTTGACGCGGCCGACGTGGACAGAGACGGCAAGGTGACCTCCGCCGACGCGAGAATCATCCTGCGGATCTCCGTCAACCTTGACGCCATCGTGGACGGCAAGATCGTCCCCGCCGGTTCCGTGAAGAAAAACGCCGCGCTGCGGATTGGCACCGCCAACCTGTCAGGTAATTTCTCCCCTTTCTTCTCCGAATCGGGCTATGATCAGGACGTCTGGGCGATGACGGCCGTTTCCCTGCTGAACAACGACCGCTCCGGCATACTGGTGGATAAAAGCATCTCGCCGCAGCCCGTCTCCTACAACGGAACGGACTATACCTATCCCGGCATTTCCGATCTGACGATCACCGAAAACGCCGACGGTTCCGTTTGGTACGACTTTACCCTGCGGGAGGGCGTGACCTTTGCCGACGGCAAGCCGCTGACCGCGGACGACGTGATCTTTACCATGTACGTCCTCTCCGATCCCACCTACGACGGGACCTCCACCTTCTTCTCCCTGCCCATCGAGGGCATGGCGGCGTACAGAACCGGCATGGACACGCTCGCCAACCTGATCTATCACGCCGGCAAAAACAATACCGATTTCACCTTCTTTACGAAGGAACAGCAGACCGGCTTCTGGACCGGATACGACGCTGCCGTCGCCGCGCTGGTGAGGGATATCGTGGATTACTGCGTCGCGAACGGCCACGCGGAGGACGCCGCCGGGGCGGCGGAAACGTGGGGCTACGGCGGCGCCGCCGACGAGGAAGCGTTCGCCGAAATGCTGTCCGACGCTTACGGCGCGAACCTGGCGCAGATGTTCTCCTATGAGGCCGCCGCGATCTCCCTTGAAGACGTGTTCCCGGACTTCGGCGACTATTCCGGGACCGGGATAAAGACCGGCGACTCCGCCGACGCCATCACCGGCATCCGGAAGACCGGCGCATACTCCCTGCGCGTGGTGCTGACGCACGTCTCCGCCCCCGCCGTCGACCTGCTGAACGTCTCCGTGGCCCCGCTGCACTATTACGGAGACGCCGCGCAGTACGATTACGAAAACCACCGCTTCGGCTTCCCCAAGGGCGACCTTTCCTCCGTCCGGGCAAAGACCGGGCAGCCCATGGGCGCAGGCCCCTACAAATTTGAAGAGTACAAGGACGGCGTGGTCACGCTGACCGCCAACGAGAACTATTATCTCGGCGCGGCGAAGATCAGGACCGTCCAGTTCGTGGAAAACCGGCAATCGGTGGAAGACGTACTGAGGGGCGCCGTCGATATCGTGGAGCCCGCCTTCAACGTGGGCGCCTCCAACGTCATCACCGGCGCAAACGGCAACGGCAAACTGACCGGCGACAAGCTCGTCACCAGCACCGTGGACAACATGGGTTACGGTTATCTGGGCATCAACGCCAACTCCGTGAGCGTGGGCGGCGAACCGGGCTCCGACGCATCCAAAAGCCTGCGCAAAGCGCTGGCCACCGTGCTTGCCGTCTACCGTGAAAAGGCCGTCGCCGACTACTACGGGGAAGCCGCCGTCGTGATCGAGTACCCGATCTCCAACACCTCCTGGGCGGCGCCGCAGAAGACCGACGAGGGCTATAAAACCGCCTTCTCCGAAGACGTAAACGGCAAAGCGATCTATACCGACGGCATGACGCAGGCCGAAAAGGAAGCCGCCGCGCTGCAGGCGGCGCTGGGCTGGTTCAAGGCCGCCGGCTACACCGTGGAAAACGGCAGGGTGACCGCCGCCCCCGCGGGCGCGCGGCTTGCCTACGAGGTGATGGTGCCGGGCGACGGCCGGGGCGACCACCCCGCCTGCAAAATGCTGAAGGCGGCGTCCGCCGCGCTGGCCTCCGTCGGCGTCACGCTGAAGATCAGCGACCTGACGAACTCCGCGGAGATGTGGAACGCCATCGGCGAGGGCCGGACGGATATGTGGTGCGCGGCCTGGGGCGCCACGGCGGATCCGGACATGTACCAGATCTACTATTCCGGCGTTGAAACCGGCGGCGAGCCCGGCGGCAGCAACTACATGTACGATATCGCGGACGCGGAGCTGGACCGGCTGATCCTTGCCGCCCGCGCTTCCGCCGACCGGACCTACCGCAAGGGCGTGTACAAAAAGTGCCTTGACATCATCGGCGACTGGGCGGTGGAGCTGCCCCTGTACCAGCGGCAGAACGCCGTGGTCTTCTCCGCCGAGCGCATCAAAGCCTCCACCATCACCCCCGATATCACCAACTATTACGGCTGGGAAAAGGGCATCACGCAGATGGAGCTCGCGTGACCCCGCCGAAAAAAAATACCGAACAAGGAGTGATCTGCATGAAAAAAGCGCTTTCCGTATTTCTTTCCCTGCTGCTGTGCTGTTCCTTCGTCACGTTCGCCTTCGCCGACGAGGAAGATTTTGAGATCGACAGCGACGGTCGGCTGTACGGCTATTCCGGCAGCGACGACAGGGTCGTCGTGCCCGACGGCGTCAAAACGCTGGGCCAAGGCGTCTTCAGTGGAGCGACCATGTCGGAGATCGTTCTGCCGGACAGTCTGGAGGTCATAGAGGGTTACGTTTTCTCCGAATGCAAAAACCTGAAGACCGTGGCCATTCCGCAAAACGTCAAAGAGATCGGCGACTACGCGTTCGACTACTGCTCTTCGCTGGAAAGCATCAGCGCGGCCGCCGGGAACCAGTATTATAAATCCGCAAACGGCGTGCTGTTCAGCAAATCGGGCGACCTGCTGCTGCGTTACCCCGAAGCCAAAAGCGGAAACAGCTATGCCGTGCCGGATACCGTCAAGACCATCGCGCCGGACGCGTTTTACGGTTCCAGGCTCGTTTCCGTCGCCATGGGCGACAACGTGGAAGCGATCAAATGCTACTCCTTCCAGAACTGCGAAAACCTGACGGAGATCAGGATCGGCAAAGGCGTAAAACTGCTGGGCGACTGGGTGTTCGGCGGCGATAAAAAGTTGACGCGGATCGACCTGCCCGCCGCGCTGGAAGAGATCGGCGGCTTCGTGTTCGACAACTGCACGGCGCTGAAGGAGATCAACGTGGCGCAGGGCGGCGCGGCCTTCGCCTCCGTGGACGGCGTGCTGTATTCTGCCGACATGAAAACCGTCTACAAACACCCGGAGGGCAGATCTTCCGCGAACTATACCCTGCCCGCCGCGGTCAAGAAGGTGTGGACCGGCGCGTTCACCCGCTGCACTTTTACGGAGATCGACCTTTCCAACGTCACCTTTATCGACGATTTCGGACTCAACGAGTGCAAGCAGCTGAAAACCGTGGTGCTGGGCGCGGGGCTGACCAAGATCGGCTGCGGCGCGTTCATCAACGACGACAACATAAAGGACGTCTATTATCTGGGCAATTCCGACACGTGGAAGGCGATCGTCATCGACAAGGAGAACACAAAGCTGACCGACGCCGAAATGCATTATCTGGGCGGCGCGGACGTGCCCATGCCCTCCCGTTCGGGCGATATCGGCGACCCGTGGAAGCCGGAGGACCTGCCCCCGGCGGGCAATATCATCTATTCAGACGACTGGGGCGACGACCTTCCCTTTACGTTGGACGACAACGGCACCCTGACCATCTCCGGCTCCGGCGCCACCTACGGTTACGTGACGGTGGAATTCCAGACCGGCTGGTGGAGCCCCGGCATGCCGCTGCCCACCTGGTCCCCGCTGCACGACTACGCCGATCGGATCAGACGCGTGGTGCTCACCAACGGGCTGACCGTCCTGGGGCAGAACGTGTTTTACTTTTGCCGCGGAATCACGGACGTCTATTTTGACGGCACCGAGGCGGAATGGAACGCCCTCGACATCCGGGAGGGCAACGAAGCGCTGACCGGCGCGACCATCCATTTCAGATACGTGGAACCGCCCGCGCCGACGGAAGTCGAGATCCGGCAGCTTCCCGCCGGCGAACAGAGCCCCGCGCTTGACACGTCGGCGTACTCCATGGCGGCGGGCTATGACGGGACCGACAGGACCGCCGATTACCTGTACGCCTCCGGGCAGGCCTACGGCTACGTCAGCTACTTCACGCTGACCACCGGCGACAAGGGCGGCGCGTATACGGCGACCTACACCATGTCCGACGGCGCCGAGGATACGTATACCTTTACCGCCGCGCCGCTGGCCGCCTACCGGCTGACGTACCGATACAGCTTTACCGCCGTCACGACCGCGTACACGTCCGAAGGCGGCATGACCTATACCGGTCCCGACGGGGTTTCCGGCGCGTACGAAATCCCCGTTGCCGGCGGCGTGATCGGCAAGGGCTTCCTGACCGTCACCCTGCTGCGTCAGGACGTACCGCATGAGCACGACTGGGGCGAACCCACTTACACGTGGCGCGCGGACAACGTCACCGTCACCGCCAGACGGGTATGCCGCGGCGACGACAGCCACGCGGAGACCGAGACCGTCAACACGACAAGCGCCGTCACCGCCGCCACCTGCACGGCGGCAGGCAAAACCACTTACACGGCGACCTTTACCAACCCCGCCTTCACCAAACAGACGAAGGAAGTCGCCATCCCCGCGACGGGCCATAACTGGGGCGAAATCACCTATACGTGGAGCGCGGATAACGCCACCGTCACCGCCAAACGAACCTGCAAAACGGACCCGGCGCACACGGAAACGGAGACCGTCAACACAACGAGCGCCGTCACCGCCGCCACCTGCACGGCGGCAGGCAAAACCACCTACACGGCGACCTTTACCAACCCCGCCTTTACCAAGCAGACGAAGGAGGCCGCTATCCCCGCGACGGGCCATATCTGGGGCGAACCCACCTACACCTGGAGCGCGGACAACGGTACCGTCACCGCCACGCGGACCTGCCGCAACGACGAAACCCACGCGGAGACCGAGACCGTGAACACCACCGCGGAAACGGGCGCGGACAAGACCACCTACACCGCGGTCTTTACCAACCCGGCCTTTGCCAAACAGACGAAGGACGTGCCGCTTGCCGCCGAAACACGGCAGCCCGGCGACGTGGACGGCAACGGCAAGGTAGAATCCGCCGACGCCCGGCTGGCGCTGCGGGCCAGCGTGGGCCTTGAAAAGATCGAAAAGGGCACGGACGCGTTCCAAGCCGCCGACGTGACCGGCGACGACGTGATCAAGGCCGAGGACGCGCGCTACATTCTGCGGGCCTCCGTCAAGCTGGAGGACCTGAACGACCTGAAAAAATAAAACGACCCTTTGAAGTTTACGGCAGCCGGTCCCCTCCGTTTCCCCACGGCAGACGGAAGGACGGCTGCTGATATTATGGTTCTTTCAGTATGATTTTCCGAGAACAGAGGGAAGAACGATGGCATTTGAGATCATACGCAACGATATCACGAAGGTGAAGGCGGACGCCATCATCAACACGGCCAACCCGCAGCCCGTCGTGGGCGGCGGGACGGATACCGCCGTCTACCGGGCGGCGGGAGAAAAGCGCCTGCTGAAAAGCCGCGAAAAGATCGGCGAGATCGCGCCGGGGCAGGCCGCTTACACACCCGCCTTCCGCCTGAAAGCGAAATATATCATCCACACCGTGGGCCCCGTCTGGACGGGCGGAGGCTGCGGCGAACGGGAGATTTTGAGCGCCTGCTACGCCAATTCGCTGGCGCTGGCGGCGGAACTCAACTGCGAAAGCGCGGCTTTTCCGCTGATCGCCGCCGGAGCCTACGGCTTTCCCAAGGACGAGGCGCTGGCCATCGCGCTGAAGGAGATCGGCGCGTTTTTGCTGACCCACGAAATGCGGGTGACGCTGGTGGTGTTCGACGAGCAGTCCTTTGCGCTGTCCGCCGGGCTTGCGGAGGGCATCCGCCAATATATCGACGACCACGCCGCGCGGGAGCTGGCGCGGGGAGAATACGGCGAAACCATGCCGCTGCCGAGCCGCCGACACGCCCCCATCATGCCCTCCGCCGCCCGTACCCGCAGAGAAAAAGACGCTTCCGCTTTTTTCCCGGAACGGGAAGAGACGTTTTACGGGACCGCCGCCCAGTCACTTGTCGAAGAGGAAAGCGAAAAAACGGTCTGCGCCCCCTCGTTTACGCCGGAGGAGGCACCGCCGCAGTATCACGCCGCGGCGTTTGCAGACGTGGGCGCTGCCGCCCCGCTGCCGGACGTGAAGGGAAAATCGCTGGACGAGGTGGTGCGCGGCACGCAGGCCACCTTTCAGCAGAAGCTGTTCCAGCTGATCGACGCCAGTGGCATGGACGACGTGACCGTCTATAAAAAGGCCAATATCGACCGCAAGGTGTTTTCCCGCATCCGCTGCCGGGAGGACTACCGCCCAACCAAAAAAACGGCGGTCGCCTTCGCGATCGCCCTGAAACTGGATATGCCCACCATGCTGGACCTGCTGGCGCGGGCGGAGATCGCCTTTTCCCCCAGCAGCAAGTTCGACCTGATCGTGTCCTACTTCGTCACCAACAGGATCTACGATATCTTTGAGATCAACGCCGCCCTGTTCCGGTACGGACAACCGATCCTCGGCGCATGAGGTGTGAGGTATGAGGTGTGAGGTGTGAGGTGTGAGTGATAAGATATCTCTCTCAAACCTATCACCTCAAACCTCAAACCTGCGGCACAAGCCGCGTTCCGCGGCTTATCGCCTTTTTTTCAGATCCTCTTCCATCCCTGCGCCCCAGTTGGCGGCCAGCGGCGCATGGCGGCGCACCTGCGCCACGGCCTCCGTGACGGTCTCATACAGGATCCCCGTACCGATGCCGTCCGATTTGTAGTTGGCAACGCGGTCCCGGCCGATGCCGAACCTTGCGCCGGTCTCCACCGCGTCGATGTTGGCGCCGATGAACAGGAATTCCCAGCCTGTTTCTTTTTTTTCGCCGATCATCCGCTTTACCTCGTCCGAAGTATAGCGGCGGCTGGCGTTTTCCATGCCGTCCGTGGTGATGACGAACAGCGTGCGGGCGGGAACGTCCTCCGGGCGGGCGTACTTGTGGACGTTGGCGATGTGGCGGATGGCGCCGCCGATGGCGTCGATCAGCGCGGTGCAGCCCCGCACGGTGTAGTCCCGGTCCGTCATCTGCGGGACCTTGTCCAGCGGCACGCGGTCGAACAGCACCTCCGACACGTCGTCGAACAGCACGGTGGAAACAAGCGCCTCGCCGGGTTCTTTTTTCTGCTTTTCGATCATGGCGTTGAAGCCGCCGATGGTGTCGCTTTCCAGCCCGCCCATGGAGCCGCTGCGGTCCAGGATGAATACGAGTTCAGTCAGATCGTTTTTCATGATACAAAAACCTCCTGTATACTGTCTTTTGGTTTGCAAGCACAGTATACAGGAGATTTTTACGTTTGTGGTCGCTTGTCAGGCGACATTTTTTTTATCCCACCGTCACGCGCATCACGCCCAGGCCGCCGGTGATATCCACCGTGTTGGGGCCGGTACCGAAGGAGCCGCCCCTGGCGATCTTGGTGTCGTTGTAGTAGCACGCGCCCAGGCTCATCTTGAAGGTGACGGTGTAGTCGCTCTCGCTGCCTCCCAGCTGCAGGTCCGCTGCGCCTACGGCGGCGACGATCTTGCTGGCGCCCGTCAGGGCCGCCGCCACCTGCGTGGCGCCCGCGCCGCACTGCAAATTGAGGTTGGCGATGGAGCCGCTTTTAATAGCGAACGCCCCCGCGCCGCTTTTCACGGTGGCGGAGCCGGTCACGTTCACGTTTTCCAGCGTGGCGCTGCCGGCGCCCAGCTCCAGCGAAAGCGTCTCGGCGGGCAGGGTACGGGAGATCAGCTTGCCCGCGCCGAAGGAGATGTCCAGATCCGAGAAGGCGTAACCCTCCGGCACCGTGACCACCACGTCCATGCGCTTGCGCTCCGCGGCGCTGGGGTTGCTGTGGTCGTTGGCGATGGTCATGGAATCGCCGTTCCGATCCACCCGAATGACGGAGGGATCGTATTTCACGTCGAATCGGGAGCCCTTTTCAAAGGTCAGGCTGCCGTTGGTCATGTTGATATCCAGCGTGCGGGGCATGCCCTCCGCCTGTACGGCGGGCTGTGCGGGCGCAACCGTTGCCGGGACCTGCGTAGCGGCTTCCGAGGGCTGGGCGGCGGGCGTTTGCGCCGTTTCACCGCTGTTCGCCGCGTCCGCGGCAGTGTCCTCCGTATCCGTCAGGCTGCCCTGCCACGCCGTTTCGCCGACGGCCGTCGTGATATCCGAAGACGTGCGTCCCGCGCCGTCGTTCTTATTGGCCCCGGCCTGTTTGCCCAGCAAAAACGCGATGACAATCACCAGGACCGCCACCACCGCGCCCAGCGCGATGCAGATGTTTCTCATGGTATTTTTGGAACCGCTCATATCCGTACTCTCCTGTTCCCTTCCATTTTGTTGTAAAAAGCTTTGAATACTCTTAATACATGATTTACGTTATTTTCCGGCGAAATATGCCGCCACGGCCTCGTGATCGGAATAGTATACCTTTTCCCCGCGGACCTTCTGGTACGTCTCGTGCCCCTTGCCGAGGATCAGCACGATATCGCCCTTGCGGGCTTCGGACAGGGCGCAGGCCACGGCCTGCTCCCGGTCCACGATGATCCTGTACACGCCGCCCGCCTTTTTGACGTAGGAGGCGATCTCCTCCGCGATGGCCTGCGGGTCCTCGAAGCCGGGGTCGTCGGTGGTGACGACGCTCAGGTCCGCCAGCCTGCCGCTGACCTCGCCCATCTCCCGGCGGCGCAGCTGCGCCCGATCCCCCACGGAGCCGAACACGGTGATGATGCGGTTGTGGTCGTATTCGGCGAAGGTGTCGATCACGGAACGGAAGCTCTGCCCGTTGTGGGCGTAGTCGATGATGACGTCGTAGTCCGCGGGGACCTCGATACATTCGTTGCGCCCGCGCACCTTGGCAGCCGCCATGGCCGCCGCGGCCTGCTCCGGCTTCGCGTCCAAGCCCACGCACACGCCGAAGGCCGCCAGCGCGTTATAGACGCTGAAAAAGCCCGGCATGGCGCTTTTGACAGGGTACGCGCCGTCTTTGGTATGGCAAGTGAAGCCCACGCCGAAGAAGTTGTCCGCCCGCAGGCGCTGCACGTCGGAGGCGGAGAAATCCGCGGCCTCGCCGACCGAAAACGTCTGATAGGGGCAGTCCAGCTCCGCGATGATCTCCTGTGAGAACGGATCGTCCGCGTTCAGCAGCGCCCGCCCGCAGCCATGGAAGAGCTGTTTTTTCCAGTAGGCGTACTCCTCAAAGGAGTCGTGCTCCGCGCCGCCGATGTGGTCCGGCGACAGGTTGGTGAACACCGCCGTATGGAAGCGGATGCCGTCCACCCGGTGGGATTTCAGCCCCAGGGAGCTTACCTCCATGCAGGCCACCCTGCAGCCCGCGTCCGCCATCTCCCGCAGGAGCTTTTGCGTCTCGTAGGATTCCGGCGTGGTGTTGACCGTGGGGACGAACGTGTCCCCGTAGTAGGCGCCCACCGTGCCGATGACGCCGCTTTTGATCCCGCAGCGGTCCAGGCAGGCCCGCATCATGTGGGTGACGGTGGTCTTGCCCTTGGTGCCGGTGACGCCGATCACGGCCAGCTCCCGGTCCGGATGGCCGAAGAAATTGCCGCTGAGCACCGCCAGCGCCGCGCGGGTATCGGCGGTCTTGACCACCAGCGCGTCGGCGGGCAGCGCCACGTCCTTTTGCACCAGAAACGCCCGCGCGCCCCGCAGGTACGCGCCCTCGGCGTAGTCGTGCCCGTCGGAAAACGCGCCGCACAGCGCCACGAACAGCGTCCCCGGCGCGGCCTTGCGGGAATCGTAGACGATATCGGCGATATCGATATTCACGTCGCCGGAGCAGTCATAGGAAATACCGGAAAGGATTTGAGCTAACAGCATTGGCAGGAACCTCTTTTTTCTTGGTAGCGCGGCACCTCAGTGCCGCTATCAGCAAAAGCAATCTATTTGATAAACGTTTTGAACAGAGAACACTATTATCGGGGAAAACATCTGATACGACAATAGGTTTTAAAAGATACAATCGTCAGGAGCGGCACTGAGGTGCCGCGCTACCGGAGATGCGGTCAGGCCCGCACTCTTTTTTTGTAATAAATAAAGATTTCGCGCCGAAGGCATACGATCGTAGCACGCTGCCTCAGCAGCGTTCGCAACGCGATTCCGATTTTCTGAACGTATATTGTCGTTTAACGTTGATTTTTATGTTGTTGTGGCCGGATTTAACGGAGCTGAGGCTCCGTGCTACGGATGGTTTCATCCTTTGATAACGTGAATTGCCGGGCGGGGGTCGTTGCAGGTCATCTCTTTCGCGCCCAGCGAAACGGCGCGCCGCACCGTTTCCTCGTCGTCGCAGCACCAGCACCAGGGCTGGATGCCGATATCGTTCAGCCACGCCGCGCATTCCGGCGTGAACTGTTCCGTTTCCACGCCGACGGCGTACAGCTCCGCGTAGGTGCCGTTTTTGCCGGGGCGGAAGCCCTTCATGGAGCTGCCGAGGAAGCCCTGCGTCTTGACGCCGTAGCGCTCATACAGATAGTGGATCACGGAGGCGTGGAAGCAGGCGAAGATGCAGTTGCCCAGCAGGTCGAACGCGCCGAGGGTGGACAGGGTCGCGTCGATATTGTCCAGCCCGTAGTCCTTGATCTCCACGTTCAACAGGATATCCCGGTGGGCGGTCATCCATTCGCAGAATTCCTCCAGCGTGGGGATCCGGTACCCCTTGCCCGCGTATTCGCCGCCGCCGAAGCGGCAGCCCGCGTCGAGGGCTTTCAGCTCCGCCAGCGTGAACTGGCGGATCACGCCGCTGCCGTCCGTAGTCCGGTCCACGGTCCGGTCGTGGCACAGCACCGGCACGCCGTCCCTCGTCATATTGACGTCGGTTTCCAGCACGTCCACGCCCAGCGCCACGGCGTGTTCAAAGGAGGGGATCGTATTTTCCGGCAGCAGCGCCTTCACGCCCCGGTGCCCTTCGATCAGGCAGCGGCCGGAATGGCGGAACCTCTCGTCCGCCCAATCGCCCGTCCAGGCGATCTGTTTGAAATAGTCGTTTTTCCATTCGTACATAGCTTTGATTGCAATTCCTTTGCTGCATTTGTGAAGAAACCGCTTTCGTTCAACGGTTTCACGGGATACTCCCAATCTCTGTAACACGGAGCCTCAGCTCCGTTATTGTTATCCTTTTTAACGCTGCTGAGGCAGCGTGCTACGGCGCTATCGCCGCGATAATTTCCCCGATCACGGTATTGGAAATAAGAAAACCTTGCTCCGTCAGCGCGACGCGGTCGCCGTCGAAGGTGAGCAGGCCGACGGACTGATATGTTTGCAGGGTTACGGGCAGGGACGGGGACGACGCGACGTTGTATGTCTCCCGGATCTCTTTCAGCGATACGCCCGTGTCCAGCCGCAGGGCCAGCATGACGGCCTCCTCCCAGCCGCCGCCGGGGCCGTCGTCCACGGGGGGTTCGCCCCGCAAAAACGCGTCCAGATCCCGAGGGAAGAAAAACCGCCGTCCGTTCAGGTAGGAATGGGCCGCAGGGCCGATCCCGAGGTATTCCTCGTCCCGCCAATAGGCGGTGTTGTGGCGGGCCTCAAACCCCGGCTGGCAGAAATTCGATATCTCATAGTGGCGCAAGCCGCGTTTTTGCAGATGATCGCACATGGCAAGGTACCGGTCGCAGACCGCGTCCTCGTCCGGCAAGTTCAACGCGTCCCGCTTTTTGGCGAAAAACGTGCCCGGTTCGATGGAGAGCAGATAGGCGCTGACGTGCGTCGCGCCCAGCGACAGGGCACAGTCCAGCGATTGCAGCAGCGACTGATCCGTCTGCCCCGGCACGCCCAGCATGATATCAATGGAGATATTGTCGATCCCCGCCCGTTGACAGTTTTTTACGGCGGTCGCCACGTCCTCCGCCGTCGCTTTGCGGCCCAGCCGTTTGCGTTCCGCGTCCACGGCGGACTGCATCCCGAGCGAGACGCGGTTGAAGCCCGCCTCCGCCAGCGTTTCAAAAAAACCGTCGGACAGGGACGAGGAGGGATTGCACTCCGCGGTGATCTCCGCATTGGGCGCGACGGAATAATTCTCTTTTACCGCCCCCAGCAGCGCGGAAAGCTTTTCCGCCCCCAACAGCGAGGGCGTGCCCCCGCCGAAATAGACGGTAGAGATCTCCCGTTCCCGCAGGCCTGCGGCGTATGCGCCCACCCGGCGAAGGGTTTTCAGCTCGTCCGTCGCCGCGGCGCAGTACGCGTCCGTTTTTTCCCCGCCGACGACCGAATAAAAATCGCAGTAGGGGCATTTGGAGGCGCAGAAGGGGACGTGGATATATAGACCGGGCAACGGGGTTACCTCCCTTCATGCGCCAAAGGCGCATATCATGCCCGCAAGGGCATATCATTCATTTTTGCATATCCCGCCGGCAGACGGGGATGCAAAAATGTATATCATTCGCCGTAAGGCGAAAATCATCTCCGGTCGAAACTCGTAATAATGATATCCCTTATGTTTTGTCTTTCACCGTCCGACACGAAGCGATCAGCATTCTCTTTATCCTGCCGCAAACCGATTCTACCACGTTATATTGTTCCTGCGTGATCCGTTTCGTTCGCAGCAAGATCGTCAACCAATAGGACGCCTCGTTCGCTTCTTTCAACGCAATTTCAAGCTTGGAAACGAAATCCCGTCTTCCCTGCGCGTACTGGGCCTCATGGATATTCGCCCCAACGGACGTCGCGGACCGCGCAAACTGGTCCAGCATATACCCGCTTTTCGGGAATTTAATGCTGTCGACCAGTTCAACCGCGGCAACGGCAAATTCGATTGATAATTCCAATAAGGCGTTTTCTGAAGACATAACGATCGTATTCTCTTAAGGCGACACCGCACAAATGCGACCGCGCGCCTTGCTTGATCTTTATTCCGTCATATTGCACATCTTTTCCTTGACAACCGACAGGTTGCCTGCGAAAAATCTGTACAATCTGATGAAAAAATCTGCTGCGCAATCCGCACACCCGAATTGTGCGGTGTCGCCTTAACGTTTTTCCAAAGATGATATGCTGCTTACGCAGCATGATATTCACGGCACAGCCGTGAATGATAGGCAGCCGCTGAAGCGTCTGCATGATATGCGATTTGTCTGCGGCAAATCGCATTATGTCTGATCGTCCAGCTTCAGTATCGCCATGAAGGCCTCCTGCGGCACTTCCACCGTGCCGAACTGGCGCATCCGCTTTTTGCCTTCCTTCTGTTTTTCCAGCAGCTTCTTTTTCCGGGTGATGTCGCCGCCG
>JAFRRP010000033.1 GCA_017428085.1 Clostridia bacterium | reverse complement strand
ATTAACAATTTGTTACGGGCATCGGACAAAAAAAAACAGACCGTCGGAAAACAACGGTCTGCGATCATTTGTTACGCGCGTTTGATACGTTGCACGTCAACGGGCGGCTGCACGTCGACCCGCTGGATATCCGCGCCAACGGCGGTGAGCTTCAGTACCACGTCCTCATATCCGCGGTCGATGTGGACGATCTCCTCGATCTCGGTGGTGCCCTTGGCCACCAGCCCCGCGATGATCATGGCCGCGCCGGCCCGCAGGTCGTCCGCTTTTACGGGAGCTCCCTTCAGCTGCGCCGTGCCCTGTACGATGGCGGAACGGCCCTCGATCTGGATCTGCGCGCCCATGCGGGTGAGCTGGTCCACGTATTTGAAACGGTTGTCCCAAACGCTGTCGGAAACGATGCTCATGCCCTCGCACACCGTCAGCAGTACGGTGAACTGCGGCTGCATGTCGGTGGGGAAGCCGGGGTGCGGCAGCGTTTTTACGTTGCAGGAATGCAGCCGTCCCGTGGCCTGTACGCGGATGGCGTCGTCGAATTCCTCCACGTACGCGCCGCATTCGCGCAGCTTGGCGGTGATGGGCTCCAGGTGCTTGGGGATCACGTTCTTGATCATCAGGTCGCCCGCGGTGGCGGCGGCCGCCACCATATATGTTCCCGCTTCGATCTGGTCGGGGATGATGGAATAATCGCAGCCGTGCAGCGTGCCGACGCCCTCGATCTTGATGACGTCGGTGCCCGCGCCCTTGATGTTGGCGCCCATCAGGTTCAGGAAGTTGGCCAGATCCACGATGTGCGGCTCTCTGGCGGCGTTTTCCAGAATGGTAAGGCCGCGCGCCTTCACGGCGGCCAGCATCACGTTGATGGTGGCGCCTACGGATACCTTGTCAAAATACACCGAAGCGCCGATCAGCCTGGAGGCCTTGGCCTCGATCACGCCGCCGTCGGTGGAGATCAGCGCGCCCAGGGCGGAAAAGCCCTTCAGGTGCAGGTCGATGGGGCGCACGCCGCCGAAGTTGCAGCCGCCCGGCATGGCCACCTGCGCGTTGTTGTACATGCCCAGCATGGCGCCCAGCAGGTAATAAGAGGCACGCAGATTTTTGGTGAGGTCGTAGGGGACGGTCTGCGAACGGACGTTGCGCGTGTCGATGCGGATGGTGGATTTGGAAAGATATCTCACGTCCGCGCCAAGGGCCTCCAGGATCTGGAGCATGGAGCTGATATCGCGGATATCCGGTACGTTTTCAATGGTAAATACGTCTTTGGCCAGCAGCGTGGCGGGCAGAATGGCTACCGCCGCGTTCTTCGCGCCGCTGATATTGATATCGCCGTGCAGACTTTTGCCGCCGCGAATAATAAATTTTTCCAAAAGGGCACTTCCTTAATGTTTGATCAAAATGACGGTAACGTCAAAAACTATCCAAATACAACTTTGACATTATAGCACTATTGTTTTGGAAAAGAAAGTCTTACGAAGGATAAAATTCCCTGAAACTGAAATTTCGGAAAAATCGACAAAATTTACGCGGTGATTTCATTGATCCCTTCACACAATGCATACTTTTTGCCGTTGACGACCGCTTGCGCCGTCGTCTTGGGCGGTACGGTGAAGGTGTACCGGATCTTGCCGCCGGTCCGTTCCCATTTTGCCGCCGCCGTGCCGTTCACCGTGTCGATGGAAGCCGATACCCAGTCGAAGCGGTCGTCCGTTTCCGGCGCGAACAGCAGCTCGCGGAACCCGCAGGAGCCCTCCTGCTGCCGGATGCCCGCCATGTTTTCGTACATCCAGTCGCCCACCGCGCCGTAGGCGTAGTGGTTAAAGGAATTCATGCCCGGCGTGGCGAAGGTGCCGTCGGGCTTATAGCCGTTCCAGCGCTCCCACATGGTGGTGGCGCCCTGGGTGATGGGGTAGCACCAGGACGGGAATTCTTTGCGCAGCAGCAGGTCGTA
Organism: Clostridia bacterium; assembly: GCA_017428085.1. Taxonomy (GTDB): domain Bacteria; phylum Bacillota; class Clostridia; order Oscillospirales; family Acutalibacteraceae; genus RUG806. The sequence goes on along the minus strand of JAFRRP010000033.1, from coordinate 111,679 downwards.
GGCGAGCCTGCTCTCGCCGATATCGGACAGGGCGTGCAGCAGGTAGGGCGTGCCCACAAAGCCGGTGGTGAGATGCCCCCACTCTTTGACCAGCCGCACCAGCTGTTTTGCCGCGGCGTCGCGGTTTTCCACCAGATCGAAGTGCAGCGCCAGCACGCAGGCGGTCTGCGTGTCGTTGGTCAGCGTGCCGTCCTCTTTTACATATTCTTTGCGGAAGGCCTTCACGATATTGCCGTAAAGTTCTTCATACTTCGTCATATCCTTCCCCAGCGCCTTGCCGGCCTTGACCAGCAGGGAGGTGGAATACGCGAAAAACGCGGTGGCGATGTAGTCGTGGTCCGTGGCGCCGGAGCATTCCTCCTGATCCGGCAGATCCTGGGCCAGCCAGTCGCCGAAGTGCCAGTGGTTGTTGTGCAGGAAGGGGTCGCGGCTCTTTTGGAAGTCGTCGCCCACGTCCTTTTTCTCCGCCCAGCGGCGCATGCAGTCCACCCATTTTTTCATCATGGAAAAGTTATCCTTCAGCACCTGCTTGTGCCCGTAGGTCAGGTACATCTGCCAGGGCAGGATCGTACACACGTCCGCCCATGCGGCGGAGCCGTCGCCGTATTTCCCGTTGACGGGCACAAAGCTGGGGATGGAGCCCTCCGCCGTCTGCATGGAGCGCAGGTCCGCCAGCCACTTGTTGAAGAATTTTTCGGTATCGAAGTTGTAGCTTGCCACCTTGCAGAACACCTGCGCGTCGCCGGTCCAGCCGAAGCGCTCGTCCCGCTGGGGACAGTCTGTGGGGATGTCGAGGAAGTTGCCCCGCTGGCCCCACATGATGTTGTGGAACAGCTGGTTGATCATGGGGTCGGAGCATTCAAAATGGCCGGTGACCTTCATGTCGGAATACACGGCGATCGCGGTGAACTGCGCCGGGTCCGTTACCTTCATGCCCTTGACCGCGATATAGCGGAAGCCGAAAAACGTGTAGGCGGGCTTGACGGTATGGACCTTGCCGTCGGGCACCACCGTCAGCAGGGCCTTGGCGCTGCGGTAGTTTTTGGTGTAGACGTTGCCGTTTTTATCCAGCATCTCAAAATGCGTCACGGTGATTTTTCTCTTGGTGTTGGCGGGCGTATCAAAGGTGATATAACCCGTCACCTCCTGCCCGAAGTCGATCACCGTCTCGCCCTTGGGGGTGACGATCAGCTTCACGCCGGGGAAGCGCTCCTGCTCCAGGATCATTTCGCCCTCCTGCGGGATCAGGATGTCCTTGGGATAGTCGATCGCGGCGGCCTTCACGGGGCGCTTGGGTGCATATGTATAATCGATTGTTTCGCCGTTATAAATATTGTTGTAGCGCACCTCGTTTTCCGTTACGCCCCAGCTTTCGTCGGTGGCGATCACCTGTTGCGAGCCGTCGGCGAAGGTCAGCGTCAGCGCGGCGATCACGGCGGGCTCGTCCGGCTTGACGATCTTGGAATCCGTATCGTACCAGTTGTGGAAAAACCAGCCCTTGCCGGCCCTGATCTCGATTTTGTTGGAAGCCTTCAGCAGCCCGGTCACGTCCCAGGTCTGGTACTGCAGGCGCTTGTAGTAGTCGGTCCAGCCGGGGTTCAGCACGGAATCGGTGACGCTTTTGCCGTTGAGGAAGCAGTTGTAAACGCCTCTGGCCGTGACCTGCAGCGTCGCCTTTTTCACGTCCTTGGCGGGAAAGCGTTTGCTGAAGGTCAGCGCGGCGTCGTGGCGGTACCGGGGCGCCTTGATCCATTTTGCGTTGAAGATCGTATCCATTTTATTATGTCCTCCCTGTTGGGTTTTATTCTTTTATAGTCGTAAGTCACGACTCTTACGGCGCAGGGCGCCGTGCTACGAGATATCCGCGAACAGCGCGGAAACTTTTTCCTTTAATAACACGTTCTTCGGCAGCGCCAGCGCCGGGTCATCCGCCAAAATGCGCTGCGCCTCGTCCCGGGCTGCGTACAGGATCTTGCCGTCGGTCATCAGGTCGGCCAGCTTCAGCAGCGGCAGGCCGCTTTGTCGGTTGCCGAAAAAGTCGCCGGGGCCGCGCTGGTTCAGGTCCTCCTCCGCGATCTTGAAGCCGTCGTTGGTCTCGCACATCACGGAAAGCCGCTGCGCCGCTTTTTCATTCGTGGCGTCGCTTACCAGCACACAGTAGGACTGCGCCGCGCCGCGGCCGACGCGCCCGCGCAGCTGGTGCAGCTGCGACAGGCCGAAGAACTCGGCGTTTTCGATCACCATCACCGTGGCGTTGGGCACGTCCACGCCCACCTCGATCACCACGGTACAGATCAGCACGTCCGTTTCGCCTTTCTGGAAGCGGCGCATGGCCTCCTCCTTCTGCTTCGGCCGCATTTTGCCGTGCAGGATATCGGTCCGCAGGTCCCGGAACACGGTGCCGGACAGCAGCTTCGCGTAGTCCTCGGCGGCGGTCCGTTCCGATTCCGTATCCTTGCTTTCCTCCACCGCGGGGCAGACGATATAGCACTGACGTCCCTCGGCAACCTCCTTGCGGATAAAGGCGTACAGCCGTTCATGATACACGGTGGGCACGGTGTAGGTCCTGATATCCCGCCGCCCCGCCGGTTTTTCGTCCAGTACGGAGATATCCAGATCGCCGTAGATGATGAGCGACAGCGTGCGGGGGATGGGGGTGGCGCTCATGACCAGCACGTGGGGGGAGTCTCCTTTCTCCCGCAGCTTGGCCCGCTGCGTCACGCCGAAACGGTGCTGCTCGTCCGTGACGGCCAGCGCCAGATTTTGAAATTGCACGTCGCCGGTGATGACGGCGTGGGTGCCGATCAAAAGGTCCACGTCGCCTTGCGCCGCGCGCTCCTTGATCAGCCGTTTGTTCTTCGGCGTCACGCTGCCCGTCAGCAGCTCGATCCGCAGACCGGTGTCCTTGAAAAACTCGCGGAAGGTGCGGTAGTGCTGCTGCGCCAGTACCTCGGTGGGTGCCATCAACGCGCTCTGGAAGCCGCTGGCCGCGCAGCTGTCGATCAGCGCCGCCGCCACCGCGGTCTTGCCGCTGCCCACGTCGCCCTGCAGCAGCCGCCGCATGGCTTTGCCGCTTTGCATGTCCGCCATGCACTCCCGGATCGCCCGTTGCTGGGCGTTCGTCAGCCGGAAGGGGAGCGTTTCGGCAAAGGCGGCGCTGCGGTCCCGCGTCAGCGCGAAGCGGGTGCTTACGCGCTCGCCGCCGCCGGCGGTCAGGATGCCCAGCTGCAGCGTCAGCAGCTCCTCGTAGATCAGCCGCCGCCGCGCCGCGTGGATCTCTTCTTCGTTTTTTGGAAAGTGGATCTGCTCCACGGCCTGTGCCGATGGCAGTAGACGGTATTTCCGTATCTGTTCGTCGGGCAGCGTTTCCTTCAGGCAGCCGCCGTACAGGTCGATCGCCGTGCGCACCGCCTTGGCGATGGCCTTGGAGTTCAGCCCCTCCGTCTGCGGGTATACCGGGTGCAGGTAGCCGCCCTCCGACACCCTTGCGTAGGCGGGGGCCACCATTTCCCGGTTCCCGTCGGCGTTGAGGCGTATTTTGCCGTAGAATAAATACTCTTCCCCGTCCTTCAGCGCGTCCTTCACGTATTTGTTGTTGAAGAACGTCAGGGCAAGGAAGTGATCCCCGTCGGCAGCGACGGTGGAAAAAACCAGCAGCCCCGCGCGGGTCTTCCGCACGGTGAACGGGGAGATCAGGCTCGCGGCAACGCACACGTCCGTATCCAGCGGCGCCTCCCCGATGGGATAGACGCGGTCCCAGCGCTCGTAATCCCGCGGGTAAAACGCCAGCAGATCGCCGACGGTAAAAACCTTCAGCTTCGCGAAAAGGGCGGCTTTTTTTTCGCCGATGCCCTTTAAGTATTGGACGTTTTTGTCAAGCTCGGATGTCATGGTTTATTTTCTCTCTTTTGCGTCACACTAAAAGGGGAGAGTGATAACATGTTTCTCTGCGCGCGCCGTAAAATGAAGGGGAAGATCGCGGTCAGCTGCCTGCGGGCGCTGCTGCCCGGCGTGGTGCTGCTGCTGGGCGGCGCGGTGGCGGTCCCCGCGTTCCTCTGTTTCGTCTACGGCACGGACACGGTGCTGGCTTACAGCGGTCTGGAACGTCTGTCCGGCCGTTATGCCGCCGTCGTCATTCCCGTTTTGCTGCTGCTGGCCGGTACGGTGATCGTTGTATTCGCGCTGGCGCTTGCCTTTTACGCCAAGGCGTGTATCTATTATTCGCTGGACCGCAACCAGACGCGGCCCAAAAGCTTATTGCGGCCCTCGCAGGCGCTGCGGTACTGCCGCTGCCGCGCGGGGGTGACGATCCGCGGCACGCTGTGGCTGCTGGCCTACGCCGCCCCCGCCGCCGCGTTGTTTTTCGCGCTGCGTTACGGGACAGCGCCGTGGCTGACGTCCGCCGTCCGCGCCGTTCTGTGGGCCGCGGACGCGGTGTTCGCCGCCGTGGGGCTGGGGTTCTTCGCGGCGACGTCGTCCCGGTACTATCTGGCGGATTATCTTTTGTATCTCAACCCGCTGATGCCGCCGGAGGAAGCGATCCGTTCCTCCGTTCGGCTGACGCAGGGAAAGCTTCTGGCGGTCACGGTCCGCAGGCTTTCGCTGCTGCCGTGGGCGCTGACGGAGCTGCTGATCCTGCCGCTGCCTTTTGCCGCCGTGTACCGGCGCTTCTGCGCCGCCGTCCTGTGCGAGCGGCTGTTCGGCGAGGACAAGCGCCGCGTCCCCCGCCCGGCGGTGGTATTTTACGTCAACCGAAGAAGCCGCTTCAGGGAAGCAGACGCTTCGCAGAGTTGAGAGCGGAGAGCGGAGTTCGGAGAGCGGAGAACGGAAGGATTGAGCTGAAAAAGAGTTCCGGTGAAACGTTAAGGGGTTTCGTTTTTTTACGGTTTTTTTTCCGCTCTTGATCTCCGAACTCCGCTTTTTCAACCAAACCCCAGCGCTGTCCGCAAGTTGTTTCCCAAAATGCCTTTTTTTGCTTCCTCCGGGATGTCGAGGTTTTTGATGCGCTTGATGGCGGCTTTTGTCTGTTCGATCCCGTTATAGGGGAAATCCAGCCCGAAGATGCTGCGGGTATTGCCCGTCTGGCGGATCACCGTCCGCAGCTCGTCGTCAGTCAGCGACCATTCGCCGGGCAGACCGTCCTCGCCCATGGCGATGCTGGTCCAACCCGCGTACACGGTGTCAAAATCCGCGTTGCGTTTGGCGTTGCACATCACAGCCAGCGCCTCCCGGAAAAAGTGGTACCCGCCGATGTGCTCCATGCTGAATTTCAGCTCCGGGTAGCAGTACGCCGCCTCGTCGAACAGCAGCAGGTTGTAATCCCGGATGCGGTGCCAGTGGATGCCGGTGTGGAAGGAGAGGAACAGTCCCTTCTCCTGCGCTACGCGGTATACCTCCCGCGCCTTGTCGCCCATCACGTTGATCTCCTGGGCGGCGGGGTGTATTTTGATGCCCTTCAGCCCGAAATCGGCGATGCGCTCCGTCTGGTACGCGATATCGTCCCGGTCGAAATCCACGGTGCCGAAGCCGATCAGGGAATCGTCGTCCCGGATGGCCTCCGCCAGCCAGCCCACCGGGTCGCCCGGCAGGCCGGACCGTTCGTACTGGTCCCGGAAGCAGGCGAAGCAGACGGCCTTTTCGATATTGCAGGCCGCCATCAGCTCCTTCAGGCGCTCAATTTCCCCGCCCGGCTTGGCGCCTGCGGGGAAAACGTGCGCGTGGTTGGCCCAGATGTGATCGTCCATGGGGCTTCTCCCTTATTTGCTTTTTTCAAAGGTGATCTTCGCGGTATCCTTCCGGTCGCCCGCGGCGGCCTCCACCGTGCTGATCTTGTTTTTCAACGCCACCTTGCGGAATACGTACACGCCGTCGTACAGCTCCTCTCCCTTGTAGGGGCGCTTGGCGTTGCCGTCCACCGTCAGCGTGACGGGGGGCGTGTTGGTATAGCACTTGATATCCGGTTTTTTGACGTTTACCTTCGCCAGCTCCGCGGCGCAGATCTTGACGAACGCCGTGGCGGAAAACTGGGATTTATAGAACCAGAACGGGTCCCGGATATACCGTCTGTCGTAGGTGACAAGTCCCGCGCTGCCCGCGCCGCCCTTCGCGTCGGTCAGCTGACCGGCGAAAAAGCCGATGGTGCTCTTGTCCCGGTAAAATACGTTCCAAAGCTTTTCGTGCCACACGCACAGGTCGCTTTCGCTCATGGATGTCTCTTCGCCGGTTTCCGCGGTCCGCCTGCCGTCGGGAGCGCTTGCGAACAGCGCGAAGCTGGCGTCGGGACAGGCGGCCTTCAGGTCCTCAAAGCGGCCCCGCAGCGCCGTGAAATCGTCTTCGGCGGATTCGCCCTTGATGGCAACCGCGATCACGTCCGGCAACTCCTCCGGCAGGGGAGAAGGATCGGCGATGCCGCGGCGCAGCGCCGTAAAGACGTCCGGCGCGTTCTCTTTGCACACGGCCATGAACCGGGCGGCGTAGGCCGTGTCCGCCGCTTCGCTGCAGCAGATGAAGGCCAGCGACGGGTGGTTGCGGTTCTGCCGCAGGAAATCCCGCAGGTCGTCAAAATCGGTTTCCTCGCCGGAATAGGGCATGTCGAACCACACCACCGTGCCGGTCCTGTCGCACTCCTGCAGCAGGTCCGCCTTGGCGGGCAGGGAATCCGTCGCGATGGCGTTGGCGTCCAGCATCTCCAGCAGGATCTTGTCCGTCTTCAGGTGGCTGCAGTCCGAAAGCGTCACGCCGTTCAGCGGCAGCTTCAGCCCGTTCACGCGGAAAAATTTGTCCTCCTGTATCTCAAAGGTTTTTACGCCGAAGGGGAGCTCCAGGTTGTCCAGCACAGTGGTGTCCCGCACCAGCGCCGCCTTCAGCACGTACAGATGCGCGTCCTTCTGGCCGCCCCACAGCTCCGGCAGCGGCAGGTCGATCACCGTGTCCGCCTCCGTGGGCTTTTCCGTTTTGGAGGCTACGGGCACGCCGGCGTCGGTTTCCACCGAAAAGCTTACCACGTCGTAATTGTTGGGGTTCGTGATCTTTGTCTTTACCCGCAGCTGCGCCTTTTCGCCCGACACGTCGGCGGCGATATATACGCCGGGGCCGCCGCAGCCGTCCAGGTCGAAGTGGGAACGGCTGACGGAAACGACCGTCACCCTGCCGAAGATGAAATTGCCGTCGGAACGGCCCCTCGGCCTGACCTCCGCCCGGATCTCGTAGGTCTCCCCGGCGTGGGCCTCGTCCGTCAGCTTCACCCGGAAGGCGGAGACCATGCCGTCGTGCTCTCCCAGCAGCGTTTCACCGCGGAATACCTTTACCGCCCCGCTTACCTGGCGGAATTCCAGATACACCGTTTCGCCCTCCAGCTTTTCCGTGGCGGTAAAGCTGTTGGTGAAAACGATATCCGTAAAGGCGGAGGCCCTGTGGATAAAGGGCAGGTTGACCACGCTGTCGTCGTAGCGCTTCTCCTGTTCCGTATTCTCGGCGGACATCATCCAGCCGCCGCAAAAATCGCTCAGTTCTCGCATAAAGGTCCACTCCTTTTCCGGAAGAAGTTCTTCTCGGTTTTTTCTCTTCCGTAGTATTATTTTCATTTTATCATAATTAAAAAGCAATATCAATTGTTTTCTGCACGATATTCCGCTTTTTTTATCGTCGTTTTTGTTGCCGCGGATCGCCGAAAATTTGATTGTTGCATTGTGCGCAGGAAGGTGGTATAATACACTGAAACAGGTATGCGCCTTTTTGCGGATCATATGGTTGGAAGGGAGGCGGCGGCGTGTACGATCTGATCGCAAAGCTCGGGTCCGTTGTGATCCGGTTCTTCCGGCGGCTGTTGTCTGCGCCGGTCCGTCTGTTTGCCTTTCTGCTGCGCGGACTGGTTTCCTTATGGAAACGGTTTGTCGCCGCGCTGCGGGCCGCCGCCGTACCGGAAGAAGCAAGCGGCCGCCCGACGGGGCGCGCCCGCGTTTCCTCCGGCAAGGGCGCCCGTAACGCTTCCTACGGCTCGCACAAAACGGCGGCGCTGTGGGTGATCCCGCTGGTATCGCTGCTGATCGCGGCTTTTACCGTGCTCCATTTCCTTTCGTCCCGCACGGCGCTGCGGATCGACGCCGGAGATACGCTGATCGGCTACGCCGCCGAGGAAAGCGACTATCTGGCCGCCAGAAGCGCGGCGGAAGCGCGGATCAGGTGCGGCGGTCCCTCCTTCGACGGCAAGCTGCCGGAGGTGACCTTCAAGGCGGAGATCATCGACGTGAACGATTATACGGCGCAGGAGCAGATGACCGACCGTCTGCTGGCAAACGTGCAGGGCGAAATGACGGAGGCCTGCGGCGTTTTCATCGATGGGAAATTCGTCGGCGCCATGTACAATGAATCGGACGCTGAGGAGATATTTTCCTCTGTGCTAAATGAATTCAAAAACCGAACGGACGCCAATGCCTCCTGCTTTTTCGGGGAGGATATCGCGTACGTGCCGGGTCTTTATCCGGACAGCCCGGACTGCCTGCGCGGCGCCGGGGCGCTGCGGGAGACCGCCCGTTCGCTGACGGTGATGGCCACCCGCACGGAGACGGTGAATGAGACGGTGGGCTTTTCCGTCGTGGAGATCCCGTCCCGCACCCTCAGCGTCAACACCGCCCGCACCATTCTGGAGGGCGAAAACGGCGTGGACCAGGTGACGCGTGTGGTCACCTACGCGGACGGCAAGGCGGTTTCTTCCAGGGAGGTCGGCCGCGTCACCGTCATCCAGCCCGTTCCCATGCGGCGACTGGTGGGCACAAAGGTATACAGCATGCCCGTCGCGCAGACGTTTTCCTCTGTCACGCAGCTGATCTGGCCTGTGGACGGCGCCTATAACATCAATTCCGATTATGCCTACCGCTGGGGCAAATTCCACTACGGTCTGGATATCGGCGTGGGCAGCGCTCCGGGCACCAGCCTGGGCATGAACGTGCTGGCCGCCGCGGACGGCGTAGTGGAGCTGGCCACCACCCATTCCAGCTACGGCTATTATATCATCCTTGACCACGGCAATGGTATGGAGACCGTGTACGGCCACCTGATGGAGGATTCCTTCAAGGTGCGCCCCGGCGAGGTTGTCAAGCAGGGGCAGCCCATCGCGCGGGTCGGGCAGACCGGCTACGCCACGGGCCCGCATCTCCATTTCGAGGTCCGTGTCAACGGCAACAAGCTCGATCCCAAGCTGTTTTTGCAGCAATATAAAGGCATCGGTTACTGACCGGCCGACCAATGAACTGAACCTGAACGATACGGGGATATCACAATGGACGAAGAACGCAACGGCTATTACGACATCATACGGGAAAAGATAACGGACCCCGAGATCCAGAAGGCGCTGGACAGGTTCCACGCCTGGGGCGAGGACGAGCAGCGGCTTCGGGAAGAGGCCGCCGCGCCGCGCGCGCCGGAGACGGATGAACATGGCGCGCGGCCGGTCCCGTCGGCGGAGGACGCGCCGCGGCCTGCCGCCGAACCGCGTCGGCAGGAGCCCCCTGCGGAGATCCGTCGTCCCGCGTCCCCCGTCGCTCCCGGGCCGCATCCCGCTTCGGGAGAGGAAACGTTCCGCGGCAGCCCCGCGCCGCAAAGGCGCGTTCCGGCGTCGTACCGTCCGTACGCGCAGCGGTCGGAAAGACAGTCCGTTTATTCGGACTCTTCTACCAACGACGCCTATGAGGCGGCGTACAGGGATGCCATGCGCAAGGCAACCGGCGAAAAGCGCTCGGAGCTGCGCAGCCGGCGCGCGCAGTTTGCCGTGGGCGTTTTCGTGGTGATCTTCGCGATCTTCGGCTTTGCCTGCGCCGTCGTGCTCGGCGTAAGGGGCGTTTCCGCCTATCAGACGAAAAGGAACGAGGAGCGCTGCGCCGCCTATGCCGCCCGGCTGATCGCCGTCGCGGCGGTGGATCCGGAACCCTTCGACGATATCTCCGCCGCCTCCATGGAGGATCTGATCAAGGTCTCCGTCTGGAGCATCGTCGGCGCGGGCGTGGACCCCAACCGGTATACCTACGCCAACGGGGAGCTCTGCGTGCCGCAGGCGGACGTGGAAGCCGCGTACGCTTCCTATTTCGGTACCCAGCGGCCTATCGTCCACGGTTCCGCGGAGGGTTACGGCTATACCTTTCAGTACAGCGCGGAGGACGCCGCTTATTATATCCCCATGACCACGATGGAACCGCTTTATACCCCCCGTGTGACTTCCGTGGAGACGAAAAGCGGCGCCACCGTCGTCACCTGCGGCATGATCAGCAGCGGGCTGTGGGAACAGGACGCCGTCACGGGCGATATCACCGCCCCCGACCCGGATAAATTCGTCCGCGTCACGTTCCGCGGCGCCGTCGGCGCGGAATACATCAATTCCATGCAGTCGCTGGGATTGCCCGAAACGGCGATCCCCTCCGTCAGCAACGCCGCGGAGCCGCAGCCGGAGACCGATGCGCCTTCCGCGGAAACCACCACGGAAAAACAGATCGTGATCACGTGGGATTGATCCCATCCGTTTTTGTGCACCGGATCTGCAAATCGCGGTTTCGTTGCAAGCGGCTTGTTATTATTTACTTTTGAAAAAAGACTTGCTTTTTTTTTTATGTATGATATAATAAAAGCGATTTTTTTGCGGAGGCGGTTGGTTTCTGTCGTAAATCGGGCGTTGCCGCAGCCGGTTGCGTTGTCCGTCGGGCGTGCCGCAACGCGGCGCGGTATCCGGTTTTTCGTATTGCGCAGACGGGCCATCGCCAATATTTTACCGGGTCCCGCGCGGTTTCTTCCCGCAATGGATCTGCTGATGGAACAGGAGACAAGATAATGGAAAAGTTTGATTTTATCGCGGGCGATCCTCGTTTTTCGGGCGTCGTCCCTTTTGAGAAAAAACTGTGGCTGTCTTCTCCCACGATGCACGGGGATGAACAGAAATGGGTGGATGACGCGATCCAGACCAACTGGGTTTCCACGGTGGGCGCGAATATCAACGAAGTGGAGAAACAGATCGCGGAGTTCGTCGGCGTCCGGTATGCCGTCGGGCTTTCTCAGGGTACCGCGGCGCTTCACCTTGCGACAAAACTTGCCGGTGAAAAGCTCTACGGGCAGGCAAAGCCGAACGCCGGTACGCTGGCCGGCAAAAAAGTGTTCGCTTCGGATATGACCTTCGACGCCAGCATCAATCCCATTGCGTATGAAGACGGCGACGCCGTTTTTATCGATACGGAGTACGATACCTGGAACATGAGCCCGGAGGCGTTGGAAAAAGCGTTTGAGATCTATCCGGAGGTCCGTCTGGTCGTCATCGCGCATCTCTACGGAACGCCCGGCAAAATGGATGAACTGAAGGCTGTTTGCGATAAGCACGGCGCGCTGATCGTGGAAGATGCCGCGGAAAGTCTCGGCGCAAAGTACCTGCTGAACGGCGAATGGGTCGAAACCGGCGCTTTGGGCGATTACAACTGCATTTCGTTCAACGGCAACAAGATCATCACCGGGTCCGCCGGCGGCATGTTCCTGACGAACAGCCGGGAAGACGCGGAAAAGGTGCGCAAGTGGTCCACCCAGTCCCGCGAGGCGGCTCCCTGGTACCAGCACGAGGAAATCGGTTACAATTACCGGATGAGCAATATCATCGCCGGCGTCGTCAGGGGGCAGATCCCGTATCTGGCGGAGCATATGGCGCAAAAGAAAGCCATTTACGAGCGTTATGAGGCCGGGCTGAAAGATCTTCCGGTAAAAATGAATCCCTGGGATGCGGAAAAGTCCATGCCGAATTTCTGGCTCTCCTGCATGATCATCGACCGGGATGCCATGGCTCCCAGCGTGCGCGGCGAGGTGGATTACCTGTACCGGTCCGAGCCCGGGAAAAGCAGCCCGTCGGAAATACTGGACGCCATCGCCTCTATCAACGCGGAAGGCCGTCCCATCTGGAAGCCGATGCATATGCAGCCGATCTACAGGTCCCACCCCTTCATCACGGCAGAGGGCAGCGGCCGCGCCAGAAGCAACGCCTATATCGCCGGTTCCGGCGTGGACGTCGGCGCGGATATCTTCGCCCGCGGTCTCTGCCTGCCCAGCGACAACAAAATGACGCCCGCGCAGCAGGATGCGGTGATTGATATGATCCGCCGCTGTTTTGCGTAGTAAAGAAAGGAACTTTACCGTGAAATATCATCAGGGCTTTTACGGAAAATACGGCAAGCGTTTTCTGGACGTCGTCTTTTCCGGTCTATTTATTCTGCTTTTTTTCTGGCTCTTCGCTGTCCTTGCCGTTCTGGTCCGCTGTAAACTCGGCAGCCCGGTCATCTATAAAGCGCGTCGTCCCGGAAAAATCGACCCGAAAACGGGAAAAGAGCAGATTTTTCTGCTTTACAAATTTCGATCCATGACAAATGAGACCGACGCTGACGGAAAGCTCCTGCCGGACGAACGGCGTCTTACTCGCTTCGGTCGCATTATGCGCGCCGCTTCGCTGGATGAACTGCCGGAGATCGTCAACATCTTTAAAGGCGACATGAGCTTCGTCGGCCCGCGGCCTTTGGCGGAGATTTACCTGAAGTATTATACCGAAGAGGAACACCACCGCCATGACGTGCGTCCCGGTTTGACCGGTTTGGCGCAGGTCAGCGGAAGGAACGACCTCTCATGGGAGCAGAAGTTTGCCTTCGACCTGCAGTATATCGAAAAAATGTCGTTTGCTCAGGATGTACGGATTCTGTTCAATACCGTGATAAAGGTGTTCAAACGGGAAGGTATCGGACAAGGCGAGGAAGCTCCTGTGAGCTTGCATATCGAGCGGGCCGGGCGTGAGGAGCCCGCAGGGAAAGAATAAGGACGCCGCGCATTTTCGGAGGATCAAATATGCTTACGGTATATACAACGGCGCAGTCTGAACAGTGGGACGGGGTCGTCCGTTCTTTCAAAGATCATGATATTTATTGGCTCAGCGGCTACGTTAAGGCCTTTCAGCTTCATGGCGACGGGGAACCGTTGCTGTTTTTCGTCGAAACCGAGGGGGCCAGGGGGATTAACGTCGTGATGAAGCGCGATGTGGCGCAGTCTCCGTATTTTGCGGGGCGGATCCCCGAGGGGGAGTACTTTGATTTTACGACGCCTTACGGCTACGGCTGCTGGCTGATCGAGGGAGACGATACCGGGGAGCTGTTCCGTCTCTATGAGGACTGGCTGAAAAAGAACGGGATCGTTTCGGAATTCGTCCGGTTCCATCCCATGCTGAAAAACCATATCCCCTGCGAGGGCTTTTACGACGTGATCCGGCTCGGCGAGGTGGTCCATCTCGATCTGTCTTCCCCCGAGGCGATTTGGAACAATATGAGCAGCAAAAACCGCAACGTGATCCGCAAGGCCGTCAAAAACGACGTGCAGATCTATAACGGCAGGTTCCCCGCGATCTACGAACGGTTCCGCGCGATCTACGACGGAACGATGGATCGGGACAACGCGGAAAAATACTATTATTTCGATGCGCCTTTTTATCGCTCCGTGCTGGACGATCTGCCTCTGAACGCGCAGGTATTCTGGGCGGAAAAAGACGGCGAGATCATCGCCGCTTCCATCATATTGGCGGCCAACGGCCGGCTCAATTACCATCTGTCCGGCTCTCTCCGGGAGTACAGCTCTCTCGCCGCCACCAATCTGCTTTTATACCGCGCGGCTCTGTGGGGCTGCGAACACGGCTTTTCCACTTTTTATCTCGGCGGCGGCGTCGGTTCGGAAGAGGACAGCCTGTTCAAATTCAAGCGGGCTTTCTACAAAGGAGAACTCAACCGGTATTGTATCGGCCGCAGGATCTTCGATCAGGAAAAGTACGACGCGCTGGTCGGGATGAGGCCCCCGATCGACAGCGGTTTCTTCCCGAAGTACAGGGCTCCCGCGGACGAGTAAGCCGGCGGCGCGTTCGCCGGGCCCGATCAGGGCGAAAGGACGGGCATGAAGACCAGTTGCAAAGAGATCGGCAGCGAGTTTTGGGCGTATCCGCCGTTGTCGGAAAAAGAGAACGGGCTGTTCCCGTCTGATACGCTTTGGCTCGGAGCGGGCCGGCAGGCTTTTCCTCTGATCGCGGAGGATATCCGCCGCCGTCAGCCGTTCGGCACGGTGGCGCTGCCTTCCTGGTGCTGCCACTCGATGATAGAACCGTTCCTTGAATTGGGGATCGAACCGTTGTTTTACGACGTCCTGCCCGCTCCGGAAGGCGGTCTGAGGTATGTGTTCCCTCCCGCGGGGACGGCGGACGCGATCCTTGTGATGGATTATTTCGGTTATGCTTCCTCCGATCTTCCTTTGCCGGAAGGCGTGGTGATCCGCGATCTGACGCACGGCGTGTTTACCCGTATCCCCGACGACGCGGACTATTATTTCGGTTCCCTTCGCAAGTGGGGCGCCTTCGCCACGGGCGGCTTTGTATGGAAGCGGGGCGGCCGGCTGCCTTCGGGCACGCTGACGCCGGACGATGCATATATCAAACTGCGCCGCGCGGCGTTCGCGCAAAAGGCGGATTATATAAAAGGCGGCGCGGCGGACAAGCGGTTTCTGGAGGTTTTCCATACCGCGGAGGAGTCGCTTCGTTCCGTCCCCGTTCGCGGGGGCGATCCGCAGGATGAAGCCGCGGCGCGTGCGGTCGATACTGTCCGTATGCGTGCCGTTCGGCGGCGCAACGCGGAGATCCTGCTGGAAACGGCGGGAGACCTGGCGGTGTTCCCGCGGCTCGGTCCCGACGATTGTCCTCTCTTCGTGCCGATCCTTGTGCCGGACGGCAAACGGGACGCGCTGCGCGGGAAATTTACGGAGAACGGCGTTTTTCTGCCGGTACACTGGCCCCTTACGGAGCTCCATCATATCAGCAGAGACGCGCGCGTTTTTTATGAGAACGGATTAAGCCTTGTCTGCGACCAGCGATACGGCGCGGACGATATGCAAAGGATTTGCGAGCTGCTGCGGCAGTTTTTATAGATTATTGATGCAGCCGGAGGTTGAAGATGCAGGACCTTATCATTGTATGCGCGGGCGGATTCGGCCTGGAGGCGGCAGCTTTCATTGAAAAGAGCCTCTTCTACGCGGCGCAGAAAGGGGAAGAGGCCCCTTTCCGTATTCTCGGCTTTCTGGACGATAACCCTGACGCGCTTGAGGGCACGGGAGTCGATTATCCCGTTCTCGGCAGTATTTCCGACTGGCAGCCGATCGGGAACGAACGGTATGTGCTCGGCGCGGCTTCTCCCTCGACCAAAGAAAAACTCTCCGCTATGCTGAAGGCGCGTGGCTGTCGGTTCGAAACGATCATCGCCCCCTGGTGCATTATTCTGCCGGAAACCAGCTTCGGCGAGGGGTGTATCATTTCCGCCTACCGGATCTGTTCCGGCGTAAAGCTGGGCGATTTCGTCAACGTGGCGGGGTCCATGCTTTGTCCCGGCGCCGAGATCGGCGATTTCAGTACCACGACCGGTTTTACCGTTGTGGAAAACGCCCGGATCGGTAAACGCGTTTTTATCGGCAGCCATGCCGTCGTGACAGACGGCGTCGTCGTCGGCGACGACGCGCAGATCTCCGCGGGCACCATCGTCAGGGAGGACGTCCGCAGCGGCGCAACGGTATTCGGCTGCCCGGCGAGGGAAATTTAAGGCAAACGGAGCTTTTATATGACAGACGTGATTTTGGTGTGCGAGGACGTTTTCGGTCTGGAGATCCTGGATCTGCTGCGCCGGATCAACGCGTATCTTGCCCGGAACGATGCCGGGTCGCGGTACCGGATCCTCGGTTACGTCAGCGACGCGCCGGCGCCTTTCGGCGGCATGCCTGCTCCGGCGGAACGGCTCGGCGATCTTGCTTCCCATCCCATGCGTCGGGACGCGCGTTACGTCCTGGGGATAAAGGACCCGGCGTCAAAGAGGGCTGCGGTTGCCATGATCTTATCCCGCGGCGGCCGGTTCGAAACGGTCTGTTCCCCATGGATGATATGCCGTCCGATGACCTTCGGGGAAGGCGCTGTGATGGACGCCTATTCTGTCACGATATCCGTCTCCGTCGGGGACTACGTGACCGTCTGCGACTCCATGCTGGCCGTGGAGGGCAGCATCGGCGCCTACAGTACCGTTATGCGTTTCGCGAACGTGATCTGCGACGGCGTCGGGGAGGAAGCCTTTATCGGGAGCTGCGCGTTTGTTCCCCACGGGGTAACGGTAGGCGACCGCGCACGTGTTTTGGACGGCAGTATCGTCGTTAAAAACGTAAAGCCGGGCACGACGGTTTCCGGCAATCCTGCCAGAAAGATATCATGATCCGGCGGCGCGTCTGCCGTGAACGATAGAAAGGATTATTGAAAATGAAAATCGCATTTTTGTTTTCCGGCCAGGGGGCGCAGTACCCCGGCATGATGAAAGATCTGTATGACAGCGAACCGGCCGCGAAAGAGGTTTTTGACAAGGCGGACGCGGCGCTCGGCAGATCGATCTCCGACGTTTGCTTTGAGGGCGCGCAGGAGGATCTGAACCTGACGCATAATACCCAGCCCTGTATGCTGGCGGGCGATCTTGCCGCGGCGACGGTATTAAGGGCGCATGGCGTGGAAGCGGACGCCGTCGCGGGCTTTTCCCTCGGCGAATACGCCGCGCTGGCATACGCGGGCGCGATCTCCGCGGACGAAGCGTTCCGCGTGATCCAGATCCGTGCGGACGCGATGCAGGAAGCCGTCGCCCCCGGCGAGGGCGGCATGGCCGCGTTTGTCGGCGCAACGGCGGAGCAGGTCGAGGAGATCTGCGCGAAGGTCACGAAGGGTTACGTGGTCGCCGCCAATTATAACAGCCCCGTGCAGACGGTGGTTTCCGGTTCGGCTGCCGGCGTGGATGAAGCGTGCGAGCTGGCGGAAGCGGCCGGCCTCCGCTGCGTCAAGCTGGCCGTCAGCGCCCCGTTCCACTGCGCCATGATGGAGCCCGCGGCGAAACGGCTGGAGAAAGAATTCAATGCGGTGACCTTCAACGATCCTTCGGTCCCCGTCTATATGAACGTGGACGGCAAACCTTTGACGGACGGTTCCGCCGTGGCGGCGCTGCTCGTCCGGCAGGCGATGAGCCCCGTCCGCTGGGTCGCGACGCTGGAGAATATGAAGGCGAACGGCGTCGATACGTTTATCGAGTGCGGCGCGGGAAAGACGTTGTCCGGCCTGGTCAAGAAGACGCTGAAGGACGTAAAGATCCTGCGCGTGGAAGACAGGAAAACGCTGCAAAGCACTTTGGAGGCGTTGCAGGCTTGATCGAGATCAGGAGATACGAGTCGGGCTTGCTGTCTTCGAATATGTATCTGGTCGCGGAGGAGGGACATGCCCTTGTGATCGATCCCTTCGCGGATACGGCGCCGGCGCAGGGACTGAAGATCGATTACATTCTTTTGACGCACGAGCACTACGACCATATTTCCGGCGTCAATCTCTGGAAAGAAGCGACAGGCGCTCCGGTTTTCTGCAGCAAAGCCTGCGCGAAAAACATCCGGAACCCGAAAAAAAATCTTGCCTGCCACTTCAGAGAGTTCTGTGAGCTGCAGACGTGGGTCAAGCTTTCCGGGATCCCGGCGGTCGATCCCGCATATGCCTGCGAGGCGGACCTGACGTTTGAAGAGAAAACGGAGCTGCGCTGGCAGGGACATTTACTGGAATGCTTCGAGATCCCCGGCCACTCGCAGGGCAGTATCGGTATGATGCTGGACGGAAAGGACTTTTTCTCCGGGGACAGTCTGATGGAGAACACGGAGATCGAGCTGCGTATGCCGGGCGGCAGCAGAAAAATGTGGGAAACGATCGGGCGGGAACGAATCGAAGCGATCCCCGACGGCACCAGGATCCGGCCCGGCCATTTTAAGAGCTTTATATTACATAAACCCATATAGAAACGCCACGGAGGAAAGGCAGGACATGTCGTTTTATAAGAATAAAGGAATTGAAATCGCAGGAATCTCTTGCGTGGTCCCCCAAAACAGGGTGACCGTCGAAAGCTTTTCCGCGGTTTTCGGTGATGAGATCCCGGCAAAATTTTCGGCCGGTACCGGCATCAAGGCAATGTACAAGGCTCTGCCGGAGCAGACGGCCGGCGATCTGGCGACGGCCGCCGCCGAGAGCTTGTTCGGTAAAATAAAGATCGATCGCAGTGAGATCGGTCTGATGCTGCTTGTCACACAGTCGCCGGATTACAGGCGTCCTTCCAGCGCAAGCGTTGTGCAGAAACGGTTGGAGCTGCCCGTCGACTGCTCCTGTATGGAGATCAATCTCGGGTGTTCCGGGTTTATCTACGGTCTTCAGACGGCAATGAGCATGCTGACCGCTTCGGACCGGGAGTACGGACTGCTGCTGATGGGAGAGACCGCTTCCAAGCTGGTGGACCCGCACGACAAATCGATCGTCATGATGTACGGCGACGCCGGCGCGGCGATCCTCCTGAAAAAAACGGATGACCGATCTCAAGTGACCACGCTGCTCCGCAGCGACGGTTCCAGGTACAAGGCCATCATTCTTCCGGCGGGCGGCTTCCGGGATATGTATCCCGGCCGCGAGCGGTTCATGTGCAGCGACGGTATCGAGCGCTCTCTGTATGACATCTACATGGATGGGACGTCCGTTTTTTCCTTTTCCATTACTGACGTCCCGAAGGCGCTGAACGATTATCTGGCGTATACGGGTACAGGTGCCGATGATTATGACGCGTTTGTGTTCCATCAGGCCAATGAGTTCATTATCAAGCAGATCACCCGGAAGCTGAAGCTGTCCAAAGAAGCGGTGCCGGTTTCCCTTGACCGCTACGGAAATACGGGCGGCATCTCCATCCCTCTTACCCTGTGCGACGCCTACGGAGAAAACGGGAAGGATGTAAAAAAGGTGCTGATGTGCGGATTCGGCATAGGGCTTTCCTGGGGAGTCACCGGCCTATCCATTGATATGGAAAACGTGTTCCCCATTGAGGAAACGGTCGATTACTACAAAGAGGGAAAAATCACCCCGGAAATGTTATAAAAAAGGAGTAAACCGATGATTAATCCAATGGATCTGACCGGAAAAAGAATTCTGGTTACCGGCGCTGCCGGCGGGATGGGCAGCGCGACTTCGGTCCAGCTCAGCAAACTCGGCGCCAAGGTGGTGCTATGCGATATGAAAGAAGAGGCGCTGCAGCGGACTTTCGGTATGTTGGAGGGCGACGGCCACGCAATGTATACCTTTGACCTGAACGACGTGGACGGGATCGAGGGCCTGATTAAGCGGATCACAAGCGAGTGCGGGTCGTTCCACGGATTTGCCCATTGCGCCGGGATCGCAATGATGCGTCCGCTGAAGATGACAAAGAGAGAGGACATGATCAGAGTTATGGACGCGAATTTGTTCTCTTTCATCGAAATTGTGCGGTGTATTACAAAAAAGGGTTGTTTTGAGGATGAGGGCAGTATTGTGGCGATCTCCTCTACCGCCAGTATTCAGGGAAAGCAGTCCAAGGTTGCCTACAGCGCTTCCAAGGCGGGGCTTGACGGCGCCATCCGGTGTCTGGTCTGCGACTTGAAGAAAAAGAAGATCCGCGTCAATTCCATTGTGCCCTGTTGGGTGAATACTTGGATGTATCAGGCGTACATCGAACGTTATCCGGATACGTTTGAGATGCAGGAGATCCATGAAAAACAGTACATGGGCGTTACGGAGCCGATCGAAGTCGCCAACACCATCGCCTTTTTGTTGAGTGACGCAGCGAAAACGATAACGGGCACCTCTATCCTGATCGATGGCGGTATGTCACAGGGATAAGGAGAAGTAAGAAATGGATTATTTGAATTTAAGCGGAAAACACATTCTGGTTACGGGGGCGTCTTCGGGGATCGGCCGTGAAACCGCCCTTCAGTTAAGCAAAATCGGGGCGAAGGTATCGATGCTTGACCGCAACGCGGAACGCCTCTCCGATACCCTGTCACAGGCTGTCGGCCAAGGGCATCATGCGTATGAGGTCGATCTGGCAGATATCGAAAGCCTTGAAGAGAAAGTGAAGCGGATTATCCAGGAAGCAGGACCGTTTGACGGTTTTGTACAATGTGCCGGTATTACGGAGGATCTTCCCTTCGGCAATTATAAATACGCACGTCTTCATAATATCATGACGGTCAATTTTTATTCTTTTTTTGAATTGGTCAGGGTCATGACCAAAAAAGGCCGGTATCATGAAGGAATGAGCATCGTTGCGTTATCGTCCTCTACCGCTAACTGCGGAACGATCGCACAGTCTGCTTACGGTGCCTCAAAAGCCGCCATGAACGGCGCGATGAGATGTATGGCAAGAGAGCTTGCTCCCAAGGGAATCCGTGTCAATACGATTTTGCCCGGGCCGACCAACACAGAAATGTACCGCGCTCATTTGGAACTCAAAGGAAATCTGGAGCAGGAGCCGGGCGCTAAAAAGGTGGGGAGGAATTATCTTGGAATGAACGAACCGGTGGACGTTGCCAATGCCGTCATTTTTCTGCTGTCCCCTGCGTCCAGAATGATTACCGGAATCGAATTGCCGGTAGACGGCGGTTTTACCTCATGTTGATTGTAAAGGAGTAGAACAAATGGTATTCAGCAACTACGAAGGAATCAGAATTGCCTGTATCGCGGCGTCCGTGCCGGAAGGCAGAGTCGACATCGCCGCCATGGCGGACGATCCGAACGAGGACCCCAAGTTTGTAAAATCGTTCATCAAAAAGACCGGTATCGCCGGAAAGCACAAATGCGGGATGGACCAGACGGCGGCTGACTTTTCTTATACGGCGGCCAAACAGATCGAGGCGGCGGGAAAGTATACGCCCGAGGAGATCGGCGTGTTGATCAACGTCACGCAAAATCCGGATTACCGTACGCCTTCCACGGCGCTTGTGCTGCACAAAAGATTGGGGTTGAGCAAAAGCTGCCTCGCTTTCGACGTCAATCTCGGGTGCTCCGGTTTCGTTTACGGCGTTTCTCTGGCGGCAGGCATGTTGATGGCGTCCGACGCCAAAAAGGCGCTGGTGCTTGTGGGCGATACCCTGGCAAGAAGCAGAAAAGGCCTTGGCGTCGATCAGAGAAGCTCCAACACAACGCTTCTGTTCGGCGACGCCAGTTCGGCGACCCTGTTGGAAAAGGACGACGCGAGCCGCCTGACGTCGGCGCTGATGAGCGACGGCACCGGGCACAAAGCCCTTTCAACGCCCTATAACGCATGGAAGCATCCGGTGGGGCCCGAAAGCATCCCCAGCGATGATATCGCTGTGTTCAATTTTACCATCAACGAAGTGCCTGCTCTGGTCGAAGAATATCTTACCAAGCTCGGCGCTGAAATAGATGGTTATGACGACCTGGTGCTCCATCAGGCCAACATGATGATCATCAAGAATATTGCCAAGCGCGTCGGCATGCCGATGGAAAAGGTGCCTGTTTCCCTCGATCGGTTCGGCAATACCAGCGGCGCTTCCGTTCCGCT
Organism: Clostridia bacterium; assembly: GCA_017428085.1. Lineage (GTDB taxonomy): Bacteria > Bacillota > Clostridia > Oscillospirales > Acutalibacteraceae > RUG806. Next base: position 90,218 of record JAFRRP010000033.1, on the reverse strand, counting down.
GACGATCGTCGACAAATACGGAAGCTGCGATGAGAACAAAGAGGTCCGCCTGCTGACGAGCGGTTACGGTGTGGGTCTTTCGTGGGGCGTGATGGAGGTCACGATCAACACGAAGGATATCCTTCCGCTGACCTACGGCAAAGACCGTTACGACGACGACTATCCGGATGAATGACAGATGTTGACAGGAGGAAAATATGTATAATCTTATCGATTTGACAGACCGCAGAATCCTGGTGGTCGGCGCTTCTTCCGGCATCGGAAAGAAAACGGCTATCACTTTAAGCAACCTCGGCGCCAAGCTCGTGCTGGTCGCCATCGACGAGGAACAGGTCATGCAGGCCCTGACGGAGCTGTCCGGCGACGGACATGCCGCGTATTACGCCGACGTGAGCAAGCTGGATGCCATCGAGGGCCTGATCAAGGGCATTGTGGAAAAGCACGGTCCGTTGGACGGCATGGTGTATTCGGCAGGCCTCGGTACGGCTCTTCCGTTGATGCAGTCCAAGCCGGAAAAGGTGCTGAATACCTTTAACGTCAATTTCTTCGGATTTTTTGAAATGGTCCGTCAGGTAGCGCGGAAGGGAAGATTCAACCCAGGTTTAAGGATCGTCGGCGTTTCCTCCTGCGCGTCGCTGCGCGGCGACAAATCGAAATCCATCTATTCGTCCTCCAAGTCCGCCATGGATTCCGCTGTGAGATGTATGGCGAAGGAGCTGGCGGAGAAGGAGATCTGCATCAATACCGTAGCGCCGGCAATGACCGCCACGGAGCTTTACGCCAAATTCGTGGAAAAATACGGCGAGGACAGCGATACGAACCGGGAGCTGACTTCCCGCCAGTACCTGGGGATTGCGCAGACGCAGGATATCGCCAACGCGATCGCGTTTCTGATCAGCCCGGCCGCGCGGTTTATCACGGGGATCACGATGCCGGTGGACGGCGGTCTTACCACGTGTTAGGAGGCGTGCATGTTTACAGAAATCAATAACGTTAAAGTGATCGGTATGGCCGCGGCGGTATCCCCGGAGTGGGATTCCATCAGCGATCTCTCAGATGAGGATGAAGCCACGGTACAGCGCTTTATCAAAAAAACCGGCGTGTCGGGGCGCTATTCGGCGTCCCCCAGACAGACCACGGCTGATTTTTGCTTTGCCGCCGCGGAAAAGCTGCTGGAAGAAAAACAGATCGACAAAAAAGAGATAGGCGTGCTGGTTTTTGTGACACAGACCGGCGATTACCGCCTGCCCGCTTCGGCGTGCGTCCTGCAGTACCGGCTCGGTCTGCCGAAGGAGTGCATTTGCTTTGACGTCAATCTCGGTTGCTCCGGGTTCGTCTACGGTCTGAACGTGCTTGCCAGCCTGCTCAGCAATACCGCCGTGAAATACGGGCTGCTTCTGGCGGGGGATTCTTCCGCCAGAGAGTTCAGCACGCGGCGCAAGCAGAGGGAAGGACATTCGGGCAACTGGCTCTTCGGCGATTCCGGAACGGCTACGCTGATGGAAAAGACGGAGGGCGGCCGGCTGCAGTTCCTTTCCCAGACGGACGGCAGTGGCTACAAGGCGATCATTTCCCCTTACGGCTCATGGAGGAATCCGGATTCCCCGGACGGCAGAACGCATTACGTGGTAATGGATGACATCGCCGTATTCAATTTCGCCACGGCGGAAGCGCCGAAGCAGCTGAACGACTTTATGGCGAAGACCGGGACCACGCCGGACGACTACGATTGTCTTGTGCTGCACCAGGCCAATCTGATGATCATGAAGCGCGTGGCAAAGAAATCGGAATTCCCGGAGGAGAAGATGTTGGTCTCGATGGACCGTTTCGGCAATACCTCTTCCTCTTCCATCCCGATCTCACTGGTGGACAAGTACGGCGAAACGGAAGACGACAGGACGGTCAAGGCGCTTTGCTGCGGCTTCGGCGTGGGCCTTTCCTGGGCGACGTGTGCGCTGGAGATTGCGGCTGCAGATATCCTTCCGCTGGTCCATACGGACGCTTATTACAAAGACGGTTACAACCTGGATGATCAGGTGTAATATTATCAAAAAAACAGGAGGTTAAAGACATGACTGATCAGGAAAAAATCGCAATGCTGGAAGAAACCTGGGAATTGGACGAAGGCACTCTGACCGCCGACACCGTGCTTGCCGACGTGGACGAGTATGACTCCATGGCGAAGCTTTCCCTTATCGTGCTGATGGACGATGAATTCGGCGTAAAGCTGACCGGCGACGTGATCAAGGGCTTTGAAACGGTTGCCGACATTCTGAAATTGATGGAGAACGCCTGAAAACAGGCGAAGGCGTGCTCTTCGGAGCCTGCGAAGACGGAAGAAGCGAGTCTCTCCTTCTTCCGGCTTCGTTCCGAAGCGCAAACGGTGATTAGAAGGGAGATTGACTTATGTCAAATTCAGAGAAATATAATAAAGTGTTTATGGACGTGCTCGGCGTCAACGAAGCTGTCTTAAACGAAAGCTTTACCTTTAAAGCGGTCCCCCAGTGGGATTCCGTCGCTCATCTTTCCCTTATCTCGGAGCTGGAAGACGCTTTCGACGTAATGTTCGAATCGGAAGATATCCTGCATTACGGTTCCTATGAGAACGGGAAAAAGATCCTGGAAAAAATGGGGATCAGCATGGAATAATGCCGGGAAAGTGCGTTTTCCCGACTGTGATGCTTTGATTGCTTGCGGCTATTCAGCGTTGGTCCCGTGATCTGCGGCATTGCCGGGACGGCAGCGCTTTGCGATAGATCGACGTTTATGTGCTTTCAGGGGTGTTTACCTGCATGTGAGGCTTCGGAACGGTCAGACCGATCGTTCGGGTTACTGTAAGAGGAGCTTAAAAGTGAAGCTGAAATTTAATCTGTCCTTTAATTCTATATCAATAGAAGATCTCGTTTTCCTTCTGTACTTTCTGAATCTTGTGTGTATTCTGGTGCTGTCGGTTGTCCTCGGCCGCGACATAAGCGAGTTGATGTTTTATGTCCTGCTGGTCGGTTTGATTATCCTTTGTCTTTTTAAGTGCAGCATAAACCAGTTACTTCCGCCGTTTTTACTGTATGCCGGGGTCGTCGTCCTGTTTTCGGCGACTTACCTGATCCATCCGGAGTACAAAAACTGGTTTTTACATGATACATACGGAATTGTTCCCGCGTTTTTGACGCCGGTGACCGGTATTTGGGCGTTTTTGATTATATGGTTGAGCAACGACAATGAGAAAATAGTCCGGAACTTAAAGCTTGTTTGTTTTATCCTGTGGATTTTTTATCTCCTGCGGTATATTTCATCTGTCAGGCGCGGGTATTGGATCATCAATGACGTCAACGGAGAGGAAGTACACAGCGCATACAATCTTGAGTATGGGTATGATATGCTGTTCCCGACGGCTTTTTTCGGTTCCTATGCGTTTATCAATGGAAAAAAAAGGTATTATCTTCCTTTTTTGATCGGGATTTACGCGATCCTGATGGGCGGATCACGCGGCGCCATTCTGTGGCCGATCGCGATGTTTCCCCTGATGTTGCCTTTCCAGTGGCACAAGATGGCATCCCGAAGACGGCAGTACATTTTAGTCTTATTCCTACTGTTGTTGGCGGTCGGGATCCTGTTTGTGTTTTATTATCAGGCGGTTGTCAGTTTAGGAGTCAAGTTGCTGACGTCTTTAGGTATCAATTCAAGAACGATCAGTTCTTTGCTTACCGGTTCCTTCTCAAACAGTAACGGGCGGGAAACGATATATAAGACCGTCTGGGGTATGATCAAGAACGGAGGGCCGTTCGGATGGGGCGTTTACGGCGATCGACCTGTTATAGGTCGGAAATTCAGATGGGGATATTCGCACAATCTGTTTTTGGAGATCCTTGTTTCGTTCGGCTATTTGGGCGGCTCCGTTATATTGATCTTATTGACGAAAGGTATCATTGATCTGTATCGCAATTGTACCGATAGTTTTCAGCAGGTCATTTTTATTACATTTTTCGTTACGTCCTTTAAATTGGTTTTCTCAAATTCTTTCTGGTACACCGGCGCGTTTTGGGTTTTGCTTGCGCTGATGCTGAAATGGAGAAAGAAAAAAAGCATGCAGCCTGTATTGGCTGAAACAGCACAGGCTGTCGTTTAGCGGAGAACCCTGCGGCTTTTAGCGGGAAGGAGCGCTGGCGGACGCCGGTATGCGTTTGCTTTCGTTTTGCATTTTTATTCTTATTTTGCCGATCCGGTTTCCTTTGTTTCTGTCCGGTTGCGTGGTCGCCGGGACGACCGGTTTTGCATTGCGTCAACTCCCTTTCCTTTGTCCGGCCGTACAGTAATCCCGTGATAGGAGTAAAAAGTTATATCGATTTTAAAGCGATTGTTATGAGTGATAATAAAGAACATAGAATCAGTACGTCAGTACTTGTCAAATCCAGTTTTTGGTACACGATATCCAGTTACCTGACCCATGCGATCGGGTTTATTACAACGCCGATCTTTACCAGGATTCTGTCAAAAGCGGAATACGGTGATTTTTCCGTGTATGTTTCATGGCAGAACATTCTTATCATCATTTGCGGCATCGAGGTGTTCAACACCATCAACAGGGCACGGTTTGATTATACGGAAGAAAAGGATTTCAATGCGTATATTTCTTCCTGCCTGCTTTTGTCCAGTTTTGTAACGGCGGTGGTTTTCGCCGCCTATATGCTGTTCCAGGATTTTTTCTACGGCATCATGCTGGTCAAGCACAAGTATATGCTTGTCATGTTCCTGTACGCGTTTGCCATTCCGGCGTTTTCCATGTTTCAGACCAAGCAGCGGATCACATACCGGTATAAATTGAACGCAGGGATCTCCTTTGCGCTTGTGATCTCCTCCTCCGTTCTTTCGGTCGTACTTGCTACCGTGATGACGGAAGAGAGGATCTTCGGCAGAATATTGGGACAGTATATCCTCTACGTGGTCGTCGGTCTGGCGTTTTACGCTTACTTCCTGAAAAAACGCGTTGCGTTCAACTTATCTTATATCAAGTACGCGATGCAGATCGCGATCCCGCTGGTGCTCAGCCTGCTTGCCACCAATATCCTGATGTCCTCGGATAACTTTGTGGTTAAGCATCTTTGTGACAGCGAGATGGTCAGCAATATTTCGCTTTCGCATACGGTCACGAATATCATTCTCGTTCTCGTCAGAACGCTGAACGGGGCGTGGGCGCCTTGGTTTTACGATCAGCTGAAAGTCTGCGAATACCGCAGCATCAGAAAAACGTTTTCGATTTATATCTGGCTTCTTGTCGCCGGAACGGTCGCCGTACTGCTGCTGGGTCCCGAGATCATGAGCATTTTGGGCGGCGGAGAGTATGCGGATGCGCTTGATCTTCTGCCGATGATGCTCCTTAACGGCATCCTTACGGCGCTGCTTTCCCAGTTTGTCTATCTGGAAACCTATCATAAAAAGAACAAATACGCCGCGATCATTACAGGATGTGCCGCAGTGTTTAACATCGGCATGGATATCGCCGGTGTAAAGCTTTGGGATTACAAAGCCGTTTGTTACGCTACGGTTTTGACGCAGACATTGATGATCATCGCTCATTACCGGGTGACGATCAAAATGGAGATCAGGAAAATTCTTCCTGCCAAAGACCTGTTCTCATTTTTGAGCGTGTCTCTTGCGCTGATCCCGCTTTCTTTGCTGCTTTATCGCAACGACTTTATCCGGTGGGGATTCGTTGCAGTGCTGGTCGTCGGCGTCGGCGTCGTTGCCGTGATCAAACGAAAAGAATTGATGAAATTAGTTGTCAGATTTCGCAAACACGCGAAAAAAGCGTAGACGATCTGACAGCATTGCATAGGAGGATTTTTTGATGGATACCAATAAGCAATTGGTGGATTTTTCGGAATTCAGTCCCGAGGAAACCAGAACGCTTCAGCTGAAACTGCTGGAAATACTGGATGCCCTTGACGCTTTCTGTAAGGAAAACAACCTGACCTATTTTTTGACCGGCGGCACATTGTTGGGCGCGATCAGGCATAAGGGGTTTATCCCATGGGACGATGACGTTGACGTGGCGCTTCCCCGTAAGGATTATGAACGGCTGTTTGAGTTGTGGAACAACGAGGGCAACCGGTTCCAGCTGCTCCGCCCGACAAAGGATACGCTTACAGGCGTACATATCGCGCTGTTGCGTGATTCCGAAACTACGTGTATCTACGATTATGCGGTGGATTATGACATCTGCCACGGTTTGAAGATCGATATTGAGCCGATTGACGGCTGTCCCGACGGCAGATTGGGACAAAAGCTGCAGTGGTTTTTCTGCCAGGTCTTTGCGTTGATGGCCGCGCAGCGCATACCGAATCAGGGGACGGAAAGCTTAAAGAAACGGGCGAAAACGCTCCTTTCCATCTTCAGGGGCAAAAGGATCCGCTATTTCCTGTTCCATTTCGCGGAAAAGATGGTGGAACGGTATTCGATGGACAAGTGCAGCAAGGTCCGGATCGCATACGCGTACATCTTTGATAAAGAGATTTTTTCCGAGCAGATCTTTACGGAGTACGAGGGAAGGCAGTTCCCCATTCCCAAAGGATACGACGTCTATCTCAAACGTCTTTACAAGGATTATATGCAGTTCCCGCCGGAAGACGACCGCAAGCCGAGAACCGTCGTGCGCTGCTATGATCCGAATACATCTTATAAAGAGTACAGGGGTACGCAGTACCTGATTAATAAATGATCGGGAGGTCGTTGAAATGTATTATCTGAATCCCAGCCTCGTGACGCTGAACAGGATCTTTGACCAGAACGAACGCAAGGATTATCTCCGGTTGGATCTGAACGAGAATCCCGGCGGTCTTCCGCAGGATTTCATCGATCGCGTTCTTTCGGATGTTACTCCGCAGTTCGTGGCGCAGTACCCCGAAACGCTCCATTTCTCCGAGGTGCTTGCGGATTATCTGGGAACGGACATTTCCCATCTCTGTCTGGTCAACGGTTCCGCCGAAGGCATCCGTTACATCATGCAGGCCTTTACCTCGCCGCACGGCAGGGTCGTGGGCGTGGTGCCTTCCTATTTTATGTTCCAGATCTATTCGGAGATGTATGACAGGGATTTCGTCGGCGTTCCCTACAACGAAGACCTCAGTATGAGCGTGGACCGTATTCTGGAGGCCATGACCCCCGAAACGCAGCTGTTGATCCTGTTGAATCCCAACAACCCTATGGGGAACGTGTATTCCGACGAAGAGATCGAGTCGATTCTGGCGGAGGCAGGAAAAAAAGAGATCACGGTCCTGATCGACGAGGCCTATCATTATTTTTATCCGAAGACCTTCGCCAAATACGCGCTGCAGGGCGAGCATGTATTTGTCACCAGAACGTTCTCCAAGCTGTTCTCTTTGGCCGGGACCCGGCTCGGCTATGTGCTGGGCTGGCCGGAAGGGGTCCGCATGGTCCAGAAATTGTGTACGCCGCATAATACAAATGCGTTTGCGATGAAATTTGCTGAGGCGGTATTGACCACGCCCGGCATGGTGGACGAACTGATCGCGAAATTTGAGGAGGGCAGGAAATATTTGATTGCCAGCCTGGACGAGCATGGCTATCCGCATAAGGGCGAGGCGGGCAACTTCCTGTTTATCAAACCCTTTACCGACGCAAAAACGATTGTGGACAGGATGAAGGCGGAAAAGAAGATCCTGATCAAATCCTATGCCGGCGTCGGCGATTTCGGTACCTGCCTCAGGGTATCCATCGGCGAAAAGCAGTATATGCGGCGGTTTACCGAAGCGCTTTATGAATTGGACCGTTAAGTTCGGAGGCGAAGCATGACAAAGGTGATTACGTACGGTACCTTTGATCTTTTGCATTACGGCCATATTCAGTTGCTGAAGCGTGCGAAAGCGTTGGGAGATTATCTGATCGTCGGCGTAACGTCGGACGATTATGACAAGACCCGCGGAAAAATCAACAATCAGCAAACACTCATGGAACGCATCGCGGCGTTGAAGCAGGCCGATATTGCCGATGAAATCATCGTAGAGGAATACGAAGGCCAAAAGATCGACGATATCAAGCGTTATAACGTGGATATTTTTACGATCGGTTCGGATTGGGAAGGAAAATTTGATTACCTGAACGAGTATTGTAAGGTTATTTACCTGCCGAGAACAGTGGGCATTTCCAGCTCAGACATCCGTGCGGAGAAACATAAGCTCTCCATCGGGATCATCGGGAACCCGGGCGGCGGACCGAAATTTGCCAACGAGATCAGTTACGTCAACGGCGCTGAACTGAAGGATTGCGGCGAAGGGTTTGAAAACGTGGATGCCGTTTACGTTGCTACGATTCCCAGTAACCACTATCAGGATATCAAAAACGCGCTGGCAAAGGGAAAACACGTGATCTGCGAGTCCCCGATCGCCACCAAAAAGAGCCAGTGCGAGGAGCTGCTCCGGTTTGCCGAGGAAAACGATCTGATCCTCGCGGACGCGATCAAAACCGCCTATTCGACCGCTTTTTCACGGCTTGTCGTTTTGGCGAAAAGCGGCAGGATCGGCGACATCATTTCGGTGGATGCAACCTGTACCAGCATGCAGGGAAAGCTCGACGAAAAAAACGTCGATCTTTCGGGGGTGTTTAATACCATATCCTCCTGGGGGCCTATCGCCATGCTGCCGGTGTTTCAGTTGCTTGGCACAGATTACAGACAAAAAACCATTGTCACCAGATTTCTGGACCGCGATCTGCTGTTCGACGGTTTTACAAAGATCGATTTCATTTACGATAAAGCCGTTGCATCCATCAAGGTGGCTAAAGCGGCGAAATCGGAAGGCGAGCTCGTGATAACCGGTACAAAGGGGTATATTTACGTTCCCGCGCCATGGTGGAAAACGGATTATTTTGAAGTGCGGTTTGAGGATCAGACCGAGAATAAACGGTTCTTCTATCAATTGGACGGAGAGGGTATCCGGTACGAGATCGTCGCGTTTATCAAGGCGATCGAACGAAACAAAAACGACCTGAACATCAGCGCGCAGGTGTCTGCCGCGATCTCCGGCGTGATCGAAGACTTTTACCGCGGCGATTATATTGAAATACAATAACTTTGCAACCAATAATAAACGAGGTAATAAAAAATGGCTCTTCATTTGGAACAATTGAGCGTGAACGACGGACATGCGGTTTATGATATGCTGCAGCGGATCGGCGCCTGTGAAAACGAATTCAAGAATACGGCGCACGGCCTGACTTACGAGGAATTCCAGGAATGGCTTAAAGAACAGGACGATTGGGCGCAGGGGCGTAATCTTCCGGAGGGCTATGTTCCCCAAACCGTTTTCTGGCTGTTTGACGACGCTGTGCCCGTCGGTTTTGGGAAGGTCAGGCACGGCCTCAACAGCCATTCAAGAACGATCGGCGGCAATATCGGTTACGCGATCGATCCGCTTCACAGGGGAAAGGGATACGCTACCGTATTACTTGGCTGTCTGGTGGAAAAGGCAAGAGAACTCAACGTGGGTGAGACGCTGTTGAGCGTGGAAAAGTATAACCCCGCGTCAAAAAGAGTGATCGAAAAAAACGGCGGCAAACAGATCAACGAAAACAGCGAAAGATGGTTTTTTACTTTTGACTGATCGTAAGCCGTTCGGCGGCGTATAAAACAGATCAATAATAACGCCGTCAGTCCGTCGCGTCTGTCTTGCGTGACGGTGTCGGTGAAATGGTGAATGAATATGGAACAAAAATGGCAGATCGGTATTGACAATCTGACGCAGCGCCGGGAGGCGGCGGCCGCGGGCGGCGGCGCGGAGCGCGTCGAAAAGCAGCACGCTTCCGGCAAGCTGACCGCCAGAGAGCGCATGGAGGCGCTGTTTGACGACGGTACATTTGTGGAGATCAACGATATGATTGCGTCCCGCGCGATCGATTTCGGGATGGAGAAGAAGAAAAAGCCCGGCGACGGCGTAGTGACCGGGTACGGCATGGTCCACGGGCGGCTGACGTTTGCCTCTTCGCAGGATTTTACCGTCGGCGGCGGTTCGCTGGGCGAAGCCCATGCGAGGAAGATCTGTCGCGCCATGGATATGGCGATGGACATGAAGGCTCCCTTCGTTTCCGTCAACGACAGCGGCGGCGCACGCATAGAAGAGGGGATCGACAGCCTGGCGGGTTACGCGGATATCTTCTATCGCAACACGATCGCCTCCGGCGTCATCCCGCAGATCTCCGTGATCCTCGGCCCGTGCGCGGGCGGCGCGTGCTATTCGCCTGCCATCTGTGATTATATCTTTATGACGGAGAAAAACAGCCAGATGTATATCACCGGTCCCGCCGTGGTGAAATCCGTCACCGGGGAGGTCATCTCTTCCGCGGATCTCGGCGGGGCGGCCGTCCACAGCGCCACCTCCGGCGTGGCGCATTTCGTCTATCCGGACGACTTGAGCTGCCTGAACGGCGTCCGTCAGCTGCTGGGCTACCTGCCGCAGAACAATGAGGACGCCTCCCTGACGGTACCCGGCACGCAGGTGGACGCCTGCGGCACGCTGACGGAACTGGTCCCGGCAGACGTAAAACGCGCCTATGACGTCCGCGACGTGATCGCCGCGTTCATTGACGCAGGCAGCTTTATGGAGGTCCAACCGGATTTTGCGCGGAACATCGTGGTGGGTTTTGCCCGCCTGAACGGAAAAACGATCGGCATTATCGCCAATCAGGCCGCTTACATGGCCGGCTCGCTGGAGATCAACGCCTCTGACAAGGGCGCGCGTTTTATCCGCTTCTGCGATTGCTTCAATATCCCGTTGTTGACGCTTGTGGACGTTCCTGCGTTTCTGCCCGGCAGTCAGCAGGAGCACGGCGGCATTATCCGCCACGGCGCAAAAATGCTGTTTGCTTATTCCGAGGCTACGGTGCCGAAGGTCAGCGTCATCATGCGCAAGGCCTACGGCGGCGCGTATATCGCCATGAACAGCAAGGGGTTGGGCGCGGATATCGTCTACGCGTGGCCCATTGCCGAGATCGCCGTGATGGGCGCTTCCGGCGCGGTCGCCATTATCGGGAAACGCGCCATCGAAGCGGCCGAGGATCCCGATGCCAAGCGGCAGGAACTGATCGACGGATATAACGAGAAGTTTATGAATCCATACGTGGCGGCGGAGCACGGTTACGTGGACGAGGTGATCCATCCGTCCGAAACGAAACGGAAAATCGTTGCCGCGTTCAACATGCTGGAGAATAAGAAAAAAGCGCTCCCCGGCAAAAAACACAGCAACATTCCGCTGTAATGCGGCAAAAGAGGTAACAAGATGGAACTGGACATCGATCAGATCGCAGTCATGGCGGTCGCCGCCATCGCGGAGGAGCTGCAGACGGACGCATCCAACATCCGGATCGTTTCTTTCCGGGAAGTGCCCCGCAGCGCATTGGAGCAGTACGTCGCGGAACGCGGCATATCTTATAAAAAATATCTATTGGGAGCGGTAACGGTATGAGTAAATACAGAATTACGTTGGACGGCAAAACCTATGAAATGGAAATCGAACTGATGGACGGCAGCGTTCCTGTCGCAGCGCCCAAAGCGGCCGTTCCTGCGGCTTCTGTGCCCGCACCTGCGGCGGCTGCGCCTGCCGCGCCTGCCGCTGCCGCGCCTGCCGCTGCCGCGGGAGGCGCAGTCGTCAGCCCGATGCCCGGAACGATCCTCCGCGTCAACGTTTCTCTCGGCGATTCCGTGAAGAAAGGGCAGCCGGTGCTTGTGCTGGAGGCGATGAAGATGGAAAACGAGATCGTCTCCCCCAAAGACGGGACCGTCAGCGCGCTTCACGTCAGTCAGGGGGACGCCGTTCAGGGCGGCGCGCCGCTTTTTGAAATCGGTGAGTAAGAGGGTGCCGGGATGAGTGCTGCATTGAACATGCCGGAGAAAAAGCTCTGCATCACCGATACGATCCTGCGGGACGCGCATCAATCGCAGGCGGCGACGCGAATGCGCACCGAGGATATGCTGCCCGCGTGCGAAGTGCTTGACCGCATCGGTTACTGGTCGGTGGAGTGCTGGGGCGGCGCTACCTACGACGCCTGCATGCGCTTTTTGAACGAGGACCCGTGGGAGCGCCTCCGTACGCTGCGCAAAGCGATGCCCCACACGCGTCTGCAGATGCTGCTGCGGGGACAGAACCTGCTGGGGTATCGCCACTATGCCGACGACGTGGTGGAGGAATTCGTCGCCAAATCGGTGGAAAACGGTATCGACGTGGTCCGTGTGTTCGACGCGCTGAATGATACGCGCAATATGGAGGTCGCCATGCGGGCCGTCAAAAAGAACGGCGCGATCTGTGAGGCGGCCATCAGTTACACGACCAGCCCTGTCCACAGCGACGATTATTTCGTAAGACTGGCGGCGCAGTTGGAGGAGATGGGCGCGGATACCGTCTGCATCAAGGATATGGCCAACCTTCTCCTGCCGATGAACACCTATGAGCTGATCCGCAAGATGAAGGAAAAAGTCCGTGTGCCGATCCACCTTCACACCCACAATACCACCGGTACCGGCGATATGGTGTATATGATGGCGGCATTGGCGGGCGTGGATATCGTGGACTGCGCGCTTTCACCGCTTGCCAACGGCACCGCGCAGCCCTCTACGGAAGCGACGGTCGCCGCGTTTGCGGGAACGCCCCGGGATACCGGGCTTGACCTGAAGCTGTTAAACAAGGCGGCAAGGCATTTCAGGACCGTCGCGCAGAAGCTGCAGGAGGAAGGCAGCCTTGATCCCAAGGTGCTGCGGGTGGATCCCAACACGCTGCTCTATCAGGTGCCGGGCGGGATGCTCTCCAATCTGTTAAGCCAGCTGAAGCAGGCGAACGCCGAGGAAAAAATGGAAGAGGTGCTTGCCGAAGTGCCGCGGGTACGCAAAGATTTCGGTTATCCGCCTCTTGTTACGCCCACTTCGCAGATCGTGGGCTCGCAGGCGGTGCTCAACGTGATCGCCGGGGAACGGTACAAGATGTTCCCGAAGGAATCCAAAATGCTGCTCAGGGGCGAATACGGCAGGCTGCCGGGCGAGGTGAACGAGGAAGTACGCAGAAAGGCCCTCGGCGGCGAGGCGCTGATCGAGTGCCGGCCGGCGGATCTCATTGCGCCGGAAATGGAACGTTTGAGAAAGGAAACGGCGGATTACGCCAGAACCGAAGAGGACGTTCTCAGCTGCGCGTTGTTCCCGCAGGTCGCCCCCGATTTTCTGAAACGGAAATACGCGCCGCCGGAGGAAGAAAAGGTGCGCGAGATCACCGTTTTCTGGGACAGATAAGGAAAGGACAGACAGAAGCATGTGCCTGCTGAAAGATAAAGTCATTTTAGTGACCGGGGCCGGCCGCGGTATCGGCCGGGCGATGGCGACGGTTTTTGCCGAAAACGGAGCCGTCGTCTATGCGAACGACGTGCGCGAGGGGACGGTGGAGCAGTGGTGCGAGGCGGTCAACGCCGACGCTCCCGGGGAGATCCGTCCGCTGTATTTTGACATCTGCAGCGAGCAGGAGGCGAAAGCCGCCGTCATGCAGATCAAAAAAACGTGCGGCAGGATCGACGGTCTTGTCAATAACGCGGGTGTGGAGTTCAACGAGCTGATCGGTATGATCAGCCGCGATCATATGGAAAAAATGTTTTCCGTCAACGTGTACGGCACCATCAATATGCTGCAGATCGTCAGCCGGGTGATGGCGCGTCAGGAAACGGGCGGCAGCATCGTAAATATCGCCTCCATGACCGCCCTGCGCGGTAACCGGGGGCAGCTCGTTTACTCCGCCACCAAGGGCGCTGTGGTATCCTTGACAAAATCCGCCGCTAAGGAGCTGGCGGAAAAAAAAGTGCGGGTGAACGCCATCGCGCCGGGCCTGACCAATACGGAAATGATGAAGCAGGCCGATCCGGAAAAGCTGCAGGGCAGGATCGCGAACATCTGCATGGGCCGTCTGGCGGAGCCGGAGGATATCGCGAAGGCCTGCGTGTTTATGATTTCCGACCTTTCTGCCTACGTGTCCGGGCAGGTGCTTGCCGTTGACGGCTGCACGATCATGTGAGTTTTGTGAGTTTCCTCAGGAGAATGAAACAATGTTTTTAAATGTCGATCAGCATGATAAAAACAAAATCGCCGTCAGGGACGACGCGGGATACTGTCTGACCTATGCCGACGTTTGCGGGACGATAGAGGCGTTCCGGGCGCTGCGGATCCCCCGTTGCGTTGTTTTTTGCCTTTGCGAAAGCTGCGCCGGCTCTTTGATCGGATATCTGGCGTTTGAAAACAACGGGCAGGTGCCGTTGCTGCTCAGCGCCGGGCTGGATGCCGGCTTGCGCAATAATTTGGCGTCCGCTTACGCCCCCAGTTATTACTGGGCGCCGGAGCGGCTTGCCGAAGAGCTGGGCGGGGAAACGGTCTTTTCCGCTTACGGGTACGTCCTGTTGAAGACCGGCGCGGGGCCGTATCCCCTGAACGAAAAGCTCTCCATGCTGTTGACGACCTCCGGTTCCACCGGCAGCCCGAAACTGGTACGGCATAAGTACGGCAATCTGGAAGCCAACGCGGAAAACGTGGCGAAGGTCTTCGGGTGGACGGCCGACGAGGTCGGTATCTGTGATCTGCCCATGAATTACACCATGGGACTGAACGTGATCAACTCCCATCTTTTTGCCGGCGCTTCTGTGCTGATGGTCAAGGCCAATCTGATGGATCCGGACTTCTGGGAGTTTATCCGTGTCAATGGGGGGACCAGCTTCTGCGGCGTGCCGTTCAGCTATGAGATCATGCGCCGGATCGGTTTTGACAGAATGGACCTGCCGAGGCTCCGTACTTTGGCGGAGGGCGGCGGCAAGCTCACCGATAAGATGTTCCGGTGGGTGGCTTCTTACGCGCACAACAGCGGCAAGCGCTTTTGCGCCACCTTCGGTACCAGCGAGACCAGCGCGCGGATGGCGTTCCTCGATCCTTCGCTGGCGCTGGAAAAGATCGGCAGCATCGGAAAGGCGATCCCCCACGGCGAACTGTTCCTGCTGGACGAGGCCCAGGGGGAGGATGGCGCCGTGACGGGCGAACTGGCATACCGTGGCCCCAACGTCACCATGGGGTACGCCCTGTGCAAAGACGACCTGATGAAGGACGACGAGTTCTGCGGCGAGTACCATACCGGCGATATCGCCAAAAGGGACGCCGACGGATTTTACTATATCATCGGCCGCAAGGGCCGTTTCCTGAA
The DNA here is from genome assembly GCA_017428085.1 of Clostridia bacterium. Classification (GTDB taxonomy): domain Bacteria; phylum Bacillota; class Clostridia; order Oscillospirales; family Acutalibacteraceae; genus RUG806. The sequence continues at coordinate 74,997 of JAFRRP010000033.1, read as the reverse complement.
GATGTTCGGGCTGCGGGTCAGCCTGGACGAGACCGAGCGTATCCTGAAAACGCAGTACCCGAACGTGGATTTCGTTTGCACCGGCGACGATAAGCGGATGATCATTTTTACCACCGGGGAGCCGCTTCGGGATCAGATCGTCCCGTTCATCAGCGGAAAGACCAATCTTCACAATTCCGCTTTCAGGGTGATCGTCGTCGATGCGATCCCCCGCAATGAGTACGGCAAGGTTCAGTTTGCCGAATTGGAAAAAATCGCCGATGCTGATCGTTGAGTGGGCGCCCGTTTCAAAGACGGAGCTGATACCGCCCTTCGGCGACGCGCTGATCGACCATATCGGGCAGTACCGTAACCCGACGGTGAAATATACCTCCTGTTCCGCCTGGGGGCTGTTGTATCGGATGATGAAGCAGAACGGGTTGGAGGGCGGCACGGTCGTGTTTGAGAAAAACGGCAAACCGCGCTTTGCCGACGACCGGTTCTTTTTCAGCATATCTCACAGCAGGGACGTTTGCGCGGCGGCGATCGCCGACGTTCCCGTGGGCGTCGACGTGGAGGTCTGCCGGGCAAATTATAACGCCCGCTTGGTCGAGCGATCCCTTACGGTGGCGGAAAAGGCGTTGTTTGACGGCGATTTTACCCGTTTTTGGTGCCGGAAGGAAGCCGTCGCCAAAATGACGGGCAGAGGTATTACGGGATATCCGAGTGATATCGATACCGTTGCCGACGGGATCTGCTACGAGGAAAAAAAGCTCGAATATCAGGGCGCGTTTTTCTGGCTCGTCAGCGCGCGAGAGAGTACAAACTGAGGATCTTCCCGGTTTGTCTTTTTTTTGGATCATCACGTTTTTTTGTGGGATAGCGGCAAACAGGGATTTTGCGGTGTGCCCCCCACCGGTAGCGCGGCACCTCAGTGCCGCTATAGACGCAAACAACTTTTTTGAAAAGATTTGCGATGAAATGAATGCCTATTGTGTTAGAGAAAACAGTCGGCAGATCCAAAATCCGTTTCAAAAGCTGCAATTGCCACGAGCGGCACTAAGGTGCCGCGCTACCCAATGGGGCAGGTTTTCATGAAACGGCAAACAGCGCGACAAACTCCCATTTTGTCTCTCTGATTCAAATCCCACAAAATTCCGTGATGATCCCTTTTTTTATCCTATTGTCTGATACCGCAGGCCGAAAGCTTGCATTATCATCAATCCTGGCGTCGGGGAACCGGAAAAAATCAACCGTTTCCGCGGACCGCTGGAGAAAAAAGGAGCAAAGGCATGCGTATTCTGATATTGGCGGCAGGGACGAGAAACAGGATCGTACGGTATTTCAAGGCAGCGCTCCGCGGGACCGGGGCGGTGTTTGCCGCGGACGCGGACCCGCTTGCGCCGGCGCTGTATGAGGCGGACGGCTGTTATATCGTTCCGGCGGTACATAAGAACGACTATATCGACTGTGTCCTGTCGCTTTGCGAAAAAGAAAGCATCGACGGCGTATTGAGCCTGATCGATCCCGATCTCAGCGTGCTGGCGGCAAATGAAAACAGGTTCCGCGCCGTCGGAACGACGGTGATCGGCAGCAGCTTTCCCTGCTGTGAAATGGCGCTGGACAAGTATCAGATGTATCTGTGGCTGGCGCGGCGCCGGTATCCGTGCGCCCGTTCCTGGCGGGATCTGCCGTCGTTCGAAGCGGCGTTCGCAAAGGGGGAGGCCGCGTTTCCCGTGTTGGTCAAACCGGCCAGAGGTTCGGCTTCCGTCGGCATTTCCAGTGTCTGCGACAGGGAGATGCTGGAACTGCTGCTCCGGCGGCATGACGATCTGATGCTGCAGGAATACCTGCGCGGTCAGGAGATCGGCGCGGACGTATACGTTGATCTTCTGTCCGGAAAAGTCGTTTCCGTTTTTACCAAGATAAAGATCCGGATGCGCGCGGGTGAAACTGACAGATCCGTCAGCTTCAAGGACCCGGCATTGTTTTCTTTGATCAAACGGTTCGTGACGGAGGCGGGCTTCCGCGGTCCCGTGGATATCGATCTGTTTGAGGTCGGCGGACAGTATTATATTTCGGAGGTCAATCCCCGATTCGGCGGCGGGTACCCGCATGCCCACGAATGCGGCTGTGATTTCCCGCAGCTGATCCTGAACAACCTGAACGGTATCGTTAACGAACCGCAGATCGGCGATTACGAGGAAGGCGTCTGCATGATGAAGTACAGTGACGTGACGATCCGCAGGGAAGCGGAGCTCGCGCCGTAGCGCGGCACCTTAGTGCCGCTTCAGTCGTCAGTCGTCAGAATAATAATCAACACCCCGGATGAACGGTTGTTCCGTACGTCAGGGGTGTTGTTCTGTTTGTTTGAATGGTATCGCTCGCGGGACCGCCGGTCTTACGACTTACGACTCACGACTTGCGACTCATCAATACATTCCGCCGCCCTGCGCGCCGGCCATGGCCGCCGCCGCGGCCGCTTCCGCCTGCGGGTCGGGCTTGTCGGTGACAAGGGACTCGGTGGTCAGCACCATGGCCGCCACGGAAGCAGCGTTCTGCAGCGCGGAACGGGTGACCTTCGTGGGATCGAGGATACCGGCTTCCGCCATGTCCACATATTCCTCGGTGGCGAAGTTGAAGCCGTAGCCCTCCTTGCCGGAGCGCTGGATCGCGTCGATGATGACGGAGCCTTCCAGGCCGGCGTTTTCGGCGATCTGACGGATGGGGGATTCGATGGCCTTCAGCACGATCTGGATGCCGGTCTTTTCGTCGGCGTTGTCCGCCGTGTCAAGCAGCTTTTTCACGGAGGGGATGACGTTGAGCAGCGCGATGCCGCCGCCGGCCACGTAGCCCTCTTCCACGGCCGCCTTGGTGGCCGCCAGCGCGTCCTCGATGCGCAGCTTCTTTTCCTTCATCTCCACCTCGGTGGCAGCGCCCACGTGGATGACCGCGACGCCGCCGGAGAGCTTGGCAAGGCGTTCCTGCAGCTTCTCTCTGTCGAAGTCGGAGGTGGTGGTCTCGATCTGCGCTCTGATCTGCGCGATGCGGGCCTTCACCTCGTCGCTGCCGGTGCGCTCGGTGACGATGGTGGTGTTTTCCTTGGTGATCTTGACCTGCTTGGCGCGGCCCAGCTGCGCCACCTGCGTGTCCTTCAGCTCCAGGCCCAGGTCGGAGGTGATCACTTCGCCGCCCGTCAGGATGGCGATATCCTGCAGCATTTCCTTGCGTCTGTCGCCGAAGCCGGGGGCCTTGACGCAGATGCAGGTAAAGGTGCCTCTCAGTTTGTTCACAAGGATGGTGGCAAGGGCCTCGCCCTCCACGTCCTCGGCGATGATGACCAGCTTTTTACCGGCCTGCAGGATCTGCTCCAGCAGGGGCAGGATCTCCTGGATGTTGGAGATCTTTTTGTCGGTGATCAGAATGTAAGCGTCGTCCACAACGGCTTCCATTTTGTCGGTATCGGTGACCATATAGGGGGAGATATAGCCCCGGTCGAACTGCATGCCTTCCACCACGTCGCAGCTGGTCTCGGCGGTCTTGGATTCCTCAATGGTGATGACGCCGTCGGAAGTGACCTTCTCCATGGCGTCCGCGATCAGCGCGCCCACGGTCTCGTCGCTGCTGGAAACGGTGGCGATCCGGGCGATGTCGCTGCTGGAAGAAACGGGCTTGGCGTGGGCCTTCAGCGCCTCCACAGCGGCGTCGACGGCCTTCTGGATGCCCTTCTTCACGACCATCGGGTTCGCGCCCGCGGCCACGTTCTTCATGCCCTCGTTCACCAGCGCCTGCGCCAGCAGCGTGGCGGTGGTGGTGCCGTCGCCGGCGGTGTCGTTGGTCTTGGTGGCGACCTCTTTCACCAGCTGCGCGCCCATGTTCTCAAACGCGTCCTCCAGCTCGATCTCCTTGGCGATGGTCACGCCGTCGTTGGTGATCAGGGGAGCGCCGTATTTCTTGTCAAGCACCACGTTGCGGCCCTTGGGGCCCAGGGTGATCTTGACGGTGTTGCTGAGCTTGTCGATACCGGCCTGAAGCGCCTTTCTGGCGTCTTCACCGTAAAGTAACTGTTTTGCCATGATAAATTCCTCCGTGTAAAGTGTAAATTATTCGACGATGGCGAGAATGTCGCTTTGCTTAGCGATCACGTATTCATCCTTGCCCAGCTTGACTTCCGTGCCGGAATACTTGCTGAGGATGACCTTGTCGCCCACTTTTACTTCCATTTTGACCTCTTTGCCGTCAACAACGCCGCCGGGGCCGACCGCCAGGATCTCCGCCACCTGGGGCTTTTCCTGCGCGGAAGCGGCCAGAATGATGCCGCCCTTGGAAGTCTCTTCCACTTCCGTGAATCTGAGTACGACTCTGTCGCCTAAAGGTTTCAACGTCATAATAAAAATCCCTCCTGAGATTGATTTACAAAACTCTGTCGATTTTTAGCACTCTGTCTTTTTGAGTGCTAACTATATTGTAGCGCAAAAAAATAAAAATGCAAGTCTTTTTTTTGATTTTTTTAAAAAAATCCGAAAAGGATCACACAAACAGCCGGATCCGCGCCGCGGTAAGGCTCCGCCGGACGGCGGCAAGGTCCGCGACCTGCTTTTCATTATAATAAATAAGGAATTTCATGTTGTCGGGGATCAGCACAAGATCGGCGGCGTCCAGCAGCTTTTCCATAACGGCGTCGTTACGGTCCTGCGGCAGCGTCATGTCGTCAGTATATAAGATGAAGTTGTGCAGGCCGATATCATAGGCGCGGTCGCCATCGCCGCGGCGGTACAGCCGGTTTTCCCGGTACCGTCCGAAAAACGGCGCGGCGCGTTCCTCCGTCAGCTCCTCTTTGCATTCCGCGATCGCGTCGGCCATTGCCGCGATACCGTCGGCAAGCTTTTCAGTCGGCACGTCGCAGGAGATCGCCAGTACCGCAAAGCCGGTGTAAAGCCGCAGTTCTCCCTTTACGGCCCCCGTCAGCTGTTCCCTGCGCAAAGCCGCGCAGACGGCGCCGTCGGTCGGATCGGTCAACAGCTGCCGCAGCAGATCGGCGTAAACGGGCTTGCTTTCGCACAGATCCACGTCGAACAGCAGCGTAACGGTCGCGCCTTCGTCGTCCGTCGGGATCAGTCGGTCGGAAGCGGAGGTGCGGAAGAACTGCTCCTCCGGGAAAACCGGCTTGACGTTCAGGTTTTTATGCTTCCGCGGGGGCAATTCCCGCAAAAATGCTTCGATCGCCTTGCCCTGCCCGTCGGAAAAGCCGCCTGTCAGCACAAAACAGGCGTTGGACCGGGCAAACCACAGGTCGCGCCATCTGTCCAGCTGTTCCGCGGTCAGCGCGGCAACGGCGTTGGCCGTGCCGCAGAGGGGGACGGCGTAATTGTCGCGCTCAAAATACAGCCGTTCTTCCTCGTCGGCCCTTGTCGGCGCGTATGCCGCGATCTCCCGCAGCGTCTCGCGTCGGATATCCTCCACCGAAGCGGCGTCGAAAGGATGCGCGTCAAACAGACGGGCGAGGGCTGCCACGGCCTCTCCGGCAAGCTCCTTCGGCGCGGCGCAGAGGAACGCCGTATGGTCCCGTCCGCAGCGCAGGGAAAAGGGCAGATCCTCCGGCGCTCCGGCGGTCAGCTCACGGAACAGCAGCCGGGAAACGAAACGTGTAACGCCGTATTTCCGCGGCTTTTCCCACAGAACGCCCGCCTTAAAAAAGAGCGCCGCGGTCACTCTGCCGGCGCTCAGGTTTTGTTCGTAAAAGAACGTGATTCCGTTGTTCCTGATCTTCGTTCTCTTGATCATTCTTTGCTCTTACGACTTGCGACTTACGACTTACGACTTTTTATCAACAGCGCCGCGGCTCCCGCCGCCAGCGCCCCACCTGCTGCGGCCAGTGGGATCCACTTCTTTACTTGCTCGATGCTGGAGGGGATGTGGGTCAGCACGAATTCCTGTATCGGATGGCGGACCGGGTCGCCCGTCAGATCGTCGAAGGTGACGGTATAGGTGTCGAAGCGGGAAAGATCCTCTTCGCGCAGCGTGATGATCCGCATGCCCCTCTGCCGCCCCGGACCGTAGACGTTGAAGCCGCAGCCCTGGGTGTACATCAGCTTCACGCCGTCCTTCTCGGCCACGAAGGAGTTGTAGTGGTCGTGGCCCACCGACAGGGCCAGCACGTTTCCGTCGGCCTTCAGCACGTCGAATTCGCCGGAGTTGTCGTCGGGCGTGGCGGGGGATTCCCGCAGGAAACCGCCTGCCGCGGCAATCTCCTCCGGCAGCGTGTAAAACTCGTTTTTGTGGGTACGGAAGGCCTCCACCGCGCCCTTCGTTCCCTTCGGTACGCGGCGCAGCACGTCGTAATATTCCGGCACGGGAATGTGCTGGAATACGATGGCCGGCACGGGACTGCCGTCCTCCTCTGCTGTTTCGGCGCGTTCCTCCCGAAACCAGTCCAGCTGCGCCCGGTCCACGGGGAGGTAGCCGCCGGTGGCGTCGGTCTGCCCGTTGGAATCGATCAGATAGAGGTCGAACACGTGGCCGTTATCGGCAAACAGCGGAATCCGGCAGGTACCCTTGTCGTCGTCGGCACGATAAAAGCCGCCCACGTACAGCGGGCTTTCGGCGTAGATGGCCGCCTGCGCCGTGTTGGAGACGCCGCATTGGTCGTCGTGGTTGCCGAAGGTGACGGCAAAAGGGACCCCCGCCTTCTCCAAAGGAGCGAGGATCGCCTTGATCGTGGCGGTGATCTTCTCACGTGTGTCGCCCAGCCGGAAGGAAGGATGAATCCCGTAGACCTGATCCCCGGTGAACACCGCGAGATCGGGCTTTTCCCGTTCCAGAGCCAGCGTAAGGATCTTGAGGGAATCGGGATTGACGCGCGCCAGCTCCTGAATGTCGGAGATCTGCATGAGCTTGAAGGAGCCGTTGTGAAAGCGCAGAGGTTCGTTATACATCGGAAAAAACTCCTGATGGTAATAATGAGCAGTGTGCAATTAGCAATGTGCAATGTCAGATGGACTTCGCCCTTACCGATTATAAAAACAGCTAATAGCTAATAGCTAATAGCTAAAAGCTATTACTTCTTGATCTCCAGCCCCAGCAGCTTCAGCTGATCGTCGTCCACGGGGGACGGACACTCGGTCATGGCCTCGGTAGCGTCCTTCAGCTTGGGATAGGCGATCACGTCGCGCAGGCTCTCCGCGCCCAGCATCTGCATGACAAGTCTGTCAAGGCCGATGCCCATGCCGCCGTGCGGGGGCGGACCGAAGCGGAAGGCGTCCAGCAGGTAGCCGAACTTGAGCTGTGCTTCCTCTTCGGAAAGGCCCAGCAGCGAGAAAATGCGGCTTTGCAGCTCGGGGTCCGTAATCCGGATGGAGCCGGAGGACAGCTCGATGCCGTTGAGCACCAGGTCGTAGGCCTTGGCGCGGACGGCGCCCTTGTCGCTCTCCAGATAGGGCAGGCACTCGTCCAGGGGTGCTGTGAAGGGATGGTGCATGGCCACCCAGGTCTGCGTCTCCTCGTCCCAGTCGAAGAACGGGAACTCCACGATCCACAGCAGGTTGTAGCCCTCGCCGATGATATCCAGCTTTTTGGCCACCTCGCAGCGCAGCGTGCCCAGCGTGGTCAGCGCCAGCGTCTTTTTGGTGTCGGCAATGATCAGGATCACGTCGCCCTTTTCGGCGCCCGCGGCGGACAGGATGGCGTCCATCTTGCCCTCGCCGAGGAACTTGCCGAAGGAGGAGGCGACGCCGTCGTCGGTCCAGCGGACCCACGCGAGGCCCTTCGCGCCGATGCCCTTGGCGTGTTCGGTCAGCTTGTCGATCTCTTTTCTCGTCAGCGTCGCCACAGCATTTTTGGCGTTGAACGCGCGCACAGTGCCGCCGGCGGCGATCGCGCCCTCAAACACGCTGAAGCCACATTCTTTTACGGTATCCGTCAGGTCGAACAGCTCCATGCCGAAGCGGGTGTCCGGCTTGTCGGAGCCATAGCGGTCCATGGCGTCCCTGTATTTCAGGCGGGGCAGCGGCGTTGCAATGTCAACGCCGATGGCCTCCTTGAACAGCTTTTTCATGAAGCCCTCGATCAGCTCCAGCACGTCGTCCACGTCCACGAAGGACATTTCCAGGTCGATCTGGGTGAACTCCGGCTGGCGGTCGGCGCGCAGATCCTCGTCGCGGAAGCAGCGGGCGATCTGGATGTAGCGGTCAAAGCCCGCCACCATGGAGAGCTGCTTATACAGCTGCGGCGACTGGGGCAGCGCGTAGAAGCTGCCGTTGTGCAGGCGGCTGGGGACCAGGAAGTCCCGCGCGCCCTCGGGGGTGGATTTCATCAGGATCGGGGTCTCGATCTCGATAAAGCCGTTGTCGTAGAAATAGTCGCGGGTGATCTTGGCCACCTTGTTGCGCATGAGGATGTTGCCCTGCAGGTCGGGGCGGCGCAGGTCGAGGTAGCGGTATTTGAGGCGCGTGGTCTCCGCCGTGTTGGAGTTGGGCACGATCTCAAAGGGCGGCGTCTCGCTTTTGGCGAGGATGCGCAGCTCGGTGACGAACACCTCGATATCGCCCGTGGGGATCTTGTCCGTCTTGGCGGAGCGCTCGCGCACCACGCCTTTTGCGGCCAGCACGTATTCGCTGCGCGCGGTGGCCGCCTTCTCGAACACCGCCTTGTCAGTGGTCTCGTCAAAGGCCAGCTGGATGATGCCCGTGCGGTCCCGCAGATCGATGAAGATCAGGCTGCCGAGGTTGCGGGTGCGCTGCACCCAGCCGAACACGGTGATCTCTTTTCCTGCGTCCGCGGCGCGGAAATTGCCGCAGTAGTCGGTTCGTTTCATTCCTGCTAAAAAGTCCATATCAGTCTTTGCCTCCGGTCAAAAGAGTAAGATTATTCGGATCAATGCCGTCTGCACCAAGGTCGATATCCGCCAGCGCGGCGTTGATCGTTACGTGCATAAAGTCCTCGGAAAACGTATCCAGCGAAACCTCCGTCGTCTCGCCGTTGTCCATGTTCTTGACCGTGGCCCTGCGGCTTTCGATCTCGTCCGGGCCCAAAATCATGGTGAACATGGCGTTTTTCTTGTTGGCGTATTTCATCTGCGCCTTGACGGAACGGTTCTCCAGATCCGTCAGCGCGGAAACGCCCTCCTCGCGCAGGTCGTTGACCATGCGCATGGCCTCCACGCCGTATTCCGGCGCGGCGGGCGCGATATATAACTGTACGCGGGGTTCCTCCGGCAGCTCTTTGCTCTGCGCGTTCAACAGCAAAAGCAGCCGTTCGATGCCCATGCCGAAGCCGCTGGCGGGCAGGGGCGCGCCGCCCAGCTGTTCGATCAGCCCGTCGTAGCGGCCGCCGCCGCATACGGTGCCCTGCGCGCCGATGGCGGTGGACACGAACTCAAAGACGGTCTTCGTATAATAATCCAGCCCCCGCACGATGCGCGGGTTGATCTGATAATCGATATCCATGGCGTCCAGATATTTCTGAACGGCCTTGAAGTGGTCGGCGCACTCTTCGCACAGGAAGTCCAGCACCACCGGCGCGTCCTTGGCGATGGCGGCGCACACCGGCGATTTGCAGTCAAGGATCCGCATGGGGTTGCGGTACAGCCGGGACTGACAGGTCTCGCACAGCTCGTCCTTTTTGCTCTCAAAATACGCCAGCAGCGCCTTGTGGTACTCCCTGCGGCAGACGGGGCAGCCGATGGAGTTGATCTCCAGACTGATGCCGTCCAGCTCAAAAAAGTCGAATACGTGCCGCGCCAGCGAGATGATCTCCGCGTCGGCGGCGGGGGAGGGGCTGCCCATGCATTCCACGCCGAACTGGTGGAACTCGCGCAGCCTTCCCGCCTGCGGCTTTTCATAGCGGTAGCAGGAGGTGTGGTAGAAGTATTTCTGGGGCATGGGCTCGTTGAACAGCCCGTGCTCCAAAAACGCCCGCGCCACGCCCGCCGTGCCCTCGGGCCGCAGGGTGATGGAGCGCTGCCCATTGTCCTCGAAGGTGTACATTTCCTTCTGGACCACGTCGGTGGTCTCGCCCACGGAACGGTTGAACAGCTCGGTGTGCTCGAAGACGGGCGTGCGGATCTCGCGGAAACCGAAATTCCCCGCGATCTCCGCCAGCGTATTTTCAATGGTACGGATGGAATAGCTCTCGCCGGGGAGGATATCCGCCGTCCCCCGCGGGGCCTTTGTCAGTAATGCCATGTCAATCAAAACCTTTCGGTGTTTTTTTAGTTGCTAGTTGTTAGTTGCTAGTTGCTAGTGATAAGTTGATGGTAAAAAAATCGTTTAATTCTCGGTTGCCAATTACTAACCACTAGCCACTAGTCACTAGCCACTGTAAAATGAGGCCTTGGGCCTCATTTCACCAGCGCCCGCCAGTCAAGGTCGCCGCGCTCGATACCGCGCACCAGCGATTCCGCCGTGGCGATGTTGGTGGCCACGGGGATGTTGTGCATGTCGCACAGCCGCAGCAGGTCGTGGTCGTTGGGCTCGTAGGGCTTCGGGTTCAGCGGATTGCGGAAGAACAGCAGCAGGTCGATCTCGTTACAGGAGATCAGCGCCCCGATCTGCTGCGCGCCGCCCTGTGCGCCGCTTAAAAATTTGGTGATCTGCAGGCCCGTGGCGGCCTCCACCTGTTTTCCCGTGGTGCCGGTGGCGCACAGGGAATGGTGGCTCAGGATGCCGCAGTAGGCGATGCAGAACTGCGTCATCAGCTCCTTCTTGGAATCGTGTGCGATCAATGCGATGTTCATTCTTTCTTAACCCCCGTTTTTCTTATTTTCGTAATGATTTATTTCAGCAGTTTCAGGTTCAGCGGCACGTTGTTCCCGTCGATACGCTCAACAATACGGGCAAACGCCTTCGCGCTTTTGTTCTTGTCGCCGCGCTTGCCGGTCACAGTGCTGTAGGTGATCTCCGGGTCCTCCGGCACGATCCCCAGCAGCTGCACCGCGGTCTTGTCGATGATGTCGTCCACCGTCAGCAGTTTCCCTTTTTTGGCGGCCTTCACGTCGTAGCGGTTGATCAGCAGGCGGCACTGCTCCACTCCTTTTTCCGTCACCGTTTTCGCCAGCGCGGCGGCGCCTTTTACGGAAACCTCGTCCGCCGTGGCAACCACGACGGCCTTTTTCGCGGCGCGGGCCGCCCGGTCCAGCCCGGTGGAAAGCCCCGCGGGCGCGTCGATGATCACCACGTCGTAGTCGTCCGCCAGTGCGTCTACCGCGTTTTTGACGGCGTCCGGCGCCTGCTCCGGCAAAACGGCGGAGGGGGCCGGCAGCAGGTCGGGGCCGTTTTCCGTATGCACCACCGCCTCGGCGGCTTCGCAGCGGCCCAGGTACGCGTCGTACCAGTTAAAGGCCACGTCCTCGGCGACGCCAAGCATCACGTCAAGCGAGGACAGCCCCGCGTCGCAGTCCACCAGCAGCGTCTTCTGCCCCTTTTCGGACAAAAGACGCCCCAACCGGCTGGCGACGGTGGATTTGCCCACGCCGCCCTTGCCGGACGCGATCAGGATGCTTCTTGTCATGGCGGAACCCCCTTTATAGTCGTAAGTCGTGAGTCGTAAGTCGTGAGAATATGAGTCGGCAGTCAGCAGTCGGAAGTCGTAAGAGAATTGCCGTAGCACGGAGCCTCAGCTCCGTTATTTTTCCTGTTAAAATCAGGGTTTGTCGGAATCTACGGTAGCGCGGCACCTCAGTGCCGCTATTGGCTATTGTAACTTTATGAAACGATGATATTGATTCATTGATCGTTCTTTTGTAACAATAGCTGCCATTCATCGGAACGATCTGTCAAAATAACAGTTTTCGACTGAAGCGGCACTGAGGTGCCGCGCTACCGGCGGCGCTGCCCGTCGCTCACCACAGCAGTTTGTTTTCCGGCTGCAGGGTGTTGTCGTTGTTCAGCGTGGAAAAATAGTAGTCGTAAATATCCGCCGCCACCTGCGCCGTGGAGGAACCGCTGCCGGCGTTTTCCACCACCACGGTGATGGCGATCTTTGCGTCCTCGTAGGGGCCGAAGGTGATCAGAAAGCCGTCGGTGCCCTCCACGATGTTGCCGTCGATGATCCGCGTCTTTTCCGCGGTGCCCGTCTTACAGGCCACGGGATAGGCCAGATGCCCCAGCGTGTCGTAGCAGGAGCCCTCGTTGGCCACCAGATACATGCCCTTCCTCACCGCGTCCAGCGTGGTTTGCCGGATATCGGTGTTGACGGCCACCTGCGGCTTGTGTTCAAACACTGTTTCCGTCAGGTCGGCGGAGGTCACTCGCTCCACCAGATACGGAACGTACCGGGTGCCGCCGTTGGCGATGGTGGCGCAGTAGTTGCACAGCTGGATCGGCGTAAAGGAGTTGTCGGACTGTCCGATGGCGGCCAGCAGCGTTTCACCGCTTTGCCAGCGCAGGCCCAGCTCGTCGCGGCGCTTGGGGCCGGCCAGAATGCCCTTGGCCTCGTTGATCTCCACGCCGGTCTTTTCTCCCAGGCCGAACAGCGTGGCGTACTTGTTCATCTTGTCGATGCCCAGACGCTTCGCCATCTCGTAGAAAAAGATGTTGCAGGAGTATTCCAGCGCCGTTTCCACGTCCACGTAGCCGTGTTCCGTGCTGTTGAAGCAGGCGAAGGTGATATCGTAATACTGGTAGGTGCCCGCGCAGTAAACGCTCTCGTCCGGCGTTACGACGCCTTCCTCCAGCGCTGCGACGGCAATGCACGGCTTCATGGTGGAGCCGGGGGAGTAGGCGCTCTGGAACGCCCGGTTCCACAGGGGCTTGCCGGGGTCCTGCGCCAGCTCGGCGTAATCCTCGTAATAGGTGGTCAGGCTGTAATTGGGGTAGGAGGAGGCGGCCAGCACCGCGCCGGTGTTCACGTCCTGTACCACCACCGCGCCCGCGGGCGTCAGGCCCTTCGCGATGGCGTCCGACTGCTCCTCGGAGATCTCCAAAATGCGCTTTTTCAGCGAGGCGTCGGCGATCTCCTGCAAATGCTGGTCGATGGTCAGGATCACCGTGTTGCCCTGCGCGGGGGGCTGGGAATAGCTCTCGTCGGTGGTGCCGTCGGCGTTCACGGTCACTTCCTTCGTGCCGCGGGCGCCGCGCAGCCGGTCCTCCATTACGGATTCGATGCCGCTTTTGCCGATGATGTCGTTGTAAGTGTAGCTGCGGGCGTTGATGGCGGCCGCCTGCTCCTCTGTCAGGTCGGGGGCGGCAAGGGCCTCTTCCGTTTTTGCCTTTTCCTCATTGTATTCCTCGGCGCTGATGGAGCCGGTGATGCCGAGAATATGGGCGGCGATGGAGCCGTCGCCGATGTATTTCCGTTTGGATGTCACGTCGCCGTCAACGCCCCGGAACATGTGCCCGTTTTCCTTGATATAGGAGACGGTCTCGATGGAGACCTCGTCCGCGAAGGTGTAGGGGTGGTAGGCGGAAAAGCCCTCCCGCTGCATGCCGTAGCAGACGGAAGCGATCTTCAGCGCCGTCACGGGGTCCTTGTCCGCCAGTTCGAATTTCTCCGTCAGCACGTCCAGACAGTTTTGGGGGGTGGCGTAGGAGTTGACGTCCAGAAAGTCGGCGGATTTCAGCTTCCGTATCTCCGATTCCCTGTTCTTTTTGAAGCGCAGCTCGCCGGCCTCGTCAAATTCCAGCGGCAGCGGGTCCAGCCAGGTCTCGCCCCGGGATTCCAGACAGCGGATCAGGTTCTCGATGACCTTGTTCCGGTCCTTTTGTTCCGTGGGGAAACGGAAATAGTTGAACGCCAGCACGTTGACCGCCTGATTGTAGACCAGGTAGTTGCCGTTGACGTCAAGGATGTCTCCGCGGGTGCCCTCCACCGTTACGGAATAGGTCTTCTCCGCCGCGGCGTTCGTCGTTTTTGCCTCGGTCGCGGACATATCGTAACCGATCAGCACGAAGAAGAACAGCGTGACGGCAGCAAACAGCAGCATCAGGAAAAGGACCCGTCGGTTCAGTTTCAGCGTTCTCATGTCAGTTTTGCGGTTTTTGCGCCGAAGCGCGTTTCTATGGCGCGCACCGCGTATTCATACACGGGCAGCGCCAACGCCGTCAGTAAAAAAGACGGCAGGTAGCAGCGAAGGATGACGCCGGGCAGCGCGCCGAAGTCTTTGGCGGCGCAGTTCAGCAGCAGCGACAGCGTGAACCATACCGCGCAGCCGCCCCCGCAGAACACGGCGGCGGTCAGCAGCGTCCGCCGGAACAGATAGCGCGCCAGCAGGGAACAGGCGCAGGCGTATACCGTTAAAAAAAGCGCGATCACGCCGTCCGGCAGGGGGGAGGCGATATCCCACAGCAGCCCCGCCAGCAGCCCGTAGGCCGCGGCGCTCAGCTCGGTCTGGCGCATGGCTGCCGCCGTCAGCAGCGCCAGCAGGCACCACGCGACGTGCCGCGCCCCCAGGGCGGGCAGAAAGGAATTCTGGAACAGCGCGGTGAGAACGGTCAGCGCGACAAGGATCACGTGTTTTACGATTTGCGGTTTGCTGTTCACGCCTGTCGCTCCTTTCATGGTTTTGACCGTTGCGATCTATGCTTTGAGATAGGAAGGAAAGTGTTTGGCGCGGTTATTCTTTCCCCTCGAAATCCGTGATAACGAACACGTCCGTCAGCGTCGCGGGGTCCACGTCCGGCTGCACCAGCGCGTAGGCCGCCACGGAGGTGTTGTCCGATATCACTTCCGTCACGGTACCGATGATGAAATCCCGCGGGAACACGCCGCCCACGCCGCTGGAACAGACGATCCCTCCCGGGATGATCGGCGTGGTCCGGGACAGGCCGGACAGCTTCAGCAGCCCCTTCAGCGACAGGGCGTTTTCCGCCTCCACGTAACAGTCCTCCCGGGTACGGATCTCGTACGCGCCCACGCTGACCTCCGGGTTCAGCAGCGTGTATACGGTGCTGGTGGTCTCGCCGGCGGCGCGGATCACGCCCACCAGCGTCTTGCCGAAGATCACGGGATCGTTCAGCTCCACGCCGTCCACCGTTCCCACGTTGACGGTAAAGGAGCCGTAGGCGTCGGAGGTGTCCCGCAAGATCACGGAGGCGGGCAGATAAGCGTAATCGGGGTTGTTCTGCTTGACCTCCAGAAAACGCTCGTAGGCGTCCAGCTTGTACTTCAGGTTCTCATAATCCACCAATTCTTCCCGGTAGGCGTCCGCCTGCTCCCGGAGCTGCTCCGCCTGCTCCTTATAATAGGAAGCGGAACGGAACCGGCTGGTAAAGCCGTCGGCGGCCTCCGCCAGCTTGGCGGCGGCCTTTTCCAGCGGTGCGGTCACGTAGCCCGCCACAGCGGAAAAAGCGTTGGCGCCGCTGTCGGAAACGGCGGCGGCGAAAACGCCCAGCATCAGCGCGAAGCAGACGCACAGCAGGATCTTGAATTGTTTGGAGTGAAAAAAGTGACGCATTTCTTATAGGTGTGAGGTGTGAGGCATGAGAAAAAACTCTAACCTCAAACCTGTTATCGTAAATTCAATGTGTTCTTCTGCAAACAGATGGCGATGCCGGTGATGACGCAGTCCTGCGGCTTGGCCGCGATGCGCACCGGTATGCCGGTGGCGGTGGCGATCAGCCGGTCGAAGCCCCGCAGCAGCACGCCGCCGCCCGTCAGGGTGATGCCGGAATCCATGATGTCGCCCGCCAGCTCCGGCGGGGTTTTTTCCAGCGTGGTGCGGATCATCTCCACTATGCGGTTGACGGGTTCCGTCAGCGCCTCCCGCACGTTGGCGGAGGTGATCTCCACCTCATGGGGGAGCCCGTCGGTGAGGTTGCGGCCCTTGATGCTCATGGCGGCCTCTCCCTCATAGGGCAGGGCGGAGCCGATGGTCAGCTTGATCTCTTCCGCGGTGCGTTCGCCGATCAGCAGGTTGAAGGAGCGCTTTACGTGCTGCACAATGGCCTCGTCAAAGGCGTCGCCCGCCGTCTTGATGGCGCGGGAGGCGACGATATCGCCCAGCGAGATCACGGCCACCTCCGCCGCGCCGCCGCCGATATCCACGATCATGCTGCCCGTGGGCTCCGCCACCCGCAGGCCCGCGCCGATGGCGGCGGCCATGGAGGCGTCGATCAGGCTGACGTAACGGGCGCCCGCCGCTTTGGCGGCGTCGTGTACGGCCTTGCGCTCTACCTCGGTGATGTTGGCGGGGATCCCGATCAGCACCCGCGACAGGCCGAAGGAGCCGTTGTTCGTCGCCTTTTTGATGAATTCCCGGATCATGGCGGCGGTGGTGTTGAAATCGGCGATGATGCTTTCCTTGACCGGCCTTACCGCGGTGATGGAACCGGGCGTTCTGCCGACCATGCGTTTCGCTTCTTCGCCCACTGCCACCACTCTGTGGGGCGTGTTCTTGATATCCACGGCCACCACGGAGGGCTCGTGCAGCACGACGCCCTTGCTTTTGACGCACACCGCCGTATTGGTGGTGCCCAGATCGATGCCGATATCCTGTGAAAAGATCATGGTTGATTATCCTTTCGGATGCGGCGGAGACCGCATCAGTCGTAAGTCGTGAGTCGTAAGTCGTAAGAAGAGAATGCAAAGAATAAACTACTGTTTCTCACGACTCACGACTGCGCCGTCAGGCGCTTCTCACGACTGCGTGGCTTATAAGCCACGCTCAGAACGTGTTGCTCATATCCGCCTGCACCTGCTCCACGACCACCTTTTTATGGGTGGAGTTTTTGATCTTTTCCTGCAATTTTTCGTAGAAAAGATCCTCGTCGATGGGCAGGGTGACGGTCTGGTCCAGCCAGCTGGACAGGAACGCGGCGTTGGAGATGGTCAGGCCGTTGATGCCCTCGGCGCCCTCCGCCACCAGCGGTTCGCCGTGCAGGATATGCGCCGCAAAGGCGTTCATCACGCCCACGTGCTGTTCGTTTTTGCCGTCGGTCTCCACCTCTTTGACGGTGCAGGGGTTGCGGTCAAAGCCGCCCTGGGCGGAATAGATGTGCTCGGACAGGGGCTTTTCCAGCTCGAACAGCGTGATCTTGCCGCCGTCGTCCACCAAAATCTTGGCCTTGTCCAGCGTGATCTCCAGCCGGTTGGTGCCGGGGCAGTCGCCGGTAGTGGTGATAAAGGTGCCGGTGGCGCCGTTGGGATATTCCACGTAAATGGAAACGTCGTCTTCCACTTCGATGTCGTGCCATTTGCCCTCGTGGCAGATGGCCTTTACCTTGCTGGGCATGCCGCACAGCCACTGCCACAGGTCCAGCTGGTGGGGGCACTGGTTCAGCATCACGCCGCCGCCTTCGCCTTCCCACGTGGCGCGCCATCCGCCGGAATTATAATAGGACTGGGTACGGTACCAGTCGGTGATGATCCAGCTGACGCGGCGGATCTCGCCGTAGGCGCCGCTGTCGATCATTTCCTTTACCTTGCGGTACACGCAGTTGGTGCGCTGGTTGAACATGATGGCGTAGGTCTTGTCGGTGGTCTTGGCAAAGTCGATCAGCTCGCGCACCTGTTTGGTGTAAACGCCCGCGGGCTTTTCGCTCATCACGTGCAGCCCCGCCTTCAGCGCCTCGATGGCGATGGGGGGATGGAAATAGTGGGGCGTGGCGATCAGCACCGCCTCGCACAGACCGCTGTTGATCAGCTCCGTGGCGGAAGGGAAGCATTTGATGCCGGGCACGATCCCGTCGGCCAGCTCAAACTTCTTTTCGTCGGTATCGGCCACGCAGGTCAGCTCGATTTCCGGCCAGTTGCCTTTGGCAAAATCGCGCATATGGCTGGAACCCATGTTGCCCACGCCGATGATGCCGAGCTTCAATTTATCGGACATAACAAAATCTCCTTTATTTTTAATATAGTAAAGTATAACACACCCGCGCCCGTAAAATCAATAAGAAAATGAAAAAAGTCGCCGGTCGCCTGAAGTCCTCCGGGCGGTCCTGTGATTGCCGGTCAAAAACAGATCATCTCACAGATACGCCGCAAAAAAACTGTCGGAGCATTTCAGCTCCGACAGTCAAACGTTTATTGATCGACGGTGTTCCTCTCGTGCCGTGTCGCCGCCCTGTTTTTTTTGGGCGACTGGATCGGTAAGCGCCGCGACTGGTTACGCCATCAGCTGCCGGATGACGGCTTCGCAGTCCTTTTGATCCATGATCTTCGGCACGGGGTACAGGGGGTTGCCTTCCTTCAGCGCGCGCTCGGCGATCAGCGGGATATCCTCTTCCTTGATGAAGTCGAACTTGTCCGGGATGTTCATGGCGGCGTTCATCTCGCGGATGCGGGCGATAAACGCGTTGGCGATCTCCTCGTTCGTCTTGCCCTCGGTCTCCACGAACCCGCTGGCTTTTGCCAGCTTCGCAAGGGATGTCCATGCCTTTTTGCCGTAGTAGTCCAGCACGTAGGGCAGGATCACCGCGTTGGCAAGCCCGTGGGGGGTGCCGTACATGCCGCCTAAGTTATGGGCGATGGAATGGACGTAGCCGACGTAGGCTCTGGTGAACGCCAGACCGGCCAGATAAGAGGCCTCCAGCATGTTGCCGCGGGCCTGGATGTTCTTGCCGTCCTCGTAGGCGGTCTGCAGGTTCTCGCCGATCAGCTTCGTGGCCTGCTCGGCGGCGCTGCGGGTGCCCCTGGTGTTGCTGTGGCCGATATACGCCTCTACCGCGTGGGTGAGTGCGTCCATGCCGGTGGTGGAGGTGATCTTCTGGGGCAGGCCGACGGTCAGCTCCGGATCAAGCACCGCCATGATGGGGCGCAGGCGCGGGTCGTTGATGGCGTTTTTCTCGTGGGTGACGGGGTTGGATACCACCGCCGCTATGGTGGTCTCGCTGCCGGTGCCGGCCGTAGTGGGCACGGCGAACAGCGGGGGCAGCTTTTTGAGGACCTTCAGCTGGCCGCGCAGCTCCGGCACGGTCTTCCTGGGCCGTACAATGCGCGCGCCGCAGGCCTTGGCGCAGTCCATGGGGGAGCCGCCGCCGAAGGCGATGATGCCGCTGCAGCCGTTGTTTTTGTACAGCTCCACCGCGGTCTCGATGTTGTCGATGGTGGGGTTGGGCTGTACGCCGTCATAGACGGTGTATTTCACGCCCTGCGCATCCAGATTTTCGTACAGGCCGTCCAGCAAATGCAGCCCGGTCAGGCCCTTATCCGTCACGATCAGCACGTTGTTGACGTTCTTGGCCTTTACGGCTGCGGGCAGGCGTTTGACCGCGCCGGCGCCCTGGATCAGCTCCGGCTCCGTCCAGTCAAGGAAGTTGACCGCCAGCTTCATGCCCTTCTGGAACAATCTGCAATACGCTTTGAATAATACAGACATAGTCCTTGCTTCTCCTTTTTTTATTTTACACTTTATCTTATCATCCGGCGGACGAAAAAGCAACCCTTTTTTCAGATTAATTCACGCCCTCATCGACGCCACGGCGTCCCGGTCCAGCACCAGCTTCGCGGCGCCGTTCTCCGTGCCCAGCGCGTCGAAGCCGCCCCAGACGTCCATGTTGCGATAAGAGCGATTATGCGCCGCGTCGGTGTCGCCGGAATAAGGCCCGGCCCGTTTGATCGCTCCTTTGTAGTCGTCTGGCGCCAGCAGGAAGGCGACGCTGAACTTCGGAATGATATCGTACTGCTCCTCCAGCCGGACCAGCCGTCCCTCCCGTTTGTCGGTATCCACCACCACGTAGGGGGAACCGAACGTCAGGGTGTTCAGCACCTCGTACCGTGAGGTGATCTCCTCCGCGCACATCAGCTGCTGCGCGATCATGCCGCCCAGGCTGTGCCCCGCCAGCACCAGCTTCGCCCCCTCCGGTACGTTCTGCAGGAGGCCTTCTTTGGCGCGGTTGAAATATCTGCCGCGCGTGTTGAACGCGGCATGCAGGTACGAAAAGAGATTGTTGGAGTTCCGCGTATAAAAGTTGATCCCCATTAAGGCGACGATCCAGACCTCCTGCGAGCCCTCCGCCGTTTCCAGCGTGGCCGGGGCGAATTGCAGCTCTCCCCTGAATTCCGACGAAAAAATGAAATCGGCTACCGCGGGCGCGCTGGACATGACGTACGGCCCGATCTCGGCCTCCCGCGCCATGGCGCAGGGCGTCAGCGCCGATCCGAGCAGGCAGAACATCAGCAGAACGAATATCGCTTTTTTCATAAAATCTCCCCTTTTATTGATCCCTGTTCATTATGCCCGCAGAGATGTCATGGCGTCCCGGTCCAGCAGCAGCTTCGCGCTGCCGTTTTCGGCGCCCAGCGCGTCAAACGCGCCCCAGACGTCCCCGTTCCGGTAGGAGTGATTATGCGCTCCGTTGGCGTTGCCGAAGTATGGGCTGCCCCGCTTGACCGCGCCGTTGTATTCGGAGGGGGCCAGCAGAAAGGCGATGCTGAACCGCGGTATCGTATCGTAGCGGTCCTCCAGTCGAACCAGCCGGCCCTCCCGTTTCCCGGCGTCCACCATCACGTAGGGGGAGCCCAGCGTCAGGGCGTTGATCACCTCATACCGCGACGTGATCTCGTCCGCGCAGATCAGCTGCTGCACGATCATCCCCCCGAGGCTGTGGCCCGCCAGCACCAGCTTCGATCCCTCCGGCACGGTCTGCAGGATGCCGTTTTTGGCGAAGTTGAAATAGCTGCTGCTGATGTTGAACGAGACCATCAGGTACGAAAAAAAATTGTTGGCGCCCCGCATCAGCCAGTCGATCCCCTGCAGGGAAACAAACCAGACCTCCTGCGCGCCTTCCGCCGTTTCCAGCGTGGCGGGGGCGATGTGCAGCTCCCCCGCGGGGTCGGGCTCCAGAATGAACCGGCCGACGTCCGGCACGCCGGACAGCGTAAGCGGTTCAAGCTCCTGCGCCGCGGCGCAGGGCGCCATTGCCAGCCCGCACAGACAGAGTACCATCAGCACGGATATCGCTTTTTTCATAATATCATTCCCCTCATTTGATAAGTCAAAAAAAATGTTCTCAAAACGCAAAACTACGCCGGACGTCCGCCCGGCGCAGCTTTTATCCCTGTTTTTCAAGGACGATCATATTCCACGACATCGGCGCCAGATCGACCGCCAGCTTTTTGTCCTCCACCACAGGCAGAGTCTTATCCTTGGGACACACCTTTTCCTCGTCGGCGGTGTTGGTCTGCTCCGGCGCAAAGCCCTCCATGGCCTTGTGCATGACAGGGGCAAAGCCCTCGAAATCCAACAGCTTCAGCGTAAAGGGGACAGCGTCCTTCAGGTCGCGGTTCACGGCGAACACCGTCAGCCGCTTGCCGTCCTCGGAAAGCACCGCCGCGCTGTCCACGTCAGGCACTTCCTTGTACCACTTGGTGTCGTAGGTGCTGGCGTCGTAAACGCCCTCCAGCGCGTAGCCCCTGCCGTAGTTGCTGGCATAATAGAAGGGCCAGAAGATGGTCTGCCGCCACGCTCTGCCGCCGTCCTCGGTCATGATGGGTGCGATCACGTTGATCAACTGCGCCAGACACGCGATCTTCACGCGGTCGCAGTGGCGCAGGATGGCGTTCATCATGGTGCCCACCACCAGCGCGTCGGCAAAGTCGTATACGTCCTCCAGAATGTGCGGCGCTTTCGACCATTTCTCAAACTCCGCCCCGTGGGAGTGGTACCACACGTTCCATTCGTCAAAGGAGATGTTCACCTGCTTTTTGCTGCGTTTTTTGCCCTGCACGTAGTCGCAGGCGGCGATGACGCTTTTGATAAAGCCCTCGGTCTCCGTGCCCTTGGCAAGGAAGTTTTCCAGGTATTGATCGCTGTTGCCGTGGTACTGGTGCATGGAGATGTAGTCCACGTTGTCCCACGCGATATCCAGCACGGTGCGCTCCCAGTCGCCGAAGGTGGACATGCCCCAGCCGGAGGAGCCGCAGAAAACCAGCTCGATGGAGGGGTCGGTCCACTTCATCAGCTTGGCGGCTTCGTTGGCCAGCTTGCCGTATTCCGTCGCGTCCTTGTGGCCCATCTGCCAGGGGCCGTCCATCTCGTTGCCCAAGCACCACAGCTTCACCCCGTAGGGATCGGCCGCGCCGTTTTTGCGCCGCAGGTCGCTCAGGTACGTTCCGCCGGGATGGTTGCAGTATTCCACCAGCTCCCGGGCGGCGTCCGCGCCGCGGGTGCCGAGATTGACCGCCATCATGGGGGCGGTGTTTGCCGCTTTGCACCAGCGCATGAACTCGTCCGTGCCGAACTCGTTGGTCTCCGTGGTGCTCCACGCCAGCTCCATGCGGACAGGGCGCTTCTCTTTGGGGCCTACGCCGTCTTCCCAGTTGTAGCCGGAAACGAAGTTGCCGCCGGGATAGCGCACAATGGGCACGTTGAGCTCCTTGATGAGCCCGATCACGTCCTTGCGAAAGCCGTTTTCGTCGGCGGTCGGGTGGCCGGGCTCGTAGATGCCGCCGTAGACGGCGCGGCCCAGATGCTCGATAAACGAGCCGTAAATGCGATTGTCGGTTTTTCCTACGCGGTATTCCGAAGCGATGGTCAGGGATGCGTGCTTTTTCATAAGTATTCTCCTTTGTCTTAGGGGTTTTCACAATGCTAAGTAAGTAAAGAAAAGAGTTGAGTTTTGAAAAGAGCGGAGAACGGAGAGCGGAGATGCGGAAGGGCTACGCCCTTACCTGATTTTTAAGGGCCACCGATTCAGGTCCGTTGATGTGCCATTTCCAAGATTCTGTTCAGAATTCAAAACGCGTAAGCGTTTTCCGAATCTCCGCTCTCCGCTCTCCGAACTCCGCTCTAAATATTCACTTTCCGTAAATAAAGTCCTTCAAAAACTGTGTGTTTTCCTCAAAGTTCACCACCAGCACGGCCTGTCCGCCGCGGGTGTCGTCGAACCACGTGCCGTCCTGCGGGATCCGTGCGGAGGCGTTCCCGCCGATCAGGCAGGGCAGCACCCGGAACGCCAGCGCGAACAGCGCCGCGTGGGAGATGCTGCATTCCGTTTTTGAAATCAGCTTCCGCCCCAGGAGCGCCAGCTTCACCGGGTTGGTCAGCAGCGCCTTTTTGATGATGAGATCCAGCACCTCGCGCTGCCGTTCCGTGCGGTAAAAGTCGTCCTGCCCTTTGCGGATGCGGCAGTACAGCAGCGTCTGCAGGCCGTTCATTTTGATGTCGGCGCCGATGGGCGCGTCGTAGCCCTCCGCCGCCAGGGCTGCCGCCTCCACGGCGTCCACCTCCGGGATGGTGACGCCGCCGATGCCGTCCACCAGCTCCGTCAGGATCTCGTATCCGATCTTCACGTAGTCGTCGATGCGGACGCCGAAGTTGTACTCGATGGTGTCGCACACCAGCTGCGGGCCGCCGTAGGTGCAGGCGGCGTTCAGCTTGGCCTCGCCGTGGCCGGGGATGGTGACGTAGCTGTCCCGCATAAAGGAGGTCATCTTCAGCTTCATATGGACGTTGTCGACGGACAGCAGGATCATGGAGTCGGAACGGGAGGTGGCCGACGTGTCGTTCATGTCGATGCCCATCAGCAGCAGGTTGTACACCGCCGGGTGGGACAGCAGCTCCCCGTCGGAAACGTAGACGTTCCCGGCCAGCTTTTCCGGCTTGTATCCGGTCACCACGAAGGCGCAGGCGCCGCCCACCAGCAGCGCAAGCGCCAGCAGGACGCACAGCGCCGCCTTGGCGAACCGGCGGGCCCCGGATCTTTTCTTTCCGGCTTTTTTGGCGTTCTTTTGCGCTTCCTTCAGCGTCTTGTTCCGGCGCTTTTCCTGCTGTCGTTCGGTCAGCGGTTTTTTGTTGCCGAAATCGTCGAAATCATCGTCGGTGTTGATGTAATTGAACGGCATTTGCGTGGGTTTGCGGTGCAGCAGCTCGCTGTCGATCTGCTCGGTGATCATATGCTCTTCCGCGGCGCTTCTTGCGGGGGCGCTGCGGACCGGCTGCGCGACGCTGCGGGGCGGCGCGGCATCGCGGGAAACGCGCGGCCTTCCGGCGGCTTGTCCGCCCTGCCTTCCGGCGGCGCCCATCTCGCGCATCTGCTGCGCCGGGTCTTTCCGGGAAAACGAAGCGCCTGCCGCGGCGGGGTCCCGCGTGACGGGCTGTCTTGCGGCGGGACGCGCGCCGTTTTCGGGACGCGCGCCGTTTTCGGGGCGTGCGTCGTTTTCGGGTCCGGCGGCGTTCTTTCGGCGTCCGCTGCCGAAATAGATGTCGTTTGCCATATCGGTTCCTCATCCCTTTTTCTGCGGGTTTTCGGTTTTCTGATGGTATTTTAATTCATTATGTTCTATATTACAACATGTTATTTGCAAAAAAACTGAAAAAATGGCTTTCCTGACATGAAAAATTTACAATTCTTCAAAAAACCCTTGAAAAAAAAGCCGGGTTTCTATATAATTAAATAAATTTGTGAGGAAAAGGCGGCGGATCGCCCTTCGTTGCGGGGAAAGATGCGCCGGCCGCAGCAGGGGCGTTCGGCCCTTTTGGAAGTCGGAGAGAGAAATGTTAGGGAAAATGGTCAGGGTGAAGGTGACCCGACCGTGCAACTATCTCGACACGCGCACAAATACGAGATACATCGTCAACTACGGGATCGCGGAAGTACAGAACGACAAAAGGAGCTTCGTATTAGGGGCGTATATCCTCGGCGTCAACCATCCCGTACGCGTGTTCGAGGGAAAGATCATCGCGGTCATTCACTATAAAAACGTCAAAAAGTCGGCGCTGGTCGTCGCGCCGAAAAACATGCACCGGATCGACTACGAGATCCGGGACGTGCTCGCGTTCAACGAGCCGCCGGAGTCCTACAATCTGGAATGCCTGTACGAGCATTCCTGCGGGGCGGTGGTGTTCCGGCAGATCAAGGGGGAATACCGCTTCCTGCTGATCAAGAACCGCCGCAGCACCCACTGGGGCTTCCCCAAGGGCCACATGGAAAAGGGCGAGACCCGCGAGGAGACCGCCATCCGCGAGGTATTGGAGGAGACCGGCGTACATATCCATATTTACGAGGGCTTCTGCTCCGAATCGGAGTACCGCATCGGCGCGAAGATCGAAAAGCGCGTGGAGGTGTTCCTTGCCTCCACGGAGGATACGCAGACCGTGATCCAGAAGGAAGAGATCGAGGATTACATCTGGCTGCGCTATCCCGAGGCCTACGAGATGCTGAAGTTCGACAACGACAAAGAGATACTGTCGTCCGTAAAAGAATACATGGAAGAGCACGGCATCGGCCCGGTGGCGCCCGAGCCGCGGCCCGCGCAGGCGGCAGAAGAACAGCCCGCGCAGGCGGAAGAACAGAACGCCGCGCAGGCGGAAGGAGAACGAAATGACTGAACATCTGGCAACATGGTTTATGGGGTTGTTTTCCAAGGACGTGGGCGGCGAGATCATCGCGTTCCTCGCGTCGCTGCTGCCCATCATCGAGTGCCGCGGCGGCATGATCATCGCCAAGATCTTCCAGATCAACTTTTTCAAGGCGTTCTTCATCTGCTATATCGGCAACATGATCCCCATCCCGTTTATCCTTTTGTTTATCAAAAAGATATTCGAGTTCATGAAAAAGCACAACATCCTCACCGGCTTTATCGAAAAGCTGGAGGGCAAGACCGCGAAAAATCAGGAAAAGGTGCTGCGCTATAAGGAGTGGGGCCTGCTGGCGTTCATCGCCATCCCGCTGCCCGGCACGGGCGGCTGGACCGGCAGCCTGTTCGCGGCGCTGCTGAATATCGATTTTAAAAAGGCGCTGCCCATCGTGGCCATCGGCGTCTTTATCGCGGACGTGATCATGTCCGTGCTCACCTACGGCACCGGCGCGGTGATCGACCTGTTCACCAAGGACGCCGCCACCGCTACCGACGCGGTCACGGCACTGGTGGGCATGATCGCCCGCGTTCCCTGCTGATCCCCTGAATTCACGTGCCGCCGCGGAAGGCTTTCACGGCGAAGGAGTTGCGCATCGATGAACAACGACGGTATTTCCGGCAGCAATAACGGAAACGGCGCTCCCGTGCAGAACCGCCCCTTCGGGGAGGAGATGGCGCGGGAGACGGAGCGCGTGTTCCGCCGCGCGGGCGGGGAGCCGCTGGACGAGTATCTGCGCAATATCAATTCGTATCTCACCGACCTGAACAGCCGGTTGGGCGTGCAGCCGCCGGAGGAGCCTGCCCCGGCGCAGCCGGAGGACGCCGCTCTGCCGGAGACGGAAGCGCCGGACGGCTTTTTCTTTGCCGCGCCCAGAGAGCGCCGTCCCGCCTACGACGCCTACGCGGAACCCGTTTACGCGCCGCCCGGCGCCGCGCGGCAGCCGGTTTACGACGGCTATGCGGAGCCTGCCGACGATGCGCGTCAACCTGTGGACGACGCCTACGCGGGACCTGCCTATGACGCCTATACGGAGCCTGCCGACGACGCCTACGCGGGACCCGCCTACGACGCCTATACGGAACCTGCCGACGACGGCGACGAATTCAACGGCGCGTTTGAGGGGCTGTACCCGGAAGAGGCCGCTTTCGACGAGGTCCCGGCGGAGGCGTTCCGCTTTGAACCGGAGCAGATGGGCTACGTCAAAAACGACTGGCAGGCGGCCGTGGCGCACCCCGAGCTGTACCCCGATCTGGACGACCCCGCGGTGCAAAAGCGCGGACATAAAAAGCGCGCCCGCGTGAAAAAGGAAAAGGCGCCCAAGGTCACGGCCGGCGGGCAGAGCCGGTTTTCCTTCGTTACCACGTGGATCAACCTTGCTCTTTACGCCGGGTGGACGGTGCTGTATTTCGTGTGCCTGTCCGTGCGCAGCGTAATGTTTACCAGCACGCAGACGGAAATGGCCATGCAGGGCGTGGCCAACTATTCGCTTTCCATTTCCTCGCCTCTGTTCACGGTGCTGAAGATCCTGATCTATCTCATGCCCGTGGTGGTGCTGCTGTGGATGAAGGGCGTGCTGGGCGCGGATAAAAAGGGCCTGGCGCCGGTGGATAAGCGGCTGCTGATCGCCGCCTTTGCCGCGGATCTGACGGCGGGCGTCGTCGTCATCTTCGACGCGGTTGCCGCCCAATTGATTTTCGGATGAATAAGGAGAATTGAAATATGCAGATATATGAAGAACTAAAGGCGCGCGGGCTGATCGCGCAGGTGACGGACGAGGAGAACGTCCGGGAACTGGTCAATAACGGCAAGGCGATCTTTTATATCGGCTTCGACCCCACGGCGGATTCGCTGCACGTGGGCCACTTTATGGCGCTGTGCCTGATGAAGCGGCTGCAGATGGCGGGCAACAAGCCCATCGCGCTGATCGGCGGCGGCACCGCCTACGTGGGCGACCCCAGCGGGCGCACGGATATGCGCTCCATGATGACGGCGGAGACCATCCGGCACAACGCGGACTGCTTCAAAAAGCAGATGGAACGCTTTATCGACTTCAGCGACGGCAAGGCCATCATGGTCAACAACGCGGACTGGCTGCTGAAGCTCAACTACGTGGAGCTGCTGCGCGAGGTCGGCGCGTGCTTTTCCGTCAACAACATGCTGCGGGCGGAGTGCTACAAGCAGCGCATGGAAAAGGGCCTGTCCTTTTTGGAGTTTAACTACATGATCATGCAGAGCTACGACTTCCTGGAGCTCTACAAGCGCTACGGCTGCAACTTCCAGTTCGGCGGCGACGACCAGTGGTCCAACATGCTGGGCGGCCGCGAGCTGATCCGCCGCAAGCTGGATAAAGAGGCCAACGCCATGACCATTACCCTGCTGCTCAATTCCGAGGGCAAAAAGATGGGCAAGACCGTGGGCGGCGCGGTGTGGCTGGACCCCAACAAGACCCCGCCCTACGACTTCTACCAGTACTGGCGCAATGTGGCGGACGCGGACGTGCTCAAGTGCATCCGGATGCTCACCTTCCTGCCGCTGGAGGAGATCGACAAGATGGACAAGTGGGAGGGCAGCCAGCTCAACACCGCCAAAGAGATCCTGGCCTACGAGTTGACCAAGCTGGTCCACGGCGAAGAAGAGGCCAACGCGGCGCAGGCCAAAGCGAAGAGCCTGTTTTCCGCCGGCGGCTCCGACGCGCCGGAAGCGCCCCTGTCCCCGGAGGATTTCCGGGACGGGCAGGTGGATATCCTCACCATGCTGGTGAAGTCCGGTCTGGTGCCCTCTCGTTCGGAAGCCCGCCGCGCCGTGGAGCAGGGCGGCGTGACCGTGGACGGCGAAAAGATCGCCGATCTCCGCGCCGCGTGGACCGCCGAACAGATCGGCGACGGATTGCTGCTGAAGCGCGGCAAAAAGAGCTTCAAAAAGATCGTCGTAAAATAAGATTTATCATATTGATTATTGATAAAACAAAAAACTGTCGGGGCAGCCGCCTCGGCAGTTTTTTGTATGATCAGAAAACGACTTGCCGATTTCTGATTTTCATAAGGCTTCGCCGCCGGAAAATGCGGGGGAGCCGAGCCGTTGGCCGCTGATCCCTACTGCCTGTCTCCCTCCCGCAGCACTTCCTTCCCCGTCCGCCGGATGCTTACCCTGCATTCGATCTCGCAGGGCAGGTCTGCGGGGGAAAGGCGGCCCTGCGCCGCCAGCGCCCGGTACAGGGTGGGATACCGCAGGCGCAGCCGCTGCCGGAAGCGGCACACGTCGCAGCCGTTTTCATAGAAGCACCGCCCCAGCGTCCCGCTGATCCGTTCCGTCAGCAGACGGCTTGCTGCGTCCGAAACGGCCCTCACCAGGTCGGGGTCCAGCGGCAAAAACTCCGGATCTCCCCGAAAAGACAGGTCCGTAATGTCGCATTTTACGTCGATTTGAAGGCAAAAACGGGCGTTTTCGGGCGTTTTCAGCACCCTGATTTTTGTGTTTTTTCGGGTGACACGCAGCGTACAGGCTACATGATCGGACAAGACCGCGAACGTCGCTCCGTTTAATTGTTCCGTTAAAATGCGCAGCGGAAAAGTCTCTTCTTTTGTGAGAGATGTCCGTATTATCGTACCGTCAAACAGAACGGTTCCGATGCATTCCGCCCCTTCGCCATCGGACGCTGTTTCCTCTTTCACAGCCAGCAGGGGGCAGTACGCGGCGTCCGTTTCGCTGAGCAGCAGGTCCATGAACCGGTACAGTGGCACGCCGATCGCCGTGCCGTTTTCCTCTCCCGCCTCCAGCATGTCGGTCAAAACGTCCGCCCCCACGCGGTCCTTGCCGAAATCGGCGGCCGCGATCTCCGCCGCCGAACGGGCCGCCACCGCCACGGCGATATCCGCCCGTGTGTTTTGCCCGCGCAAAAAAAAGTCCAGCGCTTCCGGCAGCGCGTCCCGCGCCGTCTCATACCCCAGCACCAGCAGCCTCGCCTGGGAATACAGCGGCGACAGCCCCGTTTCTTCGCTGACGGATGCAAGCGCCTCCGCAACTGTCGTCCCATATAACGTACAGCATTTTGTCACGCCGCCCTCCGGCGTCCCTTCGTCCGCCCCAACGGCAAGGTCGTTCAGGGACTGAACGGTGACGGCAAAGCCGGTTTCGGTTTTGTCGACGCCGATGGCTTCGATGATCAGTCGCTCGCTCAATTCCGGCGGGCGACGGAAGGAACAGCCGGACAGCAACGGTAATGACAGGGCAAAAAAGAAGGACAGGAGTTTTTTCATATTCATTCGCTTTTTTTTCGTCAGAGTAATGGCTTGAACAGGGTAAGGAGGAGACCGTTCCGTCAGCCCCGCCCGGGGGATGCGTCCGGTTTGGGGGACGAAGCAGTCAGTTTCCCGGCGAGAAGGACCGTCAGCGGGATGACGACGGAGGAAAGAAGGAACAGCGCCGCGGACGTATAGACGGTGGCTTCGCCGTCGGTACGGTCTGCCAGCGCCGAAAACAGGAAAAACAGCCCCAGTACGGCCGTCGCCCCCGCGAAAGCGCCCGCCGGGGGCATTTTTCTGTCAAAGCTCTGCTTCAGCGCCAGCGCGGCAAGCCACAGGAAAAACGCCGCCTGCAGAAAGGCCACCAAGATCCACACCCCCGTCAGTACCGCGTCCATGCGTTCGAACACGCCGAAACGGGCCACCTCCGTCAGGGTGTACAGCGGGAACATCTGCTGTTCGCCGTACCGCCCCGTCACGCCGCCGATCCAACAGAAGATCACCGCCGCGGCGGCGGAAAACGCCGTCAGCCAGCCCACGGCCGCTTTTTTGACGCGTCCCCGCGTGAAAGCGGGGGCCAGGGTGAGGGCGGCCAGCTCCGTGGTGCGCCCGGCGGAGCGAAACGCGTTTTTCAGCACAGGGCCCGCGCCGTTTTCCAGGGGCGGCGTCAGGTTCAATCCGTTGAAGCGGTCAAACGTGGCGATCAGCAGGAACAGCACGGAACCGGCCAGCAGCGCCAGCAGGACGGCCGCCGTCCGGCCCAGCGCCTGCACCCCGCGCAGGGAGGCCGCCGCGGCCGCCGCCAGCAGCAGCGCCGTAAAGACAGCGGTGCTGCTTTCCGGGAACAGCACGGTCCCGACAAACAGCTCAAAACGCAGCGCGCCCAGCGCCGCCGCGCACAGGAACGCCGCGGCGTAAAATACGCCGACGCCCTTTGCCAGCAGGGGAGAGGCCGCCCGCGCCGCGCCAGCGATCCCGTTTTCGTGGCGGCTGCCGACCAGCAGCCCGGGCACGGCGAACAACAGGCACAGCAGGCAGAAGGGCACTGTGAACAGCACCCTGTCCCCGGCGGAAAAGCCGGTCTCCTGCGGCACGGTGAAGGTGAACAGCCCGATGGCGCGGCTGGCAAACAGCAGCGCGAACAGCTGCCCGCCGCCGATCTTTTCCTGTGGTTTCATCTGGTTCACCCTTTGCAAATTTTTGGACAGTATGACTTCCGGCTGAAACGGCGTAAGCCGTGCTACTCGAATTTCATTTCTTTTACGGTCGTTACGCGGCGGCCCAGCTTGCGCCAGCCGGCGCGCAAAAGGGTATCCTGCTGCGCCGCCTTGACAAAGGGGGATACCGGCGCGGAGAAGGGCACCCCGAAGGGCGCCACGGCGCACAGCTCCGTCAGCATCAGGCCGGAAAACAGCATCACGCCGTAAAGACCGGTCAACCCCCCGATGAGGATCAGCGCGAAGCGGATCAGCGACACCGTTTCGTGCAGCCGCACCGCCACGGAGGAGCACACCGCCGTCAGCGCCACCACGATCAGCATGGGCGCGCCGATCAGCCCCGCCGTCACCGCCGTGTCGCCGATCACCAGCGCCCCCACGATGCTCACCGCGTGACCGACGGCCACGGGCATCCGCAGGCCCGCCTCCCGTACCACCTCGTAGATCAGGTGGATGATCAGCGCCTCCGCCATCAGCGGGAAGGGCGTTTTGCTTTCCGCCTTGGCGATGTCGAACATGATGTCCGAGGGGATGATCTCCGGGTGGAACACGCACACCGCCACAAAAAAGCCCGGCAGCGCGGCGGCTGTCGCCACGCACGCCACCCGCAGCGCCCGCATGAACACCGCGTAGGCCGGGCCGGAGAGGTAGTCGTCCGCCGTGTGAAAGTGGTCGCTGAACAGATACGGCACGATCACCGCGTAGGGAACGCCGTCCACGATCACGCCGATGCGGCCCTCCGTCAGCATGGCGGCGAGGGTGTCCGGGCGTTCCGTCACGCCCGTGCCCTTGAACAGACCGGGGCGTCTGTCCTCCAGAAACGGGCGCAGGCAGCCCGCGCCCAGCGCCGCGTCCAGCTTTGCGGTCTGCAGGCGGTTTTTCACCTGCGCCAGCATGGCCGCGTCCGCCCGGCCCCTTATGAAACACAGCACCACGGGCGTCTGCGAGGTATCGCCCGCCGTCAGCAGCTCCGTGGAAAGCAGCGGGGTGCGCAGACGGCGGCGCAGCAGCGTCACGTTGTCCTTGAAATTGTCCGTAAAGCCCTCCTGCGTGCCTTTTTCGTTCTGCTCGCTGAGGGGTTCGCCCACCGATCGCCGGGGATAGCCCTGCACGGAAAAGGTCAGCGCGGCGGGCTCTTTCTCCGCCAGCAGCACCAGATTGCCGTCCAGCGCCGCCTGCGCCGCGTCGGGAACGGTATATACGGTTTTGACGTCCGTTCCCTTGTACAGCCGGTCGCGGACCGCTTCAAACAGCGTTCCGTCCGGCGGTTTTTTGAGGGCGGGATCGGTCAGCGGCTTGATGAGCGCCTCCGCGATCTTCAGCTCGTCGCACATGCCGTCGAAGCAGATCGCGTAGGCCTTCGTCCCGGCGACGGCCAGCTCCCGGACGATCAGGTCGAAGCTGTCGCCCAGCAGTTCTTTCAACGCGCGGAGATTGGAGGAGAGGGAGGGGGTGAACGGCGTGTCGGACATAGGGGCTCCTTTCGGTGAAATCTTTTTTAGAGCGGAGTTTGGAGAGCGGAGATCGGAGATCGGAAAGTTGTGTTGTAAGAATTGCAATATGTCATGAGGGATAATGATCCGATCCTCTCTTAATGAAATGCAAACCGCAGTTCCCGGTATTATCTCCGCTCTCCGAACTCCGCTCTCCGCTCTTTTTTTCTACCAACGGTATTGACCGCCCCGTCCCGGTCTATACTCCCTCCGAGGTGATTTTTTATGTTGATCGCGTTTATCCGCGCGGTGATCCTGCTGGTGACGGTGATGCTTTCCCTGCGGCTGATGGGCAAACGGCAGATCGGGGAGCTGCAGCCCACGGAGCTGGTGACGACGATCCTGCTTTCGGAGGTGGCCGCGGTCCCCATGCAGGACAACGACATCCCCATGTTCAATTCCATCGTGGCGGTGTGCGTGCTGGTCGGCGTCGAGATCCTGCTGGGGGCGGTGAGCGTCAAAAGCGACCGCTTGCGCAGCGTGATGCAGGGCAACTCCGTGATGCTGATCAAAGACGGCGTGCTGGACCAGAAAAATATGAAAAAGCTGCGGTATAATCTGGACGACGTGCTGGAAGCGCTGCGGCAGAAGGACGTGTTCGATATCGCGGACGTGCAGTACGCCTTCGCGGAGACCAACGGCTCGCTGAGCGTGCTGCTGAAGCCCGAAAAGCGGCCGCTTTCCGCCGAAGACGCGGGCAAATCCCCGGCGGATACGGGCGTGGCCGCTGCCGTGGTGATGGACGGGAAGCTCATCGACGCGAAGCTGGCGGAATGCGGCGTCACGGAACGGCAGATCCGGCATATCATAGAAAAAGCGGGCGTAAAGCAGAAGGACGTGTTTCTGCTGACCGTCAATAAGCTGGGGCAGGTCAATCTGATCGAAAGGGATAATGGTCTATGACGAAACGGGTGATCGCGGCGGCGCTGCTGATCGCGGCGGCGCTGGCGGTGAGCTGCGGCTTGCTGCGGTATGTGAACAAGGTGGGCAAGGCGCTGACCGGGTATCTGGAACAGGCGCAGGAGAAACACGAACAGGGCGGCGACTACAAAAAGCCGCTGGAACAGGCGCAGACGCTGTGGCGGGAAAAGCGGGAAATGCTGGGCGTGCTGCTGAAGCACAGCGACGCCGACGAGATGGAACAGTATTTTTATAAAATCGAAAAATATATGGGGACGGGCGATACGGAAAAGCTGTTTGAAACGGTGGAGGACTGCCGCGCCGCCATCGAGGTGGTTTTGCGGGGAGAGCAGCCGGCGGCGCGCAACGTGTTCTGAAACGCGGCGCGCGGCGTAAGACCGAAAGCTTGTCGGTACGGTTTTGCGTGTTGCGTATCCAGTTTTGAGAAAAACTGACAAATCATACAGAAAAACGTCCATTATTTTTAACAATAAAAAACCGGAAACTTTGAAAAAGGACTTTACTTTCCGCCCGATATTATATATAATAAATTAAATATTTCTCTAATTAGCCGCGGAGGTTGGTTTTGGCGGATGTTTCACTGACGGGTGTTTCGCCCGGCGAGCTTGCAAAACAGCGCGAATATACCCAAAGAGTGCGGGCGATTTTGGAAGCGCAGTTTCCGGAGGGCGCGCCCAGGGCGTTTGTGCATACCTACGGGTGCCAGGGCAACGTGGCCGACTCCGAACGGCTGAAAGGGCAGCTTTCCGCCATGGGCTATACCTTCACGGACGAGAAGGAGCAGGCGGATCTGGTGCTGTTCAACACCTGCGCCGTGCGGGAACACGCGCAGGACCGGGTGTTCGGCAACGTGGGCGCGCTGAAGCCGGTCAAGGAACGGCGCCGCCACATGAAGATCGTGCTGTGCGGCTGCATGATGCAGCAGCCCCACGTGGCGGAGCGCATCCGGCGCAGCTATCCGTTCGTGGACCTGGTGTTCGGCACCTTCGCCGTCCACCGCCTGCCGGAGCTGCTGTACCAAACGCTGCGGGGCGGCAAGCGGGTATTCGAGACGACGGAAACCGCGGGCGAGATCGTGGAAGGCTTGCCGGTGTACCGGGACGGGGATTTCAAGGCGTGGCTGCCCATCATGTACGGCTGCAACAACTTCTGCACCTACTGCGTGGTGCCATACGTCAGGGGGCGCGAGCGCAGCCGCCGCCCGGAGGCGGTGATCGCGGAGGCCGAAGAGCTGATCGAAAGCGGCGCGAAGGAGATCACGCTGCTGGGGCAGAACGTCAATTCCTACGGCAGGAACTGCGATTTCGGCGTGGACTTTCCGGAGCTTCTTCGCAGGATCAACGCGCTGGAGGGGGATTTCAAGATCCGCTTCATGACCTCCCACCCCAAGGACTGCACGAAAGAGCTGCTGGACGCCATGGCAGCCTGCGAAAAGGCGGCGCGCCACCTGCACCTGCCGTTCCAGTCGGGCAGCAGCCGGGTGCTGCGGGCCATGAACCGGGGCTACACCAGAGAAGAGTACCTTGAACTGATCGCCTACGCGAAAAAGGTGATGCCGGACCTGTCCCTGACCAGCGACGTGATCGTGGGCTTCCCCGGCGAGACGTATGAGGAATTCAAGGAGACGCTTTCGCTGATCGAGGAAGTGAAATTCACCTCGCTGTTCACCTTTATCTTTTCCCCCCGGGAGGGGACGAAGGCAATGCGGATGGACGATCCCGTGTCGGCGGCGGAGAAATCGAAATGGTTTGCCGAGCTGCTGAAAACGCAGGAGTCCATCGCCGCCGAGAGGTGCGCTTCCATGGTGGGACAAGCCTACGAGGTATTGGTCGAGGGCGTTACCAAGGAGAACGACGGCAGGCTGACCGGCCGCACGGCGGGCAACGTGAATATCGACTTCCCCGGCGACCCCGCCCTGATCGGGAATTACGTGAACGTCAGGGTCACCGAGGCGAAGAACTGGATCCTGTCCGGGGAAATCAGTCGTAAGCCGTAAGAAATCGACGCAGCACGCAGCCTCAGCTGCGTTTACATCCGAAATGATATAATGAACCGTCATAGCACTATCAATTAGGCAGAATTGGTATGACAAATAAAAAACGGAGCTGAGGCTCCGTGCTACGAGGATAGATCAGGAGAACAACATGGACGTTATCGAAATCACCAGACAGCTGGGGGAAGCCATCCAGCAGGACGAAAAATACATCGCCTTTATGGAGGCGAAAAAGGCCAACGAAGAGGATATGGAGCTGAACGCCATGATCGGCAAGCTGAACCTTGTGCAGATGGCCTACCAGAACGAAAGCGGCAAGGACGCGCCGGACGAGCAGAAGCTGTCCGACATGGACAGGGAGTTCCAAAATCTTTACGGCGAGATCATGCTCAACGAGAACATGAAGCGCTATGAGGCGAAAAAGCAGGAGCTGGACGACATGATGAACTATCTGATCGGCATTTTGTCCCAGTGCGTCAACGGCGCGGACCCCGCCACCTGCGAGCCGATGTCAGAGGACGGCGAATGCACCGGCAGCTGCAGCACCTGCGGAGGATGCGGCTGAGCAAAAACATGATATCGATCATGTTTTTGCAGTGATGCGTTTGCTGCGCAAACGTGATATTCGCTGACGCGAGTGATATTTTTCGCTTCGCGAAAAGTGATATGCGGACTGCGTCCGCGTGTTGACAGTTGAATTTGCCGGAAGAAAATGTGATTGATCATCAAGCGCGGCAGCGCTTCCGGCAGGGCTTCCGACTGTCGACTTCCGACTGAAACGGAGCTGAGGCTCCGTGCTACACCTCGACCCCAAAGAAAGGCACTTTTGAACCATGGCAGAATTCACCCCGATGATGCAGCAATATTTCAAGATCAAGTCGCTCTATCAGGATGCGATCTTGTTCTACCGTCTCGGGGATTTCTACGAGATGTTCTTTGAGGACGCAAAGGTGGCCTCCCGCGAGCTGGAGCTGGTGCTGACCGGCCGGGACTGCGGGCAGGCCGAGCGCGCGCCCATGTGCGGCGTTCCCTTCCACGCCGCCGATACCTACATCGCGCGGCTGGTGGCCAAGGGCTACAAGGTGGCCGTGTGCGAACAGACCGAGGACCCCGCCGCCGCCAAGGGCATCGTGACGAGGGACGTGATCCGCGTGGTCACCCCCGGCACCGTCACCGAAAGCATCATGCTGGACGAGACGAAGAACAACTATCTGGCGTGCATCTGTTACGCGAAGGACGCCGTAGGCATGAGCTTCTGCGACGTTTCCACCGGCGAGCTGACGGTGAGCGAGGTCACGGGCAGGGACGCCGCCGCGAAGACGGTGAACTCGCTGGCACGGTTCGGCCCCACGGAGCTGCTGTTCAACGAGGCCGCCTCCGACAGCAAAACGCTGCGGGAATACGTGACCCGCAAGACGGATATCGTGGCTTCCGTTCAGGAGGACGACCGCTTCGAGTTTTCTTCCTGCGTGAAGACCGTGGAGGAGCACTTCGGCAAGTCCGTTGCGCAGCTGGGTATGGACGCGCTGCCCCACGCGACGGCGGCGCTGGGCTGCCTGCTCAACTATCTGTACGAAACGCAGAAGAATTCCCTTTCCAATATCACAGGAATCAATATCTATCGGGAAGAAAAATACCTTGCCATGAACGCGGTCACCCGGCGCAATCTGGAGCTGACCGAGACCGAGCGCCGGCGCGAGAAAAAGGGCTCGCTGCTGTGGGTGCTGGACAAAACGAAGACCGCCATGGGCAAGCGCATGCTGCGCGCCTGGGTGGAACAACCGCTGATCAGCGTATCCGCCATCGTGTACCGGCAGAACGCCGTGGAGGAGCTGTACTGCGCCAACGAACTGCGCAGCGAGCTGGCGGAGGCGTTTGCCGGCGTCAACGATCTGGAGCGCATCGCCACCCGCGTGGCCTACGGCTCCGCCAACGCCAAGGAGCTGCGGAGCTTGTCGCAGAGCCTGGCGCTGCTGCCCGGTATCAAGGCGCTGCTGGCCCCCTGCGGCGCCAACATGATAAAGGACCTGTGCGCCGATATCGATACGCTGGAGGATATCCGGGCGCTGATCGACGGCGCCATCGTGGAGGACCCGCCGTTTTCCGTGCGGGAGGGCGGCATGATCCGCGCCGGGTACCACGCGGAGCTGGATGAGCTGCGGGAGATCGTCAACGGCGGCAGGGATTTTTTGGCGAAGATCGAGCGCGAGGAACAGGAAAAAACGGGCATCAAGAAGCTGAAGATCGGCTACAACAAGGTTTTCGGCTATTACATAGAGGTGCTGAACTCCTTTAAGGAGCTGGTGCCGGACAGCTATATCAGAAAACAGACGCTGACCAACGCGGAACGGTATATCACCCCGGAGCTCAAGGAGCTGGAATCCCGCGTGCTGGGCGCGCAGGAGCGGATCGTGCGGCTGGAATACGAGCTGTTTACCGCGGTGCGGGAAAAGGTGGCCGACGCGCAGATGCGCATCCGGCTGACGGGCACGTGCATCGCCAGGCTGGACGCCCTGTGCTCGCTGGCGGAAACGGCCGTGCGCAACGGCTACGTGCGCCCGCTGGTGGACGATTCCGATACCATCGACATCAAGGACGGCCGTCACCCGGTGGTGGAGCAGTTTACGGACGGCGCGCCCTTCGTGCCCAACGACACGCTGCTGGACGGCCGCGACAACCGTACCGCCATCATCACCGGCCCCAACATGGCGGGCAAATCCACCTACATGCGCCAGACGGCCATCATCGTGCTGATGGCGCAGATGGGCAGCTTTGTGCCCGCGGCCGGCGCTTCCATCGGCATCGTGGACAGTATCTTCACCCGCGTGGGCGCCTCCGACGATCTGGTGGGCGGGCAGTCCACGTTCATGACGGAGATGAGCGAGGTGGCGGCGATCCTGTCCTCCGCCACGGCAAAGAGTTTGATCATTCTGGACGAGATCGGCAGGGGCACCTCCACCTACGACGGCATGAGCATCGCGAGAGCCGTGCTGGAATACGTGACGGATAAAAAGAAGATCGGCGCGAAGACCATGTTCGCCACCCACTACCACGAGCTGACGGAGCTGGAGGGGAAGATCGAGGGCGTGAAGAATTACAACACCAGCGTGAAAAAGCGCGGCGACGACATCACGTTTTTGCGGCGCATCGTGCGGGGCTGCGCGGACGGCAGTTACGGCATCGAGGTGGCAAAGCTCTCCGGCGTGCCGAACAGCGTGGTCAACCGTGCGAAGGTGATTTTGAAGGAGCTGGAGGAGACCGGGCTGGTGACGGAAAAGCCCGCGCCTGCCGCGGCGAAGGCCAAGGAAGAGCCCGCCAACGAGATGCAGATGGGACTGTTCGGCAGCATGAACGACCGGCTGCTGGAGGAGATCAAAGCCCTTGACGTGAACACCCTGACGCCGTTGGAGGCGCTGACGAAGCTGTACGATATCAAGAAACGGATCGTCTGACGGTTGGTAGCGCGGCACCTCAGTGCCGCTATTGGCATAAACAATATTTTGAAAAACATTCGTATCCAAGCTGGCTGTCCTTAATCGGACGGTATAAGATATCAGCAAGCCGGATGAAAAGCAACATTGAACCGGAGCGGCACTGAGGTGCCGCGCTACCGGGGAGGAAAAGAAGGGAGGCGCTCAAAATGCCGAAAATCAACGTGCTGCCAAAGTCTGTCGCGGAGCTGATCGCGGCGGGCGAGGTCGTGGAGCGCCCTGCTTCCGTTGTGAAGGAGCTGGTGGAAAACTCCCTTGACGCCGGGGCGACGGCGATCACGGTGGAGATCCGCGGCGGCGGTATCGAATACATCCGCGTGACGGACAACGGCTGCGGTATTGCCCGTGAGGACGTGCGCACCGCGTTCATCAGCCACGCCACCAGCAAGATCGGCGGCGCGGAGGATCTGAACGCCATCCTGACGCTGGGCTTCCGCGGGGAGGCGCTGCCCTCCGTCTGTTCCGTGGCCCGCATCCATATGCTGACGCGCACGGCGGAAGAGGCCGTCGGCACCGCCTACGCCGCCGAGGGCGGCGAGGAGCTGTCGCTGGACGACGCCGGCTGCCCCGTGGGTACTACCGTCACCGTGCGGGACCTGTTCTACAACACCCCGGCGCGGATGAAGTTTCTGAAAAAAGATATTGCCGAGGGCACCTACGTGGCCGACGCGGTGGCAAAGGCGGCTTTGTCGCACCCGGACGTACGCTTCTCGTTCATCAAAAACGGCAAGCAGACGCTGGCCACTCCCGGCGGGGGCGACCTGTATTCCGCCGTGTACGCCGTGTTCGGCAAGGACGTGGCGGGGGCGCTGATCCCCTGCGAGTACGAATACAACAACATCAGGATCACGGGCTTCATTTCCCGGCCCCTCAACAACCGCCCCAACCGCAACATGCAGTATTTCTACGTCAATGGCAGGTTCGTTCGCATCCCGGCGGCGGTGCCGGCGCTGGACGAGGCCTATAAAAACCGCATCATGGTGGGCAAATTCCCCATGTGCTTCCTGTTTCTTACCATTCCGGCGGACCGGTTGGACGTGAACGTCCACCCCGCCAAGACGGAGGTCCGCTTTTCCGACGAGCGCGCCATCTTTGAGACGGTGTACTACGCCGCTAAATCCGCGCTGAACAAGGGCGATACGCTGCGGCCCGGCGTGGAGCTGAAAAGGCCCGCGCCGGTGGGGAAGCCCGTGCCGCAGGGGGAGCAGATGCGGATGCCCAGAGCGGAGATGCCGGTGAGAGCGGAGAGCGGAGAGCGGAGAGCGGAGATGTCGGCGAGAGCGGAGTTTTCTTCGGCGCTCCGGGACGTCTCTTCCGTATTTGCCGGTCCGGAAAACACGGCGGACAAGCCGTCGGAAACGTCTGCTGAAAAAGCGGAACAGTACAAGCCGTCGGAATCGCCCGACGAAAGGGTTGGGAATGACGTTGCGGCGGATCAATCTCCGCTCTCCGCTCTCCGCTCTCCGAACTCTCCGGACGCTGCTGAGGCAGCGTGCTACGGGGAATCTCCGAACTCCGCTCTCCGCTCTCCGCTCTCCGAAGCTCCGTCCCGTGTGGATTACGCAAAGGCGTTTTCGGAGGCTTCCGCGAAAAAAGTCAACATCGATATCGTTTGCGACGAGCCGGAATACCGTATCGTCGGCGAGGTCTTTTCCACTTATATCATCGTGGAGCGCGGCGACAAGCTGCTGCTGATCGACAAGCACGCCGCCCACGAACGCATCATTTTCAATTCGCTTTCCAAAAACAGCGGCGCTTCCCAGCTGCTGCTGGCCCCCGTGCAGGTGACGCTTTCCGCCAGGGAATACGCCGCCGTGCTGGACAACCTGGAGGTGCTTTCGCAGGCGGGCTACGCCGTGGAGGATTTCGGCGGCAGCACCGTGATCGTGCGGGAATGCCCGGTCCTGCTGGAGCAGGAGGATATCGCCTCGCTGGTGGCGGAATTGGCCGGGGAGCTGGCCAAGGGCAACCTGCGCCCCACGCCGGAAAAGCTGGAATGGCTGTGGGATTCCACCGCCTGCCGCGCGGCGGTAAAGGCGGGGAAGGATCTGAAGCCCGCCGACGCCGAGGCGCTGGTGAAACGGCTGCTGACCGACGAAAGCGTGCGCTACTGCCCCCACGGCCGTCCGGTGATCTACGAGCTGTCCCGGCATGAGCTGGAAAAGCAGTTCGGGCGGTTGGGCTGACGATGGGTGCGCAGAAGATCCCCGTCATCGTTGTGGCGGGCGCCACCGCTTCCGGCAAGACGGCGCTGGCGGTGCGGCTGGCAAAGCGGTACGACGGCGAAGTGATCTCCGCCGATTCCATGCAGCTCTACAAGGGTATGGATATCGCGACCGCCAAGCCCGCCGAAGAGGAAAAGGACGGCGTGCCCCATCACCTGATGGACTTCCTTCCCGTGACGGACGTATACAGCGTGGCGCGGTACGTGGAGGACGCCAACCGGATCGTTGACGCGATCGTCGCGAGAGGGCATGTTCCCATCGTGACGGGCGGCACGGGGTTGTATATCGATTCGCTGATCGACAATATCGTGTTTGAGGAAGAACCGGACAACGCCGCCGTCCGGGCGGAGCTGAAGGCCCGCCGGGAAACGGAAGGGATCGAGGCCCTGTACGCGGAGCTGGAACGGGCGGACCCCGTTACCGCCGCTGCGCTGGATATCCGCAACGAAAACCGTGTGCTGCGGGCGCTGGAGGTATTTTATCTGACGGGGGAGACGCTTTCGGAACGGCAGAGGCGTTCCCGTCTGCACAGGTCCCGCTTCGAGCCCGTATTCATCGGGCTGGATTATGAAGACAGGAGCTTGCTGTACGAGCGCATCGACCGTCGGGTGGACGGCATGATGGCGCGGGGGCTGCTGAAAGAGGCGGCGGAATACTACCGACTGCCGCAGGCCGCCACGGCCTCGCAGGCCATCGGCTATAAGGAACTGAAGGGATATTTCAACGGCGAACTGTCATTGGACGAGGCCGTCGAAAACCTGAAACGGGCCACGCGGCGCTACGCCAAGCGCCAGCTCACGTGGTTCCGCAAAAACGAACGCATCCACTGGATCTTCCGCGACAACATGACGGAAGACGAGGTGTTCAACGAGGCTGCCGCCGTGATCGACGCGGCAGGAAGCTTTCCGCCAGAAAGGAAGTGACCGGCATGGGCGAGATCAAAAAGAAAAAGCGCGAGGGGCTTTCCACCGATATCGATATCGAGATCGCCTCCCCGACCGCCAAAGCGGTGCTGCTGGCTCTGCTGGTATTGATGATCCTTACCTTTACCGTCTATCAGGTGTATATGGTAAAGGGCTCTCACGATCACCTGAAAACGCAGACGGCGATCATGCAGACGGTGAGCCGCAGCGTGACCGCCAAGGGCTTTATCATCCGGGAAGAGCAGTACGTCAACAACCCGCATACGGGTACCGTGGTGCCCGCCGTTTCCAACGGCAGCAAGGTGGCCATCGACGATACCGTGGCCCGGATCTACCCCACGGAGGAGGCGGCGCGCAACGCCGCCCGGATCGAGGAGCTGAACGAGTCGATCGAGTTCTACCGTTCCGTTTCCTCCGCCACCACAGGGGTATCGCCCAACGATCTGGAGCTGTACAAGCAAAACGCGGTGGAAGCGCTGATCGCCCTGTCCGACGCGGTGAAGGACAACGACCTGAGCCGGTTCGGGGCGCTTTCCGGCGACCTGCGCACGGCGATCACCAAAAAGCAGATCGCCTGCGGCAACACGGTGGATGTGTCGGAAAAGCTTTCGGAGCTGGTGAATGAACGCAGCGCGCTGGAATCGTCCCTTTCCGCCTGTTCCTCCGTGATCTCCGACGTGTCCGGTTACTACGTGGCCAGCGCGGACGGCTATGAAACGCTGACCGATTTTTCCGGCGTGAAGGAGCTGACCGCCAGCGACGTGGAGGCGCTTACCAACAGCACGCCCGCGGTCATCCCCGCCGGCACCGTCGGCAAGCTGGTGACCAAGTTCAGCTGGTATCTGGTGTGCAACGTGATGCGGAAGGATATCCGGGACATCTCGGCGGGCGACAGCGTCAGCGTCAGCTTTCTCCATTCCTCGGTGGGCGTCATCAACATGTACGTGTCCGCCATCAACGAGGGCGAGCAGGAGGACGTGGTCACGCTGGTCCTGAAGAGCAATAAGATGAGCTCCGCCATCGCCACGCTGCGCAAGGAGACGATCAAGATCAGTCTGGAACGGTATAAAGGGTTTGTTGTCAACCCCAAGGCAGTCCGCACGGTGGACGGCGTCAAGGGCGTTTACGTCAAGCTGGGCAATATCGTGAAATTCAGAAAGATCGACATCGCGTACAGCGACGACAGCATGATCCTTGCCACCTGTCCGGACGGGGAAAGCGGCTATCTGAAGCAGTACGACGAGATCATTATCGAGGGAACGGATCTGTATGACGGAAAAAATATCGACTGAAGCCGAAATCGACCTCAGTTATATTGATGAAAATTATAAATATATAAAAGACCGCATCGCTCAGGCGGCCGTGAAAAGCGGCAGAACGCCCGCGGACGTGCGGTTCATGGCGGTCACCAAGACCGTGCCGCCCTTCATTATCAATCGCGCCATTGCATGCGGCGCGGACCTGATCGGCGAAAACAAGGTGCAGGAGCTGCTGGGCAAGCTGGACGACCTGCGGACGGACGGGCTGGAAATGCACCTGATCGGGCACCTGCAGTCCAACAAGGTGCGCAAGATCATTACCACGGTGAAGATGATCCAGTCGGTGGATTCGCTTTCGCTGGCGCAGGAGATCTCGAAGCGCGCGGCGGAAAACGGTTTGGTGATGGACGTGCTGACGGAGGTCAACATCGGCTGCGAGTGGTCCAAAACGGGCTTTGAGTACGATGAACTCATCGAGCAGTCGCTGGCGGTCGACAGCCTTCCCGGCGTCAACGTGCGGGGCGTCATGGCCATCCCGCCCGTGTGCGAAACAGAGGACGAGGCGCGGGGTTATTTTGAAAAGACGCGCCGCCTGTTCGAGGACGCGAAGCAGTTGTTCGCCAAGCCGGATTTCGATACGCTTTCCATGGGCATGTCATCGGATTACGCCGCCGCCGTATTGGAGGGCAGTACCCTCGTGAGAGTGGGCAGCGCCCTGTTCGGCAGCCGCCGGTACTGACCGGCCGTTTATAATGGCAACAAAAATCTTTATCATAAAAGGAAGGAAAATAACAGATGGGTATCAGCGATAAATTCAAAAAGGTATTCAACATCGACAGCGATTATTACGATGAGTACGAGGAGGACGAGGAGATCGAGATGTACGACTCTCCCCGGGACAGCGAAACGCCCGCCCGCCGTCAGCCCACGGGCATCGCACGGCAGGACCGGCACGCGGATGCGCCGCGGCAGTCTTCGTATCATTCCAACTCCAAAGTCGTGGATATCCACACCACCGCCAAGCTGCAGGTGGTGCTGAAAAAGCCGGAGCATTTCGACGAGGCGCCCGCCATCGCGGACGAGCTGCTGGAGCGCCGCACCGTGGTGCTCAATCTGGAGGTCACGGCCAAGGACGAGGCAGGGAAGCTGCTGTGCTTTTTAAGCGGCGTGGCCTATGCCAACGGCGGCAAACTGAAAAAGATCGCCAACAACACCTATATCATCACCCCCTACAACGTGGACGTGATGGGCGATCTGTTGGACGAACTGGAGAACAACGGCATGTTCTTCGTGTAAGGAAGCAAGCAAACTCACTTGATATATTTTGCGCATACCATTATTATTTCTGTGATCCGCTGAAGGCCGCTGAGCGCGCGGCCCCGCGGCGGGGGAAAGGAAGATCATTTTGCTTACACCTGCTCAATTGAAACAGCTACAGCTCGAAAAACAGGAGA
Organism: Clostridia bacterium; assembly: GCA_017428085.1. Lineage (GTDB taxonomy): Bacteria > Bacillota > Clostridia > Oscillospirales > Acutalibacteraceae > RUG806. The sequence goes on along the minus strand of JAFRRP010000033.1, from coordinate 30,570 downwards.
ACGGTTCCTATTCCACCGAGGAGGTGGACCGGCTGCTGGCGCAGCTGACACAGGACTATTCCGACGTGTTTGCGGAGAACGGCAACCTGATCCGCAAGCTCAGCGTGCTCGCCTCCAAACTGGACGAGTACCGCAAGGATGAAAACGTGCTGCGGGACGTTTTGCTGAACGCCCAGAAAAGCGCGGACCTCATCATATCCGCCGCCCAGTCGCAGGCGGACGAGATGCTGGTGGACGCCAACAAGAACGTGGCGGACGTGCTGCGGCGCGGCGAGGGCATCATCGCCGACGCCAACCGCAAGGCGGATAAGATCAACGCCGCCGCGGAGGCCGAGTACACCAGCATCATCAGCTCCGCCAAGGTGATGGCGGACGGCTATCTGGCCGCCGCGCGGGAATCCGCTGCCAGCGTCACCTCGGAGGTGGAGAAAAACGTCAACGAGTTGATGGGTGACTGCGACGAAAAGGCCAAGGTCATGCTGGAGGAGGCGCAGAACAACGCCGCCGATATCGTGCGCCGCGCCAAGGAAGCCGCCGAAAAGGCGGTGGCGGAAGCGCGTGTGGAGGCGGACGAGATCAAGGACGAAAGCATCGCGAAGGCCGCCGAGATCAAGGAACAAAGCGAGGCCAAGGCGGAACAGCTGGAAAATTACGCCAAGGAGATCTCCAACGAAGCGATCGAAAACGCCAACGAAAAGGCCCGCGAGATCGTGGAGGAGGCCAACGCCAAAGCGGACGAGATCAACAACAGCGCCAAGCTGAAGGCGACCGCCATGATCAACGCCGCCAACGAGCAGGTGGAAGAGCTGACGCGCGCCGCCAACGAGCAGGTGGAAGCCGTCACAAAGACGGCGCAGGACGAGGCGAGCGAGCTGGCCGCCAGCACGAAGGCGCAGGCGGAGGAGATACTGGCCTCCGCCAATTACCAGGCAAACGATACGATCGTGAACGCCAACGCGCAGGCGAACGAAACGATAGAAAACGCCAACGCCCGGGCGGAGGAGACGATCGCGGGGGCGCAGGCGCAGGCCGACGCCCTTCTGGAAGAGGCGCGCGCTTCGGTGGACGGCATCTATGCAGAAGCCAAAGAACGGGCGGAGCAATACGTTGCCAACGCGCAGGCGCAGTCGAAGGTGCTGACCGACGCGGCGCTGGAGAAGGCCGCCGAGCTGGAAAAGGCCTCCGACGAGGAGGCGCAGGCGCTGCTGGCCGACGCGCACAAACAGGCGGAGGAGACCGTGGCCGCCGCCATGGCGCAGGCGCAGGAGCTGGCCGCCAGCGCGGAGGAATACGCCACCAACCTGATGAACAGCGCCAAGGAAAACACCGATACGCTGTACCAGAAGCTCAATTCGCGCTCTTCCGTGCTTCTGGTGGAGGCGGAGCGCAACGCCGCTATCCTGAAGCAGGCGGTGGACGCGTACGCGGAAAGCAAACGGATGGAAGGGGAAGAACAGTTCACGCGGCTGATCGACGAGGCCGAGGCGAAGTCGGCGGAGATGCTGGCCAACGCCAAGTCCACGGCGGACGCGGTCATCAAGGAGTCGAACGAGCGCTCCTTCTCGCTGCTTATCTCCGCCAAGGCAAAGGCGGAGGAACTGACCAAGGTCAGCGAGACAAACTCCTTCCTGTACATTGAGAATACGAAGCAGCAGGCTGTCAGCGAGTCGGAAGCGATCATCAAAGAGGCGCAGACGCTTTACGGCGACGCCAAGCGGATGGCTGAAGAGGTCAAGGCGGAGGTCAACAGCGTGAGGACCAACGCGCTGCGCAGCGCGGAATCCATCCTGAAGGCCGCCAGACAGCAGGCCGCGGACATGCTGGCCGACGCGAAGCAGACCGCGGGCGACGCGCAGTCGCTGGCGGAAGCCGAACGGAAGAACGACGCCTTCGACGTGGCCGGGTTCATCGCCGGGGAGGATACCTTTGACATCAGCAAGGCCGCCGTCAGCGAGGAGCTGCTGGCGCTGGATCTGGACAGCTTCGACGCCGCCTCCGGCATGACGAAGCCGGAAGCCGGGACGCTTTCCGGCGAGATCGCCGAAAAGGCCGAGGCGGATATCGCGGCCAACGAAGCCGCGCAGGCGGCGCTGACCTCCGACGTGGAGGGGCTTTATCAGAACGGCGTGGACGACCTGAACGAGAAACGGGAAGAGCTGCGCACCATCAAGGACACGGCGGAGGAAGGCCTTGCCACCATGGGCAACGCCGCGGAGGAAGCGCTGGAGAACGTCAGGAAGACGAAAGAGGAGATCGAGAAGCTCAACACGGACGCCGCCCCCGTTTACGCGGCGCGGCTGGATCTGGACGACGCCTTCGACTCCATCCAGAAGAAGTATTCCGAAGCGGAGCCCGCGACGCTCGGCAGCCCCGTCAAGGCCACCGACCGCGTCGATATGACGCTGCCGGAGGTCGACCTGCCCGATATCGAAGCCATGCCGGAGGAGCCGACGGAACCGGAAACGCCGCCCGTGACGCCCGCGCCGGAAGGCTTTGTTGACGGCGTTGTGCCGGATATCGAGATCAAAGAGATCAACGTGCCCAAGATCACGGCCCCCGTCATCAGCGACGCGGAAGAGGAAGAGGATTTCGATCTGGACGACATCGATATCAGCGCCGAAGTGGCGGCGCAGGAGGCCCTGCTGGAGGAACAGAACCGCGCGAACAATACCGCTGCGATCCTGGACGCGGGCATCGATCTGGACGACAGCGATTTCGACAGCTTTGAAACGCTGGAGGATTTCAATTACGAGGATCTGCTGGCCGAGGAGCTGGCGCACAAGAACGACGTGGAGAACAGCCCCGCGCTGCAGTTCATCGGGAGATTTGAGGATGATACGGACGTGGTAGGCGGCGTCACCGAGTGGGCGATCCCCAAGAACGAAGAGGTGATCGACGGTTACGTGGCCTCCGTAAAGGACGCGATCAACGAGCAGTATACGGAGCCCGCGGAAGCCGAAGGACCCGCGCAGACGCCCGCTTTCGAGGCGCCGGTACGGATCCTTGACGAGGAAGAGGAAGCGCCCGCCGAGGAAGCGACGGAGCCTGTTTTGCCGGAGGAGCCGCAGGAAGCGGAGGAGCCCGCCGGGGATAACGACTTTGCCGATCTGCTGTCGCTGGATGACGACGAGGACGATTTCGAGGATATCTCCGTTTCGTTCGCGCCGGAAGCGGCGGAAGAACCTGCCGAAGCGTTTGAGGAACTGCCGGAAACGGAAGTCGCGCCGGTCACGGGAGAACTGAACGCCGACGACCGGGCGGCGGAATATCCGGAAACGGAAGCCGCGCCGGTCACGGGAGAGCTCAGCGCCGAAGCGGCTGAGGAGCCCGCCCCGGAAGAGCCGGAGGAAGCTTTTGCTGACGACGGGACTTTTGAGTCGTTTGACATGGAGGAAACCGTTGAGGCGATCGCAGCCGATCCCGACGAGACGGGAGACGCGCTGGAAGAGATCGCGGAGGACGCCGCGGAAGAAGCGGCCGTTGAGAACGCGGAAGACGATGACGCGGCCGGAGCCGACGGCAGCGAGGCGGACGACCTTGCCAAGTCCCTCGCCGAGATCATAGAGGACCTGGAGACTTTTGAAGAGACGCCGCAGGAAAACGTCCAGCCGTCGGCGGAGCAGAACCGCGGCCGCGTTGACGAACGCGCAAAAGACGGCTTCCGTGACAACGGAAAACGCAACAAGAAGAAGAAAAAAAAGAGAAGATAATCTGATCCGGAGACGTTGACGTGAATCGATCCGTGAAAAAAATCATCAAACCGATCGTGCAGCTGGCCGCCGTCGCGGCGCTGATCGGCATTGACCATTGGCTGAAGCTTGTCGCCGCCGAAAAACTGGCGGACGGGCAGGTACACGTGTTGATCAAGGGCTTTCTGGGCTTTTTGTACGCCGAGAACACCGGCGCGGCCTTCAGCATGTTTTCGTCCTCCACCAACGCGCTGTCGGTCTTTACGGGCGTGCTGCTGGCGGCGGGCGTGGCATTCATGCTGTACCCCTCAAAAAAGCGGCCTCTTGCCTATGATATCTGCGTGCCCGCCATCATCGCGGGCGGCGCGGGCAACCTGATCGACCGGCTGGCCCACGGGTACGTGGTGGATTACATCGCCACGCTGTTCGTGGATTTTCCCGTGTTCAACTTTGCGGACTGCCTGATCACCTGCGGCTGCTTCGCGCTGATCATCTACCTGATTTATTCCATTATCGGCGAGGCGCGGCAGAAAAAGAACGCGGTGCCCACAAAGGAATTCGGGGCAAACGGTGAGACCGATGACTGAGCAGACCGTCGTCGTTACGCCGGAGCAGGCGGGCGAACGGCTGGATAAGTTGCTGTCGGAGACGCTGGAAGGCGCGACCCGTTCGGCGGTGCAGAAGTGGATGGAGGACGGCGCGGTGCTGTGCGGCGGCAGACCCGTCGCCAAGAACGCCAAAGCGAAGGCCGGGGACGAGATCACGGTACGGATCCCCGATCCCGTGGAGCTGGCCGCCGTGCCGCAGGAGATCCCGATAGAGATCGTCTATGAGGACGACGACCTGCTGGTGGTCAACAAGCCCAAGGGCATGGTGGTGCATCCCGCCGCGGGCAACCCGGACGGCACGCTGGTCAACGCCTTGCTGTACCACTGTCAGGGGCGGCTTTCGTCCATCAACGGCGTGGTGCGCCCGGGCATCGTCCACCGCATCGACAAGGACACCGCCGGGCTGCTGATCGTGGCGAAAAACGATTTTTCCCATAACGCGCTGGCGGAGCAGATCGGCGCCCACCGCTTCAAACGGGAGTACCGCGCGGTGGTGGTGGGGCATATGCCGCAGGAGCGCGGCACCATCGACGCGCCGCTGGGCCGCAGCCCCAACGACCGCAAAAAACAGGCTGTGAACGGACTGAACCCCCGGCACGCCGTCACCCATTACGAAGTGCTGGCCCGCTATCAGGGCTTCGACTACTGCAAATTCACGCTGGAGACGGGCCGGACCCATCAGATCCGCGTCCACTGCGCGTATCTGGGCCACCCCGTGGCGGGCGATACCGTCTACGGCGGCGCGAAGAACACCCACGGATTACAGGGGCAATGTCTGTTCGCGGCGGAGATCGGCTTCGTCCATCCCCGTACCGGGGCATACATGGCGTTTACCGCCCCCCTGCCGGAGTGGTTCGAGGCGTTTTTGCGGAAGCTGACGTTGGAATGACCCCGTAGCACGGAGCCTCAGCTCCGTCAAAACAAAAAACGCATATATAACGCTGCTGAGGGCGCGGGTGTCCAGTGGACACCTCTGCCGTAAGGCAGAAGCGCCGACCGAGTTGCGGGTGTCCAGTGGACACCTCTGCTGAAAGCAGAAGCAACGACCGAACCGGCAGGTGAGAACGACAGCCGAGACTCAGCGTGCTACGGTGCAGTAATGTAGCACGGAGCCTCAGTTCCGTCAAAACAAAAAACGCATATATAACGCTGCTGAGGCAGCGTGCTACGATATAAAAAAGGAGAGAAAACACTTATGGACAAAGCAGACAAAAAACAGTTGACATTGACGGCTTTGCGGGTGAGAAAGGGCGTGATCGAATCCACCTACAACGCCAAGAGCGGCCATCCCGGCGGCTCGCTTTCCATCGCGGAGATCCTGACCTATCTCTATTTCAAAGAGATGAATGTGGACCCGAAGGATCCGAAAAAGGCGGACCGCGACCGGTTCGTGCTGTCCAAGGGCCACGCCGCCCCGGCGCTGTACGCCACGCTGGCGGAGCGCGGCTTCTTCCCGGTGGAGGACCTGAAGACGCTGCGCAAATCCGATTCCTATTTACAGGGCCACCCCAACATGAATCACGTGCCCGGCGTGGATATGAGCACCGGCTCGCTGGGGCAGGGCATCTCCGCCGCCTGCGGCATGGCGCTGGCCTCGCAGATCGAGGGCGATAAGTTCCGCGTCTATACCGTGCTGGGCGACGGCGAGATCGAGGAGGGTCAGGTCTGGGAGGCCTGCATGTTCGCGGCCGCCAAAAAGCTGGATACCCTCACCGTGATCGTGGACAACAACAATTTACAGATCGACGGCACCGTGGAGGAGGTCAACTCCCCGTATCCCATCCCGGAAAAGTTCGCCGCCTTCGGCTTCAACGTGATCGAGATCGACGGCCACTGCTTTGACGCCATCGAGGACGCGGTCAACAGGGCCAAGGCCTGCAAGGGCAAGCCCACCGCCATCATCATGAAGACGATCAAGGGCAAGGACGTCTCCTACATGGAGAACCAGGTCGGCTGGCACGGCGCCGCCCCCAAGCAGGAGCAGTACGAGCAGGCCATGGCCGAGCTGAACGCCAAAATCGCCGCGGTGGAAGCGGAATAAGGAGGAAGACGAAATGGCAGAAATCATCAGAACCGCCACCAGAGACGCTTACGGCAAAGCCCTTGTGGAGCTGGCGGAGCAGAACGACAAGCTGATCGTACTGGACGCGGACCTGGCCGCCGCCACCAAGACCGGTATGTTCAAAAAGGCCCATCCGGACCGCTTTTATGACTGCGGCATCGCGGAGGCCAATATGATGGGCGTGGCGGCCGGCCTTGCCACCGCGGGCTTTACCGTGTTTGCCAGCTCCTTCGCCATGTTCGCGGCGGGCCGTGCCTTCGAGCAGGTGCGCAACACCATCGGCTACCCCCACATCAACGTGAAGATCGGCGCGACCCACGCGGGCATCTCCGTGGGCGAGGACGGCGCCAGCCACCAGTGCTGCGAGGACATCGGCCTGATGCGCACCATCCCCGGCATGACCATCCTCAACCCGGCGGACGACGTGGAAGCCCGTCTGGCCGTGTTCGCCGCCGCCAAGCACGACGGCCCCGTGTATATGCGCTTCGGCCGTCTGGCGGTGCCGCGCGTATTCGACGAGAATTACCAATTCGAGATCGGCAAGGGCGCTTATCTCGCCAAGGGCACGGACGTGACGATCATCGCCACGGGCCTGCTGGTGGAGCGCGCCATCGCCGCCGTGGAGCTGCTGAAGGCGGAGGGCATTTCCGCTTCGCTCATCAACATGGCGACCATCAAGCCCATCGATAAAGAGATCATCATCGACGCGGTGAAGACCACCGGCTGCCTTGTCACCGCGGAGGAGCACAATATCATCGGCGGCCTGGGTTCCGCCGTGGCGGAGGTCGTGGCGGAGAACTGCCCGGCGCCCGTGATGCGCGTGGGCGTGGAGGACACCTTCGGCAAATCCGGCCCCGCGCTGGAGCTGCTGGAGATCTTCGGCCTGAACGCCCAGAACATCGCGGCGAAGGCCAAGGCGGCCATCGCGTTGAAAAAATGACCGTAGCGCGGCACCTCAGTGCCGCTATCCACACAATGTATCTATATCGACGTTTCATTAGTTACAATGGCTAAGAGCGGCACTGAGGTGCCGCGCTACCGATCGCGCAGGCACAAAGCGCCGCTCAACTAAGCTGATAATAAAAAAGGAAATATAACCATGATTACTACATACGACTACGCAAAAGAACTCTACGCCTCTATCGGCGTCGACACCGACGCGGTGATCGAAAAGCTGGCGGCGGTGTCCATTTCCATGCACTGCTGGCAGGGCGACGACGTGCAGGGCTTTGAAAGCGCCGCGGCGCTGTCCGGCGGTATTCAGGCCACCGGCAACTACCCCGGTAAGGCCCGCACCCCCGAAGAGCTGATGGCGGATATCGATAAGGCGCTGTCCCTGATCCCAGGCCGGCACCGCCTCAACCTGCACGCCACCTACGCGGTCTACGACGGCGAGAGAGTGAGCCGCGACAAGCTGGAGCCCAAACATTTTGAAAAATGGGTGCAGTTCGCCAAAGAACGGGGCCTGGGCATCGACATCAACCCCACGCTGTTCTCCCATCCGCTGGCTTCCGACGGCCTGACGCTGTCCCACCCGGACGAGAAGGTGCGCCGCTTCTGGATCGACCACTGCAAGGCCATCCGCAGGATCGGCGCGTACATCGGCGAGCAGCTGGGCACCCCCTGCCTCAACAATATCTGGATCCCCGACGGCTACAAGGAGATCCCGGCGGACCGCACCGGCCCCCGGCAGCGCCTGAAGGATTCGCTGGACGAGATCCTCTCCGTGAAGTACGACAAAAAATACCTGATCGACAGCGTGGAATCCAAGGTGTTCGGCATCGGCGTGGAATCCTACACCGTGGGCTCCCACGAGTTCTATATGCAGTACGCCCTTCAGAACGGCCTGCTGTGCCTGCTGGACAACGGCCACTACCATCCCACCGAGAACGTGGCGGATAAGATCCCCTCGCTGCTGCTGTTCTCCGATAAGGTGGCGCTGCACGTCACCCGCGGCGTGCGCTGGGATTCCGACCACGTGGTCTCCTACAACGACGAGCTGCGCGACATCGCCGCCGAGATCGTCAAGGCGGGCACGGACCGCGTCGTGATCGGGCTGGACTACTTCGACGCCAGCATCAACCGCATCGCCGCGTGGGTGATCGGTATGCGCAATATGCAAAAGGCGCTGCTGGCCGCCATGCTGACGCCCTACGGCAAGCTGGCCGAGCTGCAGAACAAGGGCGATTTCACCGCCCAGTTCGCGCTGAGCGAGGAGTATAAGACCTACCCCATGACCGCGGTGTGGGACAAATTCTGCGAGACCTGCGGCGCGCCCCTGCGCGAATCCTGGTACGCCGAAGTGAAGGCGTATGAGGACGAGGTTCTGGCGAAGAGGAAATAACGATCAGAGTTAAGTTAATGTCGGAACGCGTTGCGTTGATTATTTGATTGTAGCACGGAGCCTCAGCTCCGTAGAGAACACAACTGTTTGTTTACGCTGCTAAGGCAGCGTGCTACGGAATACGCATGAAAGGAAGTAATCCCCATGGATAACGTACTCGACCTGAAGGTCGTGAAACTGTTTGTCGATACCTGCCACCAGAGCTGGCTCAAGGGCTGGAACGAGCGCAACGGAGGCAATATGAGCTACCGCATGAAGGACGAGGAAGTGGCGCAGATCCGTCACCTGTTCGACTTTACGGGCGAATGGAAGGCCATCGGCCTGACCGTCGCCAACCTTGCGGGCGAATTCTTCACCGTTACCGGCAGCGGCAAGTACTATAAAAACGTGCTGCGGGAGCCGGAAAACAACATCTGCATCGTTCAGATCGACGACAAGGGCGAAAACTACCGCATCGTGTGGGGCCTGTGCGAGGGCGGCGTGCCCACCAGCGAGTTCCCCACGCACCTGCTGAACCATTCCATCAAAAAGGAGAAAACGAACGGCGCGTACCGCGTCATCATGCACGCGCACCCGGCCAACACCATCGCGCTGACCTTCCTGCTGCCGCTGGAGGACAAGGTCTTCACCCGGGAGATCTGGGAGATGATTACCGAATGCCCCATCGTATTCCCGGCGGGCATCGGCGTGGTGCCGTGGATGGTGTGCGGCAGCAGCGATATCGCCTACGCCACCGGCGAAAAGATCAAACAGTTCGACGCGGTGATCTGGTCCCACCACGGCATCTTCTGCGCCGGGCAGGACTTTGACGTGGCCTTCGGCCTGATGGACACCATCGAAAAGGCGGCGGAGATTCTCATCAAGGTCATGTCCTGCGGCGGCAAAAAGCAGTTCATCACCAGTGAGCAGATCCTGGCGCTGGCGGAACCGTACAACGTGCCCATCGACGCGAATATGCTGGATTAAAAGGTTTGAGGTTTGAGGTTTGAGAAAAGATATTCTCACCTCACACCTATTCTAAAGGAGTGAATTTCCATGGCGGAATACTGCCCCAAGTGCAACTATAAATTCAAGCCGACCGACTGGCGGCCGGAGTGCCCCCAGTGCGGCGTCAACGTGCTGTACTTCGGCATCGAGGACCGCCTTCGCGCGGAGGCGGACAAGGCGGAGCTGGAGCACGCGCACATGCAGCCCCGGTTCGACCGGCTGAAATTCTCGCTGATCGGACACCCGCTGTCCATCGTGCGGCTGGTGCTGGGCCTGCTGCCCATCGCCGCCACGCTGATCCCCTCCGGAAAGATCAGTTACGTGCTGCCCTTCGGGACGCAGACGAAAGAGGTCGGGCTGATCGGCGTGATCAACTTCCTGACCGGCGCGGATCTGGATACGGGCCTGCTGACGAAGCTCTGGGGTTCGCAGATCGTTGGCAAGGGGCTGGTGTGCTTTACCGTCGCCCTGTTATCGCTGCTGCTGATGCTGGTGGTGACGCTGGTGGGGTTCTTCCTGCTGACGCTGTCCTGCTCGCCCAGGGGCTTCCGGCGGAATATCGCCTTCCCGGTCACGGGCATGGTATTGGCCACGGCCTCCTTCGTCTCCTACGCCATGATGGTGAAAACGCTGACGGCGGAGTTGCCCGGTATTTTCAGCGGCACGGTCGCCCCGTGGGCGTATCTCGTCGTCATGCTGCTGTTCGCCGCCATGATCGCGGTGAACGTGATCTACAAAAAGAAAAACATCCCCGTGAAATACAAGGACGTGTCCGAGCTGCTGCTGCCCTACCACGAGCGCCCCTCCGTCATCGCGAAGGAGAAGGAGAAGCAGGAGAAGGCGGAAGCGACGGCGTAAGACAGTCGTTAGTCGTTAGCGGCCCGCTGCGCGGGCAGTCGTTAGAGCTGTTTATGATTTTATGTTAAAAATGATCCGAAGAAAATCTGACGACTGACGACTGCGCCGTAGGCGCTTCTAACGACTTTTCATTTTATAAAAAGAACAGGAGGATTCCAATGTCCATTCTCTTCGACAGTGAGAAAAAGATCTTCAAGCTCGATACCGCGGGGTCTTCTTATGTGATCCGTGTTGACAAGAACGGTTTTTTGCTGCATCTGTATTACGGCGCGAAAATCCCGGACGTCAATCTGCCCGATTTTGAAAAACGCTGCCGGTACGCCTCCTTCAGCGCGACGACCCCGGAGGCGGACGGCGATTACTGGTCCGGCTTTACGCCCGATACCTGGCCCTTCGAGGTGGGCTGCAACGGCTGCGCGGATATGCGCACGGCGTCCTTGCAGATCCGCAACGCGGACGGCAACGCCGCCACGGACGTGCGCTACGTCTCGCATCAAATCTACGCCGGCAAGCCCGGCATCCCCGGCCTGCCCGCGCTGTTCGCCAACGAGGAGTCCGACTGCGAGACGCTGGAGATCCTGACCCGCGACGAGACCACGGGCGCGGAGGTCACGCTGGTGTACACCGTGTTTGAAAAGCTTTCCGCGATGACCCGTTCCCTGATCGTCGCCAACGCCTCGGAAAAGGCGTTTGAGATCGAGCGCGTGATGAGCTTCTGCATGGATATGAATTCCTGCGACTACGATCTCATTTCGCTCTACGGCAGGCACATGAAGGAGCGCGATTTCGCCCGCCGTCCCCTTTCGCACGGCGTGCAGGGCGTATACAGCCGCCGCGGTTCCTCCTCGCACGCGCAGAATCCGTTCATCGCGCTGATCGGGCGCGGCGGCAACGAGGAGTACGGCGAAGCCTATGGCTTCAATCTGGTGTACAGCTGCAATTTCAGCGCGATCGTGGACGTGGACTATAACAATTCCTCCCGCGTGATGATGGGCATCAATCCCGACGATTTCGGCTGGACGCTGCAGCCGGGCGAACGGTTTTATACGCCCGAGGCCGTGCTGGTGTATTCCGACGCGGGCCTCGGCGGCATGAGCCGTACCTTCCACCGCCTTTACAACCGCCATCTTGTGCGCGGGGAATGGGCGCACAAAAAACGCCCGCTGCTTGTGAACAACTGGGAAGGCACGGGCATGGATTTCGACGACGAAAAGCTCCTTGCCATCGCCGCGTGGGCGAAGGAGACGGGCCTTGAGATGTTCGTGATGGACGACGGCTGGTTCGGAAAGCGGGATGACGACACCAACTCCCTCGGCGACTGGGTGGTGAACGAAAAGAAGCTCAGGGGCGGGATCGGCTCGCTCATCTCCCGTGTAAAGGCGCTGGGGCTGAAGTTCGGCATCTGGTACGAGCCGGAGATGATCTCTCCCGATTCCGATATCTACCGGGCGCATCCGGACTGGTGCGTCCACGTGCCGGACCGCGCTCGCTCGCTGGGCCGCCACCAGTGCGTGATGGATATGACCCGCGCCGACGTGCGGGATTACCTGTTCAACATCATGAGCGAGGTGTTGGCCAACAACGATATCGACTACCTGAAATGGGATTTCAACCGCAACATCACGGAGGCCGGCTCCGCGCTGCTGCCGACCGAAAAACAAAAGGAATTCTACCACCGCTTTATCCTCGGCACCTACGAGCTGATGGACCGCATCACGAAGGCCTATCCGCACCTGCTGCTGGAGGGCTGCTCCGGCGGCGGCGGACGTTTCGATCCCGGCATCCTGTACTACGCGCCCCAGAGCTGGTGCTCCGACAACACGGACGCCCTGTCGCGCATCGATATCCAGTTCGGCACGTCGCTGTGCTACCCGGCCTCCATGCAGGGCGCGCACGTGTCCGCCTCTCGGCGCACGAGCTACGAGACCAAACGCAACGTGGCCATGTGGGGCACCTTCGGGTACGAGCTGGACCCCGCCAAGATCTCCGAGGAGGACCGGGCGGTCATCAAGACGCAGATCGCGGACTACCACCAGTATTACGACCTGATCCACTACGGCGACCTGTACCGGCTGATCTGCCCCTGGGACGATCCCTATCGTGCCGCGTGGGCGTTCGTCAGCGAGGACAAGACCGAGTTTATGTTCACCGTGGTCGTCAAGCTGTATATGGAGGCGCGCAACTTCTTCCTCAAAATGAAGGGGCTCGATCCCGATAAGCGCTACGTGTGCGAGGAGACCGGCGAGGTGTTCTCCGGCGCGCTGCTGATGAACGCGGGCTTGTCGCTGTTCCGCTATCCCAACGGCGACGGCGAGAGCTTCGCGCTGCACTTCAAGGAAGCGACCACATGTAAATGACAGAATAACGATTGATAGAGTTTGTCGCGCTGAAGCGTGACAAACAGTCGTAAGTCGCAAGTCGTAAGAAAAAGTTGATTGTGCAAGATCGAAAATCCGTTGATTTTCAACGTCATACAGGAACGCCCGAAGGGCATCTTACGACTCACGACTTACGACTTACGACTTGAGCTGACGGCTCGAAAAATCCCTTTTTATGGAGGAAAACAATGATGAGCATGATCAGAAATATCGAGCTGGCGCCCTCCGGCGAGAAAAAGATCAAGTGGGTCAGACGGAACTGCCCGCTGCTGCGGAGTCTGGAGGACGATTTCAGAAAAACGCGGCCCTTTGCGGGCAAGCGCGTCGCCCTGTCCATCCATCTGGAGGCGAAGACCGCCTATCTCTGCAAGGTGCTGGCGGCCGGCGGCGCGGAGATGTTTGTCACCGGCTCCAACCCGCTTTCCACGCAGGACGATGTGGCGGCGGCGCTGGTGAAGGCCGGGCTGAACGTGTTCGCCTGGCACGGCTGCACCGTGGAGGAGTACAACGCGCATATCCGGGAGACGCTGTCCCATCACGCCAATATCATCATTGACGACGGCGGCGATCTGGTCCATATGCTGCACACGGAGCTGCTCGACGAGCTTCCCTACGTCATCGGCGGCTGTGAGGAGACGACCACCGGCATCGTGCGGCTGATCGCCATGAACAACGCGGGCAAGCTGCGTTTCCCCATGGTGAAGGTGAACAACGCGGACTGCAAGCATCTGTTCGATAACCGCTACGGCACCGGCCAGTCCGTCTGGGACGGCATCAACCGCACCACCAACCTGATCGTCGCGGGCAAAAGCGTGGTGGTGGCCGGGTACGGCTGGTGCGGCAAGGGCGTCGCCATGCGGGCCAAGGGCCTGGGCGCCAAGGTGATCGTGACCGAGATCGACCCCATCAAGGCGATCGAAGCCGTCATGGACGGGTTTGAGGTCATGCCCATGCGGGAAGCGGCCAAGCGCGGCGACTTCTTCGTCACGGTGACCGGCTGCGCCGGGGTCATCACGGAGCCCGATTTCCTGCTGATGAAGGAGGGTGCGATCCTGTGCAACGCGGGCCATTTCGACGTGGAGGTCGACGTGAAGGGCCTGCGGGCGCTGGCGACTGAAGCCGTGGAAGCCCGGAACAACATCATGGGCTACACCCTGCCCAACGGAAAACACATCTACGTGCTGGCGGAGGGGCGGCTGGTCAATCTGGCCGCCGGCGACGGACACCCGGCGGAGATCATGGATATGAGCTTTGCCATCCAGGCGCTTTCCGCCAGATACCTGATCGAAAACGAGGGCAAACTGACGGAAAAGCTGATCGACGTTCCGCGGGAAGTGGACCTGGAGGTGGCGCGCCGGAAGCTGTCGTTCCTCGGGATCGAAATCGACAAGCTGACGCCGGAGCAGGAAGCCTATCTGAACAGCTCGGCGGTTTGATCGGCTTGACGGCAGTAAGTTAAGGTTTGCAGCACGGAGCCTCAGCTCCGTCTCTACGCTGGTTATTTACGCAGCTGAGGCTGCGTGCTACGCTTAGCGACATTGGGACGGCAGAGAAATCATGTGGGAGAGAAAAAATGGGCAGTACAGTTGTGATCGGCTGCACCTTTGTGGATCTGAAGGGCTTTCCGAACCATACATACGATCCCAAGGGGCGCAACCCGGGAGAAGTAAAGATCGTGCACGGCGGCGTGGGCCGGAACGTGGCGGAAAACTTTGCCAACGTGGGCATGCCGGTCTCCTACGTGGGCATGCTGGAGGATTCCGCCGTCGGCCGGGACGTGGAACGCCGTCTGCGCGGGATCGGCGTCGATCTGGACTACGTGCTGACAGTCCCGGAAGACGGGATCGGCATGTGGCTGGTGATCCTTGACGAAAAGGGCGAGCTGGCGGGCTCCATTTCAAAAATGCCGGCGCTTTCTCCGCTGGAAGCCTTCCTGGCGCAAAAGGGAGACGAGATCATCTCCGCCGCCGGGGCCGTCGTTCTGGAAATGGACCTGAACGAGCGCATCGCGGAGACGGTCGTGGATCTGGCCGAAAAGTACGAAAAACGCGTGTATGCCGTCGTAGGCAATCTGAGCGTCGTTCTCGCGCGCAGGGACCTGATCCGGCGGACGGACTGCTTCATCTGCAACGTGATCGAGGCGGCAAAGTTCTTCGGTGAGGCGGCGGCTGCGGATTTTACGGCGCGGCGGATGCTGGAATTTCTGCCCGGCGCGGCGAAAGAAGCCGGGATTGCCTCCATGGTGGTCACCATGGGCGAGCAGGGATCGGTCTATTATGACGGACCTGCCGGGACCTCCGGGATCTGTCCGATCTGCCCCACGGAGGTAGTGGATACCAGCGGCGCCGGGGACGCCTTTTTCTCCGGGACCGTGATGGGGCTGATCCGGGGAGAACCGCTGTCCGAGGCGGTACGGTACGGCGCAAGGCTCGCGTCGGCGACCATCAGCCGGGAGGAGGCCTGCTGCCCGGCGGATAAGGAATTCTTTGACAGATAAAGAGAATAACGATAAACTGCTCCCATCCGAACCGTGGATGAGAGCAGTTTTGCTTTATCGGAACAATTCCTGCGGCTTACGACTGTCTATGTCAGCAGGTCCTCCGGCAGGTGGGCGACGCTGTTGAAGGATTTGAAGCGCAGGCGGCGGACGCCGTTGACCGTAAACAGAGAAAAGCGGTTGATACAGGCGTTGTGCTGGCTGACGATCACGTTGCGGTCGAAGGGAAAATGGACCAGCTGACCGATCAGGTGGGCGTTAAACACGCCGTGACAGACGATCAGCACGTTTTTGTCGTTGAGGCGCAGCTCGCCGTCGCCGGTGGGGGAGACGATATTAAGAGGCCCTTCATAGGCGTTCCGGTAGACGCACTGTTCCAGACAGAACGCCGCCCGGTCCGCGTCGCTGTCGAAGGGGCGGCAGCGGTCGGCGGCGATATGCATATCCGGGTACAGCGCCCGGATGGCTTCAAGGTCGCAGACGAAGTCCCGGCTGCCGCATTCCGCCAGCTCCGGCAGCACGTTGAGGGCAGGCGGGCTTTGCTGATAGGCCAGAATGGCGGCGGCGGTCCGGATCGCCCGGGTGAGGTGACTGGCGTAGACGAGGTCGAAGGAGACGTTTTGCAGGGCCTGCCCCGTCAGCCGCGCCTGTAAAAGGCCCGTTTCCGTCAGCGGCGGATCGGACATTTCCGTTCCCGTTTGGGCAACCGACTGCCCGTGTCTTACGATGTAAAGTTCCATGGTATGCTCCGAACCGGGTGGGTAAAAAAGATAGCTTTTTTTCGCTTTCAGCACAGCAGGTTTGAGGCGTCGGGTTTGAGATTTGAGAATTGCGATCCTTATGTCGCCGCGTTGCGGTGAAGTGCTCTTTCTCACACCTTACCCCTTTGACCTCGCACCTGATTATTTTGAAGAAAAAATCCCCGCCGGATGGTCCCGGCAGGGCTCGGCTTGTCGTTACTGCAGGTTGGTCAGCACGTCCGGCTTGCTTTTGAGGTAGGTCTTGGCGATCAAAGCGGAGACCTCCTCCGCCGTCAGCGGGATCGAATCGTCCAGCCAGGAACGAACGAGGTATTCGATGGCGCCGAGGGAATAGTAGATGAACAGCTTGACCTCTTTTCTGTCTTCTTCGGAAAAGGTTTCGTCCACCTCGGCGGTCAGCCGTTCGCCGACGTAGTCTTTGATTCGGGCCACCAGCGCGTCGCTGCGGGAGGTGGTGACGAACAGCTTGTAATACGCCTTTTTTTCATTCAGAAACGCCAGCGCCCGCGCGATCACCTCCGTGGGATCCAGGATCAGCGCCCGGGGACCGATCAGGTCGATCGCGCTGCGCACGGTTTCCATCATATTGCTCTGAATGGCGGTGTACAGGTCGTAGACGTCCATGTAGTGCGCGTAAAAGGTGCCGCGGGAGACGCCCGCCTTTTCCACGATGTCCGTTACGGTGATTTTGGTGATATCCTTTTCGTTCAGCATCTCGGCAAACGCTTTTTTGATCATCTGCCGGGAACGGACGGCGTTCTTGTGGGTGGATTTGTGTGCAACAGCCATATCAGTTTCCTTTCTTATTCGTTTGTGCCTTCTTGGCGTATTTTGTTTTGTAGATCACCCGCATCAGCAAACATTCGGAGAATCTGATGCGGTCCTTTTCTTTTCCGTACAGGTCGGCAGCCGTGCTGGCCATGCAGCCCTTTTCCGTCACCAGTTTGACGGCCTGCGCGTCGTCCTCGGAAGAACCCACGCACAGCGCGCCGCTGTTTTCGATCAGCACCGCGTTGCGGCCCCGCAGCTTTTTGACGATCCTTTGGGCGGAGCGCTTCGGGCGATCGGGATCGAACGCCGCGCATTTTAAGCTCACGCCGGTGATCTGCGCAAAGTCGTCCAGGAACGGTTTTACCGTCCGCCCGATCTTGGAGGCCGCCGTCGCCGCCGCGTCCGTGGAGTGGAGCACCGCGTTGACGTCCGGGCGCTTTCGGTAGATCATGCTGTGCAGCAGCGCCGCCTCCGGCGCGCCGACGCTTTGGTCCAGCGGCAGGCCGGTGCGGATATCCACCGCCACCGTGTTCCCGCCGGCCGCGGGCGTCAACTCGATGATATCAAACCTGCGTTCGGACCGGTAGGCGGGGAAAACGTAAGCCGCCTCGCCCTTTTTGCGGGTCTCGGCCACGTATTCCGCCAGCGACGCGAAGTCGTCCGCGACCTTGCCGGTCAGCTCCGTATAGCGGGCGAACAGCGCCTTTCTGCACACCTCTTCCAGCTCGTTGGCGACGGCGAACGCGTCCTCCAGACTGCCGCCGAGGCACAGCGCGCCGTGGTGGTGCATCAGCACGGCCTTGGAGGAGGACCGCTTCAGCGCCGCCACCACGCCCTGCCGCAGTTTGCCGGTGCCGGGCAGCCCGTAGCCGGCCAGCGGCACGTTGTTGCCGATGACCGCCTCGCTTTTTCCCGTCAGGTCGTTGATGTCCCTGCCGGAAAGCCCCGCGAGGGACGCGAAGGTCTGGTGGGTGTGGATCACGAAATCGACCTCCGCGCGCAGCTTGTAGCATTCCGCGTGGATGCCCTTTTCGGAGGAGGGCTTGATCTCGCCCGCGTAGGTGAGGTCGTGGACGTTCACCACTACGATATCCTCCGGCGTCAGGGAGAGGTAATCCCTGCCGCTGGGGGTGATGGCGAAGTAGTTTTCGTCGATGCGGCAGCTCACGTTGCCCCAGGTGCGCTGGATCAGCCCGTTTTCACACAGCATTTTCCCGGCCTGAATGACCAGCGATTTTGCCTGTTCTTTTTCCATGTCCGGTTATCCTTTGAATCAATTACTCTTTGACCGCCACGTTGGCGAAGACCTTATCGAATTTGGCCACCGCGTCGTCGATCAGCTCCGGCGTATAGGCCGCGCTGGTGTAAAGACGGCTGCCCGCGAGAGTCACAAGGCCCTCCGCCATGTAGGCCGCGCCCATGTGGGTCATCTCGGTCTTTCTCACGTTGGTCTCGTCCAGCACGTGCGGGATTGTCCACGGCTTGTGCCAGTTGATGGAGAACTGCAGCGTGCCCACGGTCTCCATGTGGCAGATGGAGCCCTGGTTGAAGGCCACAAAGGGCAGGTGGCGCTTTTCGATGACCTCCTGCAGGCCCTTGGTGATGCGGTCGCCCATTTCGCCGGCCTTCTGGCAGGCGTTGGTGCGGTCAATCTCCTCCAGCGTGAAATAGCCGGCCGCGCAGCTTAAGGGGTTGGCGGAGAGGGTGCCGCCGCAGAAGGCCTTTTTGACCTTGACCGCGCCGTCCAGGCCCGCGCCCAGATACTTCATGTATTCGCGCTTGCCGCCTACGCCGCCCGCGCCCGGGTAACCGCCTGCAATGACCTTGCCGAAGATGGTGAGGTCGGGGGAGCAGCCGAAATAGCCCTGCGCGCCGGACATGCCGATGCGGAAACCTGTGACCACCTCGTCAAAGACCAGCAGCGCGCCGTACTTGCGGCAAAGCCTTTCCACGCCCGCGCAGAAATTCTTGTCCACGGGACGGGAGCCGCTTTCGGGCCCGATGGCCTCCAGGAACACGGCGGCCGTGCCGCCGCGGAACATGTTGCGGCGCAGCACTCTTTCCAGGTCGTTCAGGTCGCCGGGGAAGAACTCCTGCGTGTCGCGCATGATGCGCATGGGCACGCCGTTGGCCTGGGTGAACTTGGTGCCGGGGATGCGGATGCCGTAGCCCAGCTGATCGCTCCAGCCGTGATACGCGCCGCCCATCTTGACGATGTTGCGGTTTTTGGTGGCAAGCCGCGCGATACGCACCGCCAGCATACAGGCCTCCGTGCCCGACTGCAGCATACGGAACATATCCACCGTTTCGATGCTGTCGGAGATCTTCTTGGCCAGCTTATACTCAAACTCGTGGAACAGGCCGGTGGAGGGGCCGCAGGTGTTCAGCAGGTCGATGACCTGCTCGCGCACCTCGGGGGGGTTGGAGCCCAGCACCGTGGGGCCGCCCGCCTGTAAAAAGTCGTAGTATTTGTTGCCGTCGATATCGTACAGATAGCAGCCCTCCGCCTTGGTGAATACCAGCGGGAAGGGATAGTTGAAGGCCAGGTTATGCTGCTCGCCGCCGGGGATGATCTGCTTGGCCTCGTCGATCATTGCCTTTGACTTGGCGCATTTGGCCTCAAAATAATCCTTTTCGTAAGCGGCCAGCGCCTCCGGCGTGATGGTGTAGATGGGCATTTTGATCAGCTCGTTGAGCTTGCTGTTGACCGCAGCCGCGTCGGGGTACTGCGAAATCGCGAAACGTGTATCCATTTTTTTTCTTCCTCCGTTGGCCGGATCGCTCCAGCGCAGTTTTATGGATAATTTATTTTAACATAATGCCATAATAAAAACAAGAGTATAAAAGAAACTTTATATATTTTGCGCAAAAATAGTCCAAAGAAAAGGCGGGCAAAGCCCACCCCATACGCAGAAAAACCGTTTACAGCCTGCCCAGCGACTTGTTGACGGTCTTTACCGTGCCGTTTTTCAGCTCCGCCACCGCGTAATGACCGCTTGCCGCGGGGCCGGGGTTGACCATGAAGAAGTCTTCATCAAAATCGCTGTACGGCTCGTGGGTGTGGCCGAACAGGCACAGCTTCGCGCCGCGCTCTCTGGCGGCGTAATACAGCTTCTGCATGCCGAATTTGACGCCGAACTGATGGCCGTGGCAGGCGAAGATCGGAATGCCCTCTAAATTGAGCTGTACGCTTTCCGGAAAGCCGTAGACGCTGCTGTCGCAGTTGCCCCGGCAGGTATACACGGCCTTGTTCTGCGTGTATTCGGCCATGGCCATCATGTCGTCGCCGCCGTCGCCCAAATGGATGACGACCTCGGCGTCGCGTTCGCGCCGGAGGATCTGCTCCACGAAGAAAACGTAGCCGTGGGAATCGGAAAGAATGAGCAATTTCATGGATAATTACCTGCCTTGTATCATAAGTATATGTGAGGAAAACAGGGATTTGTCGCGCTGACGCTAAAAGAAAAAAGAAGACTGAAGACTGAAAAATGAAGAATATCGGAAAACACTTTGTGTTTTGATAATAAAACTGTAAGGGCGAAAGCCCTTCCGATATTGTTCATTATTCATTTTTAAGTTTTCAGTATTCATTTAGGTTTGTCGGGCATCAGCCCGACAAACTCCAATTTGAAGGGGGAACCATTATGAAAGACAACGATCTCGACCGGCTGTTCCACGCCGCGAAAAGCGGGGACGAGAAGACCGCGGCGGAGCTGGGCGGGAAGATGAAGGAGAGCCTGAGCGAGGATAAGAAAAAGATGCTGGAACGGGCGTTGACGGACAACGACTACCTGAAGCAATTGCTGTCCTCCGAAAAGGCGCGGCGCGTGATGGACGGCCTGAAGCGAAAGGGGAACGATTGATGGACGTCGGCGAGCTGCTGTCGTCTTTGGGAGAGGACGACGTGAAGAAGCTGAAGGACATGGCGGCGCAGTTTTTCGGCTCGGATGAGGCGAAACAGCCGGGACAGGGGAGCGACGGCGCGGATCACGCGATGGCCGGGTTCGACCCCAATCTGCTGAAAAGCGTGGCGAAGATGTCCTCGCTGATGAACGCGAAGGACCCGCGGTGCGATTTTATGCTGTCGCTGAAGCCCCTGCTGTCCGAAAAGAGGCGCAAAAAGGCGGACGAGGCGGTCATGCTGCTGCGGGTGTTCCGTCTGCTGTCGGAAACGGAGGGCCTGCGATGAACGACTATTCCTATCGGGATATCATGCGGATGCAGGAGGAGGCCAAGGCGCGGGTGATGGAGATGCGCCGCCGGTCCCGCTTTTTGGCGGAGGATTTCGCCGGGGGAGAAGCGAGAACGGAGAGCGGAGTGCGGAGAGCGGAGATGCAGGAGGAGCCGCAGGAGTACCGCGCGCGGGCCATCCGGATGCCGGTGGAGCTGCCGGAACGGGGGGAAGCGAGAGCGGAGAGCGGAGAGCGGAGAGAAGCGAGAGCGGAGAGCGGAGAGCGGAGAGCGGAGATACGACAGGGGACGGGGCTTACCGCCGCGCTGCGAAACGTATTCGGCAATATGGGAGAGGAGGAGACGGAAAAAATGTTCCTCCTGTCCCTGTGTCTGCTGCTTTCGCAGGAAAACGGCGACGAAGGGCTGCTGCTGGCGATGATGTATTTGTTGACGTAGCACACTGCCTCAGCAGCGTTTCAGTCGTAAGTCGTGAGTCGGAAGTCGTAAGAAGTCCCCTTCGGGGACAGGCGCGGCGGAGCCGCGTCGGTGCGCCGCCTGACGGCGGCGATTCTATTGGGGCAGCTGCGCCACAAGTATAATTGGGTTTATGCCGTAAAAAGGGGCTTTCCGTGTGGAGAGCCCTTTTAGTGCGATTGTATCTTCCTTACGACTTACGACTTACGACTTGCGACTTACGACTTGCGACTTGCGACTTGCAACTTACGACTTGCGACTTACGACTTGCGACTTACGACTTACGACTTACGACTGTAACGGCGGAGCCGTTTATTCCTTCGCCGCCAGCGCCGCTTCGCGCTTGGCGGCCAGCTGTTCCACCATCTCCTGCTTGTAGCTGCCGGAGATCTTGTAGAAGAACATGGGGATGGCGCACAGCAGCAGGCACACGCCGGGCACCACGGAGATCAGCGAGAACATGCCGAAACGCTGCTTGGGGGCCAGGGTGGCGGCGGAGACCACCGCGTCCTTCGCCAGCGCGTCGGAGGGGTTCAGGCCGATGTAGATGTACATCAGGCTGATGCCCGCCGTGGCCAGCGAGTTGCCCAGCTTGTTGACGAACCCCTGACAGGAGGAGCCCAAAGCCGTGTCGCGGAAGCCGGTGGTCAGCTCCATGTAGTCCAGACAGTCGCCCACCATGGCGTAGGAAACGGTGTTGATGACGCCCAGCGGGATGCACTGCAGCAGGATGAACGGCGCGCAGATGTAGAAGTTCTGCGTCGTCCAGCCCACGAGGGTGGTGACCACGCTGGCGGCCGCGCCCGCGAGGCAGGTGACGATGACGATCTTTTTGTAGTCGTATTTCTTCATCAGTGCGGGCATGAACAGCATGGCGCCGAACATGCCGCCCGCGGAGCAGATCTGCAGCACCGTGAATACGCCGGTGGCGCTGGCGTCAAAAGCGTAGCGGGAGACGTGTACCGCCGCGGCGGACATCAGGTAACGGCCGCTGGAAAGCACGCCCATGGCGATGACCAGCATCAGGGGCTTGCAGCGGAAGATACGGGAAAGACTGCCGGGCTCGCCGGGCTGCTTTTTCTTGGCAACGACGCCCACGCGCTCTTTGACGTGGAAATAGGAATTGACGAACAGCGCGATGCCGATGACGGCGGCGACCAGCGCCATGATAAAGTATTTCTTTTTGAAGATCTCCGTCTCCTCCACCTTGCCCATGCCGTCCGTGACGAAGATAAAGCCCAGCACCATGAAGATGACGGTGGGGACGGCGGAGCCCACGCCGTTGAAGATCCGGCTGAAGGAGATCACCTGACCGCGCTCCTGCGCGTCGCCGGTCATTGCGTTGGGCAGGCTCCAGAAGGGCACGTCGGACATGGTGTAGATCATGCCCCACAGCACGTAGACCACAGCGCAGTAGATCATGGTGGCGTTGGGGGTGCTGATAAAGCCGGGCTTCCAGTACATCAGCAGCGTCAGCACCGCGATGGGGCCCGCCGTAATAATGATATACGGCTTGAACTTGCCCTTCTTCAAGGTGTGCCGGTCCACGATGATGCCCATCAGCGGATCGTTGATCGCGTCCCAGATCCGCGCCAGCAGCATCAGCGCGAACACGAACCAGTGCGACAGCATCAGCACGTTGGTGTAGTAATCGCTGATGAACTGGGACATGATGGCGTAGACCATGCCCTGCCCGAGGCCGCCGACGGAATACATCCACAGTTCTTTTTTGGAGACGGATTGATTTCCCATGCGATACACGTCCTCTCTGAAATATGAGTACGCTACAATTATAATGTATCGCGGGGCAATTTACAATTGACAAAATGGTGTTTTTTTGCACAATTCATTCAGTTTGTCAAAAATCCACAAAAACGAGTAGTGATTTTTGGCACAGAAATTTCACAATTCGCTCTTTTGTTCATATTTTTGTCATAAATCCGTGATATGATGATAACGCACTGAGCAAGAGTACAGCAATTTGAGGGAATAAAAGGTGTGTTATTATGTTTCAGGTGCTTTATAACTATGTAAAAGGGTTGTTGGGCGGCTTCGGCGGCATCGTTTCTTTCTTCGGAATTTTCTGATAGTTAGAAAGGAGCATCCCCATGGACAAATTTGTAGAAGCTTTTAAAAGCGCGTTTGAAACGGTTCTCAATCTGATCCAAAGCATGATCGAGAGTATTACCGCTTTGATCGAAAACGTCTCAAAATAATTTGACGTATGAATTCGCCCGATGTTCACGCATCGGGCGAATTTTTATTTTGTTTGTAAATTATTAATAAATATAGATTGACTTTGATATTGATTTTTGGTAAAATAAGTAATGTATATTAATCAGAGGACGATCGCCTTTGAAAAAACAGGAGGAATGTGTTTTGACAGATTCAAAAACCCTTGCGTACATCAACATGTATGCTATTTTCGGAACCCTCGAAAACCTCTGCGAGCTGGATGAAAACGCGCGCGCGCTGTTGAAAAACAAGAAACCGATCTCCATCGGCTTCGACGTGAAGAACGGCCCCGCGGCCACGCTGTACTTCAAGAACGGTTACTGCCGTCTGGAGGATGGCTGCAACCCCAAGTGTACCATCAAGCTGCCGTTTTCGTCCTGCGAAAAGTTCAACGGCATGATCGACGGCACGGTGACGCCGTTCCCCAGCAAGGGCCTGATCCATCTGGGCTTCCTGCTCAAGAGCTTTACGCCCCTCACCGACCTGCTGACCAAGTACCTGCGGCCCGATCCCAAGGATCTGGAAGACCCCGTGTTCTTTGAGACCAGCACCAAGCTGATGTTTTATCTCATCACCGTGGCCATCTCCCAGATCGCCAATCGGGACGAGATCGGCCGGTTCAGCGCCCATCTGATCCCGGACGGCGACGTGAAAATGTCCATCAAGGGCGGCCCCGCCGCCACCATCCGCGTGCGCGACCATCATCTTGTCACCATCAAAAGGATGCCGGAGAAGTACCGCGCCATCATGGAATTCGAGAGCATTCAGCTGGCCCGCGATCTGTTCGACGGTAAGGTCAACGCCGTGGCCTGCATCGGTCAGGGCTCCATCGCCATGGGCGGCATGATCAATATGATCGACAACCTGAACCGCATTCTCGACCGCGTAGCGCTGTATCTGGCATAAGGAGGAAGAAACAATGGCGTCTAAATATTACGACTATACCAAAAGCAACGAGTTATTCAAAAGAGCGTGTCAGGTGATCCCCTCCGGCCTGTACGGCCATCAGGGCCCCGCGGAAGGCTGCTGGATCCCGCCCACGAGCTGGCCCTATTTTACCGACCACGCCAAGGGCTCCTACTTCTGGGACGTGGACGGCAACAAGTTCATCGACTACATGTGCGCCTACGGCCCCAACGTGCTGGGCTATAACGACCCGGACGTGGACGCCGCCGCCATCGAGCAGGCGAAAAAGGAAAACTGCGTGACCACGCCCTCCGCCAAGATCGTGGAGCTGGCCGAGCTGATGGTGGATACCGTCGCCTCCGCCGACTGGGCGTTCTTTATGAAGAACGGCAACGACACCACCCAGGGCGCCATCATGTGCGCCAGAGCCTACACGCACCGCAAGAAGATCATCTTCGTCAACGGCTTCTATCACGGCGTTTCCATGTGGACGCAGAAGATCGACTATCCCGGCGTGCTGCCCGAGGACGTGGCCAACAACCTGTACGTGGACTGGAACGACTTTGAGGCGCTGGAAAAGCTGGTGGCCGAAAACGAGGGCGAGATCGCCGCGTTCATCTCCACCCCCTACCTGCACGGCAACTTCTTTGATAACGTGCTGCCCGCGGACGGCTACTGGCAGAAGGTCAGGAAGCTTTGCACCGAAAAGGGCATCGTGCTGATCGTGGACGACGTGCGCGCGGGCTTCCGTCTGGATCTGGCGGGCTCCGACCACTTCTACGGCTTCGAGGCGGACCTGATCTGCTTCTGCAAGGCCATCGCCAACGGCTGGAACGTCTCCGCCCTGTGCGGCAAGGAATTCCTGAAGTCCTCCATGAGCGCTTTGAGCTACACGGGCTCCTACTGGATGAGCGCCGTTCCCTTCGCCGCGGGCATCGCCTGCATCAACAAGCTGAAGAAGCTGGACGCGACCAAGATGTTCCGCGAGAAGGGCCTCAAGCTGACGGAGGGCCTGAAGGCCGCCGCCGCCAACAACGGCTTCAATCTGGTGGTCTCCGGCGAGCCGGCGCTGTTCTACCTGCGCGTGGCGGACGACGACTCCCTGCTGATCCATCAGGACTGGGTACAGGAGATGGTCCACCGCGGTATCTACATCACGTCGCACCACAACCACTTCCTGAACGCCTCCCTTACCGACGAGGATATCGCCCGCACCTGCGAGGTGGCGGACGACGCGTTCAAGGCGATCAGAAGCAAGTATTGATAGTTCTTGGTTCTTAGTTCTTGGTTCTTAGTTTTTAGAATTTGAAAAACGGAGGTAATACATATGTCCTTATCCAAACAAGAGTGGCTTGCTCTTGAAAAGAAAGCGCATGAACTCCGCAGGCTCTGCCTGCAGACCACCCAGTGGGCCGGCTCCGGCCATATCGGCGGCGGCCTCAGCGTGATGGACCTGCTGACGGTCCTGTATCACAAGTATCTCAACATCAAGGTGGACGATCCCCAGTGGGAGGACCGCGACCGCTTTATCCTCTCCAAGGGCCACGCGGCCATCGCCTACGCCCCCGTCCTCTGCGACAAGGGCTTCAACGATCCCGAGATGCTCAAGACCTTCAACCTGTCCGGCTCCAAGATGGGCATGCACCTTGACTCCAACAAGGTCGTCGGCGTGGACGCCTCCACCGGCTCCCTGGGCCACGGCTGTTCCATCGCGGCGGGCACGGCGCTGGCCGCCCGCATCCTGGGCAAGGATTATCTCACCTACGTGGTCACCGGCGACGGCGAGCTGGACGAGGGTTCCAACTGGGAAGCGTTCATGACCATGAGCCACTACGAGCTTTCCAACTGCATCGTGTTCATCGACCGCAACCACTGCATGATCGACGGCCCCACCGAGGAAGTCATGAAGCTGGAACCCCTGGCCGACAAGATCAAGGCCTTCGGCTTCAACACCCTTGTGATCAACGGCAACCACATCGACGAGCTGTGCGACGCCATTGACGCCGCCATTGAACGCTCCAAGGAAAAGTGCGCGCCCACCTGCATCATCATGGATACCGAGAAGGGCGCGGGCATCAAGGATATCGCCGGCGACTACCACTGCCACTACATGGCGCTGGACGACGACACCTTTGCCAAGTACAACAACGAACTGGACGAAGATTACGCGGCGAGAGTCGCCCGCGCGGAAAAGGAGGGCAAATAAGATGGCAGGCGGATTTGTTTATAACGCGATAGACCAGACGGAAGTCGCTACCGCTGAGATTTACGGCAAGGCGATCTCCGATATCATGCAAAAGGACCCCAAGGTCGTTGCCATTACCGCCGACCTTGCGAAATCCACCAAGCTGGGCGATGTGCTGAAGACCTGCCCCGAAAGAGTCATCAACGTGGGTATCGCGGAGCAGGATATGTTCGGCGTGGCCGCCGGTATGGCGCGCGCGGGCTGCATCCCGTTCCTGTCCGGCTTCTCGGCGTTCACCTCCATGCGCGCCTGCGATCAGCTGCACACGGATATCTGCTACCAGAACGTCAACGCCAAGATCATCGCCACCCACTCCGGCACGTCCTTCGGGCAGGCCGGTTCCACACACCACGCGATCGTCGACCTGGCGATCACCCGCGCCATGCCCAACCTGACCGTGATCGTGCCTGCGGACGGCTTTGAGACCGCCAACGCGGTCAACGCGGCCTATGAGAACGTGGGCCCGTACTACATCCGTATCAACCGCGGCTTCGACCGTGTGCTGTATAAGGATATGAACTACGGCTTTGAGGTCGGCAAGGCGGTGGAGCTCCACGAGGGCACCGACGCCACGATCATCGCCTGCGGCTCCTGCGTGTTCCAGGCGAGAGAGGCGGCCAAATTCCTCGAGAACACCGACGGCCTGAAGGTGCGCGTACTGAACATGCACACCATCAAGCCCATCGACAAGGACGCCATCGTCAAGGCGGTGCTGGATACCAGACGTATCATCACCGTGGAAGACCACAGCACCATCGGCGGCCTCGGTTCCGCCGTGGCGGAGGTCATGGCCCAGGCGGGCAAGGGCTGCGCGTTCAAGATGCTGGGCCATCCCGACAAGTTCGCCCCCATCGGCCTGCAGGAGGACATCATGTCCGAGGTGGGCATCGACTCCAACGGCATCATCGCCGCGGTGCGCGAGCTGATGAAGATGGACTTCGAGGAAGACGACAACTGGGACGACGAATTCTGATAAAAGGAGGAGCATACCATGGCAATCCCACAGGAAGAATTATATTCCAATAAGATATTTTTAAATGCCGCTCTTCCGCTTATCAAGGTCATCGCCAACGACGTTCCGTCGCTGAAGAAAAAATTTGAGCACGCCCACGCGATCATTCAGATCAGCGCGAAAAACCCGGAGGTGCCGGAGGGCAAGGTGGGCACCCACTTTGTCGTCAACAACGGCGAATGGCTGGTGCATCCGTGCCTGGACTTCACCAAGGGCCACAGCGAGATCGAGTTTTCCAGCGTGGTAGCCCTGAATAAGTTCTTTAAGGGCGATATCCCCGGCGCCATCAAAGAGGGCGGCGTGCCGAAGATCCGTCCCGGCAAAGCCCCCGGCGCGTTCGTCAGCTTCGTGATGACGCTGCTGAAAATGGCCAACGTGCTGGGCGCCACCGAGCCGCCGGAAAAAGAAGAGGACAAGGCGCTGATGGTGAAGTGCATGTTCTATCTGCTTACCAGCGGCATCAGCCAGCTCAACAAGATGGGCCACCCGGAGATCCACGACTGGACCAGCAAATCGCCGGACCGCGTTTACGCGCTGGCGGTGAACGACCACCCGGAGGCCAGCGCGTATATCCGCATCAAGGCGGGCAAATCCCGCGCGGGCCGCGGCGAGTACAAGCGGGCCATGCCCTTCTTTACGCTGCGCTTCGATTCCTACGACAGCGCGCTGGGCATCCTGCTGGGCCTTGACGACATGCTGGAATCCACCAAGTCCGGCAAGCTCATCATGGACGGCGGCCCCGAGTTCGGCGCGCAGTTCGGCGGCTTCCTGCTGACCATCGGCGACCTGGCGAAGTAATCCATTACACCATACGAAGGCAGCGGAGTGGATTAACCACCCCGCTGCTGATTTTTATTGTTTATTATCCGGAATATATTCCAAAATGTCTTCGACCCTGCAATTTAATATCGTGCAAAGGTCGTTTAATGTGACCGTGCTGATCGGTTTGTTGTGTTTTAACCGGTCTAGCAGACTTCTGCTGATGTTGTATTCTTTTATCAGCTTGTATGTTGTGATGTCTTTATTCTTTATCGTTATATAGAAAGGGGAATAATCAATCATTTGTCTCACCCTATAAAACGATAAATGATACTCTTTGTATTGACAATTGTCGATAAGTAGAGTATAATTCTCGATAACAGCATCTATTATTGTCTCCAACATATCAATAATGATGCGAATATTGCAATATGAGGGTGGTAAAAATGAAATGTCCGTCTTGCGGAGCGGAAATCACTTCCGGTCGGTTTTGTGAAGCTTGTGGCTCACAGATTACGCCTGATATGTTGAGAGATCAGGAGATCCTGAATAAACAGGGATGCCCTAAATGCGGTAGTACCAATTTCCAGATCAGACGCGAAAATCAAGGTGAGGTTCGTGGGAAAAACAGCAAAAAAATACTGCATCAAACGATTGCATTCTGTAAAGATTGCGGATATACCTGGTATCCTAATGGGGTACAGAAACCGCGGAAAACATGGCTTTGGGTATTGGGATGGATTTTTATTTTCCCGTTGCCGCTTACATTGATCTTGTTAAAAAAGAAGAACCTTCATCCTGCTATTAAGTACGGCGTGATTGCTGTTGCTTGGATTCTTTATCTTTTATTTGCATTTTTCGGAAAAACCTCCGACGATAAAACAACATTGGCTCCAACAGAACCAGCAACAGATAACATAATAGTGGCGACAGCAGAGCCCACGACGGGACCTACAACAGAGGTGAAAACAGAGCCCACGACGGAGTCGGAAGAAACGCCCATAGAGCCGACAACAGAAAAACAGGTTGTTGATATTGTATTATCATCAGATTCTCTTGGTGATTATGGTAAAGAAGTAACACTGAATGGTTGGTCGGATTTGAGTTATACCTGCATATTGTTTTATCTTCCCGCAGGGACATATACTGTTACGAATAATGACCAATATGCTTGTCAAGTTTCTGTATATAGCGGTATTTCATATAGTACTTCAAAAACTGAAGGCGATTGGGACGAGTTTCTCGATGAAAATTGCGCACGTCCAATAGTTTTAATGCCGAACAGTGAACCGCAAAAGTTAGAAGTAAAAGAAGGCCAATTCGTTAAATTGGCAGACAATTCACACAATATTCATTTTATATTAGACTAAATCAAACACTTTAAAAAAGAAGGTTGTAAAAAACAGCTTTAAGAAAGCCGAGATTTACTTAAAACGGTGAGTCTCGGCTTTTGAATTAGTCAGATATTAAGCATCGGCGATTTTGCGAAATAATCCATTACACCATACGAAGGCAGCGGAGTGGATCAACCACCCCGCTGCTGTTTTTTTTATTTTTGTGGGATGATAACAAACGGGGATTTGTCGAAGAAATGTAGCACGCAGCCTTAGCTGCGTTATCAGGCGGATGTTACTTTGAAAACAGTCTGATAATAGTTGTTTGTGCGGATATGACGCAGCTGAGGCTGCGTGCTACGGGGTTCGCGTCGGCTCGCTAAACTCCAATTTGCCTCTCTGATCCAAATCTCACAGTTTTCCGTGAAGAACCAATCTTTTTAAAAAAGTTGTTTGCGTCTATAGCGGCACTGAGGT
>JAFRRP010000032.1 GCA_017428085.1 Clostridia bacterium | reverse complement strand
GCTGGGCGCGATCATCACCGCGGTCCACGCCATCGTGTGGCTGTTCCACAAAGCTTTCGGCCTTGGCAATCCCTTCGCCTGATCCGATAAGCTAAGCGCCGCAGACAGCCGTCAGGCTGCCGACGCGGCATATTGAAAAACCACAAAAAAACAGGCGCTCCGGTTTTTTGCTTCACCGCTGAAAACCGGGGCGTGGCTTTTTCGTTTGACAGGAAACGCGAAGTATAGTACAATACAAACAGAAGGATATCCGTTTGGGATCAGTGAAAGGAAACACCGATGGCAAAGAACGTGAAAACCAACGTGATGCGCCTGCTGGACGGCGCGAAGATCGCCTATACGGACCACTGTTACGTGGAAAGCGGCGTCGTCAGCGGCGTCGACGTGGCGCGGGTGCTGGACCAGCCGCCGGAGCGCGTGTTCAAAACGCTGGTCACCGTCGGCGCCAGCAAAGAACACTATGTGTTCGTGGTGCCGGTGGAAAAGGAGCTGGACCTGAAAAAAGCCGCCAGGGCGGTGGGGGAGAAGAGCGTCGCCATGATCCACGCCAAGGAGCTGCTGCCCCTGACCGGCTATATCCACGGCGGCTGCTCGCCCATCGGCATGAAAAAGTTTTTCACGACCACCGTGGACGCTTCCGCGCAGGAGCAGGAGACCATCTGCGTCAGCGCGGGGAAGATCGGGTACCAGGTGGAGCTGGCCCCGGCGGATCTGGGAAAAATGATCCGCCTGACCTACGCGGATATCACGGCCTGACCGGTTACAAACCTGTCACTTCCTTTATTGCAACAAAAGACGGCAAAGCAGTATCTAATAGACGAAAGCAGATCCCCATTTCCGAAAAAGAGGTGTTGAGAATGCCCGGTAAAAAGAAATGCAGAATCCTGCGGGAGATCCGGCAGAAGATCGCGGACGAGAACGACATTCCCTTTGTGACGGAGGAGTGCCGCTACAAAGGCGAGTGCAAGGGCACCTGCCCCAAGTGCGAAAGCGAGCTGCGGTATCTGGAACAGCAGCTGGAAAAGCGCCGCGCCGTCGGCAAGGCCGTCACGGTCTCCGCGCTGGCGGTGGGCATGGCCGCGTCCTTTGTCGGGTGTCAGCCGCAGGTATCCGGTTATCTGGAAAAAGACCCGCCCACCACGGAAGAAATCGTGCTGGAGGGCGAGATCGCCGAGTGGAACGAGTCGGAATCCGACGAAACGCAGGAGGAGGCAACGACAAAAGCCGACGCTTTCGACCCGTCGGATAACGTCAGCCCGACCGTCTACGGTCCGCCCGGGGCGGAAGAGGAGACGGAGGGATAAGCCATGTTGGGAAAGAAGAAATGTAAGATCCTGCGGGAGATCCGGCAGAAGATCGCGGACGAGAACGATATCCCCTTTGTGACGGAGGAATGCCGTTACAAGGGCGACTGCAAGGGCACCTGCCCCAAATGCGAAAGCGAGCTGCGGTATCTGGAACAGCAGCTGGAAAAGCGCCGCGCCGTCGGCAAGGCCGTCACGGTCTCCGCGCTGGCGTTGAGCGTCGCGACGTCCCTCGGCGGCTGCCGCAGCCTGACGACGGACTATCTGGAGGGCGACGTGCCCTACTCCGAAACGGTGGAGCAGCTGGGCGGCGCGGTGGCGCCGGATGAGACGGAAACGACCGCGGAGGCAGAATTTGAGTTGGAGGGGGACGTGGCGGTCACGCCGGACGGCGACTACGACCCGGAAAGCAATATCACGCCCCCCGTCTACGGTCCGCCGGAGACGGAAGCCCCCGAAAACGACTACGACCCCGGCGATAACGTGGAAGCCAACATCTACGGTCCGCCTTCCATGATGGAAAGCGTCGCGAACGATGGCTGACGGCGTGACGTTCCCGCTGCTGGGGCTTTCCCGGCTGCGCATGGGTACCGACGGCAAAGGCGTCACCACGCTGGCGGCGGGGGCTGGCTGCCCGCTGCGCTGCCGCTGGTGCATCAACAAACGGCTGCTGGCGGAAAAACAGCCGGAATGGATTGCGCCGGAGGAGCTGTTCGAGCGTACCCGCATCGACAACCTGTATTTTCAGGCCACCGGCGGCGGCGTGTGCTTCGGCGGCGGCGAATCGCTGCTGCACGCGGATTTCATCGCCGCGTTCCGGGAGCTGACCGGCGGCGCGTGGAAGCTGTCCGCGGAGACCTCGCTCAACGTGCCGGAGGCGGCGCTGCAAACCGCGCTTGCCTGCGTGGACGAGTTCATCGTGGATATCAAGTCCATGGACGCGGAGATCTACAGGCGCTATACCGGCGGGGATAACGGGCTTGTCCTGCGCAATCTGGAAACGCTGGCCCGCGCCGTGCCGCCGGAAAACGTAAAGATCCGGGCGCCGCTGATCCCGCAGTATAACGACGCGGCGGACCAACAGCGCAGCGAAACAATTCTGCGGGAGATGGGCTTTTCCCGGATCGAGCTGTTTGCCTATGTGAAGCGGGAAGAGGACGCGGCGCTTTAGCGCCTGTTCGGTCATGATTCAAAAAATGTTCTGTTGCGTTTCAGCCGTTCGTTGTCCGGCTCGTACGTCAGCGCTTTGTCCGCGTGGGACAGGGCGCTTTTTTTGTCGCCGGTGTGATAGTACGCCAGCGACAGCAGATCGTGGGGACGGGCGGCGTAGTCCGCGGCGTCGTACATATAGCCGCCGTCGGCTTCCGGGACGGCGAGCGCCCGCACGGCGGCGAAGATCACCGCGTGCCAGTCCTCCTTTTCATAGGCGGACCGCGCCAGCTCCATCCACGGCCCCCGCAGGCGCGGCGCTTCGGCGCAGGCGCGCAGCAGCCAGCGTTCCGCCTCGGCAGCGTCGCCCTTATGCGCGTAACACCGGGCGATATACCGCATGGAGGCGCAGCGCTCCGCGTCCCACACGGCGCCGGGCAGCGACAGGTGGCGCCGCAGCATGGCGATGGCCTCGTCGTACCGCCCGGCGAACAGGTATTCGCGGCCTAAATAGTGGACGTCACGGGCGTCCTGCGGGTTTTCCCGTACCGCCAGCTCCAACAGGGGCAGATACCCCCCGCGGGATTTCGTTTGATCCGGATAGTGGTTGAGCTGTACGCCCTGCGCCGTGGCGATCACGGGCCTTCCCCCGCCCGTATAGGCCAGCACCTCGTGGACGGGGTGCGTCCAGATGAAGCCCTGTCTGGCGTGCATTTTGTCGGCGAAGAATACCGTTCCCTCGCGCCCGTCCGCCGTAAACGACCAGATATAGCGGTAACGGAGCTGCTGCGCGCCGGTCGCCAGCGCGGCTTCCGCACCCTGCCGCCAGCCCGGGACGAAGACCTCGTCCAGATCGGTACACACGCAAAGATCGGCGTCCGGCAGCACCGGTTCCAGCGAACGGTTGCGGGCGGTATCGAACCGCCACGGCGCGACGGTCTCCCGCGTCACTGTCACGTTGGGGTACGCGGTCAGCTTTTCCACCGTACCATCCGTGCTGCCCGTATCCAGTACGAAAATGCCGTCCGCCTCGCTCATGGAGGCGACCCAGCGGTCGACGAACTGCTCTTCGTTTTTGCAGATGGCGTAGACGTAGATTTTGTAATGGGGCATGAGATCACCGAGGCTTTCGTGGTTTCAGTGAAACTATCGGAGCATGCCGGCGTCAGCCGGACATGCTCCGATTCCCGCCGCGGGAAGGTGCGTGGTTTTCCGCGGCGCGCGTTTTAACGTTTATGATGTGGCCGTATCCGGCAGCACGAAGTTGAGCACGTAGTTCGGCGCGGTGCCCGTGATGGTCACCTCGGCGGTGGGGCCTGTGGTGACGGTGCCGATGGTGAATGTGGGCGTTTCACCCGCGGGGCCTGTGGGGCCGGCGGGGCCGGTTTCACCCGCGGGGCCGGTGGGGCCGGTGGGACCGGTGGGACCCGTTTCACCCGCGGGGCCTGTGGGCCCGGTGGCGCCGATCTGGCCTTCAAAGCCCATGATGCCCTGCGGACCCTGCGGTCCCTGGGGCCCTGTGGGCCCTGCCGGACCGGGGATGCCGGGAATGCCCTGAGGACCGGTCTCCCCGGGGAAGCCCTGATACCCCATGGGGCCCGTGGGCCCGGTGGGACCGGGGTAACCGCGGGGGCCTCTGGGACCGGGTGGGCCGATCATCTGGCCGCCCGGTATCACGGGCGGTATCGGCGAAAACGGTACGAAGGCGGGTTCAGCGTTTTCCGGGTAGGTGACGCGCATCTCCGGCCCGATGTTTGCCGTCGGGGCAGCGGCGCTGTCCGCGCAGGGGCACGCCCCCTGCTGCGTCGCCGAAAAAGGCGCCGCCACGCTTTGCCCGGGCGCGACGCCGTAGCGATAGAGGTCGGAACCTCTGCCGTAATGCTGCATTGACATTGCTAACCTCCTTTTCGGAACAGTGGCGGATCGCTCCGCATTTCATTATACGCGCCGCTGAAAAATGTGTTCATATCGTTTCAAAATCCGTACATACTAAAAAGGAGATCAAAAAAAGGAGACGTAAGCATGTCAAAAGAACAAGACACCGTGAAATTGCTGCAGGAGTGCGATTCCGGCGTGAAAATGTCCATCAACTCTCTGAACGACGCGGCGGGAAAGGCGGACAATGAGGAGCTGCGCAAGCTCTTGAAGGACAGTGTGGCGGAGCACGCGGCCATCGGGCGGGAGATCCAGGAGCAGCTGCGCCAGCACAACGCGGAGGGGAAGAATCCCGCCGCCATCGCGGAGCTGATGAGCAAGCTGAAGATCGGCGCGCAGATGCTGGTCAACGACGGCGACGAGACCACCGCCAAGCTGATGTACGACGGCTGCAGCATGGGGATCGAAAAGCTCAGCGAGTACGTCAATATGTATGCGACGGCGGACAAGGACGCAAAAAACGCCGCCGAAAAGCTGATCCGTCTGGAACAGCGCCTCAGCGACGAGTTGAGAGCGTATCTGTGAGTTGACCGCGCAGCAGCGCGATCAACAGTCGTAAGTCGTGAGTCGAAAGTCGTAAGACATGTTGTTTCCCCGATACTGGGGAGCTATTGTTCCATAAGATGATCAGGAACGCCCGGAGGGCTTCTTACGACTCACGACTTACGACTTGAACTGTTGATTCAGGAAAAACATGTCGGTCAATCCGGCGTTGCCAGATCCACGTACACCCCGTAATGATCCGACAGGTATTTCCCGTCGATCTTGTCGTCGATCACGCGGAACACCAGCGGCGTTACGTCCTGCGATACGAACACGTAGTCCAGCAGCCCCTTGGGGACCACGCCGCCGTAGTTGTGGAAGGTATCCCGCGTGTCGGTATCGGGGGCGGCGCGGCGGGCGTCGGTAAGCAGAGCCGCCGCCTCCCGGTACATATCGGAATCCTCCAGATCGTTCAGGTCGCCGGTCAGCACCACCGGGTACACGCCCAGGTATCCCTTCACCTTCTCCAGCAGCACCGCCATCTGTTGTTTCCGCGCTTCATTGCTGATATGGTCCAGATGCGTATTGAAGTGGACGTAACGCGCGCCCGTTTCTTTATTTTACAGCACCGCCCAGGTGCAGATGCGGTTGCAGGCGGAGCCCCAGTCCTTCGTGCCGGGCTTGTCCGGGGTCTTGGACAGCCAGAAGGTGCCGGAGTCCACTACGTTATACTTCTCTTTCAGATAGAAGATCGGGCTGAATTCGCCCCGTACCCTGCCGTCGTCCCGTGCCGCGCCCACGTAGGCGTAGTCGGTCAGGTGCTCCTCCAGATAGGTCATCCAGCGCAGGTTGGCCTCCTGAAAGCCCATGGAATCCGCCCCCAGGCTTTGAAGCTCCGCTGCCATCAGCGGCGCCCGGTAGGCGACGGAGGTCTCCCCGAAGCCGGTGCAGCGCAGGTTGAACTGCACCACCCGGATCTCCGCGCCTTCCGCCAGCGGCTCGGCGGGGGCGCTTCTACCGTTTTGTGCGCGCCAAGCATGGAAAAAATCGCCAGCATCAGCGCCATGAATTTCTTTACAAAGGATACGTAAAACGCTTCCATCTCTTTCTCCCCCTTGTTTCGATCATCTCATTTTAGCATAAAGAAAACGGTTGCGCAACGGTTTTCGATATGGTAATATAAAAAAGAATAAACGTCGGGGGAGATCGTTTTGGAGCTGGTCAACAAGGCGCTGGACATGGCCAAAGAGGTCAAATACTACTGGAAGCAGCCGCGGCCGGGGGAGTACGTCCCCTACAAAGAGGTCGTGATGCTCTCGCTGGGCTGGATGGCGCTGTACATGTCCATCAGCTGGACCATCGGCTTCGGCGTGGGCAACCAGTTCACCGGCATGACGCTGAAGATGAACAACACGGAGCTGCTGGTGATGGGCTACGTGTGTACGATCATCGGCTACCTGCTCACGCCCCTCAACGCCTGGATCATCGACAACTTCCGCATTCAGGAGGGCAAATACCGCAAATACATCAAGCTGGCCATCCCCTCCATGTGCCTCACGATCCTCTCCCTCTGGCTGCCCTATGAGCAGATCCGCGACGGCTCCTATCCCGGGGCCCGGTACGTGATGATCGCCGTGCTGTTCGTCATGGCGGAGCTGCAGAGCTACGTGCAGGGCTGGGTGACGACGGGCGTGACCAACATGATCCACGTCATCACGCCCAACACGCAGGAGCGCACCAAGATCATGGCCATCACCTCCATCATCTATTCCGGCGGCCACACGATCAACAACGTCTATTATCCCTTTATGGTGGACCTGCTGTGCAAAAACGGCGACAAGTACAATATGACCTATTTCCGGGGCGCGTACACGCCCATGGCGCTGATCATGCCGCTGGTGCTGCTGGCCTATTTCGGCACGCAGGAACGGCTGGTGCTGCCCAAGAGCCGTATCTCCAAGGTGGGGCTTGCTACCTCCGTGCGGGCCGTGGCGGGCAACAAGATCTTCTGGATCCGCTGCGCCGACGGCTGGAACGACTTTCTGGAGGGGGCCAAGGGCAACATCTGGGACTGGCTGGTCTACCGCGCCCACATCATGAAGAGTACCACCTACGGCCTGCTGAATACCATCTCCTACAACTCCATGTTCTGGGGGATGCTGCTGTCGCCCTGGTTCATCAAGCGCTTCGGCAAGCGCAACATCAAGATCGTCAAGAACATCATCCAGGTGTTCCTGATCGCCAGCTATTTCCTGTTTTACAAAAGCCCCATGGCGGGCGTGGGCCTGTTCGTCGTCTACACGCTGGACCGGTTCATCGACACCTACAACGTCATCGACTCCGCCATCGAGGCGGATATGCGCGACAACCAGCAGTACCTGATCGGCGAGCGCATCGACGGGGCGTTCGGCTTCGTGCAGTCCTACGCGGGCGGGGCCATCGGTATGGTGACGGGGCTGTTTATCCCGTGGGTCTACAAGAAAAAGGGGTTTGACGGCAACGACTACTCCGTGCTGGACGTGTATACCGACTACGATGAGACGCTGCCCCTGTCGCAGCAGAAGAAAAATCCGAACTGTGTGCTGTATTCGCTGATGGATACGCTGCTGGTGATCTCCATCGTCGGCGCGGCCATCGACGTGCTGCCCTGGTTCGCCTACGACATCAGCGAAAACGGCCAGCGGGCCATGATCCGGGTGATCCGCCTGCGGACCGTCGTGGAGGACACGCTGGCCGGCAAGCGCGACGAGACCACCTACATCGAGGGGTGCGAGGCGGTCCTTAAAGCGCGGGAGTATGCCGGAAAAGAAAAAAAAGAAGTGCCGCGCCGTAAGGAGATCACGACCGCCCGCCGCGAGCCCGCCGCCGACAAGGCGGAGCGCGCCGAACGGGTGAAGGCCGTCAAACAGCGTATCGCGCAGGCAAGGGATTTCAATGAGGAGCTGGAGATCGCCGAGTTCGTTAACCGGGAACTGAATCGTTTCGGCACGGAGTTCGGCAGGGCGCAGCTGGCGCTGTGCGAGCAGCTCGTCGCCGGCGGCCCGGACCGGTTCTATGAAAACGCGGAGGCGATCATCGCGGCGGCCCACGCCCTGCCCCACAGCCACGTGAAGGAGGAAAAGATCTGGCGCAAGCAGGAGGTCCGCAACGCGCGGGCGCTGCTGAAAAGCGCGCGGCTTGCCGCAAAGCACTATCCCGACGGCGTGGTCCCCTTCGACCCGCAGACGGCGGAGGACGCCTACGACATGCCGGATGGAACCCGCGAGCAGGCAAAGGCCCGCCGCAGGGCCATGAAGGACGCCAACAAAGCGCAGAATATCTATAACGAGATGGCCGCGCCGTATCTCTCCGCCAAGCGCACCCTGATGCTGCACGAGGGCTATCAGAAGATCGATGAGATCATGGCGGACTACGACGACGTGGCGCGGGCCCGCCGGGAGCGCCTTGACGCCGAGCGCGAAAAAGAGCAGGCGTTGGCTGACGAGCGCCGCTTCGACAAGGAGCGCATCGCCGCCGAAAAGCGGCTGCGCCGGTAGAGCGGAGTTCGGAGAAGCGGCACGGCGCGTGCCCCCTCTGCTCAAAATCCACGACTGTTTATCGCGCGATCTGTGCGCTGAACGCCCAATTGATACAGCGAAACGCCCGCCGGAAGGCGGGCGCTGTTGCTTTTGATCAGGGTATCAGGCAGGGGACGAAACGCGTTACATGCACTTGTCCGTCAATTGATCGATCGTCTGATCCGGATCGTCGATCCCCGCGAGGATGAACTTCATCATGAACGCGTGGAAGCGCTTCAGGTTTTCGGTGTCCAGGTAATTGTGTGAGAAGAGATAATCCGCCCACAGGTCGCCGGAGGCGTCGTGGGGCATCAGGTTCAGGTACAGCGGCTGGAAGGCGTAGCCGGTGTTCACGTGGTTGGCGTTGAATTTGACGTTCAGTCCCTCCGAGTTGAAATAGGGCTGATAGGTGAATACCACGCAGCGGCTGAAAATGGCGTCCTTCGGGAAGCCGTAGCGCTCGTTCGTGGTGCTCCAGAAATCCCACAGTGCGTTGGTGTGGCGGTACAGATCTTTCTGGGTGATATCCAGCTTGCGAAGGGCGTCCCTGAAGGTGTCGCCGCCGGGGATGTTGGAGCGCCAGACGAGCTGATGGGCGAGCGTCATGCCGCATTCGCGGTCATACAGCGTAGCCCGGCGGGAGGCGGTGGTGTCGAAGCAGATATCCTCGGAACCGCTCATCTTGTAAAGCCAGGTGCGCAGCGCCAGCGCGTAATAGATCATCGGGGACATATTGTTGGCCAGCGCAGCCTCGTTGATTTTGTTGACGGTTTCCGCCGGGATGCGGATGGGCATACTGGTGCACAGGAACTGATCCGGCCGCAGCGGCCAGCCGTAGTTTTTGCCCTCCACGTATTCGGGACTGGGGCGCGGGTTCATGGAAGAGAAATGCGGTTCCGTGTCGAACAGGGCTTTCCACCATTCGACATCCGCCTGGCAGCGTTTGGAGTCCAAGAAGTGCCAGGATTTTTCAATATGTTTTTCCGGGCCTGGGCCGGGGGCGGGCAGCTCCGTACCGTTGACCAGCGCTTCGTATACCTTGAAGAAATAGGTGATGACGTGGATCAGCCCCACAGAGTCCATGATCATGTGGTAGCCGTTGAAAAACAGCGTATCCAGCCCGTCGGGACGGCGGATCAGCTTCGCGTCGTACAACTGCACGTCGTTGTAGTTATTGGGCAGGGGATCGCGGGCTTTTTTCAGCAGGTACTTTTCGATATCCTCCGTGGTCTTGTCGGAGAAATCCAACAGCTCGAAGCCCGCGGGCTCCTCATCGGAGTAATACTGCCAGAATTTATCCTTCTCGTACTCATGCAGGCGAAGGGTGCAGAAGGGCAGCCGCTTGACGGTCAGCGTGATGGCCTCCAACGCCTTTTCTTCGTCGATGGGCTCCTCAAAGTCCACGCGGACGGGCATGTTCAGAATCGGGCGCGGCACGCCGAGCACATAGGTGTACAGCGCTTCCTGGTCGGACGACAGACGGAAATAATTCGGTTCGCTCATGACGTTTCCTCCTTATACCAGATCGTTCAGATAGTTGACCAGGTCCTGTACGGTAAAGATGTCGTTCAGGTCTTCGGTGGCGATCACCACGTCAAATTCCTCTTCCATCTGTCCCACCATGTCCATGATATCCAGAGAATTCATGTGCAGGTCGGCCAGAAAACGGGTCTCGGGGGTGATGGCTTCGCGGGGCACGTTGTTGTACTCCAGCATGATGTCTACGATTTTGTCAAACATTGGGGTCTCTCCTTTTTTTTACTTTAATGCTGAATAATAAGTTGATGATTGATGACTTCCGACTGAAACGGAGCTGAGGCTCCGTGCTAATTCTTGATCGCCGCGATCTTGAACCGCTGGATCTTATGGGTGGTGCTCTTCTCGAACTCCCTGTCCACGATCTCAAAATCGGCGATCTTTTTATAGCCGGGCATCTGGCTGTTGAAGCGCTCGAAATCCGGCGTCATGTGCGCCTTGGCGGCTTCCTCGGCGTCCAGCCCGTTGGCGGCGCGGTACTCGGGGTCCAGATAGCACAGCGCGTGGATATCGGTGTTCTGCTCGTCCGCGTAGACGACGCATTCCTTGATGTACGGGATATGCTTGCGCAGGGAATCCTCGATCTCCTCCGGCGAGACGTTCTTGCCGTTGGGCAGGATGATGAGGTTCTTCAGACGGCCGCTGATATACAGGAAGTTGTGCTTGTCGATGTGGCCTATGTCGCCGGTGCGGAACCAGCCGTCCTTGGTGAACACCTTCAGCGTGTCCTCCGGGGCTTTGAAATACCCCTTCATCACGTTGGCGCCCTTCAGTTGGATCTCGCCGTTCCCGTCCTCGTCCGGGTCGGCGATGCGCGCCTCCATGGTGGGCAGCAGATGGCCCACGCTGAATTTGCGGGCCCGGTCCAGCGGGTTGACCGCCGCCACCGGCGCGCACTCCGTGATGCCGTAGCCGTTGTAGATCTGCACACCGACGCTGCTGAGGAAGTCCACGGTCTCCTGCGACAAAGCCGCGCCGCCGCAGATGATCATGCGCAGCTTGCCGCCCAAAGGCTTGAGCACGTCCGCGAACACCCTGCGCCGCACGTCGATATTGACCTTGTTCAGCGCTTTGGTGAGCTTCACCATGCGGTCGAACTGCTCCTGCTTGCCGGAGTCGGCGATCTGCTTTTTCATCTTGCGCACCAGCAGATCCAGCATCATGGGCACCATGCAGCTCATCTCGGGCTGGAAGCGCTCCAGATTTTTCACCAGATACTTCAGGTCGTTGTTGATGCACACCGTGGTGCCGCAGTACATGCAGCTCATGATGTGGGCGTGCAGCTCGTAGGAGTGGTTCACCGGCAGCACGGAAAAGCTCACGTCCGGGTAGTGCAGCAGCCGGGCGCAGCCCCGCAGCGTGCCCATTACGTTGCGGTTGGAAAGCATCACGCCCTTGTTGGCGCCGGTGGTGCCGGAGGTGTAGATGATCAGGCAGGTCTCGTCCGGATCGATGGTCTGCGGCAGGGCTCTTTCGCCCTTGCGCCGCAGCAGCTCCCGGCCCTCCTCCAGCAGATCGGGCAGGAACAGCACGTTCTCAACGCCCTCCGCGGTCTCGTCGCCGCTGCCGCGCATGACGACCAGCGTCTCAAGCGTTTCGCACTCCGGCAGGATCTTCTGCAGCTTTTTCAGGCACCCCTTGGAGCAGAACAGCGTTTGGATCTCCGCAAAGTTCAGCTGCGTGACCATGGTCTCCGGGGGCAGCTCCTTGTCGATGGGGACGCACACGCCCACGCCGCTGACCACGGCCATATACACGGAGATCCACTCCTGCGAGGTCTCGCCGAGGATCGCGATATGGCTGCCCCTGCAGCCCCGCTGCCACAGAGCGGCGCGCAGGGACTCGACGTTCTCCGCAAACTGCCCGAAGGTGATGGAGGATTCCTCCGTGCGGGTCTCCATCTGTCGGTAGGCCGCTTTGGTGGGGTATTTCCGCCGCGCGTGGTCCAGAATCTGGTACACGGTGGTGAATTCCTCCACCTCTTCCGGTTTGATATAGAATTTATCGGGATTCATACGGTTTCCCTCTTGCGATTTTTCTGTCTTTCGACTTACGACTTTTTCTTCATCGGGTTCAGCGCCAGCGCGGCGAACAGACTGAACATACCGACAACGCAGATGATGGCGGCGACCAGATAACCGGTGGAGAAGCCCGCGGCGGTGATCACGCGGCCGATGACCTGCGTGGCAAGCGCCGCGCCGCCCCAGGACGCGCCGCCCGAGAAGATCGGGT
Source organism: Clostridia bacterium (assembly GCA_017428085.1). Classification (GTDB taxonomy): domain Bacteria; phylum Bacillota; class Clostridia; order Oscillospirales; family Acutalibacteraceae; genus RUG806. The sequence goes on along the minus strand of JAFRRP010000032.1, from coordinate 13,394 downwards.
TGATGGCGTTCAGGTCCCTATTGCCGAACAGCATGGCGGTGATGGCCGGGCCGATATTTGCGGAGATCGTGCCGGCGACGCACAGCACGGAGCAGATGACAGCCAGCCAGATGACGGCCATGTTTGTAAAGACGTAAGCGTAGATCAGCGCGCCGATCACGATCGGGATGGCCGTCGTCAGGATCAGGCCCTTGACGCCCAGCTTTTGGGTGATCGTGCCGCCGAGGAACACGAACAGGATGCCGACGCCCTGCATGACGCCCTGCATGGCGGATGCGGTGGACTGATCCATGCCATAGGTGGTCAGCAGCGAGGGCATATAGGTGCTGATGCCCAGATAGGAGATGGAAAGGAACAGGATACCGATGAAGACCAACCAGAAGGACGGAGTCCTCACAGCCTGCTTTCTCGTCAGGCCGGGAATGTCGGCGGCCTGCGCCTGATCGGCGCCGGCGGCGCCCTCCACGGCGACCTGCTTGGGAACGATAAAGAAAGCGATCACATCGCACGCGAGCACGATCGCCATCAGCACAAGATACACGGAACGCCATTGCATCACCTTCAGCAGCGCGCCGGGCAGGAAGGAGAACGCCGTGGCGCCCACGGAGGCGGAGGCCAGCACGATAGCGATGACCTTGGCGACCTTTGCGCCGAAGTCACCGAAATAGGGGGTGATGGCGGCAACGCCCATGGCGTGCGTGCCGAAGGCAAGATTGATACCGCCGAACACGCCGGCGGCAACGATCATCCAGACCGCGGTGGCGCGGTTGCAGATCAGGCAGTAGATCACGGCCAGTACGCCGCAGATCACGAAGATCATGCGAGGCTGCAGTTTTTTCAGCAGCGGGGCGAACAGGAAGGTGGAACAGAGGAAGGTGACAAGGCAGCCTAAGGTAGCGGACAGCGCTATATCGGCAAGTCTGTCAGCGCCCCATTCCGCCATAAACGACGGCAGGAAAATAGAGAAGGTGGAATTGATGCCCATGTTGGCGAACAGCGCGATACACGCGCCGATGACCGCCCGTCTGGCATTGGCGTTCTTGGACATTGCGGTAACACTCCTTGCTTACAGATTTTTTACAAAAACGGTGATAAATAGTAATATTTCCCCCTTTTGCATGATCATATTATCATTTATTTGTTGCTGAAATGTTAAGATTAAGAGAAAATCACCAAAAAGACGTGGTTAAAATACGTCTTTTTTTGGTGATTTTCTAACATAACGCCAATGGCTTGACGGAAACCGGAGCAATATCCGGCGACTGTTGGATTTACGACAAGGTCTTGTTCAGCGTCACGGTGAAGCAGCTGCCCGCGCCTTGCTCGCTTTCCACTGCCACCGTATAGCCGCACAGGTCGGCGACGGATTTTACCAGCGCCAGCCCCAGTCCGTTGCCCCGGGTCACGTGGGAGACGTCTCCCTGATAAAACTTCTCAAAGATGCGCTCCCGCTGCTCCGGCGGAATGCCGGGACCGGTGTCCGCGACGCTGACGAGGATCTTTCCGTCGGCTTCCTTTACCTCCGCCGTCACCGTGCCGCCCTCCGGTGTGAATTTAAAGGCGTTGGACAGCAGGTTGGACCACATCAGGGCAAGCAGTTCTTTATCCCCGTAGACGAAAACGCTGTCGTCCGCGTCGATATCAACGGTAATGCTTTTTGCCGTCCATTCCGGCTCAAACAGCAGCACTTCTTCCCGCAGCTGCTCGCCCAGCAGCACTTTGTTGCTTTTGGTAAATATCTTCCGGTTTTCGATCTTGTTCAGCGTCAGGATATTGGTCACCATGGCGGACAGCCGTTTGGAGGCGTCCGTCACGTTTTTGGCGTATTTCCGCCGATCCTCCTCCGTCAAGTCGTTTCTTGCCAGGAGCTCACTGCTGCTTTGGATCAGCGCCAGCGGCGCTTTGAATTCATGGGATACATTGGCCACGAAATCCTGCCGCAGCGTTTCAATGCCGGAGAGCTCCTGCGCCAGTGTGTTGATGTTTTCGCCGATCACGTCGTACTCGTTGCGAAAACGCATTTTGACGGGAAGACGCACGGAAAAATCGCCCGCGCCGATCCGTTCCGTGGCCTGCAGGATCTTCATGATGGGGTCTTTTACGGTGATCTTCCGGCTGACCGCGCCGATCAGCGTAAACAGCAGCGACAGAAACAGGAATGTTCCCAGCCCCAGCCAAAACTCCAGCGATTCCGAATCGGTGGTCTCCAGGTAGTCCGCCAGCCGCCGGTAAACCGTAAGGGTGTACAGGATGGAAACGCCCGACATGATGAACAGCGCCGCGATCCAGTGGAAGGAGAACAGACTGAATTTGATTTTTTTCTTTTTCCGCCGTTCTGCTGCAGCCAGAATTTGCTTCTTCATGCGTTTTCCTCCATGCGCAGTATCCCTTTATACCCCAGTCCCCGCACCGTGGCGATCTCAAAACCGTCGCAGCCCTTTGTCTTTTCCCGCAGCTTGGTGATGTATACGTCCACTGAGCGCAGGGTGGATTCGGATTCCCCCTCCCAAAACTGTTCCATCAATCTGCTGCGGGTAAAGGTCTCGCCGGGGTGGGAGAGGAAGTGGTACAGCAGGTTGAATTCCCGCCGCGTCAGCGGGATCTCCTGTCCGTCGCATTCCGCCGCCTGAGACAGGGTATCCATGGTGAAATTGCCTACTGTCAGTTTTTGCCTGCGTGAAACGCCGGACCGCCGCAGCAGGGCGTTGACGTGCCACAGCAGTTCGTTCAGCGCCACGGGTTTTGTCAGGTAGTCGTCGATCCCGGCGGCATAGCCTTTTTCCTTGGAGGAAAGGTCGTCCAACGCCGTCAGCAGGATGATGGGCAATCCGGGGTCGTACAGCCGCAGCAGCCGCGCCGCCTCAAAGCCGTCCACGTTGGGCAGCATCACATCGGAGATCACCAGATCGTATTTTGTCCGTTCCATCAACTTAAACGCGTCCTCCGCGCTGTAGGCGCCGTCCGCCGCGAACCCTTCCCCGGACAGGAAAAAGCGGATGGATTCATTCAGTTCCCGGTCGTCTTCTATTAATAGCAATTTGATCATTTTCTGTCACCACTTGGAAATACTGCGTCTATTGTATCACATGATCCGACACATGTCGAGAACCAGTTTGTTCGGATTTTTTAATTGCTTTTTACGGCATCATGATATATAATCAATCTTAAATAAAACAAAAAAGCGAAAGGAACGGAAAAATGAAAGAATACAAATTCTGGTTTGTGGTGGGCAGCCAGTTCCTCTACGGTGAGGAGACCCTGAAAACCGTGGAGCGCGACTGCCGCGCCATCGTGAAGGCCCTGAACGAAAGCGGCAATCTGCCCTATGAGATCCTCTATAAAGACACCGTGAAGACCGCGGACGGCGCGGAAAGGATCGTGAAGGAGGCCAACTTCGACGACGCCTGCGCGGGCATCGTCACCTTCTGCCACACCTTCAGCCCCTCCAAAATGTGGATCGGCGCGTTCCGGCTGCTGCAAAAGCCGCTGCTGCACTTCCACACCCAGTTCAACTCCTCCATCCCCAACGAGGAGATCGACATGGACTACATGAACCTTCACCAGAGCGCCCACGGCGACCGGGAACACGGCTTTATCGGCGCGCGGATGCGGCTGGCGAGAAAAGTGATCGCGGGCCACTGGCGCGATGAGGGCGTTCAGAAACGCATCGGCCGGTGGATGAAGGTGGCGGCGGCGTACGACTTCAGCCGCAACCTGAAGGTCATGCGCTTCGGCGACAACATGCGCGAGGTGGCCGTCACCGAGGGCGACAAGGTGGAGACCCAGATCAAGCTGGGCTGGCAGGTGAATACCTGGCCGGTTGGCCTGCTGGCGGAGACCATCGACGCCGTCACCGAGGAGGAGACCGACGCGAAGGTGGCGGAGTACCTGTCCCGCTACGAGCTGGCGACGGATAATATGGATGCGGTGCGCTATCAGGCGAAGGAAGAGATCGCCATGAAAAAGCTGTTGGACGCGGAGGGCTGCGGGGCCTACACCAATACCTTCCAGGACCTGTACGGCATGCGCCAGCTGCCGGGCATCGCCTCCCAGAACCTGATGGCGGACGGCTACGGCTACGGCGCGGAGGGCGACTGGAAGACCGCCGCCATGACCGCCGTGATGAAGGTGATGGGCAAGCGCTCCGCCTTTATGGAGGATTACACCTACGATCTGGACGGCGGCATTTCCCTCGGCGCGCACATGCTGGAGGTCTGCCCCTCCGTTGCGGCGGACAAGCCGAGGATTGAAGTCCACCCGCTGGGCATCGGCGACCGGGAGGACCCCGCCCGCCTCGTGTTCGAGGGGCAGGCAGGAAAGGGTATCGTGGTGTCACTGGTGGATATGGGCGGCCGGATGCGCTTTATCGTGCAGGATATCGAGTGCGTGAAGCCCACCCAGACCATGCCCAACCTGCCCGTGGCGCGGGTCATGTGGAAGGCCATGCCGAACCTGGAGACCGGCGCGGAGTGCTGGATCCTGGCCGGCGGCGCGCACCACACGGTGCTGAGCCTGGACGTGACCGCGGAGATGGTCCGCGATTTCGCCCGCATGGCGGATATCGAATTTGTCCATATTGATAAAGATACCACGCCGGAGCGGCTGGAAAAGGAGCTGTTCTTCGCGGACGTGGCGTGGAAGCTGAAATAATATGTATTATTCCGAACTGGTGAAAAAGGCCTGCCGGATCATGTTTGAGGCCCATCAGGAGGACACGGATAAGGGCGGATACCCCTACGTGTTCCATCCGTTTTTCCTGGCGACGCAGATGGACGACGAAGCGTCGACGTGCGTCGCTCTGCTGCACGACGTGGTAGAGGATCACGGGGACCGGTTTGATTTTGCCTTTCTCAAAAAGGAAGGATTCCCCGATCCTGTGATCAACGCGCTGCGGCTGCTGACCCACGCAGAAGACCTGCCGTACATGGAATATGTCGGGGCGATCGGCAAGGATCCCATTGCCAGAAAGGTCAAGATGGCCGACCTGCGGCACAATCTGGACGTGAGGAGAAACGGCGGAACGAAACCGAAGAAATACGACCTGTATCTGCAGGCGCTCAGCTTTCTGGAAGAAGCGGAAACCGCGGGGAATGAAAGGTTCCCCGATTCCGACTGAAAAACAGGAGAAAACATATGTCCGACGCATACACCATCGACGTCAAGGTGGACCCCAAGGGCCGCATCACGATCCCGAAGGATATCCGCGCCGCGCTGGGCGCGGCCAAGGGCGGCCGGGTCACGTTTGTCGTGGAAAACGACGAGATCCGGGTCGTCAACGCCGCTTTGCACGCGCTGAACCGTTTGCAGGCGCGGCTGAACGGCGCGGCGGAACGCGCCGGGCTGCCGGATGAGCAGGCGGCATCCGACCGGGTCGCCGCTTTCCGGAAGGAGGGCGCGCGATGATCCTGCTGATCGACGCCGATATACTGCTCCGCGCCGCGCTGTTCCCGGCAGGGGAGGCCGCCGCCGCTTTGAAAAAAGCATTGGCCGCGCCCTTTCGGCCCCACGTGCGGGAGTCGGTATGGGACGAGCTGCGCCGTCTGCTGGCGGAGCTGTGCCCGGACGCACGGGAGGAGACCGAAGCGTTCCTTTCCGTCCTCACGGAGACCGTCGCGGTGATCCCCGCGCCGGAAGGCGCCGACAGCCGTTCCGCGCCGGACGATTCCGTCAATCTGTTCCTGACCGGGGACAGGGAGCTGCTGGCCGCCGGGGACCCGAGGATCCTGGACGCGGGGGAGTTTCTGGCGTTCTGACACTTGCAGCACGCAGCCTCAGCTGCGTTCAAGTCGTTAGTCGTTAGTTTTTTAGTCGTCAGAAAAATGATGTTTTAAAAGAGGTTCCGTATGACAAACCGCTTACAAAAAGAACTCGTCTGCCGCAGCGTGTACCTGACGCTGGCGGTGACGGCGCTGCTGAGCTCGCTGGGGATCTTTACCCTCGGCGGCGGCAGACCCGCCTTCGACGTGTTCTTCTTCCAGAATTATTTCAATCTGCCGCTGGTGCTGACCATTCCCACCACGATCGTCGCGCTGAAGGAATCGTGGGGGCTGCTGCGGGAGAACCGTCTGACCGAATACGCGAAAAAAGCGGCCTTCTGGCGGTTCGCCGGGCTCACCGCCTCCGTGTTCGGGCTGGTGATGGGCACGCTGTTTGTGGGGCGCGTGGGCGACCAGTACTTAAAAGAGGGCCTGTCCTACGCCGCGGTCTACCCCGGCATCCTCACGCTGCGGTTCTGGACCGACCTGTCCGTGCTGCTCAGCCGCCTTGTCTGTCCGGCGCTGTATATCGTCGGTTATTTTACCTTTGACGGCAGGGGACAACTGAAAAAGTGGTACGCCCAGCTGGGCATCATGCCGCCCACCTGGTTTTACATGCTCAACAAGATCTTCGGCAAGCAGTATATCAAGTATTTGGGCGGCGCGGAGGCCGCCAAGGCCGCCGGGAAATACGCCCGCGGCGCGGCGTACTTTTTCTATGACGACGTGACGTTCTATCAGAAGTGGTGGCCCTTTGCGTGGCTGGCTATCTTCGGCGTGTTCCTTGTGGTGATGAACAAGGTCTGCTGGAAACTGGCGATGCGCGAGCGCAAAGCGCGGTAGCACGGAGCCTCAGCTCCGTAAATCCCGGCGAAAACAACGTAAAAGAGGTGTGTCTGGACGCTGCTGAGGCAGCGTGCTACAGGAGAGGTGATCCGCATATGACCAATCAGGACATCAATATCCGCGATCCGTTCGTGCTGACGGAGGGCGGCAAATATTACATGTACGGCACGCGGGCGAAGGATTTCGGCCGGTGGGTGGACGGCTTTGACGTGTACGTGGGGACGGACCTTGAAAACTGGTCTGATCCCATCCCCGTGTTTACCTCCGCCCCCTACGGCATGAACGACGAGTGCAACTGGGCGCCGGAGGTCCACAAATACAACGGAAAATACTACGCCTTTGCCACCTTTCAGCAGAAAAACGGCCGCCGGGGAACCTATTCGCTGGTGGCCGACAGCCCTTTGGGGCCTTTCGTCCCCAACAGTGATGGCTCGTTGACGCCGGAGGAGTGGTACAGTCTGGACGGCACCCTTTGGGTGGAGGACGGCGCGCCGTATCTTGTCTTCTGTCACGAGCACGTACAGATCCTGAACGGTACGGTCTGCCGCGTGGCGCTGACGCCCGACCTGAAGCGGGCGGCAGGCGAGCCGGAGGTGCTGTTTTACGGCAAGGAAGCCTACGGCGTGCCGGAAAACGAAGAGGGCCGCTACGTCACCGACGGACCCTTCCTGTACCGGGGCGAAAACGACCGGTTGTATCTGATCTGGTCCACCTGTCCGCCGGAGGGCTACTATCAGGGGCTTTGCGTGTCCCAAAGCGGCTCCGTCAGAGGCCCGTGGCAGCAGCTCCCGCCCCTTTACACCAAGGACGGCGGCCACGGGATGCTGTTCCGGGACTTCGACGGCGGTCTGCGCCTGACGCTGCACAGCCCCAACGCCTCCGGGCGCGAGCGCCCGGTGTTCTTCCGCGTGACCGATACCGGCGAACGATTGGACATTATGGAATGATCCGATTTTTCAATCAAAAAGGCGGCCGGAAAACCGACCGTCTTTTTTTGCGTCTATATTCTGACTTTTTTTCAGCCGGGATGCCAAAGGTTTTCTGACGACTGACGACTGTAAACTAACGACTTGTAATCACCCGGAACGTGGCGATCTCGAAGGGCCGGAAGGTATATTCGGCCGTCGGCGTATCGGTTTCGGGGTTTTCCAATGTGTCGCAGCGCAGCAGCGTGACGCCCCGCGGCAGCGTCAGCGTGACGGACCTGCCCGCGCTTTCCCAGAACCGCACCACGGGACCGCTGCCGTCCTCCGCCCATTTCAGGGCGCCCAGGCGCAAGCCGTCCGGCAGGTCGGCCAGCCACGGCAGCCGGACGGACGTATCAAGCGGCTCGCCGCCGCGCGGCCCGACGCATTCCGTGTGGCCGCGGAAGTTGAACGCCGCCGCCCGGTTGGAGAAGTCCCCGTCGGCGAAATCGCCCTGCGAGGAGGCCAGCGCGAACGCCGCGGTGTGGACGCCGTGGTCGCCGGTCCCCGCGTAGTTCTGCGCGAAGGAAGAACCGTCCCGCATGGCCCGCAGCAGCGCCACCCGCAGCGCGCCGTTTTTGACGCTCGTCCCCGGGAAGCCGCCCTTGAGCAGCGCCAGGTTCATCCCCTCGCCGGTCACGCCCGCGAAGCCGAGGGAGGGCCAGTCGTCGCACCAGCCCAGGCAGCACACGTCCTCCGCGCTGCCGCGCCTGATCGTGCCGAAGGACACCTCGCAGAGGATATCGCCGTCGTGGGCAAAGGCCGGGGTGAAGGAGGCGTACAGCCGCGTGCGCTCGCCCTGCCAGTCCAGCTTCGTATCGAATCGGACCAGCGGCTCGCCGTTGTACAGGGCGACGGTCATCCGCCAGTCCAGCTTTTCAATGTCGCGCTCCGTATCGCGGAACCGCCCCCGCAGCGTCAGGCGGGCGACGCCCGCGCCGCGTTCGGCGGCCGTTTCGTCCGCGTACAGCAGGGTGCTTTCGCCCTCAGGACAGTCGCGGCCCCAAGGGGAGCCGTTGTCCACGGTGAGGGTCAGGCCGCCGTTGGCGACCAGCGGGCGGTCGGCAGTTTTGTCGTAGATCTCCGCGATCCGGCCGTTGGCGGCGGTCACGCGGTAATATTCGTTTTCAATGGCCGTTTCCGGTAGGGGGGCGGCCGTTTCTTTCGCCGTTTCCGGCTGCCAGAGGAACACCCGGCAGGAGAAGGGCGGCACGTCGGCTTTTACCGTCACGCGGATATAGGCGTCCGCCATGGCGTCGACGCTTTCCGCGTCAAAGGCGGCCAGCGGATGACAAGCAGAATCGTATACCTTCACTGTTTTTGTACCCGGCGCCCCGCGCCGCAGGCCATCTCCGCTCTCCGAACTCCGCTCTCCGCTCTCCGTGCTTGCGCCGACCGGGCCGCGCAGCAGCAGCCGGGGATAGCGCACCGTCTGCTCCGTGGGGTTGAAGAACACCGCCGCGCGGTACCCCTCTGGTACGTCGATCCCCTTGCCCCGCAACAGCTCCAACGCCGCGTTATGGTAGATCTCTTCCGCGCCGCGGCGCACCTCCCGGATATACCGTTCCAGCTCGGCGTAGGAGGCGTCGCAGTGGGTGCCGGTGACGCAGTCGTGGAACTGGATGAACGCCATCTTGTTCCACAGCAGCTCCAGCTTTTGGGCGGGGTAGTCGCGGCGGGGGACGGCGTTCGTATCCCAGCCGCCGGACAGGCGGGCCAGTACCGCCAGGTTTTCCGCTTCATACAGCAGTTGTTCCAGCTCCCGGTTGGCCTTTTTGATCTCGATACGAGAGGAACAGTCGCCCGTGCTGGCGGGGTTGCCCTCCGGGCGCGGGTCGATCTCGTCCTCCGTCACATCCCCCCGGCGCAGCTTGTCCACGTACCCTTTGCACCACAGGTCGTGGTTTTCCTCAAAGCTGACGTAGTTGACGTTCACGCCGCGCTTCGCCCCGGCCTCCTTGAGTTGGCCGAAGAGGTGGTCGCCCACGGGCGGCTCCTCGGTGGTGATGAGCACGTAGTATTCGTTTTTATCATATTGCAGCAGCTCGTCGATCAGGTCGTCCGCGCTGCGGTTGCCGTAATACGCCCCCTGCAGGATCTCCTTATCCGGGCGGGTCATGCTGTAGCTTCGGTCCACGCCGATCCCCTCGCAGCACTCGCAGCCCTCGCCTTTACATACAGGGCAGCAGGGCAGCTTGACGCAGTCGGCGGTGCGCAGCACGGGCGGCGGGGCGTTGAGCCAGCGGTCGTCCAGCACGATCAGGGTGCCGTCCAGCCCGCGCCAGTAGGGCTTTCCCTGCAAAAAGACGCGGTCGAACAGGATGTCTGCGTCGTACCCCAGCGACCGGAAAAACTGCGGCAGCTGGGCGGGCAGGCCGAAGATATCCGGCGTGATCGCGTAACGGGGCTTGTGCCCGAATTCTTTATCGTAGTATTTCCGGCTGTACAGGTGATTGCGCGCCCACGACTCGCCGCCGGTCAGGTTGTAGTCGATCACGGCCTCGCCCCCGCCCGCCAGCTCCAAAAGGCCGCGTTTCACCAGCGCGGCGAAACGCTCCTTCTGGTCGGGGTTGCGTTCCAGAAATTTTTTGACCACGCAGGATTGCTCGATCTCGTATTTCACGCCGTACTGTTCGGCGAAATCCATGTATTCGAGGATCTGGAATTCCTCCAGGTCAGAGTAGGGCCGCACCACCTTGCCGGTCTGCGGCTCGCGGAAATGGTCCGTAAAGCACCGCAGCCAGCTGGGGTCCATGTGGTTCTTGGCGATTAGGTATAACTGTTTCATGATGTATGGCGTGTCCTTTCAAATTGGAGTTTAGCGAGCCGTTGGCTCGCTGAACAGTCGATAGTCGTTAGCAGAGGCGCTTCGCGCCGCAGTCGTTAGAAATGTTGTTTTCATAGGACCATCCGGAGGATTTCTAACGACTGACGACTAAAAACTAACGACTGGATTTGTCGGGCGTCAGCGCGACAAATCCTTATTTCTTTACGTAAACAGGAATGTTTTCCGTCTCCACGGCAAACCTCCCGGCAGGGACCGGTTCCCCGGTCCAATAATCGGTCCACTCGCCCGCGGGCAGGTAGACTTCGCGTTTGTCCTCGGTGAAGCTGACGATGGGGGCGACCAGTAAATCGTCGCCCAACATATATTCGTCGTCGATCCCGTAGGTCTCCGGGTCGTCGGTGTGATCCATCACCAGCGCCCGCACGGGCGGCACGCCGGTCTTTTGGTAGCGGTCGAAGGCCGCCTTCAGCCGGGGGATCAGCCGGTGGCGTTCCTCCAGCAGCGCCCGCACCTCCGCCACGCAGTCGAAGGCCAGCCACGGGATCTCCGGACAGCTCCACGCGTTGATGAGGCACTGGGGCGAGAACACCACGGTCTGCAGTCGGCGCAGCAGCTCTTTTTTGCTGCCCACGCCCCGCAGCTCCGGCGCCCACAGCAGGCCGGAAAAGCCGGAGTTCACCAGCGCCCGCAAAAAACCGCGCAGGTCGTACAGGTCGGAATACAGCACGAAGGGGTAGGGGGCCGCCAGCGCGCCGATGGCACGGATCTCCGACAACGTTGGTTGGAAATCCAGCGCCTGCCACATGGTTTTGGCGTACAGCGTGCCCAGCAGGTTGTGGTACTGCTCGCCGTCCAGCCCGCCGGGGAACTGCGCGTGGTTCGGGAAGGACCAGCCGCCGGTGTTGTCGCTGCCGTCGCACTCGTCCGCCTTGAAGCCGTCCACGCCGAGGGCGGTCAGGTTCTTCTGGAAGTCGGCGAAAATGTCGCGCGCCTCCGGCAGGGAGAAGTCCGGCACCAGCCCCCGGAAGGTGGTGTAGTCGCCGCTGAGGGGCTTCAAGTCGTCGTAGATGGGGCAGGCGGGGTAGACGTAGGCGTGTTCCCAGAGGTTCACGTGCATCCCCATCTCTTTGAGCCGCGCCACGAACCCGGTGGGGTCGGGGAATTTCTCCGGGTTCCACACGTAGGTGCACGCGTAGGCGTGCGTCTGCCAGCCGGGCTCCACGCCGATGATATCGCAGGGGATGTCGTTCCGGCGCATATACCGCGCCACGTCCAATATCTGCTCGTCGGAGTACCGCCCGTTGCAGCGGTACAGCACGCCGAGGCCCCATTCCGGCACCTCCGGTCCGCCGCCCGCGAGCATGTTATACTGTGAAACGATATCGGTGATCGTATCGCCCTCCATGAGATACACGTCCACGCCCTCGCAGTTCGGGATAAAGATGCTCACGAAGGTGTTTTCGTCGGCCATGCGGGCGGCGTACAGGTCGTCGGTGGAGACCTTCACCACATAGTTTTCGTCCGGTTCAAAGCTGTCGCCGGGCTTCTGCGCCCCGAAGTACAGCTCCGCGTAGCGGGCGGTGTCGAGGTACATACCGTAGCCCTTGTCCGTGACGAAAAACGGCACCGGCGCGTGGGTGTCGCCGCCGGGGGTGCGGGGGTCCGCGTTGCAGCGCAGGGTCAGCTTGTGCCCGGCGTGGTCAAATTCCCAGAACTGTAACCCGCAGCCGTAGAAGTGGGTGTCGCGCCCCGCGGGGGATTCCAGCAGCACCCCGCCACGGGTCCTGCGGAATGTGATCTGAGACACATCGAAGGCGACGTCCGTTTCTTTATAATGAAAGCCGTCGCAGAAGCGGGAGGGCGTCAGCGGTTCCGGCGTGCCGAAGGTGATTTTTTTCATGTTTTCTTCTCCGTTTTTTTGTTTTCGTCTTTCAGTATATCGCAAGCGGTAAACGGAATCAAGAGAGCAAATAAAAAAAGTCAACCGGAAACATCCGACTGACTTTTTGCGTCAATGCGCGATTGTTACAGCATCGCGGTGATCTGCTCCTTGGGGCGATAGCCCAGAGACTGGTTGACGAGCTTACCGCCCTTGAACACCATCACGGTGGGGATGCTTTCAATGCCGAACATGTTGGCAAGCTGCGGCTCGTCGTCCACGTTGACCTTGCCGACCTTGACCTTACCGGCGTATTCGTCGGCGATCTCGGCGATCACGGGGGCCAGCATCCGGCAGGGGCCGCACCAGGAAGCCCAGAAATCCACCAGCACCGGGAGATCGGATTTCAGCACTTCGCTTTCAAAATTCGCGCTTGTTAATGTGATTTCTGCCATAGTTTATTTCCTCTTCTTTTTATTAGTCGGAAGTGGGAAGTCGGGAGTCGGAAGTCGTGCATGGAAAAAGTGTTGCCTCTCAAAAAAGCAGTTTTTTCCAAAAAGTCCGAAAAAAGTTAGTTTGGGCTGAAAACCGACCTGATGGTTTCGGGACTTCCGACTTCGACTGTTATGCCTTCCAGAGCGAATGCAGGTTGCAGTAGGCGTACACGGCCTCCACCTCGTCGCCGTCGAGGATCGCGAAGCGGACCTGCGGCGCGTCGCCGGGCTTGAGCGCCTTGCGCTGGTTGCCGCCCTTGGTCTGCAGGGACACCCACTCGATGTAGTGTTCCTCGGTCATGGGGTGGGCGACGCTGCCCACGGTGACGGTGACGACGTTGTCCTTTACCTCATACACGGGCACGTGCTTTTCCACAGCCGCGTCGGTGGTGCCGGGCACGATCTCCTGCATCTTCTGCCCGCAGCACATCACGGGCACGCCGGATTCCTTCACCACGGCGATGATCTTGCCGCAGTGCGCGCAACGGTAAAACTTCATTTCCATGTTTTTTTTTCCTTTCTTTTTATATCATTCGGTTTTTCATGCGCGTCAGCGCATATCATTCGGCCAAAGGCCGAAAATCATCCATCATGCGGCGAAGCCGCCTATCATCTCCGGCGACCGCGTTCGGCCACAGGTTTCGCCGGGAATGATAGGTTGCCTGC
>JAFRRP010000031.1 GCA_017428085.1 Clostridia bacterium | reverse complement strand
CGATGACCGGGTCCAGCTTGCGCTCTCTGGCCATCTCCACCAGATCGCGGCCGTACTTTTTCAGCACGTCGTAGGTGTCCTCCGGGTTGTCGCCGGACACGCGGGAGCTGCCGCGCACGGATTTCAGCGCTTCCAGAAAGCCGTCCTTGGTGATCCCTGCGGAACGCAGCAGTTCGGCCACCGTGCGAGAGGGCTTTTCGATGATCCCCAGCATGACGTGCTCCACGGAGACGTAGTCGTCGCGCATCTTTTCCGCCTGTTTTTCGGCGAACTCCAGCGCCTTGGCCGCCTCCTGCGACAGGTAGATATCCCCGCCGCTGACCTGCGGCAGCGCCGCCACGGCGTTGACAAGCCGGGTCTTCAACTGCGCCGCGTCCGCGCCCATGCGGGTGATAAGCGTTCCGATCAGGCCGTTATCCTGTTCCAAAAGCGAGAGCAGCAGATGCTCCTGCGTGAGCTGCTGGTTGCCGTTTTCCTCCGCGAGGGTCTTGGCGTTGTTGATGGCGTCAATGCTTTTTTGCGTATACTTCTGTAAATTCATGAGATCATCTCCTCATTTTTGTAGCGCGGCACCTCAGTGCCGCTATCGGGGTATGTTAATAATAAATAGATACCGTGTGATTTTGTATCATTGAAAGTAATGTACTGTGCTTTTTTGATTTGTCTAAGCGAACAGCGGCACTGAGGTGCCGCGCTACCGGGTGTTTCTGTAAATTCTGCATCATGTGGTCAGTAAAAAACAGCCGGGGGCCGGGGGCTTCGGGAACGTCGGACCGTTCAGCCTGATTTCCGGCTGGACCGCTGTTCCGGCGACTGAAGACTTCCGACTTCCGACTGATGACTTCCGACGATATGACGGGCTTTCGCCCGTCATATCTCATTCGATCGTCAACTGTCTGGACGCGGGCTCTTTGGACTCCTTGCGGGGCATGGTCAGCGTCAGCACGCCGTTGTCGTACTTGGCGGCGATCTTCTCGGTGTCGATGCCGGTCACGTCGAAGCTCCGGCAATAGGAACCGTAGGAACGCTCGCAGCGGATATAGCTGTCTTTCTTGTCCTTGTCCTCGTGCTCGGAATGGCGCTCCGCCTTGATGGTCAGGTAATCGCCGTTGATATCGATGTTGATATCCTTTTTGTCAAAGCCGGGAAGGTCGGCTTCCAGCACGAAGGCGCCGTCCTTTTCTTTGATATCGGTCTTGAACAGCTCAATGTCGCTGTCGCGGAAGAAGCGGTCGCCGAAGAACGCATTTTCCAGCGCGTCCCAATCGCGGAAGGGGTTATAGGTGTTGATATGATTTCTGTGATTCAAAGGCATGATTTCGAACATGATAAAAACCTCCGTTCATTCTGATAAGATTAGTTTTGCGCGCCGCGTCTCGATTTATTCACGGTGAGGGGGCGCATTCAGACGCCGTTGTCATTTCAACCGGCACATCGGTCTCGCCTTCGCTTTCTGTCTGATTCTCGGTTTTCTTTGACCCGTTTTCATACTTTCCGGGTTTCTTTCCCTTTGACAGTTATCAATATATACCCCTTATGTTACATCCGTGTTGCAATTGTATGACTTATTTGTAAATATTAGCACTCTCAATTAAAGAGTGCTAATATTCGTTGTTTTTCACGCTTCGCCGGATTTCCTGTTGCTATTTACGCGGAAGTGTGGTATGATTTTGATTTGGGCTGCGGTATTCAGAACACGTGCCGCAGCAGCTCTTCCCGGATGGCGACCAGCTCGTCCAGCAGCGCCTGATCCGTGGCCGTTTCCAGCCGGGCGGCGTCTTCCGCGGTATAGGTGAAAATATCGCCGTAGAAGGTCTTGCAGTGTTTGATGGTTTTGATCGCCTTTTCCCGGTCGAAGGGCTTATGCCACCGGGGCAGGATGGTGATATGGTCGACGGTATCCACGTCGCTCATGATCTGCAGTTTGTTCATCGCGTGATCATCCTTATAAAATAATATAATTATTATATCATCATATCAATGCGGTTGCAAGCAGGAAGTCGTCAGTAGCGCGGCACCTCAGTGCCGCTCCCGGCTCAAGCATTATATCAAGCGGATCGTTCGCTTAAATTCCTTTTATTCTGTCAGGTGAACCGACCATTTATCATCAAAATCCGTTTCAAAAGTTACAACGGCCCCAAGCGGCACTGAGGTGCCGCGCTACCGTATGGGCAAGATTTTTACGTTAAGGCAACCACCTTGACGAACCTGTCAATTAACCGAAAAGAGATATACCACCATGGACGAAAGAACGAAACAGGAAATCGAACGGCGGCGGACGTTCGCCATCATCTCCCACCCGGACGCGGGCAAGACCACGCTGACGGAAAAGCTGCTGCTGTACGGCGGCGCGATCCAGTCCGCCGGTTCCGTCAAGGGCAAGCAGAGCGACAAGCACGCCGTTTCCGACTGGATGGAGCTGGAAAAGCAGCGCGGCATTTCCGTGACCAGCTCCGTGATGCAGTTCGAGTACGAGGGCTACTGCATCAATATCCTCGACACCCCCGGCCACCAGGACTTCTCCGAGGACACCTACCGCACGCTGATGGCGGCGGATTCCGCGGTGATGGTCATTGACGCCGCCAAGGGCATCGAGCCGCAGACGCGCAAGCTGTTCAAGGTCTGCGCCATGCGGGGCATCCCGATCTTTACCTTCATCAACAAGATGGACCACGAGACCCGCGACCCCTTTGAGCTGATGGACGAGCTGGAGACTGAATTCGGTATCGAGACCTTCCCGATGAACTGGCCCGTGGGCAGCGGCGTGACGCTGAAGGGCATCTACGACCGTAACCGGGGCAAGGTGCTGACCTACGAGAGCCGCCACGCCGGGCGCAGCCGACTGGCCTCCATCGACATTGATGTGGACGACGACGTGGCGCTGACGGCGGCCATCGGCGAGGACCTGAAGGCGGAGCTGGACTTCAACCGGGAACTGCTGGACGGCGCGGGCAGCGAGTTCGATCTGAACAAGGTGCATCACGGCAAGCTGACGCCGGTGTTCTTCGGCTCGGCGCTGAACAACTTCGGCGTGGAGCAGTTTTTGGAGAGCTTTTTGAAGCTGACCACCTCTCCCCTGCCCCGCAAAAACGGCGAGGGCGAGGAGATCGACCCCTTCGACGATCACTTTTCCGCCTTCGTCTTCAAGATCCAGGCCAACATGAACAAGGCCCATAGGGACCGCATCTCCTTTCTGCGCATCTGCAGCGGCAAATTCCAGCGGGGCAAGGAATACTATCACGTACAGGGCGGCAAGGCGCTGCGCCTTTCCCAGCCCCAGCAGATGATGGCGCAGGAGCGCGATGTCATCGACGAGGCCTTCGCCGGGGACATCATCGGCGTGTTCGACCCCGGCATCTTCTCCATCGGCGACACGGTGTGCGAGATCGGGCAGAACGTGCAGTTCACCGGCATCCCCAGCTTCGCGCCGGAGCACTTCGCCGTGATCGAGCAGGTGGATTCCATGAAGCGCAAGCAGTTCGCCAAGGGCATGAACCAGATCGCGCAGGAGGGCGCGATACAGATCTTCTTCTCCCCCAACGGCGGCATGGAGCGCGTGACCGTGGGCGTGGTGGGCGTGCTGCAGTTCGATGTGCTGAAATTCCGCATGCTCAGCGAATACGGCGTGGAGTACCTGCGGCAGGATATCCCCCACGAGCTGATCCGCCGCGTGGGCAACCCCAACTTCAACGCCGCCGACTGGAACCTGGCCGGGGACACCCGCTGGGTGCAGGACGTGCGCGGCAACAACCTGCTGATCTTCAACGGCCAGTGGACTATCCAGTGGGCGGAGAACAAAAACCCGGACCTGATTTTGACGGAGTTCAACCAGAAACTGTAAATTCAGTCGTAAGTCGTAAGTCGTGAGTCGTAAGAATAAAAGAGGCAGCGCCGTACCTTGATCTGTACGATGTTGCCTTTTTTGCTTGCATGAAAAGCAGTATTATACGTCGGGGCGCGCAGCCGCTTCTTACGACTTACGACTCACGACTTGCGACTTACGACTTACGACTGCTTACGGCTGGTTGACCACGCCCACGAACAGCGGGGTATAACCGGCCCCGTTGATGACGAAGATAAAGGGACGGTCCAACGTGAAATCAATGGGCTCGTCAAGATACATGCTGGCGCCGCAGGCCATGATGGCGGTGAACGCCGCGGCCTCGCAGCCCTCCTCGTCGATCTTCACGCGGGCACTGTGCAAAATCTGATCCACGGCGATATCGTCCCGATCCTCCGTTAAGGGGGTGAAATCCGCCGCGCCGTGGTCGAACACCTTGTTCACGCCCAGCTTTTCCAGCGTGGGGATCACGTCGGAATCCGCCTGCACGTCGAACTTGGGCACGGACAGCGCCACCCGGCGGGAGTAATCCTCCCCCGACGGATCCAGCAGGTAGTCGGCGAACGCGTCGGAGGCCAGCACCTCGTCCACGGATACGCCTTTATCCGGCAGGATGAACCGGAAGCCGTTGGCGTTGACCACGCCTTTGGTGACCGCCGAGAAACCCTTGCCCTGATAATAGCCCATACTGTCCGTTTCATGCATCATCTCGCAGGTCGCGTCGTTCTGCGCGCCGTGGAAGGTCTCCGTGGTGTTGGCCTCCGGGACGAAGGTATCCGTCCAGCGGCCTTTGAAATAGATGGTGGAGACCAGCGTGACCATCATCAGGGGGTCCATTTTCAGGCCTTCGGCGCTGTCCTTCAGCAGGCCGCCGGTCTGTTCGTTGATCCACGCGTGCAGCGCGTCGTCGTACGCCGGGTCGCCGGGCTGCCCGGAGAACACGGAGGCGAAATAGTCCTCCGCCAGCGTTTGCAGCGCGCCGTCCTTTTTATAGTTGACGCCGTCGTTGAGCCACACGGAATCCCCCATCAGGGATTTGATCACGCCGTCGTCCAGATAGTTGGCGTCCCACAGGGCTTTGGCCTGCTCCCGCAGTTTTTCGGTATCCTTCACGCCCAGCACGTCCAGCAGCTCTTGCCGCGTTTCTCCGTCGGTCAGCTCCGCCAGCATGGCCAGCGCCATGTAGATGTTCACCGGCGAGCAGACCTTGTTGTCGCCCTGCGCGTTTTCCAGCAGGGCGCGGGCCATGGCGGTCACGAAGCCGTTCAGCCCCTCCTGACGGGAGGCGGCAAAGTTCCGACCGGCCTCGCGGTCCTGTGACCACAGGTCGTAGGCGGCGTTCAGCGCGTCATAATCGTCGCCGAAGTCCTCGTCCTTGGGGTACTGCGCCCGCTGGGGGTATTGGGCCTGATACATCAGAAAGCCCGCTTGCGGCTTGCCCGTTTCGTTCACGTCGTCCGCGACGGTCGCGTCGGAGGTCTTTTCCGGCGCGGTGGTATCGGCGTCGTCGTTCGTTCCGCCCGCGCAGCCCGCCGCCAGCACCAGCGCCAGCACGGTCAGTATCGCGATGATCTTTTTCATGGTTTGCACTTCCTTTTCATTTGCTGCACCTATTAGATACCGGGAAGGCGGAAAGTGTTGCAGAAAAAGTCGTTAGTTTTTAGTCGTTAGTCGTCCTCCGGACGATCCTATGATATTTCGGCATTATCTGCCCTTCTCAAAACGGCGGTGCAGTGGGCCAACGGCTCGCTGCACGCTATCTCACGTCAAACGCGAACAGCGCCGCCGTGGGGCCGCCGCCCCACGTGGAGAACAGCGTCAGCGAGACGCTTGCGAGAGGCGCGTCCGGCAGCGGGATATTGACGCAGCCGAGGATATTTTCGTCCGTCCCGGCGACGGCGATCCGGTCCCCCGCCGCCGTGACCGCCGTCAGCGCATAGCTTTTGACCAGCGTGGTGGGCAGATGGGTGGAGGGGCTGTCCGGCGCGCGGTTGGCCCGCATCACGTGTTTGCGCTCGGTATCGTCGCCCGGCAGCGTGTCCCTGTTCAGGTCCGCGTCGAACCGCAGGCGGGCGAAGCGCAGCTTTGCGGGCGGATCGAAGGCATAGGTCACGGCCTTTCCCAAAGGCAGCGTCACCCGGCGATCCTCCCCGCCGTACAGGCGGTGGTTGCGGTCGATCCCGCCGCGCAGGTTTTCCAAGTTTTCCGGCGCCTCCCCCTCGCAGGAGAGGGCGGCGTCCCGGCAGACCGCCGCGATTTTGCGCGTGTGACAGGGCAAAAAGCAGCCGTCGTCCATCAGACGCTGCTGCAGCAGGTCGATCTTTTCTTCATACACCCCGTTCGGAGAGAGGCCGTATTCCCGGGCGATATCCGCCGCCGTGCCCACCGCCTGCCCCAGCAGGGCGCAGGTGGCCATCACTCTCGTGCTGCTGAGCGCCGCGTGGGTGACGGAGATGTTGCGGCCCGCAAAAAAGAGATTGGACACGTTGACGGAATACAGCGCCCGGTAGGGGATGCCGTAGGGAGAGGGCGTTTCGCCGCAGAGATTGGGGTTGCCCGCGTGGTAAAAGCCGTCCGGGTGGTGGTCGTCCAGCGGCCAGCCGCCATAGGCGACCACGTCCGGGAACCGCCCGCCGGAGAGCACGTCCCCCTGCGTCACGATCACGGGACCCACCATGCGGCGGGATTCCCGCTTGCCGGGCAGAAAGCCGATCCACGTCGGCTCCCAATAGTCCGCGTCGGGGACGTTCCCGCTGTTTTTGATGTAGTCCGCCATTCCGTAGGCCAGCGCCAGCAGCTCGTCCCGGGTCTCCTCCGTGTCGTGGATGGAATCCCGGTTGCCGCCCAGCTCCAGATACCAGAAGTTCTCGCCGCTGCTCTCCATATGGGGCGTACGCAGCCGCAGGTCCTCCTCCGTCAGCTTTTTGGCCCACACGGGAGGGACGAAGCGGGTGGGGCGGTCGGTTTTGCGCATCTGGATCAGGCAGCTCATGCCCATGGTCTGTCGGTCGGCGGCCTGCTGCGAGGTCTTTTCCCCGAACTCCGAAGCTGCCTCCCGGCCCACGCGGTACGCCGCCCCGGTCAGCGGGGCCAGCACGCTGTCGCCGGAGCAGTCCGCGAACAGCGAAGCGCGGATCCTGTGCATCCGCTGGGCCGTCCCCTGCCAGCCGGTGACGGACGTGATGCGGTCGCCGTCCATTGCCGCGTCGAAGACGGAGCAGTTGAGCAGCAGCGTGATGTTCGGCTCGCACCGGACCTTCTCATACAGGATGGCGTCCCAGACCGGGTAGAGCTTGTCGGGATTGAGGTGCAGGGAGGCCAGCTCGATCTCCTCGAGGAGGCCGGTCTCCCGGTCGTTGTCGCCCTGCGCGCCGCAGATCCACATACGGATCTCGGAGGAGGCGTTGCCGCCCAGCACGGGCCGGTCGTGGACCAGCGCGACCCGGGAACCGCCCCGGGCCGCGGCGACGGCGGCGCACATGCCCGCCAGCCCGCCGCCGACGACGCAGAAATCAACGTTATGCTCGATCGTTGGAAAAGACATCGTTTTACTCAATCCCCGTCAGGTCCATGCCGTCCAGCAGCTTTTTGGCCGCCTCGCACACGTCCTTCAGGCATTTCTCTTCAAAGGGGCTGTCCAGCCCGGCGGTTTGCAGCAGCTCCGTAAAGGTCATGCTGCCGCCGAGGCCGGTATACTTCCGGTAGGTCTCCCACGCGGCTTTTTGATCCTTCCGGATACGCGCGAGGAACTGCAGCGCCACGGTCTGCGCCAGGCAGTAGTCGATATAGTAGAACGGGCTGGAATAGATGTGGTGCTGGCGCTGCCAGCCGCGCCCGTCGCCGTAGAACGGGATCTCGCCGTCCAGCTTCATCCACGGCATATAGACGGCGGAGAGCTTCTTCCACACCTCGTGGCGTTCGGCGGGCGTCATCTCCGGGCGGGCGAACACCTCGTGCTGGAAGTGGTCCACCATGGTCCCGTAGGGGATGAACGTGATGGAGCCCGCCAGATGGCTGTAAAGGAACTTGCGCGTATCGCTGCCAAAGAAGCCCTCCGCCCACGGCCACGCGAAGAACTCCATGGACATGGAGTGGACCTCGCAGGATTCCAGGCTGGGCCACAGCGTTTCCAGCGGCACCCGGCTGCGGTTGCACCAGCAGGCGAAGGCGTGGCCCGCCTCGTGGGTGACGGTCTCCACGTCGGCGCGGGTGCCGTTGAAGTTGGCGAAGATGAAGGGCACCTCGTAGTCGTCCAGCGACGTGCAGTACCCGCCGGAGGCTTTGCCCTCGGTGGAAAGCAGGTCCATCAGGCCGTCGTCGATCATGCGGTTGAAGAAGACGCCGGTCTCCTCGGAAAGCTCCTCGTAGAACTTTTTGCCGTGGGCGACGATCTGCTCCGCCGTGCCGCAGGGGCGGGCGTTGCCGGAACGGAAGGTCAGCGCGGCGTCCGCGAAGCTCAAGGGATAGGTCTTGCCCAGCCGCTTCGCCTGCGCCCGGTAGATGGAATCCGCCACCGGCACCAGGTATTTCACCACCGCCGCGCGGAATTTCGCCACGTCCGTTTCGTCGTAGCAGTTGCGGTCCATGCGGTAATAGCCCAACCGGGTGTAATCGGGATGGCCCATCTTTTTGCCCATGGCGTCCCGCAGATGGGTCAGCTTGTCGTAGAGGGTATCCAGCGCCTCGGCGTTGTCCATATACCACTTTCCCTCCGCCTGCCACGCGGCAAGCCGCCGCGCGTCGTCCGGGTCGGTCTTGAAGGGCGAAAGCTGCGACAGCGTGTAGACGCCGCCCTCGAACGGGATCTGGGCGGAGGCCAGCAGCTTTTCGTACTCCTGCGCCAGGTCGCTTTCCTGCTGCATTTCGGGGATGATCTCCGGGGAAAAGCTCTTCAGCTTGATCTCGGCGTTGGTGAAGATGATCGCCCCGTATTCCTCCGCGAAATCGGCGCGGAAGGGGCTGTTCAGCAGCGCCAGCGTCCATTGCTGCGTTTCTTCCTCCAGCTCCGGCAGGGCGGCGTTCCAGAACTTGATCTCCGCGTCGTAAAATTCGTCCTTCGTGTTGATGGAGTGGCGGATATACGCCAGGTTGTACAGCGTGGAGACGTGCCGTTCCAGCTTGTCCTTTTTCAGGAAGACGGCCTTCGCCTCGTCATAGGTTTTCGCCGCCGTCAGCGCGGCGGTCAGCGCCGCCTGTTCGGCTTTCACCGCCGCGCAGTCGATGCGCGCATAGGGCATTTCGGAAAATTTCATCGTTCGTATACCTCTTTTTTATAGCAGTCGGTTATATCCTACCCAATTCCGGCACATTTGTCAAATGAATCAAAGAATTATTTTAAAATGCTTTACTTCAAGGCAAATAAATGATAGAGTAAATACAGACTATTTGCGAAGGAGACGTCCATGCCCTCACCACGCAACAAAACGCTGCATATCACGCCGGAGGACGCGCCGGAGCTGGCGGCACTGTGCGCCGTGCCGGAGGGCCCCCTTGACGAAGCCGCCGTGGAAAACCGGGTGCTGTGCGGGGACTTTTTCGATCTGGCCCCGCGCATGGCGGAGGGGTTGTTCGACCTTGTCGTCGCGGACCCGCCCTACAATCTCACCAAGGATTTCGGCGGCGAGGCGTTCAAAAAAACCGACGCGGACAGCTACGAAGCCTTCACCGAACGCTGGGTGACGGAAGTCAGGCGCCTGATGAAGCCCGGCGCGTCGCTGTACGTCTGCTGCGACTGGGAAAGCAGCCTGATCGTCGGCAGCGTCCTGCAGCGGCATTTTACGGTGAGAAACCGCATCACGTGGCAGCGGGAAAAGGGCCGCGGCGCGAAACGCAACTGGAAAAACGCCATGGAGGATATCTGGTTCTGCACGTTGGGGGACGGCTACCGGTTCCATCTGGACGCGGTGAAGGTGCGCAAAAAGGTCCTTGCCCCCTACCGGGAAAACGGGGAGGCGAAGGACTGGCAGGAGACGGCGGACGGCCGCTACCGGCTGACCTGCCCCTCCAACTTCTGGGACGACATCACCGTGCCCTTCTGGAGCATGGCGGAAAACACCGCCCACCCCACGCAGAAGCCGGAAAAGCTGTACGCCAAGCTGGTGCTGGCAAGCAGCGACGAAAACGACCTGATCCTCGATCCCTTCGGCGGCAGCGGCACCGCGGCGGCGGTGGCGAAAAAGCTGGGCCGCCGTTTTACCGTGGTGGAAAAGAACCGGCAATACTGCGTGTGGGCGCTGGACCGCCTGCGCCGCGCCGAGACGGACAAGACCGTTCAGGGGATGAAGGACGGGGTGTTTTTGCCGAGGAATGAGTATTAGTGGCTAGTTGCTAGTTGCTAGTGGCTAGTTGTAAGCGATTGGTGGAGAACTGCTGGTTGTCGGCAGTTGGCGGCTGATGGTCGGCTGATGGTCGGCTGATGCAAATAATAAAAGAAAGAGGTACGGAAGGCTTCCCGTGCCTCTGTTTTTACCCTCATTCTATCAAAAAAAGCTGTTTGCGAATCAACAAAATGCAGTCCTGACAACCAGCCACCAGCCACTAGCAACTAGCCACTAGCAACTAGCCACTAGCCACTAGCCACTAACAACTAACGACTAAATAAGCTCCTCCACAAAGAACCCCGGCGCGAACATGGCGATCTCCTCCTTAAAGAAGGAAAAACTGCGCACGATGCCGCGGGTCCCGAACCCGGCGGTGCGGGCAAACTCGTTCACAGCCGCCTCATCCGCGAAACCGGTAACGTACAGCGACAGCGTAAAGGCGTCCCGCTGCGAACGGTCGAAGGACAGCGGCTCGTCCAGCGCAAGGAAATACGCGCCGGCCTTTTTGAATTCCGCGGGGGCCTTCAGGGCGAAGGTCTCCACCGTGTAGGAGTAGGGGGACAGTTTGGCGCTGCCCACGTTCATGCGGTAGTCGATCCGGTACCAGCCCTGCGGCGCGTTGCCGGATGCGGCAAACACCGCGTCCGCCGCGTCCGCCGGAGCGACGGAGATGTCCTCCAGCACGAAATCCAGCGGCGCTTCCGCCTGGGTGGTGAACAGCAGCGGGATCGCCAGGATGCCCGCCAGCGTAACGACGTATATCAGCGTGCTGAACACGGTATAAAACGGCAGCAAAATCTTTTCAGTCAAACCAAATCCTCCCTGTCGCCGGTTCTACCGCTATTATACATACCGGGAATACGATTGTCAAATGCTATCTGTCGGATCGTCGTTTTTTCTTCCGGCGCCATCGGCGCAAAGTTCAGTTTTTTTGCACAAAATATCGATATAATATCTGTGAATCATCGACAAATGGTAAAACTTTGTTTTTTTTCGTTTTTTGCTTGACTTCTCCGTTCCGCCTGCCTATAATGTGCGCGGAAAAACGAGGGGCGGCGCGATGCGCCGCGGGTACGAGGCGACAGGCAGGCGGCGCGAAACGACCTGTTCCGCCGCGGCGATCTTCCTCAAACCTCACACCTGATACCTCAAACCTTTCATCTCGACCGGAATGGGGTGATAATATGAAAATCTTTTCCAACAAACCGTTTCCCGAACGGTTCCAACCGCAGTATGACGACGTCTTCCGCGACGACGCGCCGCTGTTCATGGTGGTCGGCGACCTGTCGCTGGACCAGAAATACGGCGAAAGCGCCCTGTGCTTTACCGCCGACGCGGTGTACGCCTTCGACGGGGCCCACGAAAACGGCTTTTTGCGGGTGGGCTATGATGAGATCAAAGAGGCGAAGGTCAAGCGGATGTACGGCAACGCCACCTTTGACGTATACTTGAACGAGGGCGGACGGAAGAAGCTGACGCGGTTCACCTTTGCCGCCGCCGACGTCGCCGACGCGGGCGCGGACTTCATCAACGGCCTGATCGACGGGGAAGACGCCGCCGAGCTGCTGGGGGCGGTGGAAAACACCTTCCTGAAGCAGCGCTCCTTCTGCCCCAAGTGCGGGCGCAAGCTCCCCTCCCCCGACGCGGAGTGCCTGAACTGCAAGGGCAAGGGGAAGATGATCGGTAAATTCGCCCAATACGCAAAGCCCTACAAAAAGGGGCTGACCGTGTGCATGCTGCTGTCCGTCTTCACCACCGCCATGTCGCTGATCCCGCCCTACGTGACGGGCTATATGGTGGACACGGTGCTGCCGAACCGCGACAGGCGCGCGCTGATCACCATGATCCTTGCGCTGCTGGGCGTGTACGTGCTGCAGTATACCGTCTCCGCCCTGCGCACCTACCTGCTGCGGATGACCGGCGACCGGTTCATCATCGGCATGAAAAAGGACATCTACGAGCGGGCGCAGAACCTGCCCATGAGCTTTTACGACAAGACCTCCACCGGCAGCGTCATCAACCGCATCAACGGCGACACCGCCATGATCCAGAACTTCGTGCTGCGGGTGACGCAGGACGCGGTGGTGCAGTTCTTCACGCTGGTGGGCATCCTCGTCATCATGTGCTGCCTCAACTGGAAGCTGACGCTGTTCTCGCTGACGCCCATCCCCTTTGTGGCGCTGATCGGCCGGTTCTTCGGCAAGAAGATCGGCCCCCGGTACATGCGGCTGTGGCGCAGGGGCGCTTCCATCACCACGCTGCTGACCGATACCATCCCCGGCATCCGGGTCATCAAGGCCTTTACCAATGAAAAGGCAGCGGTGGACAAATACAACGCCTACAACGACGAATGGCTGAAGGAGGACTCCCACGTGGCGAAGATCGCCAGCGTCTTCCCGGCGTTCATGACCTTCCTTGTCACCTGCGGCTCGCTGATCATCTGGTATTCCGGCGGTTCCTTCGTCATCTCCGGCGAAAAGGGCTTCTCCGTGGGCCTGCTGGTCAGCTTCGTCTCCTACGCCTCCATGTTCTACAACCCGGTCAACTTTTTCGCCAACTTCTCCGACACCTACCAGAACACGCTGGCCAGCGCGGAAAAGATCCTCGATATCCTTGACGCGGAGCCGGAGCACGACTTCGGCAGGGGCAACGTGCCGGAGCGCATCGAGGGAAAGATCGAGCTGAAGAACGTCAATTTCTCCTTCGACAAATCCAAAAAAGCCCTCAGCAATATCAATCTGACCATCGAGCAGGGGGATATCGTGGGCATCGTGGGCACCACGGGTTCCGGCAAATCCACCCTCATCAACCTGATCATGCGCTATTACGACGACTATGAGGGCGAGATCCTGATCGACGGGAAGAACATCCGCGACATCGACATGGCCTACTACCGCAGCCAGATCGGCTTCGTGCAGCAGGAGCCGCTGATGTTCAAGGACACCGTGTTCAACAATATCGCCTACGGCAGCCCCAACGCCCACGTGGAACAGGTGCTGCGGGCGGCGGATATCGCCAACGCCCACGGGTTCATCTCCCGGCTGCCGGAGGGCTACGACACGCTGCTGGGCGAACGGGGCACCGGCCTTTCCGGCGGCGAGCGCCAGCGGGTCTCCATCGCCCGGGCGGTGATGAAGAACCCCTCCATCCTGATCTTTGACGAGGCCACGGCGGCGGTGGACAGCGAAACGGAGCACCTGATCCAGGAGGCCATCGAACGGCTGATCCGGGGCAGGACCACGCTGATGATCGCGCACCGGCTTTCCACGCTGCGCAACGCCAACAAGATCGTGGTGGTGGACAAGGGCGAGATCATCGAGTGCGGCAGCCCGGAGGAGCTGCTGGCCCAAAAGGGCAAGTATTACAAGCTGGTGCAGATCCAGTCCATGGGCGAGCAGCTGCAAAAACAGAAAGCGGAAGAAAATTTTGAGTAAGGAGGAAGAGCGGCAATGATCACCTATATCGACGGACCGGAGATCCGCATCACGCCCAACGACGGCATCTTTGTGGACGCGGAATTTTACCACACAAAAGAAAAAAAGACCGGTCTGGAGCCTCACCGGCTCTTCCCCCGGTCCGGCGCCAACCGGTACATCGCGCTGCTGGACGAAAACGGCGACCAGGTGGCGGTGATCCGCAACGCGGACAACCTGACGCCGGACTCACAAAAAGCGCTGACGGACGCGCTGAACGAATACTATATGATCCCCCGGATCACGAAATTCCTGAAGATGACCGAAAAATTCAAGATCTGGATGTGGACCGCCGAGACCGACAAGGGCGTGATCACCTTTGAGATCCGCAACCATATCGCTTCGGTCAAGCCCCTGTACGACGGGCGCGTGCTCATCAAGGACGCCAACGACAACCGATACGAGATACCCGACTACCGTCAGCTGGACAAAAACAGCCGGAAGATGCTGCTGCCGAAGCTGTAAGATAAGAGGAGGAAAATCAGATGAAACTGTTGATTGCCATTGTCAACAACGACGACAGCGCGGTGGTAGCCAGCGCGCTGACAAAAGAGAACTTCGTGGTCACCAAGCTGTCCACCACCGGCGGCTTTCTGATGGTGGGCAACACCACCTTCCTGATCGGCACCGAGGACGACCGCGTAGGCACCGCGAAGGACATTATCTCGAAGTATTCCCATACCCGCACCCATCAGGCGGCCACCACCGAATCCCTCGGGCGGGGCTTTGCCGAAGGGGCGCTGGCCCACGACGTCGCGGTCGGCGGCGCGACGGTGTTCGTGCTGGGCGTGGAGGAAATGGAAAAATATTAAAAAATGAGGAAAGAGGAAAATCGGGAAACCGTTTCATCTTTCCTCTTTCATCTTTTCCGCAAACCCCGGCTCCCATCCAAACGCCGTTGCTTCCCCCGTTACGGGGTGACGGAACGCCAGCCGCACGGAAGCAAGGCCGAGAAACGGGGCGTTGTCCCTCGCGCCGTATTTGCCGTCGCCCAGCAGCGGCCATTTCCGTGAGGCAAACTGCACCCGGATCTGGTGCGTCCGGCCGGTGCGCAGCGTAACGCGAACCAGCGACAGCGTCCCATATCTTGCCGTTTCAAAGGTCGTTTCCACCCGGTAATCCAACAGCGCCTTTTTGACGCCCCTGCGCTCCCGTTGGACGACATAGGACTTGTTGTTTTTGTCCTTGAACAGCCAGTCCTCCATGACGCCTTCGGGCGGCTGCGGGCAGCCGTGGACCAGGGCTTCATATTCTTTCTCAAAGCGCCCTTCGGCGATCTCGTTCGACAAAAACGCCGCCGACCGCTTCGTCTTTGCGTATACCATCACGCCCCGCGCGGCGGTATCCAGCCGGTGGACGGGATAAACTTCCCCGCCGGTGTGTTCCCGCAGGGCCGTCACGCAGTCGTTTCCCGTCGGCGTTTGCTGAGAGGCCATGCCGGCAGGCTTTACGACCACCGCGATCTGCGCGTCCTCAAACAGAATTTCCATGCGTCCGTTCTTCTTTCCGTTTTGTCATTCCGATTGTACTATGAAATACCGCGCGTGTAAAGAAAAAAACGGCCGGGAACGCGCAAAATCAGCGACAAAATCACCCATGCGGGTTGAATTGTGGCTCGATTGTGACAAATATGTTAATCTTTTTTCAGAACGTTTTTTTTTCTTGCATTGCTTGATGAATAGTGATATGATTACTATGCAAGATAATTTATTTTGTGAAAGTATCCCATAAAAGAGGTGAAACAAATGCTGAAAGCAAACGGTAACGGCAGCGGCCGCTACGAAGAGATCACGAATATTGACGAGATCTTCGCGGGTATCAACAAACCGGAAAGCGCGGAGGACATCGGCAATTTCCTGCTGGGTTGGTCCGAATGGCTGGCGGATATCATCAATATGGTGAAGGATTTCATCGGCAAGATCAAATACGCCCTTGAGAACAACGGCAAATAATTTGTCTTATCTTTGATTTTTCGTGAAAGGAGTGAAACAAAGTGTCGACTGTTGATTATATCAATATGTTTGTGGAGTATCTCACCACTCTGATCGCTTATCTGAAGGATTTTTTCTCGAAGTTCTCCAGCGACAAAGAAAAAGAGTAAAAAAGAGGGCTGTTGCTTTCGATTGTTTTGTCGTAAGGCAAAAAGAAAACGTAGCCCTTACAGGGCTAAAAAACCGGTGGTCGGCCATCGGTTTTTTCTTTTGCCCCATACTCATAAAAAAGACCGCAAGCGGATGAACCATTCCGCCTGCGGTCGTTGTTTTACGGGTGATTTATGCCTGCTTCAAGGCATACGCTACGGCTTCCTTCACAATGGCAAGGCCCTTCATCAGGTCATCCTCCGGGATGGTCAGGGCGGGCATGGGCTTCAGGACGCTGTCACGACGGCCCGCGCGCTCGATGATCAGGCCGTTTTCAAAGCAGCGCATGGCGGCCACCTTGCTGAGACGGTAGTCGATCTTCTCGAACTCGATGCCCCAGATCATGCCGATGCCGCGCACGGAAAGGCGGCTGTCCAGCGGCAGGATCTCGGTCTCCATGAAATGCCGGATGATCTCGCTCTTTTTCTTTACCTGCGTCAGCAGGTCGTTTTCCTTGATGAACTCGATGGCGGCCTTGCCCGCCACGAACGCCAGCTGGTTGCCGCGGAAGGTGCCGTTGTGCTCGCCGGGGGTGAACTTGTCAAGCTCGGGACGCATCAGCAGCAGCGACATGGGAAGGCCCGCGCCGCTGATGGACTTGGACAGGGTGACCATATCCGGAATGATGCCCGCGCGCTCGAAGGAGAAAAAGGTGCCGGTACGCCCGCAGCCCACCTGGATTTCGTCGCAGATCAGCAGGATGCCGTACTCGTCGCAAAGGGCGCGCAGGTCCCGCAGCCACTGGGGATCGGCCACGATGACGCCGCCCTCCGCCTGCACCGTTTCCAGAATGATGGCGGCGGGCTTGGCGATACCGGAGTGGTCGTCCTCCAGCACGTTGCGGATATAGCCGATTGTGTCGAAG
Organism: Clostridia bacterium; assembly: GCA_017428085.1. Taxonomy (GTDB): domain Bacteria; phylum Bacillota; class Clostridia; order Oscillospirales; family Acutalibacteraceae; genus RUG806. The sequence continues at coordinate 20,696 of JAFRRP010000031.1, read as the reverse complement.
GAGGCGTTGAAGCCGTAGGGGAAGGGCATGAACACCACCGCGTGCTGGGAGCCGCGCAGGCTTTCGCGGGTGTCGTTGCCGCTGGTGACGGAAAGGCTGCCCATGGACATGCCGTGGAACGCGCCGGAGAAGGCGAAGACGGTGTCGCGGCCCGTGACCTTGCGGGCGAGCTTCAGCGCCGCTTCCACCGCGTTGGTGCCGGTGGAGCCGCAGAACATCACCTTGTGGTCCATGCCGCGGGGCGCCAGGATCTCGTTGCGGAACGTGGTCAGGAATTCCTCCTTGGCGGCGGTACTCATATCCAGCGCGTGGGTGATACCCTTTTTCTGAATATAGGCGACGACCTTATCCATCAGGTAGGGGTTATTGTGGCCGTAGTTCAGCGCGCCCGCCCCGTCAAAGAAATCCAGATAATCTTTGCCGTCCTTGGTGTAAAGGTGGCTGCCTTGGGCCGTGTCGAATACCACGGGAAAGCTGCGGCAGTACGATCTGACTTCGGATTCAACTTCTTCAAAAATGCTCATGCTCTTTTACCTCTTATATTTGATAATGCCAATTGATTCCTTGCGATAAAACAGCGCGGTTTTACCTGAATAACATCATACCACGGTTTCATGAAAATAGCAAGCCCTTTTCGGGACGGAAACACTCCCGTTCGATTTCGATCCACTGTAAAACAGCCGCCCTTTCCGGGCGGCTGCCGTCGTATGAGGATGGATGCGTCAAAACTCCGTCTTCGGGTCGCGGAATTCTTTTAACCGCTGCTCATAGGCGGCCATGGCCTGCTCCCGGAAGGCGGCCTGCGCCTGTGTGCCGGTGAGGGAGATCAGGTATTCCGTGAACAACGGGTTATTGGGCAGGATGGGCCCCAGCACGGCGGTGCCGAACAGGTTGTTCACCCGTACGCCCTCGTATTTGCTCTCCGGGTTGACGCCGATCCCGCGCTCCACCTTCAGGAAGGCGCATTGCGAATTGTCGCCATGGACCATGCTGAACTGGGAACGGAAGCCGATCACGTCGATGTCGCCGCACCGGCCCAGCACCTTGCCGTTGTAACGGTCGAACCAGTCGGTCTTGACCGTCAGGTCGAGAAGGCCCAGCCCGTCCAGTTCGATCTTTTCCGTCACATAGCTGATGTGCTTCGTCAGCACCTCCCACGCGTTGCCGGTGAACAGCATCACCGTGCCGCCGTCGATCAGCTCCTGCAGCCGGTCCCTGTACGGGCGCAGCGTCTCGACCACGCGGCGCTGGATGCGCTCGCTCATGTTGCCCATATAGATCATGTCCGGCGTGTGGTCGGCAAAGAAGGGACGGTCCGGCAGGGAGGTGTCGATCACCTCCGCGTCGGGCAGCGTCTGTTTCAGGTATGCCGCGTTCTGCGCGTCGCCGCAGAGGTTGCAGACCTCCGCGAATAATACTTCGATCGTCATGTCCCGCTCTCCCCTCTTGCCACCAGCAGTTTTTCTTCGGCCAGCGCCTCGTCCAGCCAGTAGTTTTCAAACAGCAGGTAAATATCCTGATACTTCTGCGTATCCACCAGCGCGGAGCAGTTCTTCACCTCGTCGGTGGTGACGATCTTCGAAAGGTCCACGCCGCTCATGGCCGCCCGCAGCACGTGATCCTTACAGCGCTTGCCCGCGAAGATCATGCAGTCGATCGTGGGGTCCTTCAGGGGCGTATAGTCGAGGTCGTACAGCCAGCAGGTACTTTCCACGTTGTGGATATTGTCCTCCTTGTCGTCGATGATCAGCAGCAAACACTTTTTGTCGCCGGGGCATTTGGCGGTATAGCTGAACGTGCGGCTGACCGCCACCGGGTTCTGCCCCTTGGCGAGGATGCGGGTGATATGCAGCTTGCCTGCCTCGATGTGGTCGTAGCGGGTCTTGACCAGCTCCGTATCCTGAAACGCGGTCTCGATGGTCTCATACGGGACGCCCATCTCCCGCAGCAGGGCGATCGCCCCGCAGAAGTTGAACACGTTGACGATGTTGTCGTTGACCAGCTTGAAGGAGTGGCGTTCCTCCCCGTGGGCCACGGTGAAGGTGCCGGCGGCCTTATCCACGTCCGTGACCACGTAATCCCGTGCGGGGGAAGCGAAGCCGCAGTCCGCGCAGCGCCAGCGGCCGATGTGGTTATACCGCAGGTACTCGGCTTCCAGCTTTCCGCCGCACTTCGGGCAGTAGACGATGTCCCGCGCCGTCATGCCTTCGGTCTTGGCGGGAGGCAGCGCGTCCACGCCGAAAAAGACCTTTTTCTCACACTGGGGGCAGAGCTGCGCGCCGATGATATCGTCCGCATTGAGGATCACTTTCGTGGTCTCCGGCACGGCGGAGTTGATGATATAGGAGATGAAATCCGTGTGGGCGTTGCGCTTGATGGAATCCCGCATGATGTTGTTGCAGATCAGGTAATCCGGCGCCATAAACGGATAGACAAGCAACGAGCTGCGCTCGTCCACCTCCAGCACGGCGATCCTGTTCTTCGGCTTACCGGTAAAGGTGGAATTCAGCAGCAGCGCCGCCGCCACGCCCCCCTGCACGTTGGAGCCGAAGGAGTTGTTGGTCACCTTTTCCCCGCTGTTGGTCAGCACCGTGTTCAGCAGGTTACTGGTGGTGGTCTTGCCGTTGGTGCCGGTGACGCAGATCAGCGTTTCCGGCTTTTGCAGGTGGCCGATGAAGTTTTTGCAGATCGTCACCGCGATCAGGCCGGGCAGATAGCTGGCGTTGCGCCCCAGCAGCCGCAGCCCGACGGCCGACAGCTTTGCCGCCGCCATGGCGACGTAAAATCTGAGCTTGTCCATGTTGGGATCGTACCTCCCTTTATAAAATGATTTTTATTCTTCTTTTATCCACCATCCGGAACAGTCGCGATATCCGTTACGCTCCATAAACGGCCGGATGACATAGTGGGTACCGAGACCTTCCAAAGGATAATTCGTTCCTTTTGTCCGGTTCTCTGCGGAAAGGATTTCTTTGATCAACTCAATTAGTTCAATTTCGAGTTCAAACCATTCTTCATACGCATAATGCGCCCAGACGTCTCCGGTTTCATCGCTTCCATCCGCCACGTATGCTGTCTTTTCATGGATCAGTTTAACGAGCAAAGCAATATCGGATTCCTGACGATGTGTTTTCAGCCAATCCCGAAGATCGTCCGGCATGAAACCGACAAACGGTTCCCGGTCAAAAACAAGATAATGGTCCATCATGCTGATAAAACGGCGAAACGCGCCGTATAGCCTACTGCCTATTGCCTACTGCCTGAAGTGGCACTGAGGTGCCGCGCTACCTGAAACGCAGCTGAGGCTGCGTGCTACGGCGCTTCCACCTTGGGCAGGTTCCAGTGGAACACCGTGGCGCAGACGCGCACGGCGACGATGGCCAGCATGCAGACGACGACGGAAAGCGTATCGTGCAACCCCGCCCGCAGGCACAGGTAGTAGACCGCGCCGCCGAGGATGGAGGCGGTGGCGTAGACGCGCTTGCGGAAGATCAGCGGCATGGTGATGCTGACCACGTCCCGCAGGATGCCGCCGCCCACGCCCGTGAGCATGCCGAGGAAGATACAGAAGGCCGGGTTTTCAAAATGCCCGGCGGAAATGGCCGTCTGCGCGCCGGAGACGGTGAAGGCCGCAAGGCCCACCGCGTCGATGAAGTTGTTGACGTTGTCGATCAGCGTTTCGCTGCGGAAATAGTGCCGCCGGAACAGGTAGGCCACGACGAACACCGCCAGCGACGCGAAGAACGCCGCCAGCAGCAGATGAAAACTGTAAAAGCACCGGGGCGGGATACTGCCCAGCAGCACGTCCCGGGTGACGCCGCCGCCGAAGGCGGTCAGCATCCCCAGCGCGACCACGCCGAACAGGTCCAGCTTCCGCTTGATGGCGATCATCGCGCCGGATACCGCAAAGGACACCGTGCCGATGAGCTCCACCGCGGAAAACAGCAAATCCGAAAGCTCCATTCGTTAATCCAGATCCCTGATAAAGTATTTGTCGCCGCCCTCGAAATACGTCGGGTCCCGCATGGCGGCCTGCCCCAGCAGGTCCATCAGCTTCACGTGGCGGGTGGTAAATTCGCCGTTGGTATACAGGTCGATGATGCGCCCGCCCCGCAGGTCGTCGTGGGCGGACATATCGTACCCCACCGCGGAATCGTACGCCATGGTGATCCCCAGATACTCGCCCTGGAAATCGCACAGGTGCTCGTGCCCGCAGAAGATGCCCTTCACGTCGCCGCGCTCCAGACAGGCCATGAACAGGCCGGGGTTGAGCTCGCTGCTGCCCAGGCTTTCCCGCTTATGGCCGATGAAGCCGGTCTGTTCCGGGTTGCGCCACAGCAGGTTGAATTCCAGGATCGGCACGTGGAGGAACATCAGCGCGGGCAGCTTGCGGCCCAGCGCCTTTTCCCGGCGCGCGGACTCCCGATAGTACCACATGACCTGATTGAACATCGGCGAGGCCTGATCGTGCCCGCCGCCGAAGTGGTCCGGCAGACGGAAGTCGTTCAGCGTCAGGCGTTGGTCAATGTTGTCAAATTCCCGCAGATAGTCGCGGAAATTGGTGTGGGAATCCAGCGACCACAGGTGATAGAGGGGCTCGCTGCCGTCGTGGGAATACACGGTAAGGCAGTAGTTGGGCACGCCGCTGATCTCTTCGGGGCCCGCCTCGGACAGGCACAGGGGGAAGGATTCGTAGACCTCCTCCATCTCCTCCTTGGTCATCTCCTGCTCCGCGTCGTGGTTGCCGAAGGTGTGCGCCCACGGGATGCCGCGCTTTTGCACGGGCTCCAGCGCGCGTTCCAGAAAATCGCGCAGGATCTCTTTGTTGATATTGCAGAGCTGGTCGCCGCCGAGAAAGACGAGATCGGGCCTGGCGTAATCGACCAGCGCCTCGATACCGGCGGTCAGCTTGGGGTTGAAATCCGGCTTCCCGTGGAAGTCGGAGATCATCAGGATGCGGAACCGGCCGTTTTTATCGAACCGGATAGAAGGGCGAGTCATCGTTTCTGCCTCCGTGTTCTACGGGCTCGTGGATCCTGTGGGGGAAGCTGTTGTACCCCATCACGCAGGCCACGCGGCGGGCCACCTCTTTGTTTTTGACGGCCTGTCCGTTTTCGATGAAGTTGTCGCAGCCGTAGACCAGCAGCGGCACGTTGACGCCGGTGTGGCCGTCCTTGGTGTAGACGTACTCGCCGTCCTTCAGCGTGATGCCGCCTGTCTCATGGTCGGCAGTGACGAGTACCAGCGTATCGCCGTCCGCGGCGGCGTAGTCCAGCGCCGCCTGCACCGCCTGATCGAAGGCCACCAGCGCGTCCTCCATGCCCTCGGCGTTGTTGGAGTGGTTGTTCTTGTCGATGTGGGCGCCTTCCACCATCAGGAAGAAGCCGTCCTCGTCGTCGTCCAGCAGGTCGATGGCCTTTACGACCATCTCCGTCATGGTGGGCATGCCCTCGTTGGCGACCTCGTGCCAGACGGAATCCGTAAACTGGCCGAAGCTGCGGCTGCCCTCCGTCAGGGCGTCCATATCCGCCTTGTTGTAGATGGAGGTGAAGCCGTATTCGGAGGCGGTCTCCTCGCTGAAGGAGGCGGTGGCGGCGCCCCAGATCAGGTCCAGGTCGCACCGGAGCTGCTGGAAGGTGATATCCTCCTCGTCGCCCCGGTTATGGGCGTGGGCGGAAAAGCTGGCGGGGGTGGCGCCGGAGGTGGAGTCGGTGGTGACGATGCCGGCCGTCTTGCCCTGGGATTTGGCCAGCTCGCACAGGTTCATGGGATGGTTGACCAGATCGTAGCCGTCGTAGCCGTAGACGCCCACAAAGCCGTTATTCGTGCGGATGCCGCAGGCCAGCGCCGTGCCGCCCGCCGCGCTGTCGGTGACGATATTGTCGGCGGAGCGCGTCTGGGACTCGCCCTGCAGCGGGAAGGTGTTCATGGCCAGCGTGTCGATCTCCTTTTCGGCCTTGGTCTTGTTCAGGCTGTTGAAGCCCATGCCGTCGCCGATCATGAAGATGACGTTTTTGCATTGGTCAAAATCCGTGCGGGTCTCCTCGGTGGGAAGGTTTCTGCCGACGGAGGTGAACAGGATGGAAAAAACGATGAAATAGTTGATGAGCAAGCTCAACACGGATGCGAACATATACGATCTCTCCTCTTTTTTTATTTATTTCCATTATACGCAAATACGGGATGAAGTCAAGAACAAGCGGCAAAAACGGACAAAAAAGCGCGACGCGGGTTTTAAAGTGGCTATTGAAATCGGCCGGCGGTATGGTGTATAATAGGGACGCCATCATTGGATAAAGGAGCGAAACAAAATGTCCGTACAGTTGATTTTCAAAATGATCCTTGCCACGTTTCTGTCGCTGTTCACCGCCTTCGGGGGGCTGTTCGGCGGCACGGCGCAGAAGGAACCCTGCATGATCGCCCACCGGGGCTACAGCGGCGTGTACCACGAAAACACGGAGCTGGCCTTCCAGAAGGCGGCGGAGCACGGCAGCGGCGGCGCGGAAACCGACGTGCGCATCACCAAAGACGGCGAGTTCGTGTGCAGCCACAACAGCTCCGTCGTGCTGAAGGACGGCACGGAGCTGGAGATCGCCGACCACACGCTGGCGGAGCTGACCGCCCAGCCGCTGAAGCGCAAGAACATCGGAGAAGTGTACCTGTGTACCTTCAAGCGGTATCTGGAGATCATGAAGGAGAACGACATGGTCTGCTTATCGAGCTGAAGGGCGCCTACACCGACGAGCAGGTGAACCAGGTGTTCACGCTGGCGGGGCAGGTGTACGACCTTTCCAGATGCATTTTGCAGTCGTTTGATTTCGACAATCTGCTGAAGGCGCGGGAGCAGTTCCCGGACCTGCCCATCATGCTGACCTACGGCGAGGGCGACACGGGCTGGGAGCGCTGCATCGAGCACGGCTTTTCCATCGACGCGGATTACAAGGTGGTCACCGAGGAGATGGTAGCGGCCTTCCACGACGCGGGGCTGGAATTCGCCGTGTGGACCGCCAACGATATCTTCTCGCTGAGCTACTGCAAATCCCTGGGCGTGGACTATATCGAGTCGGATCTGTTCTGATATTATTATTGTAGCGCGGCACCTCAGTGCCGCTCCTGATGAATGTAACTATTGAAACGGTTTTGGATTTATCGACCGTTTTCCTGTCACAATAACCGCCATTTAACCGAACAATTATCCAAAAATGTTGTTTGTGTTTATAGCGGCACTGAGGTGCCGCGCTACGGCCTGTTGCCTGCAACGGCGCAAGGCGTCGTGCTACAGAAAAACCACATAAACCACGGGCAGCCGGAGAAATTCTCCGGCTGCCCTGTTTGTATGTTTTGTGTTATTTAAGAGCGGGCTTTTTGTGCCGCTCAACTCTTTTTTGGGGCTTATTCGTTTACGCCGTTTTCAAGGCAAGGGACCCCTGTCATATTTGCTTAATTTGCACCGTCAAGTTGATTGCCGTTTAGGGAATTGATCTTGCCGTCATATTAAGAAAAAACGATCCCCTGAGATTGTCATACCAATGGTTTCGCCCTCATAAATCAATTCATTATCGTTGATTTTGAAAACGAATTCATTTACCGCATCACCCGCAAAGCCGGAAAAACTCCTTTCCTTAACAGTACAGTAAATACGGTTTCCTTTTATCTCATATGTTCCTTTGACGTCACCCATTCCTGCATATAGATTGACTCTGAATAAAAATGAATAATCTCCGTTAAATGTAATCTTTGGATAGAACTCCTGGTAGCTGACCAGGCTGTTATAGTTACACCAAATGCCAAGAACGTCTTCGTTGTTATTGCCCTCGTCATTTTCGTTTTCGCCGTTATATTTCTTGAATGCATCTCCTGTTTCTGTCATTCCGATGGTCTCGCCCTCATAAATCAATTCATTATCGTTGATTTTGAAAACGAATTCATTTACCGTATCACCCGCAAAGCCGGAAAAATTCCTCTCCTTTACAGTACAGTATATGCGATTCTCTTTTACCTCATATGTTCCTTTGACGTCACTCATTCCTGCATACAGATTGACTCTGAACGAAAATGAATGATCCCCGTTAAATGTAATCTTTGGATAAAAATCCTGATAGCTGACCAGGCTGTTATAGTTACACCAAACACCGAGAACATCTTCACTGTGATCGTCCCCGCCGTTTTCGTTTTCATCAAAGGTTTCCAGTTTTACGGACACCCGCAGGATCGTACGGGCATCGTCGGATCCTATTATACCGTTTTTATTGACATCGGCAGCTTTGAAAGCGGCAGTTCCTTCAACGATTTCTTTTTCAAGCTTTACGCTGGCCCGCAGCGCCAGACGTGCGTCGGCGGAGGTGATATTGCCGTCGCCATCCACGTCACCGAGGGAATTGACGATCTCCGCGTTCGCGGCGAGGGTTAAGGCAAACAGCGCCGCCAGCAGACAGGCGAGAATGAGCAGCCATTTGATTGTTTTTGCGTTTTTCATTAAGAGCTCCCCTTTTTCTTTTTCTAAAATACTTTACCATATAACAAAACCCGATGCAAGAGAAAAATGGTTCTCCCGCATCGGGTACGGATGATTCCAGGAATGATATGCTTTTTGCATCCCCGCTGAAAGCGGGTTATGCCAAAGGCGAAATCCGCCCAAGAAGGGATATGTCGAAAGCGGGATACGCCATAGGCGGGATATGCAAAAAGCATGATATACAGCCGCAAAGCGGCCGTATGATATAAAGAACGCCTTATCGTTGCATAAGGCGCTCTTTATTGCAGCGCAGGCGCCGCTTATCTGCCCGAGGTGCGCTGGGACAGGCCCTTGATGTTGCTGACCGCCCAGTCGTGGGCTTCCACGGTGATGATGCTGTCGCAATAGGGGCACTTGGCGGTGCGGTTGATGTTGACGGTGCCGCCGCAGTTGGGGCAGTTCTGCACCCTTACGCCGTCGTTGACGCCGGTGCGGATACCGCGCTTGCGGGTCAGCGTCCATTCGTACTCCATGAACTTTTCCGCCGTGTTGCTGCCGCGCACGATCTGCCCCGTGGCGTCGTCCGTGACGTAATCCACGATGCGGGTGCGAAGCCGCGCCACCATGATATCCTCGTTCGCGGTCTGCTGCCAGCCGGAAAGGGACACGCCCAGCACGCTGATGCGCTCCACCCGGTTGGTCTGCCGGTTGCGGCGGTAGGAATCCAGCTGGCGGTCCATCTGGGCGTAGAAGGCGTCCGTGAGGTAGGGCCGCAGCGTTTCCAGATTCTTGTCCTGCCAGGCGTTCTGGAACTGCACGTACAAATTGGAGAGCTTTTCGCAGAAGGCGGCCTCCGAGAAGCCGGGATCGAACTTATAATAGGCGCTGACGTTCTTCAGCTGGCTTTGCGGCGTGGCCTGCGCGCCGGGCGCCACGGGCCGGGAACCACCGCTTCTTGTGACCGGGCGTCCGCCGGAGCGTCTGCCGTCGCCATATCTGTCGCGGGTCTTGACGCGGAGCACCAAGGCCACGATGATGGCGGCGATGCCTGCCAGCAGGGCCAGCCCCACTAGACCGGCGCCGTCGTCGTCCGATTCAAAGGGCGTGCCGGAGAGGGTCTCCACCATCACGATATTGCCGGCGTGATCCGCCAGCCGCCCGCCGTAAAAGACGGTATCGGTGGGGTAATCGCCGAACTTGTAGTAATAGCTTTTGGAGCTGCCGGAGGACGAACCGCCGTAATCATGGGAATCGTAGCTGTCATACGAATCGTAGCTGTCGTAGGAATCATACGAATCGTAGGAGTCGTAGGAATCGTAGCCGCCGCCGTAGTCCGAATCGCCGCCGTAGTCGCCGAAATCCGCCGGGATGAAGGGCGCGAAGACGAACAGCAGCAGGAGAACACTGAACAAAAGCGCGGAAAGCCTTATTCTTTTCATATCAGGCGCCCTCCTTTTTCCGTTTGAGGATGACGACGACGAAGACGATCACCGCGGCGATAGCGTGAAGCGCCGCCATGACGTACAGCATGGAAGCGTTGTCGCTGCTGGACCCCGTGACCGTTTCCCGCGCCCGGGCCGCGCTGTCGCAATTCTGGATCATAAAGGCGTCGTCTTCCGATACGCTTTCCAGCACGCCGTCCAGCAGCGTGCCGAAGAAGGTCATTTTGCCCGCGTACTGCTTTACATCCACATAACGGTAGGTGATGCGGATATCGCCGATCTGCGGGTCGTCCGGGTCGCCGTTGGTGTAGACGCCGTCCCGCAGCGTCAGCCCGTAGGCGTTATCAAAGGACGCGGTGGGCGTCAGGGCGACGTATTCCGCCCGGTCGGTATACTGATAGTTCGTATCGAGGGTGCGCACGAAGGTCTTGCCCAACGCCACCGGCCCCACGCTGACGTCCGCCAGCATGGTAACGGCGCCGATCTCCGCCGGGTAGACCGGGTTTTCGTACAGCTCCCCGCCCTTGCCGGTCACGTTGGCCTGCTGGAAGTCGTAAAACCCCTTGATGACGCTTTCGCCGGTGGTGGAGTACTGGTACATCTCCGTGCGGCGTTCCAGCAGCAGCGCACCGGGAACGGATATCCCCGTCAGCGGGTCCGCGGGCGTTTTCTTTACGGCGAGCTCGCCCACCAGACAGATCAGCCTGCCGTCGTACTCCTTCAGCTGCGCCGGGGTGAGGGCGTCGGCGTTTTTGATAACCAAGGCGCTGTCAAAGATCGCGCTCTCCCGCTGGTATTTTTTGCTCTGATACCCGCCCCAGATCGCGTACATCACGGTGATGATCGCCAGAATGATACACGCGATGGGGATGCGGTTCAGCTTTTGGAACAGTTTTTCCACGCTTTCACTCCTTTCGCCTCGGTCACAGGTAGTGGTATTCGGTGTTGCTGCGGTCCGTGTCGCTGTTTTCGGCGATCAGCACGCTGGCGTCCGCCGAGCAGACGATATTGTGCCACGTGCCCACGGTACAGTTATAGAGCTTGCAGGGTTCCATCTTCACGGGCGTGCGCTCCAGCCCGATATACAGCGTGGCCTCGCCCTTGAGCAGCACGAAGACCTCGTCCGTTTCCATGTGGCGCTCCATATAGGTGTTGACGGTGTATTCGTCGTCCTGCGTCAAAAACGCCACGCACCACGTTTTGAAGATCATGGTGCGGTCGTACCCGCGCCCGTTGAATTCGCTGATCTCCAGCCCTCTGCATTCGTTGCCCATAATAAAACATCTCCTTTTGCCCTTCTGTTTTTATTATACATAATCCCTTCACAAATTGCAAGAAAAATCAAAACACCCCGCCGGGACCGGCAGGGTGACAGATGTATGATGACGAATCTTATTCCGCGCAGGCAGCTTTGATGACCTCCGCGGCCTTCTGCAGCGCCTCCATGGGGATGTTCAGCGCGGGCAGCAGGCGGACCTTGTCCTTGGCCGTCAGGCACAGCACGCCGTTTTCGCGGCACGCGTCCACCACCTGCGGGGCGGGCTTTTCCGTCTTCAGGCCCAGCATCAGGCCCATGCCGGTGACCTCTTTGATCCCCGGCGCGTCCTTGAACGCCTCCTGCAGGTACTGGCCCCGGGCGGCGACGCCCGCCAGCAGGCCGTCGTCAAGGCGGTCCAGAATGCTGATCGCCGCGGCGCAGCACACCGGGTTGCCGCCGAAGGTGGAGCCGTGGTCGCCGTGGGCAAAGACGTCCTGCACCTTTTCGCCCAGCAGCGTGGCCCCCAGCGGCAGGCCGCCGGCAAGGCCCTTGGCGGTGGTGACGATATCCGGCTGGATGCCGTAATGCATGTAGGAATACAGCTTGCCCGTGCGCCCGTTGCCGCTTTGCACCTCGTCCACGATCAAAATGATGTCGTTGCGCTCGGCGTACTCCGCCACCTCGTTGACGAAGGATTTTTTCAGCGCCGTCACGCCGCCCTCGCCCTGGATGCACTCCAGCAGGATCGCGGCGATCTTATGCTTCGCGCCCAGCACCTCCAGCTCGAAAATATTGTTGGTATCCACGCTGACGAAGCCCGGCGTGAGGGGGTTGTACAGCTCGTGGTATTTTTCCTGCCCCGTGGCGGCCAGCGTCGTAAGCGTGCGGCCGTGGAAGCTGTTCTTCATGGTGACCACGGTGAAGCAGTCCGGGCCCTTCTTCTGCGCCGCGTATTTGCGCGCCGCCTTGATGGCGCACTCGTTGGCCTCCGCGCCGGAGTTGGAGAAAAAGACCTTTTTCATGCCGGTTTTGTCGCACAGCTTTTCCGCCAGCGCCGCGCAGGGCTCCGTATAGAACAGGTTGGAGGTATGCTGCAATTTGCCCGCCTGGGAAGAGACCGCCTCCTGCCACTTGTCGTCCGCGAAACCGAAGGAATTGACGCCGATGCCGGAGGTCATGTCGATGTACTCCGCGCCCTTTTCGTCGGTCACGTAGCTGCCCTTGCCGGCGGAAAGGACCACCGGGAACCGGGCGTAGGTATCGGCGATGTACGCCGCGTCTTTTTCTTTGATGCTCATATCCTTTTTCCCCGTAAACATCGTGCCCGCGCCCTCGTCGGTGAGAAGTTCCATCAGCACCGAGTGGTTGACGCAGCCGTTCATGATGATGACGTTTTTCACGCCCTTTTTGATGGCCTCGATACAGCAGTTGACCTTCGGGATCATGCCCTCGGAGATCACGCCCTCCTTATAGAGCTGCTCCGCCTCGCTGATGCTGATCTCCGGGATCAGCGTGGCCGGATCGTCCTTATCCCGCAGGATGCCCGCGATATCGGTCATCAGCAGCATGCGTTCGGCGTTCAGCGCCCCCGCGATCCAGGCCGCCGCGGTATCGCCGTTGACGTTGTAGGTGTTGCCCTGCTCGTCGCAGCCGATGGTGGAGATGACCGGGATGTAGCCTTTTTCCAGCAGGTCGTTGACGGGACCGATGTTGATCTTTTTGATCTCGCCCACGTAGCCCAGCTTTTCGTCCTTCACCGACGCTTCGATCAGCCGCCCGTCCAGACCGGACAGGCCGATGGCCCTGCCGCCGTGGAGCTCCAGCAGGTTGACGAGCGTTTTATTGACCTTGCCCGCCAGCACCATCTGGACGATATCCACGGTTTCCTTGTCCGTGACCCGCAGGCCGTCGATGAATTCCGGCGTCTTGCCCAGCTTGCCCATCAGCTCGGTGATCTCCGGTCCGCCGCCGTGGACCAGCACCACCTTGACGCCGATGAGCCACAGCAGCACGAGGTCTTCCATCACCTGCTGTTTCAGCTCCTCGCTGACCATGGCGTTGCCGCCGTATTTGACCACCACCGTCTTGCCCGTATAACGCTTGATATACGGCAGGGCCTGGGTCAATACCTCCGCGCGCTCGGAGTTGGAGAGTTCGTTTATCATAGGTTTTCCTCCTTGTTTGAATGGATAGTTGCTAGTGGCTAGTTGCTAGTGGCTGGTGGCTAGTGGCTGGTGGCTAGTGGCTGGTGGCTAGTTGCTAGTGGCTGGTGGCTAGTTGCTAGTGGCTGGTGGCTAGTTGCTAGTGGCTGGTGGCTAGTGGCTGGTGGTTGGTGGCTTGCGGCAAGCGGCGTGCGCTTACTGAACCAGTTAAACGATTTATCAAAGTCATGCCAGAACAGATAAAAATCTGATAACCGCGCTTTTTTGATAACTACTGGCAACCAGCCGCTATCAACCGGTTGCTAGCAACTAGCCACTAGCAACTAGCCACTAAAACTCACGTTCTGTAATCCCCGTTGATCTTCACGTAATCGTACGTCAGATCGCAGCCCCAGGCGGTGGCGGACGCCGCGCCGGAATTGAGAGATACCAGTATTTCGATCTCTTCCTCGGTCAGGATCTCCTTGGCCTTTTCCTCGCTGAAATCCACGCCGGAACCGTTCTGACAGACCGCGATCGTCCCCGCCTTGGAAGCGAAGGCCACGTCTATTTTATTCACGTCCACGTCCGCGCCGGAATAGCCGATGGCGCACAGCACGCGGCCCCAGTTGGCGTCCGCGCCGAACATGGCGGCCTTCAATAAACTGGAACAGATCACGCTTTTGGCGACGGTCTTGGCGGTGGGGGTGTCCTTCGCGCCGGTCACCTGGCATTCCAGCAGCTTGGTTGCGCCCTCGCCGTCCCCGGCGATGCGGCGGCACAGGTACACCGTGACGGTGTTCAGCGCCTGCATAAAGGCGGCGAAATCCGCGCCTTCCTCCGTGATGGGCGCGTTGCCCGCCATGCCGTTGGCCAGCACCGTCACCATGTCGTTGGTGGAGGTGTCGCCGTCCACGCTGACCATGTTGAAGGTGTCCGCGATATCGGAGGACAGCGCCTTTTGCAGCATGGCCGGGCTGACGGCCGCGTCCGTGGTGATAAAGACCAGCATGGTGGCCATGTTGGGATGGATCATGCCGCTGCCCTTGGCGATGCCGCCGATGCGGCAGGTCTTGCCGCCCAGCTCAAATTCCACGGCGATCTCCTTCAGCTTGGTATCGGTGGTCATGATGCCCTCCGCCGCGTCCGCGCTGCCGGTTTCGGACAGACTGGCTTTCAGCGCCGCCATGCCCGCCGCGATGGGGTCGATGGTCATGGGCTGCCCGATGACGCCGGTGGAGGCCACCACCACGTCCGCAGGGGAGATCCCCAGCGCCCCGGCGGTCAATTCGCACATCTGCTCCGCGATCTCGATCCCGTTGGCGTTACAGGTGTTGGCGTTGCCGCTGTTGCAGATCACCGCCTGCGCGACGCCGTCGGCCAGGTTCTTTTTGGTGACCAGCAGCGGCGCGCCCTTGACCAGATTGGTGGTATATACCGCCGCCGCGGAGGCCGGGACCTGACTGAAGATCAGCGCCAGATCCTTTTTCTCCCTGTTCTTGCGGATGCCGCAGTGAACGCCGCCCGCCGTAAAGCCCTTCGCGGCGCACACGCCGCCGGAGATGGTTTTCATATTTTTTCTCCTTTTATCATTCTTGCAGAAAAGTTGAATTTGGGAACGCTGCGCGTTGCAGCATAATACCGTAGCACGCAGCCTCAGCTGCGTATGATTATCCAAGCCCGCAAGAGCTTCCGCATTTTAACTTTTAACTCTTAACTTTATATAACGGAGCTGAGGCTCCGTGCTACGCGCCGCGCTACAACGCCAATCCTTCCGTCTCCTTCATCCCCAGCGCCAGGTTCATGTTCTGGATGGCCGCGCCGGAGGCGCCTTTGCCGAGGTTGTCGAACCGGGAAACCAGAATGACGCGGTCTTCGCCGCCGAACACGGAGACGGTCATGCCGTCGTTTCCGGCGAAGGTGCCGGCGGAAAGAAAGCCGTTTTCATCGGTCTCCGCGAATTTCACCACGCCGCTGTTGTAATACGATCGATACAGCGCTTTGATCTCTTCCGCGCTCCCCTTTACGTCCGCCGCGAACAGCGGCACCGTCACCTGCATGCCCGCGTAATAACTGGATACCACCGGGCAGAAGACCGGCGCTTCCGTCAGCCCGCAGACCTTTTGCATCTCCGGCAGGTGCTTGTGCTTTTGCGAAAGCCCGTACATGCGGGGGGCCCGCAGCGCCGCCGCGTTTTCCGGCGCTTCGTAGTCCGCGATCATCTTTTTGCCGCCGCCGGAATAGCCCGTCAGCGAGAAGCAGGACAGGCGGCTGTCTTTGGCCAGCAGCCCGGCCTCCGTCAGCGGCCGCACCAGCGCGATGAAGCCGGTGGCGTGGCAGCCCGGGTTGGCGATGCGCTTCGCCGTCTGTATCTTTTCCCGCTGGCCCGTCAGCTCCGGGAAGCCGTAGACGAAAGCGTCGTCCGTACGGTGCGCCGTGGAGGCGTCGATGATCACCGCGTCCGGCGAGGTCGCCATGGCGACGGCCTCCTTTGCCGCCGCGTCCGGCAGGCACAGAAAGGACACGTCCGCCGCGTTCAGCGCCTCCCGGCGCGCCGCCGGGTCCTTGCGGAGAGATTCCGGCAGCGTCAGCAGCTCGATATCGTCCCGCTGTTGCAGCCGTTCCGCAATGCGCAGCCCCGTGGTGCCCGCGCTGCCGTCGATGAATACCGTTTTCATAAAGCTCCTCAATATGCAGACAAATGAATTAATATGCGGGAATTATACGACTTTCTTGTATAAATGTCAAGAGTAAATTAAAAAATATTCATTTTGTTTACAGAATTGACAAAGAACCGAAAATCACTATAATACAATTATATCCGATACCACTTTAGAAAAGAGGAAACATATCCCATGAACGATACCTGTACCGTCCGCGTGACGGACGCGCCGTTTTGCGCTGCGGGCGACGGCAAGACCAACGACCGGGCCGCCATCCAGGCCGCCATCGACCACGTATACCGCAACGGCGGCGGCACGGTGCTGCTGGACGGCGACACCACGTTCCTGACCTCCGGCCTCGTGGTCAAAACCGGCGTGGAGCTGCACTTTGAGGACGGCGCGAAGCTGCTGCAGAGCGGCGACCCCGCGTCCTACGTCAGGCCCGTGGGCGACGGCTACGAGCCCTACGAGCTGATGTTCGGGCACAACTGGTCCGAGACGATCAAATGGAGCCACACCTGGTACAAGAATTACCCGTTCCTGTTTGCGCCGGAGGGCTCCCACGACTTCAAGATCACCGGCAACGGCGTGATCCGCATGGACGAGTGCGACGATCCCGAACGGGTGGTGCGCACCTGCCCCATCGGTTTTTTCCGCTGCCATCACTTCGAGATCGCCGACGTGACGATCAACAACTACCACGGCTACGCCATGATGCCCTTTACCTGCGACCACGGGCTGATCCGGAACGTGAAGATCTTTGAATGGTGCTTCGGCAACGGCGACGGCATCTGCCTGATGAACTGTCAGGATATCCGCATCACCGGCTGCAAAATGTTCACCGGGGACGACTCCGTGTATATCTTTTCCAGCTACCGGGACCCGCGCCGCAGCGAGTGGTGGCACTCCGACGAGCCGCAGCCCTCGGTCAACATCGAGGTAGACCACAACGAGCTGGAAAGCCATTTCTGCAAGGCCTTCGGCATGATCCTGTGGGGCATCGACTGCCCCGATCAGGAGCAGATGGAAGTGCGCAACGTCTCCGTCCACGACAACCGGTTCAAGACGCTGGGCGTGTGGCTGTACAACCCCTACACGACCGACACGGCCCAGCCCGCCGTGACGGACGTGCGCTTTGAGAACAACAAAATCGAAGCCATCGAGACCAACTTCTTCGAGACGCAGGTCAGCGGCATGAAGGGCTTCCGCTCCATGAAAACGCTGCGCAACGGCGATTTCAGGGACGGCCGCTGCTGGTGGATGCAAAAGACCACGGGCAGCGCGGCGGTCGAAATCGAGCGCGGCGAGCGGAACACGGCGAAGATCCATTTCCCCAACGGCTGCGAGGCGGCGCTGTATCAGGGGCTGTACCTGAAGGCAAACGAGCTGTGCGCGCTGTTCGTCACCGCGAAGACCGACGGGCACAAATTCCGCTTGTTTGTGCGGGACGCGGAAACGAACGCCCTGATCACGGGCATGCTCTTTGACGATATCGAAGAGATCCGGCATGAATTGGATTTCAAGGTCCCCGCCGACGGCAATTACCTTGTGGGCGTGGAGAGTGCCGATTTCATCGGGACCGCCGAGCTCTATGAGGTGGAATTTGCCGGCAACACCGACACCGGCACGGATTATGACCGCATCACCAAACAGGGTGGAAAGATCCTGTATTATTACGACGAAGCGCAGAAATAGCACAAGTCGCAAGTCGTAAGTCGTGAGTCGTAAGACGCCCTCTGGGCATTCTGCGCAAACCGGACGGCCAAACGACGAAAAAAAATGATCCACAAAAAATCCTCCCGGGCCGATGGCTTCGGGAGGATCTTTGTTTCATCTGATACGCGATACGACTGAAATCGCCCGCTTTCTTCTTACGACTTACGACTCACGACTTACGACTCGGATGTCGCTTCCGGATCCTGACTTCCGACTTCCGACTTCCGACTTTTGCGGCGCTGCCGCTTGGCGGCGATGCGGGCGGCGTCTTCCTCGGCGACGCGTCTGGCCTCGTCGTATTTGACTTTCAGGTCGTCCGCTTTTTTGCGCAGGTCGGCGGCCTTGGCCTGCAGGGCTTCGTCTTCCCCGGCGGCGTCCTCCGCTTCCTTCGCCTTGGCGTCGGCGGCTTCATACAGCTTGCGGGCGTCGTCCGCCTTCTTGTTGTAGCGGTACAGCGGGATCTCCTTGTAGAAGTCGATGCCCTCGATGGGCTTGGGGTGCTTCGTGTATTTGATCGTCAGCGCGATATACAGCACGCCGCACACCAGCACGAGGATCAGGGACACCAGCTGCGACACGCGGATGTTGGTGTCGCCGAGGTAGAGGCTGTCGGTGCGCAGGCCCTCCACGAAGGCGCGCTCCGTGCCGTACAGGACGCCGTAGAGCAGGAACAGCTGCCCGCTGAACTTGCGCAGCTTTTTATAATAGAAATACAGGAACGCGAAGCTGAGCAAACACCACAGGGATTCGTACAAAAACGTGGGGTGTACGGGCTTGGAGGGGTCCACGATCAGCTCCGAGCCGCTGTTGACGAGAGAGGTAAGGTATTCCTCCGTTTTTTCGCTGTACATGCCCCAGGGCAGCGCGGTGTTGACGCCGAAGGCCTCCTGATTGGCGAAGTTGCCCCAGCGGCCGATGCCCTGCCCGATCAGAAAGCTCATGCCGCACAGATCCAGCAGGTTCGGGATGTTGATCTTCTCCACGATACATACGATGAACGCGGCGATCAGCCCGCCGATCAGCCCGCCGTAGATGGCGAGCCCGCCGTGCCAGATCTTGAAGATCTCCCCCGGGTTCTTCCCGTAGTAGCTCCACTCGCTGAGCACGTAATACGCCCGCGCGCCGATGATCCCGGCGAACGCGCCGTAGATCAGGATGTCGATCATCTTGTTGATGTCGATCTTCCACACGTAGGCCGTGCGCCCGCCGAACAGCACCGCCAGCGTAAAGCCGAAGGCGATGATCACGCCGTACCAGCGGATGGTAAGCGGCGCGGACAAAAACGGCAGGTCGATCTCGCAGAAGATCGACGAAACGTGAAACGCTTTTTCGATACAGGTGAAAAAGACGTCGGTTTTATCGGTAAAAAACGTCATAATGAATTACTCGTAATCGTCTTCGTTTTCCCAGTTGTGCCACACGGCCTGGATATCGTCGTTATCCTCGAACATCTCCAGCATCTTGCCCATAAGCTGGATGTTGTCGCCCTCCAGCCGGGTGTAGGTGGAGGGGATGTACTCGGCCTCCGCGGAGATGATCTCGTAGCCCTTGGCGGCCAGCGCCTCGCTGACGTCCGCGACGGTATTGACGGCGGTACGGATATCGAACAGGCCCTCGTCGTGGATCACGTCTTCGGCGCCCGCCTCCAGCGCGTCCTCCATCACCTGGTCCTCGTCCA
This sequence comes from Clostridia bacterium, assembly GCA_017428085.1. GTDB lineage: Bacteria > Bacillota > Clostridia > Oscillospirales > Acutalibacteraceae > RUG806. The sequence continues at coordinate 1,343 of JAFRRP010000031.1, read as the reverse complement.
GCTCGTCGTCCTCATCGGCAACTCTCACCACGCCCTGCCGGGAGAACATGAACATGACGGAGCCCTGCTGGCCCATGTTGCCGCCGTATTTATCGAAATAGTGGCGCACGTCGCCGGCGGTGCGGTTGCGGTTGTCGGTCAGCGCTTCCACCACCACGGCCACGCCCGCGGGGCCGTAGCCCTCATAGATGATATCCTCGTAGTTGTCGGCGCTGGAATCGCCCGCGGCCTTTTTGATGATGCGCTCGATGTTGTCGTTGGGCACGTTGGCGGCCTTCGCCTTGGCGATGACGTCCTTCAGCTTGGAGTTGCCGGCCGGGTCGGGGCCGCCCTCCTTGACCGCCACCGCGATCTCGCGGCCGATCTTGGTAAAGACCTTTGCCCTTGCGTTATCGGTCTTTTCTTTTTTTCTTTTGATAGTGCTCCATTTGCTGTGTCCTGACATAAAAACCGTCCTTTCCGGATCAACCGGGTTGATTTGTATACCGGATTATTTTAGCATAAGAAAAACGGATAGTCAATATTCCGCGGGAAAAACGGGTTTATCAGTTTCAACTACCGCGCCGCCGTCACGGTCTCCTTTTCCTCCGAGGGGGCGGGTCCCTCCACGGGGACGGCCTTTTTCAGCGCCGCCTGATAGGGCATCACCATACCCTCGTTCATCTTGCTGCCCATCTTCTTTTGCAGCTTTTTGTTGGTCATCATGCCGCCCACCAGATACATGGCCGCGCTTTTGGCCCGGTGCTTCTGCGGAAAGTCTTTATAAAAGCCGTGCTGCTTGTAAAAGCGGTGGTCGGCCTTCATCAGCCCGCGCATCTGATAGATCAGGTCGCGGAAGATCTTCATGCCGCCCACGCCCATGAAATCCGCCGGGGGCTGATACCCGTTTTCGATCGCGTAATCCAGCGTGGCAGCCATGCGGTCGATCGCCGCGTCGGGATCGGTCTCATTGGTTGCGATCCCTGCCAGGAAATTGCCGCCCACCTGCGCCCGGGATTCCATCAGCAGCCGCAGGTTCGGCTCGCAGGAAAGGTCGCCGTGGTGATGTGTTCCACCTGACGAAAGAGAGAATCCGTCAGATTGAGAAAAAAGCTATTAGACGCTTAAAGCACCCGACTCGCATGAGCAAACTGGAAGCTTACGTAGCGTAAGTTTTTTTCCTAGTGTGAAATTGCGGTTATACCAGGACCTCCGCATTATAAAAATCATTAGGTAAATCGGCGCTAAGGAGCGGAGCGAGGGGCAAAAACACTCTGTTTGTGTTGTGCCATATACGCAACTTGTTGCGTCCGGCAGTTTTAATAGTTTCCATAACACAAACATAGGGAGCGGCCACATAGTGG
>JAFRRP010000004.1 GCA_017428085.1 Clostridia bacterium | reverse complement strand
CGGTTTGTCGAGCGAATGCCCGACAAACCTAAATGAAAACTGAAAACTTAAAAATGAATATTGAACAATATCGGAAGGGCTTCCGCCCTTATATTTTTATAATCAAAACACAAAGTGTTTTCCGATATTCTTCATTTTTCAATCTTCAGTATTCTTTTTTCTTTTAGCGTCAGCGCGACAAATCCCTGTTTTTCAACGGCAATATCCCGCCGATATCCATGATCCTCTCGTCCGTCAGCTCCACGATCTCAACCCCGTGTTCCGCGGCGAACCGACGGATGGCGTCGCCGTCCCGGTGGAAGGACAGTCGCCCGGTCACCGCCAGCCTGTCCGGGGCGATCTTGCCGCCGGCCCCGCCGAAAAAGCCGTGGTGCGCTTCGCTTAAGTACACGTCGCCGGGGGCGATGCGCAGCACCGCGGCGCCGCGCCGTTCCAGCGCGTCGGCGATGGACGGGTCCTCCGTGATGAACGCGTTTTCCGTCACAAAACACAGCCCGCATTTGGCGTAGCCCTGCTTCACAGGGGCAAGGACCCTGCCCTTTTCCCGCAGGTATGCTGCCAGACCGGCGTCAATGCGGTCGATCAGCCCCAACGCGAAGTCCTTTCCCACGGCAGCGTTCAGCTTGATATCGTCGGGATAAGCGGCACCCGGCGGCGCGGAAAACCGTACCGCGAAGCCCTCCTGCCGCAGACGCGCCGCCAGCGCCGTCTGCTCCGGCGAAACGAAGCAAACGTTCCCGCCCGCATGGCACAGCAGCATATCCGCGTGCCGCGCCGTTTCCGTCGGCAATACGGGGCTTGGGGCAGGGGAGACCGTGTTGACCCCCAGCGTGTGAAGCGCTTCCGTCACAGGGGTATCATCACAAACTGCCGCAAGCGTGACGGGCGCTTCCGGCAGGTTGGGTACGGTAATGAAATCAGACATCGGCGCGGCGGAATCTTCTCCACGGTTTCACGCCGATGAAGCACAGCGCCATGCCGAGCGAGGCGATGACCACCCAGGAGGTCACGCAGGCGTTCCAGCCCCACTTGTCGCTGATGGCGCCGAAGCCGTACAACGCGGCTGCGGAGCCCACGTAGGTCAGTGAATTGATGATACCGGACATGGTGGAGACCAGACCGTATTTCTCGAACCGGGCGGGGACGATGCAGATCAGGAAGAAGTTGATGGCATGCATGCAGCCCACCACCAGTGCGGAAACGCCCAGCGTCACCCATTGGTTCTTATCGTAGAACAGCGCCAGAAACACACAGCAGGCAAGGGCCACGATAAACGTGCTGCCGGCCGCCTTTACTTCGTCCTTGACGAACTTGCGGTTGATAAAGCCGATGACCTTTAAGCTGACCACGCCGATGATCGGCAAAATCACCGCCATCAGGATGGAGTGCTCGCTGGCGATCTGGAAGGTGTTGCGGATGAACGTGGGCACCCAGTCGGTGACGCCGTCCCGCAGCATGCCCTGCATGATGATGGCCAGCGCGATGAACAGAAAGCCGGAGCCCAGCAGCAGCTTCACGGACAGCTTCGGCTTGCCCGCGGTATCTGCCTTGCCGCCCACGGCGCTGTTCTGCGCGGCGGTGCCCTTTTTGCCGATCCTCTTAAAGCCCAGCATCCAAACGGTCAGGATCACAAGGCAGATCAGCGCGGAGGAAAAGAAGGTGTATTTCCAGCCCGTTTCGCCGAAGAATTTCAGCCACACCAGCGAAGAAGTGAGATACAGGAAGATCGTGCCGGAAATGCCCGCCACATTGGTGTTGACACAGGTATCGTCGTAGGCCTGCTTGTCCATATACGCCGCCATGATGCGCACCAGCGGCGGCCACAGCATGGACTGGGCGAAGCCGTTGATGAACCAGATGGCCGCCCGGAAGGTCATGTTCGGCGCAAAGGGCATCAGCAGGTTGCAGACGGTGGTGGCGGAAAGCCCGCACAGGATCACGTTCTGGGGCTTGAACTTGTCGCCCAAAATGCCGCTGATGATCTGTCCCGCGCCGTAGGAGATCAGCGCCAGCGTTTCCACCAGCCCCGCCTGCGCGTTGGTCACGCCCTCGGCGGAGATCACCGCCTCCATGACGATGCCGTAATTCTTCCGCGTCAGATAGCTGGCGAAATAGATCATCGGGCAGAGGATGGAGAGGAGTTTTACGATGGGATCGGTATTTTTCTTCGACATTTTCTATCTCCTGTTGATCCGGTAGCACGGAGCCTCAGCTCCGTTTCATTATTGAAGCTTTATTAACGCTGCAGAGGCAGCGTGCTACAACGACGTGTTATTTCGTTCCCGTCGACCCGAACCCGCCTTCGCCTCTCACGGTGTCGGAAAGCTCGTCTGCTTCCTCAAACTCGGCCTTCAGGAACGGCGCGATCACCAGCTGGGCGACGCGTTCGCCGGCCTCCACGGTCTGCGGCTTGTCGGAATGGTTGTGCAGCGACACCATGATCTCCCCGCGGTAGTCCGCGTCGATCACGCCCACCTTGTTGGCGGGGGCCAGGCCCCGCTTGGTGGCAAGCCCGCTGCGGGCGTAGATGAACCCGCCGTAGCCCTCCGGTATCTCTATGGAAAGCCCGGTGTGCGTCAGATGCGTTTCGCCGGGGGCCACGGTAAACGCGTCCTCGTCGGAATACAGGTCCGCCCCGGCGGCGTAAGCCGAGCCGTACGCGGGCAGCCTGGCGGTATCGGTCAGTTTTTTGATACATACTTTCATCTTATTTCACGAACTCGCTGTAGATGGCTTCCAGCGTCTTCTGGTAGTCGCGTTCCTCCACGGCCACGATGATGTTCAGCTCGCTGGAGCCCTGGTCGATCATCCTCACGTTGATGTGGGCGTTGGCAAGCGCGGTGAATACGCGGGCGGCGGTGCCCTCGGTGCTGACCATGCCGCGGCCCACTACCGCGATCAGGCAAAGGTTTTCCATGATGGTGATGGAATCGGGGTCCACCGCCTTTACCATCTCGGCGGTGATGGAGCCCTTGCACTCCTCAATGGCGGCGGAGGAGACCAGCACGCTCATGGTGTCCACGCCGCTGGGCAGATGCTCGAAGGAGATGTTGTGGTTTTCCAGTACCTCCAGTACCTTGCGGCCGAAGCCCACCTCGGAATTCATCATGTCCTTTTCCACGTGGATGGAGGTGATGCCTTTCTTGCCGGCCACGCCGGTGATGACGGTCTCCACCACGTTGGAGCTGGCTTTGTCCACGATCATGGTGCCGGGGGCGGCGGGATCGTTGGTGTTGCGGATGTTGATCGGGATCTTTGCCTTGCGCACCGGGAAAATGGCGTCCTCGTGCAGCACGGTGGCGCCCATGTAAGAGAGCTCCCGCAGCTCGCGGTAGGTGATCTCGGGGATCGGTCTGGGGTCTTTGATGAGCCGCGGGTCGGCCATCAGCATGCCGGAAACGTCCGTCCAGTTTTCATAGATGTCGGCGTTGATGGCCTTGGCCACGATGGAGCCGGTGATGTCGGACCCGCCGCGGGAGAAGGTCTTGATGGCGCCGTTGGCCGCCGCGCCGTAAAAGCCGGGGATCACGGCGTACTCATGCAGGCCGAGGATCGCCCCCAGCTTCTTGTCGGTCTTGCGGCTGTCCAGCGTGCCGTTCTCGTCGAAGAAGATCCCGTCCTCCGCGTCGATGAACGGGAAGCCGAGGAACTCCGCAAGGATCTTGGCGTTGAGATATTCGCCGCGGCTGGCGATGTAATCGCGGCTGGCGTGGTGGCGGATGGCCACCTTGATGCCCTCCAGCTCCTCGTTCAGCGAATAGTTGAGTCCCAGATCGGCGATGATGCCGTTGTAGCGGTCGGCGATCTTCCGGAAGGTCTCGTCGATATCCCGCTTGTCGCAGGCCAGCCGGAAGCACTGCAGCAGCATATCGGTGACCTTTTCGTCGTGGGAATCGCGCTTGCCCGGCGCGGACGCCACCACGTAGCGCCGGTCGGGATCGCTTTTGATGATGTCCGAAACCTTTCGGAACTGGTTGGCGTCGGCAAGGGAGCTGCCGCCGAATTTCACTACTTTAACCATACGTTACACCCCGATAAAAACAGTTTAAATTGATTCAGCATATTATTATATTCATTTTTCTTTTGTATTGCAAGCCACAATAATACATAAATATACACATAAAAGTAAAAAAACAATTAGATAATATTTCAAATCCGGCGATAAAAAGGCCAAGGGGGGTATTTACAAAAGCGGAAAAAGGCGGTATAATCAAAACATGGGATCCATCATTTTATCGTACGGAGGGAATTAACATGATCGACGAGACCACCACGGCCGTGGCGGAGGAATCCGGTTCCGGCCTCAACATCAGCGTAGACAGCGTCTTTGAAGGCATCCTGACGGTGTTCGGCTTTTTCAGACAGATCATTGATTTTTTCAAGAGCATCTTTACCCCGATCTTTGAGGGCCTGTTTGATTCCGCCGGGGACAAAATCGATGAGTTGACAGCGGGATAAGATGTCGCGCGCCACCGCCGCCCTTTCCGGGCGGCGTTTTTATGGTGCGATTTTTTAAAACCATTAATGAGCAAATCAAAGAAAAACGAAGCAAATCAAAGAAAAACGGAGCATTTGCGTGTGTAAATCAAAAAAACAAAAAGTTTTTGTTGACAAACAAGCGGCCCTGTGGTATGATTTGTGAGCATTAAAACAACAACTGTGTATGGAGGCAGAATTATGTCAACTTTTATGGCAAACGCTCAGAACGTTGAGCGCGCCTGGTACGTCCTTGACGCCGCCGGCAGAACCCTCGGCGACGTGGCCGTTGAAGCTGCCGTTCTTCTTCGCGGAAAGCATAAGGTCACCTTTACGCCTCATGTGGACTGCGGCGATAACGTCATCGTCATCAACGCGGACAAGGTCGTTCTTACGGGCAGAAAGCTCGATCAGAAGGTCTATTATCACCACACCGGCTATATCGGCCACATGAAGTCGGTCAAATACCGCACGCTGATGGCCAACAAGCCCGCGTTCGTGGTCACCAAGGCCGTCAAGGGTATGCTTCCCGCCAATGTCATCGGCAGAAAAGCCATCACCCGTTTACATGTTTACGCCGGCGCTGAGCATCCCCATGCCGCTCAGAAGCCCGTCGCAAGAGAGTTTTAAGAAAGGGAGGCACTGAATTATGTACGAAGGCAATCCTTATTTTTACGGCACCGGCAGAAGAAAGAAATCCGTTGCGCGCGTCCGCGTGTATCCCGGCACCGGCAAGATCATCATCAACGACAGAGAGATCGACGATTATTTCGGTCTTGAAACGCTGAAGCTCCTCGTCCGTCAGCCTCTCGCCCTCACCGAGACCTCCGAGAAGTTCGACGTGATCTGCCGCGTCACGGGCGGCGGCGTGACCGGCCAGGCCGGCGCGATCCGTCACGGCTTGTCCCGCGCCCTGCTGCAGTACGACGAGAATCTCCGTCCCGCTCTCAAGAAGGCCGGTTTCCTGACCAGAGACCCCAGAATGAAAGAGAGAAAGAAATACGGTCTCAAAGGCGCCCGTCGCGCTCCGCAGTTCAGCAAGCGCTGACCTTATATTACGTTTTTTTCGGAAACTTCCGTTGCGCACGGAAGTTTCTTTTTTTTCGGGCGAACTGCTTCCGTCCAAAACATATTTGCGCGCGGTCGCTTGGAGCGCTCGGCGCGCTCCTTGTTTTGTCCCGACTGCGTTTCGCCTTTATCCGCCGCTTGCCGCAAGGCCGGCGGTTTTTTCCATGCTTTTTCCATTGCTTTTCTGATGATAATGAATTTGTAATTACAAAAGGTCTGCACAAGCGGCGTCAATCATGGAACCGTCCTCTGATTGGTTGAAACTGTCAAACTCCCGATTTGTGGATGGATGAAAAACTTGATTTCCTCCCGGATCTGCGCTATAGTGAGGATGAATGAAAATCAGTTGAAACAGGGAGGGGCGTCATGTTCACGTCGGCAAAATGGATCGGCAGAAAGGCGGAGGAGTTCGGGTTCCGTCGATCGGGGATCCGATCCTTTCAAGAGCGCACAGCGCACAGGGACCGTATTCTTGATGGGAGCGAACCCGACCTTACGCGCCGCGGTTCCGTATTGTTCCGCAAAGACTTTCTTCTTTCCGCACCGGCGGAAAAAGCCGTTCTGTCGATCGCGGGGCTCGGCTTCTACCGTCTTTCGGTCAACGGCGTATCGCCGGACGGAAACCGCGTGCTTGCGCCGAACGTATCGGACTATTACCTGCGGGTGAAATACGACGACTACGACGTCGCGGGCCTGCTGCACGAAGGGAAAAACCGCATCTGCGTTGAAGTCGGCCCGGGCTGGTTCACGGGGAACCCGAAATACTGGGGCTGGCAGCAGTTCTGGTATGGCAATCCGCGTCTGATCGCCGAACTCGCCGTTACAGATCGGAACGGTACGAAGGAGCGGATCGTCACGGACGGCGCCTGGCGGACCGCTGACGGAAACGTGACCGCATCCTGCATCTACGACGGCGAGACGCAGGATCTGTCGATCGCGCCGAAGGATTGGGCCGCGCCGGATTTTGACGCCTCAAATTGGCCAAACGCGGCCGAGGTCGAGCCGCCGTGCGAAAATCTGACGCGCTGCGACGCCCCGCCGGTACGGATCTCCCGCGTGCTTTCCCCCGTATGGCAGAAAAGGCTTTCCCCCGTCGAGACGCTGTACGACTTCGGAGAAAACGGCGCGGCGATCCCCCGCGTCTTTGTCCGCGGCAAAAAGGGTGATACGGTCATCCTGAAGCACGCGGAATTTCTGACGGAAGACGGTATGCCCGACCGACGCTCCGAGAACCGCGCGGAATGTACCGACCGATTCATTCTTGCCGACGATGCGCCCGTCGTCCTCTCGCCGAAATTCACCTGGCACGGCTACCGCTATATGACCGTGACGCTGTCGTCGCAGGATATTCACGTCGAACGCGTTCAGAGCTGCGTGGTCCACTCGGACGTAGAACAGACCGGAACCTTCGAGTGCAGCCGTGAGGACCTGAACGAGCTGCACCGGATGTACGTACGGTCGATGCTCGCATGTCTGCAGGGCGTCCCCGTGGACTGCCCGCAGCGGGATGAGCGCAAAGCCTGGCTCGGGGACGCGTACGCCGTGAGCGAGGCGTGTATTTACAATTTTGACATGCGGAGCCTTTACGCCGACTGGCTTGAGGATCTGCGGATCGGCGCGCACTCGCTTCAGCGGACCATTCCCTACATCGCACCCGGCTTCGGCGACGGCGACGCGTCGATCGACTGGAACCTCGCGTATCCGGTGATCCTGACGGAGTGTTACGAGCGTTACCGTGACGACGCGCTTCTGCGGCGGCATTACGAAGCGCTGCGCGCGCATACGGAATATTATATTTCCACGGCGAAGGACGGCATGATCGAGCCCTGTTTCTTCGGCGACTGGTGTACGCCGGACCGTCCCGCCGGACAGGAGCAGGTGGCGTTCTGTGCCGGGGGCGAAGATCACCGGCAGAATCCGCCCTTTGCCGCAACTGTTTTTTACGCCCAGACGCTCCGGCTCGCCGCGCGGATCGCGGAGTGGACGGGGCACGGGGAAGACGCGGCGCGCTTTTGCATGGAACGGGAAAAGGCGCGGAAAACGCTGCTGGATCGGTATTTCGATCCCGCGACGGGACGCTTCGGCTCGGGCGGACAGTTCCTGCAGACATTCCTCCTCGCGGAAGAGCTGGTGGAAGAGAAAGACAGGCCCGCCGCGATCTCCGCGCTTCTCCGCGAGCTGGAAGAACACGATCACCACCCTTGCGTCGGCGTCCTCGGCTTGCGGCGTATCTACGATCTGCTGTTCTCTCTCGGCAGGCGGGAAGAGGCGTACCGGCTTCTGACGGTTCCGGGATATCCGGGGCAGCTCCATATGCTTTCGGGCGGCCGCACCACGCTGACGGAGCGGCTCGACTTCGGGGGCAGCGGCGATCACTGTATGTTCGCGTCGCCGGATACGGTCTTCTATAAATATCTGGGCGGGATCACGATCGACCGCACATCCGACGTACCGGTAACGGTCGCGCCGTACTGCCCGGACGATCTTTCCTTCGTACGCTGTTCGCAGAAGCTGCCCGAAGGAGAGATCAACGTCGAATGGCGCAAAGAGACCGACGGGATCGTATTTGATGTTTCCGTTCCGCAAGGTCTGCCCGCACGTATTTCGCTGCGCACACCGGCGGACGCATATGAAGAAACGCTCCAAAACGGAGGGGAACGGCGTATCGCGCTCAAAACCGTACGCCGCGGCCCCTAAATCTGATATTTTGCGCATCAATCAAGGGACGGTTTCTTGATCGACTTATCGATAAGCCGAAAACGGATCATATCATTTGTATCCGTTTGTGGGAATATATATAGGTCAACCGAAAAGGCAAAGCCCGGAAACCCTTGCGGCATAAGGGTTTTTCAGCCGTAATGTCCAAAGCAATACGGTCGGGGAGGCGCCCGTCGCGCTCCGCAGTTCAGCAAGCGCTGATTTATTCCATTTTGCTTTCAGAAGCTTCCGTTTGCGCGGGGGCTTCTTTCCTTTCTCTTTCTGAACGAGGCTAAGTTCTCCGAAAGAGGATCCGTTTCTGGTTATCCGCCGCTTACGGTGCCGCAGACGGTTTTTTTGCACTTCTGTCTGATATTTCGGATGCGATCGATTGCGGATTGTATTTTGATTTCGGTATGCTATAATAAAAAGGAAAAGGAGTTGATGGATATGTCTGTGCTGGCGGCGTTTATGGCGCCTCATCCGCCGCTGATCGTCCCTGCGGTCGGCAAGGGCGGCGAGAAACAGATCGTCGCAACGACGAAGGCCTACGAACGGGTGGCCGACGAAGCGGCTGCGCTGCGGCCGGATATCGTGATCATCACCAGCCCGCATGCCGTGATGTACGCGGATTATTTCCACATCTCGCCGGGCGACGGGGCGAAGGGCTCCTTCGCCCGTTTCGGCGCGCCGGAGGTCCGTTTTTCGGAAACCTACGATACGGAGTTGGTGGATATGATTTGCCGTCTTGCCGACGCGGAAGGGCTTCCTGCCGGAACGATGGGGGAGCGCGACGCGGCGCTGGACCACGGGACCATGGTGCCGCTGTGGTTCCTGCGGCAAAAGTATACGGGCGGCAGGCTTGTCCGCATCGGCCTCTCCGGGCTGCCGTTGGCCGATCACTACCGTCTCGGTCAGATCATCGCGAAAGCGGCGTCGGAGACGGGGAAGCGGGTGGTCCTGATCGCCAGCGGCGACCTCTCGCATAAATTGCAGGCGCACGGCCCCTACGGCTTCTCGCCGGAGGGCCCGGTCTACGACAGCCGGATCATGGACGTCTGCGGGCGGGCGGCCTTCGGTGAATTGTTTGATTTTGACGAGACCTTCTGCGACAAGGCCGCCGAATGCGGCCACCGGTCCTTCGTCGTCATGGCCGGCGCGCTGGACGGGCGGCGGGTCAAGGCGACGGTCCTGTCCCATCAGGACGTCACCGGCGTCGGGTACGGCGTCTGTACGTTCTATCCGGAAGGCGAGGATGAGAGCAGACGTTTTCTGCACGCGTATCTGAAAAAACAGGAAAAAGACTGCCTTTTGAAGGCGGAAGCGGGCGATCCCTACGTCCGGCTGGCGAGGGCGTCCGTGGAGTCGTGGGTCACGCGCCGGGAGCGTATCGCCCTGCCGGAAGACCTTCCAGCAGAGATGACGTCCCGCAAGGCCGGCGCGTTCGTCTCGATCCACAAAAACGGACAGCTGCGCGGGTGCATCGGTACCATCGCGCCCACGCGGGACAATGTCGCGGAGGAGATCGCCGGGAACGCGGTCAGCGCCTGTTCCCGGGACCCCCGGTTCCGTCCCGTTGCCGTGGACGAACTCAAATATCTGGAGATCAGCGTGGACGTGCTGGGCGAGCCGGAGCCCGTCGCTTCCCCGGCGGAGCTGGACGTGAAGCGCTACGGCGTGATCGTCAGCAGCGGGTCCAGGCGCGGCCTGCTGCTGCCCGATCTGGAGGGCGTGGATACCGTGGAGGAACAGATCCGCATCGCCCGGCAGAAGGGCGGTATCGGCGAGCGCGAGCCGTACCGCCTGCAGCGCTTTGAAGTGGTACGGCACCACTGACGGAGACGGAGAAAACGAAACATGGTACAGTGTCACGTCTGTTTCAGACATTGCCCAATAGAAGAAGGCGCCCTCGGTTTCTGCGGCGGGCGAACGGCCAGAAACGGAACGGTGGAGGCGTACAATTACGGCAGGGTCACGGCCCTTGCGCTGGACCCCATCGAAAAGAAGCCGCTGTCCCGGTTTTATCCCGGCAGTATGATCCTTTCGGTGGGCAGTTTCGGGTGCAATCTCCGCTGTCCCTTCTGTCAGAACCACGATATCTCATGGTCGCGGGAGGCCATGCGATACGCCGAAACCGCCGAAACGCTGACCCCGCGGGAGCTGACGGACCTTGCCGTAAAAACAAAGGATCGCGGAAATATCGGGATTGCGTTCACGTACAACGAGCCGCTGATCGGGTACGAGTACGTGCGTGACACGGCAAAGCTGGCGAAGAACGAGGGCCTGAAGACCGTGATGGTCACCAACGGCACGGCGGAGCTGCCCGTGCTGGCGGAACTGGCACCGTATATCGACGCGATGAATATCGACCTGAAGGGTTTTACGGACCGCTATTATGCCAACGTTCTCGGCGGCAGCCGGAAACAGGTGACGGCGTTTATCGAAGAGGCGGTAAAGCATTGCCACGTGGAGCTGACCACCCTGATCGTGCCGGGAGAAAACGACGGTGAGGAGGAGATGCGGGAGTTGTCCGCGTGGGTCGGTCAATTGCGCAATCCGGACGGGGAGAGCGTTCCGCTGCATCTTTCCCGGTTCTTTCCTCGGTTCCATATGACGGACCGCGGCGCCACGCCGGTGAAAACGGTATACCGTCTGGCGGAAGTCGCGCGGGAACGTCTGACGTACGTCTATACGGGCAATTGCTGAACGCTTGAAAAAAGACAGCATTTTCGGTCGAAAAGCTGCGATATCGGTTTTCTTTTTCCGTTTTCCGTATTGTATTGGAAAAAGGTTTGTGATAAAATGGTAAAAAACGTGCAAGGAGACGCTTGTTATGACGAATATATGGCACGATATTTCCCCCAAGCGCATCAACCCGGAGGATTTCATCTGTGTGATCGAGATCCCGAAGGGCGGCAAGAAGAAATACGAGCTGGACAAGGAGACGGGGCTCATCATCCTTGACCGCATCCTTTATACATCCACCCATTACCCGGCGAATTACGGCTTTATCCCGCGTACCTACGGCGACGACGGCGACCCGCTGGACGTGCTGCTGCTGTGCAGCGAACCGCTGGAATCCCTGACGCTGGTGCGGGCGTATCCCATCGGCGTGATTTCCATGCTGGACAGCGGCCGCAACGACGAGAAGATCATCGCCATCCCGTTCAACGACCCCAACTACAATATGTACTTCAATATCGACCAGCTCCCCGGCCACATCTTCGACGAGATGCGGCACTTCTTCTCGGTCTACAAGAGCCTGGAAAACAAGGAGACCGCCGTGGACGAGGTGCAGGGCCGTGAGACCGCCGTCCGCATCGTGGCGGAGGCCATCGACAATTACATCGAAAAGTTCTGCAAGTAAGCAACGGTTGGGCGTCACGCCGGATGGCGCGGCGCTCATCTTTTTTTGCGTAGGCAAACAGAAAAGGAGATTACAGTTATGGCAAAGCTCAACCGCCACGCCGCAGGGGCAAAGGCGCTGTTTCCCGCGATGGGGCTTTTGTGGGGCGCGACGTCTTATTATTATATGAAATGGATCGTGCCCGTTTACGGGGCGCTGCTGGCGTTGGTACTGGTCTGTATTTTCGCGGTGGATTTCATCACGGAACGCCAGCGGATGAAGCCGAAAAAGAAGGCGGCGCTCCACGCGGCGGTCCTGACGGCTTGCTTCGGCGTCGTCTACTTCGCGCTCTCGTTCCTTGTCAACAACGTGCTGTGGGGCGGGGGCAAGAGCTACCTCACGATCCTCGTGCTGCTGGCGGCGTTCCTCGTGTTTTACTGCGTGCTGTACGTCCGCTGGAAAAAGAGCTATTCCGGGCTGGTGGGGAAAAAGCGGTCGCTGTGGAGCCCTCTCATCGGCGCCGCGGCGGCGGTCGCCGTCGTCTGCCTGCCCGTCTTCTTCGGCCATCTGCTGCCGGAGTATTATACCACCCATCAGATCAGGGAGCCCGCCCCCGCGGTGTACGGCTCCTATACGCAAAAGGAGGCCGCGACCATGACCGACGCGCAGTTTTACGTTTCCGTTTCCGACGGCGACGATACTTATGAGGGGACCCTTGACCGCCCCTTCGCCACGCTGGAAAAGGCGCGGGAGGCCGTGCGCGCGCTGGAGAAAACCGGCCTGCCGGGCGTGACCGTTGCCGTGAAAGCGGGGGAGTACCGCGTCGCCGGGCTTTCCTTTACAAAAGAGGACGGCGGCTCGCAGACCTGCCCCGTCACGTACTGCGCTTACGGGGACGGCGAGGTCGTCCTCAACGGCGGCATGACGCTGCCGCCCGAGGCGTTCTCCCCCGTGACGGACGAGGCCATGCTGGCCCGCCTGACAGAGGACGCAAAGCAAAAGGTCGTCTGCGTGAAGCTGGCCGACCTCGGCGTCACGAAAGCGCAATACGGCAAGATCTATGCCGTGGGCAGCTACAATACCGCCGGCCGGTACGACGGCGACTGGGCGGGGGACATCTACTGCGAGCTGTTCGTCAACGACAAACGGCAGAACCTCGCCCGCTATCCCGATACGGGCTGGCTGGAGACCGAGGAGGTCGTGGAGACCGGCTACGGCCGGGAGACCGACGGCTCCCTGACCGCCCGCGCCAACTGGGACGAGGTGCGCAACCCCGCCCCGGACGTGTACCGCGTCAGTCAGGAGCTGGCGGACCGCGTCGTCGCATGGAAAACGCTGGACGACGTGTGGGTGTTCGGCTACTGGAAATACGACTGGGCGGACGCTTCTTCCCCCATCGGCAGTTTTGATCATGAAAACCGCACGCTCTCTCCGAAATTCGTCAGCACCTTCGGCACCAAGACCGGCGCGCCCTACTATTTCTTCAACGTGTTCGAGGAGTTGGACGCCCCCGGCGAGTGGTACCTGGACCGGGACGCCGGCGTACTGTATCTGTACCCGGACGGCGACCTCTCCGGCGCGGTGATCGACCTGTCCCTGACCACACAGCCCATCCTTGCCGTGGAGGGCGCGACCGACCTCACCTTCCGCGGGTTCACGGTCAAGGGCACCCGCGGCGACGCGATCGTCGTTTCCGGCGACCGGATCGCCGTGGCGGACTGCCTGATCAAGAATATCGCGGGCAACGCCGTGGTAATGAACGGCTGTGACAACCTTGCGGCCGATAACGAGATCACCCGCACCGGCAAGGGCGGGATCATCCTGTCCGGCGGCGACGTTGAGACGCTGGTCCCCGGTAATTCCCGGGCGGAAAACAACCTGATCCACGACTGGAGCGAGATCTATCAGACCTACCAGCCCGCGGTGACGCTGAACGGCGTGGGCAATATCTGCGCCCACAACGAGATGTTCAACTCGCCCCACGAGGCCATCACCTACGCCGGCAACAACCACGTGATGGAGTATAACCTGATCCACGACGTGTGCCTGCTGTCCGACGACGCCGGGGCGATCTACTCCGGCCGCCGCTGGGACTGGTACGGCGACGTGATCCGTTACAACTGCATCTATAATATCGGCTCCGGGCAGCACAGGCCGGTGGGCATCTATCTGGACGACGCCCTGTCCGGCCAGACGGTCTACGGCAACCTGATCGTTAACGCGCCGTCCATCGGCATCCAGCTGGGCGGCGGGCGCGACCTGGACGTGCGCAACAACGTCGTGGTCAACACCAACGTCAATCCGTTCACCTACGACCAGCGGGCGGCGGACGGCGTCACCGGCGGCTGGTTCACCCATTCGTCACGGAAGGACGGCGATATGTGGCAGCTCCTCTATGGATCCCCGTGGCAGTCGGCGGTGTGGCAGAAGGCGTTTCCTGCCATGACGCGCTTCAGCGACGATTTCGACCATACGGACAGCCCCGATTTCGTGCCCAACCCGGCGTACAGTAAAGTGACCGGCAACGTGGTGGTCAGCATCGGCGGCAAGCTGGGCGGCATCAGCGAGCTGGCGGAGAAGTACAGCGACATCTCCGGCAACGCGGTGTTCCGGCCGAGGCAGACGGCGGACGTTTTCACGGACCCCGCCAACGGCGATTATTCGTTGAAGGAGGATTCCCTTGTCTTCAACAAGATCCCGGATTTCGAGCCCCTGCCGCTGGACGAGATCGGGAGACAATAAACGGGACCCCTTATTATTGATCCTGAATCAATGTCCAACCGGCGTCGGCGCGTGGTTTTAACCGCGCCCGACGCTGCTTTTTTTGCTACGGAGACAGATTCCGGGAGATAATATACACTTTTCGCAAAACTGATTGTGGAAAACCGCGTGCGGATATGGTATAATTCTAATATAAACATAGAAAATACTTCAAAAGAAGAGGTACGGATGATGAAAAAGATGAAAGGCGTGCTGGCGCTTTTGCTGGCCTTTATTTTTTTGTGCGGAATCGCGCCGATGAGCCTTGCCGCGGAAGAACGTTCCCTTACCAACTGGGGCTCCCGGGTGCCCGTCGTTCTGGTGGGCGGCGACGGCGAGCCGCTGGCGGATCAGGACGGCAACGAGATCTTCCGTTTTGAGCCATCTCCTTCGTCTTTGAAGGCAGAGAGGAACAGTACGCCGGGCTGATCGAAAAGATCCGCGGCTACAATCGGGACGTGCGCGCCGGCGCAAAGGAAATGCTGAAAGAGATGAACGCGCAGGGCGTAGCTGTGGGAGTCCTCTCAAAGTACGGCTTCGCCACCGATCCGATCACGAAAAACGCTGTGAAGCTGTCTGATGAAAAGGTGTTTCTGACGGACAGCTCCTTCGGCGCCACCACGGGCAACTTCGGCGAGCCCCTGTCCGACGCGTACGTGGCCGAGGCGAAAGCCAAAGGCAACGAGCGCTACCTCTCTCCCGACGGTCTTGTGGACGCCTCCACCTGCCTGTTCCCGGACAGCACCTGGATGATCGGCAATATGTCGCATCAGGACACCAACAGCTTTATGGAAGCGTTTGCCTATCGCTATCTGTCAGGCGAAACACCGATGACGATCGACAGCGACCCGGCCTACCCGCAGTATATGATTCTCCTCGGCGATACGGTGGTCCCGATGACCGAGGAAAATCAGGCGCAGTCTCTGGCGCGGCCGGAGCAGCGCGGCTTCTGGCCCGCCTTAAGGGAATTCTATATCCAACTGTTCCGCTATCTCAAGGTATTTTTCGCCTCGCTGCCGGAACGGCTGAAAACCGCCTCCGCACGGGCATAACCGGCAGCTCGGCGCCTCAGTGCCGCTTCTGACAAATGTTGCAGTCAGACTTCGATAGAAAAAACGGACCGTTTACGCGTTATCGCGCCGACGGTCCGTCGTTCTTGTATCAGGTGGGAATCACCGTTTCCTCAAAACTCAACTTTCAAAACTCAAACCTGTCTCTGCACGCGGCCGGTCAGGTCTTCCCCCAGAAACTCGCCGCCGTTGCGGGCGAAGGGATCGGGGTCGCCGCTGACGTAGAACCGCGCCGCGCCCGGTCCCGTCCGGTCGGCCAGCAAATCCATCTGCGTCAGCGTGTCCTTCAGCCGCTGCGCCGCCGCCGCGCCGGAGTTGATCAGCGTCACGCCGGGCAGGAGCTTCCCGATCAGCTCCGCCAGCAGCGGGTAGTGGGTGCAGCCCAGCACCAGCGTGTCGATCGCGCCGTTTTGAAAGGGCGCCAGATAGTCGTTCAGAACGGCAACTGTCTCCGCGTCGGTCTCGTGGGTCTTGCCGCTTTCCACCAGCGGCACCAGCTTGGGCGTTTCCACCGCCGTCACCTGCGCCAGCGGGTTGTAAAGGGGGATCAGCAGGTTGAACAGGCCGCTGGTCACGGTCACGTGGGTGCCGATGACGCCCACCCCGCCGGTGAGGGTGGCTTCCGCCGCCAGCCGCGCGCTGGGGTCGATCACGCCGATGATGGGCAGGTCGAACTCCTTTTGCACCTCTGCCCGCGCCATGGCGTCGGAGGTGTTGCAGGCCACTACCACGGCCTTGACGTCTTTGCTCTGCAAAAAGCGGATATTCTGCTCCGAAAAGCGGAGCAGCTCCTCCCGCGTCCGGTTGCCGTAGGGCACCCGCGCCGTATCGCCGAAGAACACGAGGTCTTCGTGCGGCAGCAGCGCCTTGATCGCCTTCAGGGAGGTCAGGCCCCCCAGCCCGGAATCGAAAATGCCCACGGGGCGGTTGTCGTGTGCGTTCATAATCTCCTCACTATCGTTTATTGCATACCGAGCCGCATGATTCTTACGACTTACGACTTGCGACTCTGACGGCGCAATGCGCCGTGCTACAGGGCGTTGACCAACGATTTGAAGTGCTCCCCGCGTTCTTCAAAGCAGCTGTACTGGTCGTAGGAGCTGGTGGTGGGGGAAAGCAGCACCACGTCGCCGGGTGCGGCGATCTTTACGGCCTCTTCCAGCGCGTGGGGCAGGTCGTCCGTCAGCACGCCCGCGCCGTCGGTCAGGTCCTTCACGATGCGCGGCCCGCATTCGCCGTAGCCGATCACCTGTTTGACGCCCTTCAGCAGTGGCTGGATGGGGGAGAGGTCCAGCCCCTTTTCATGGCCGCCCGCCAGCAATATCACCGGGCAGTCAAAGGATCTCAGCGCCGTCACGGTGGCGTCCACGTTGGTGCCCTTGGAGTCGTTGTAGTACTTGACGCCGTTCAGCTCCCGCACGAACTCCAGCCGGTGCTCCACGCCCTTGAAAGCGGCTACCGCCTCGCGGATGTCCTCCGTGCTTTCGCCCAGCGCCGAAGCCGCCGCCGTCGCCACCAGCACGTTCTGCACGTTGTGGCGGCCCACGATCCGCATCACGCTCAGGGGGAACAGCTTTTCGCCCTTGTGATAGAGGTATTCGTTATCGGCGTAAAAGTCCGCGCCTCTGTCAACAAGACTGTATGTGACCTCTTTACATTGTACCGGCAGCAGCTCCGTGTACTGCTTCACCAGTTCGTCGTCGATATTCTTCAGGAACACATCGTTACCGCGCATGTTCTCATAGACCCGCGCCTTGGAACGGTAATAGGCGTCCTCGGTGCCCATGAAGTCCAGATGGTCCGCCGCCAGATTGATGATGACCGCGATCTGAGGGCGGAAGGTGACGATATCCAGCAGCTGGAAATTGGAGATCTCCAGCACGATATAGTGGCCGGGGTCCTCCATCAGGTTCTGCTCCAGCACGGTCTCGCACAGGGCGATGCCGATATTGCCGGAGAGGTGAGCCCTTCCCGGGAAGGCTTTGTTCAGCACCTCGTACAGCAGCGTCGTGGTGGTGGTCTTGCCGTTGGTGCCGGTGATGGCGATAAAGTGCTGCGGCGCGCAGACCTTGAAGGCCAGCTCGATCTCGGTGGTCACGGGGATGCCGCGCTCGCGCAGGCGACGCACGAACCACTGGTTGCCGTTGATGCCGGGGTTCTTGATGACCTCGTCGTAGTCGCGCTCGAACACCTCCGGCTCCTGTCCGCAGACCTCCACGCCGTTTTCCCGCAGCCAGTCCAGTTCCTTGATCTGGTCCAGCGGTTTGGATTCGGTGACGGTGAGCTTCGCCCCCAGCTTCAGCAGCAGCTTGATCGCCGCCAGACCGCTTCTGGCCAGCCCCAGGATCAGGATGTTCCTGTCTTTATATTCGTTCATTGCCGTTTCCTCATTTAAAAATCATTCATTATATTATAATACATAATCCGCTGTTAGTAAATGGTTTTCTGAAAAAACCGTAAAAAAATAATGCTTGACAATCGGCGCGTTCTATGGTATTTTATAGAAGAATTTTAGCGGAGTAAAGCGCTAATATGATATTGTATTAAAAGAGAGGATTTTACCATGAAAAAAACGATTTCCATTCTTCTTGCGGCCGTCATGGTCCTGACCTGCGCGCTGGCGCTGGCCTCCTGCGGCGGTAAAAAGCCCGCGGAGGAAACGCAGAAGCTGATCGTCGGCTTCGACGCGGAATTCCCGCCCTTCGGCTTCGTGGCGGAGGACGGCACCTACGACGGCTTCGACCTGGCCATGGCCAAAGAGCTGTGCAAGCGTCTGGGCTGGGAGTTCGAGGCGGTTGCCATCGACTGGAACTCCAAGGACGCGGAGCTTTCCTCCGGCAACATCAACTGCATCTGGAACGGTTTTACCTACACCGGACGCGAGGATCAGTACACCTGGTCCGATCCCTATGTGGACAACAGCATCGTGCTGGTGGTCAAGGCCGATTCCGGCATCACGTCCCTTGCGGATCTTGCCGGTAAAAGCGTGATGGCGCAGGCCGGTTCCTCCGCCGTGGACGCCATCGACGCCAACGAGGAATTCAAGAACAGCCTGAAGGAGGTCGTTCAGCTGCCCGACTACAACACCGGCTTCATGGATCTGGACAGCGGCAGCGTGGACGCCGTGGCGGCCGATCTGGGCGTCGCCACCTTCAACATCAGCTCCAAGGACGGCGCTTACGTGATCCTTGACGAGCCGCTTTCCACCGAGCAGTATGCCGTCGGCTTCCTGCTGGGCAACACCGAGCTGCGCGACGCGGTCAACGCCGAGCTGCTGAAGATGGCGGAGGACGGCACCATGATGTCCATTGCGCAGAATTACGTGGACGAGGGCCTTGTGCTGGAAAGCCTTTGCCTGGTCAAATAAGCGATTCGCAGATAACAGATGACAGAAGCGGAAATGGGGAGCCGTTTCCGCTTCCTCTCTTTTCCATAACGATACAGAAAGGGCCGCGAGGGCGCGCAGCTGCCCGGGGCGGCGATGTGGAGTATGACATTTTCCACGATGGTGGGCGAGCTTGCCTACGCCTTTATCAATACGTTCCTGATCTTTATCCTGACGCTGCTCGGCGCGCTGCCCCTCGGCCTGGCGGTCTATTTCGGCAAAAAGAGCCGGTTCAGGCCGCTGAAGTGGTTCACGGAGGTCTATATCTCCATCATGCGCGGCACGCCGCTGATGCTGCAGGTGATGGTGATCTATTTCGCCCCGGCGCTGGTGTTCAACTTTACCGTTCCCGGCAACTGGCGGTTTTCCGCGGTGATCGTGGCGTTCATCATCAACTATGCGGCGTATTTCGCCGAGATCTACCGGGGCGGCATCGAATCCATCGACAACGGCCAGTATGAGGCCGCCCATGTGCTGGGCTACGGCAAGGCGCAGACCTTTGTCAAGATCATCCTGCCGCAGATGGTGAAGCGGGTGGTGCCCGCCGTCACCAACGAGGTCATCACGCTGGTCAAGGATACCTCCCTCGCCTCCGCCATCGGCACGGTGGAGATGTTCACCAAGGCCAAGCAGATCGCCGTGTCGCCCCGTTCGCCGGGCATGCTGACGTTCCTTGTCGCGGGCGTTTTCTATTTCGTCTTCAACGCCGTCGTGGCGTTCGTGATGAAACGGATCGAAAAGGCGCTCAGCTACTACGATTGAGGAGGAGACCGATATGCACATTCTCGATATACAGAACGTCAGAAAGTCCTTCGGCGATAACGAAGTGCTCAAGGATATCTCCCTCACCGTGGACAAGGGCGAGGTGGTCTCCGTGATCGGTCCCTCCGGCTCCGGCAAATCCACCTTCCTGCGCTGCGCCACGCTGCTGGAGACCATGGACAGCGGCACGCTGCAATATATGGGCGAGACGGTCGCCTCCATGGAGGGCGATAAGATCGTCTATACCAAAGACCTCAAAAAGGTGCGCGGGTACTTCGGGCTGGTGTTCCAGAACTTCAACCTGTTCCCCCATTACAGCGTGCTGAAGAACATCACCGACGCGCCGATCAGCGTGCAGAAGCGCGACCCGAAGGAAGTGAAGGAGACCGCCCTGCAATTACTGGGATCCATGGGGCTGGCCGACAAGGCGGGCGCCTACCCCTGCCAGCTTTCCGGCGGGCAGAAGCAGCGCGTCTCCATCGTGCGGGCGCTGGCCATGAAGCCGGAGATCCTGTTCTTTGACGAGCCCACCTCCGCGCTGGACCCGGAGCTCACCGGCGAGGTGCTGAAGGTCATCAAACAGTTGACGGAGCAGCAGATGACCATGGTCATCGTCACCCACGAGATGGCGTTCGCCCATGCGATCTCCGACCGGGTCATCTTTATGGACAAGGGCGTGATCGTGGAGCAGGGGACCCCGCAGGAGCTGTTCGAGGGGACCAAGCAGGAGCGCACGCGCCAGTTTTTACAGAATTATCAGCGATGACGGCATTACATTATTATCTCATAGACCCCACGAAGAATATCACCGCGCTGGCGGATACGCCGATTTCGCCGGAATCCCGGCCTGCCCTCGCCGCGCGGATCATGAACGAAGAGCCCTCCTGCGAGCAGGTGGGCTTTGTCGATTTCAGCGGAAAAACGCCGCGGCTGGATATGGCGGGCGGGGAGTTCTGCGGCAACGCCGCCATGTCCGCCGCCGCGCTGTACTGCGCGAACTGCGGCATCCCGGCAGGGGGAACGCGCCGCGTGACGCTGGACGTTTCCGGGGCGGACAAACCCGTGGAGGTCGCCGTCGCAGAGCAAAACGGCGCTTTCGCCTGTACGGTTGCCATGCCCGCGCCGGAACGGATCTCAAAGGAAACGCTGTTTCTCGGAAACCGGCAATTATCGCTGCCCGTGGTCTATTGTCCCGGTATTGCGCATATCATGGTAACAGAGGACGAGCTGACGACGGCGGAAGCGGAAAGCGCCTTAAAGGGCTGGTGCGCGGCGCTTGCCACGCAGGCGTTGGGCGTGATGTTCCTGGACCGCGACGCTTTGACGCTGCGCCCGCTGGTTTATGTCCCGGCGGCGGATACGCTGTGCTGGGAAAGCTCCTGCGCCAGCGGTACCTGCGCCGCGGGGGCGTATCTGGCAGATCGTGCCGAAAGGGATGTGGCGCTGACGTTGTCGGAGCCGGGCGGCACGCTGCGCGTCCAAACCGGCCCGCAGAGCGAGTCGCTGCTTTCCGGGCGTGTTGCGATCCTGAAAGAACGGACAGTAAACTATTGAAAACAGACAAAAGACAGGAGGTATAATTGGAAAAAATCCCCAAAAAAAGATTACAAATTGTCATTTTTGCGGGGTCCGGGTGTCAATTTCTACACTTTACACAAAAAACGGGCGTAATCGTTTTCCAACAACTGAACAAACGTGCGGGTTTTTTGCGGAATTTACGGAAGATTTGCAAATATCAAAAAAACAGGCTTGTACAAATTCAACAAAATTCAAAAATTTTTCGGTTTGACATTTGCGAAGAAAGTGAATATAATGCGGGAATGTACGATGGGCAGTAATGTGTTGCTCATTATTTCGGCTTCGCCAATAACATACCGGACGTTAAAATCCCTGTACGCATGTTTCTTTTTCCGGTATTTTAAAGGATAGGAGAATCGATTTATGCCACTGTTCAGAAGAGACCGCGCCGACGGCACGGATCGGGACGGCAGGATCCCCTTCGGTATCAGCCGCCGCCAGATCGTTCCCACGGCACTGATGGTCGCCGCGGGCGTCGCTGTGTCCGTTATCATCAGCGATATCCCGGTCGGCGTTCGTCAGGCGTTCTCGGTTTCGGCAGACGCTTCATATGAGGAGCAGTTATATCACGACTTTTCGCCCGCCGACGTGGACGTGCTGAAAGAGCATGCCGACGCGCCGGTGCGGGAGTTTTCGGTGATCGCCGGCCAGTTGGCCGATATCAAGACTGCGGTGGAAAAAACCGCCTACGACGACGGCGTTCCGCATGTGGCGGATCTGGTGGAGGAAACCACCGTGGAAGAGACCACGGCGGAGGAGCCCACGGTCATTGAAGAGCTGATCGACCGTTCCGGCGAGCGCGTGGCCAGCGACAACAAAAACCTGTATAAGAGCAACTATTCCTACGGCGCCTCCTCGCTGGAGTATTCCGGCGGCGCGGGCCTGAATTCCTCGGGGATCCCCATGTCGGAGCTGGCGCTGCCTGCCGGGCTGGAGTTTGACGAGAACGGCGTACCGAAGGATTACGTGTACTACATCGACGGCTACGCCACGGCGTATTCCGGCGGCGGCATGACCTCCACCGGCACCTACGTCTATCAGGGCTGCGTGGCGGTGGACCCCCGCGAGATCCCCTACGGCACCGAAATGTGGATCGTTTCACTGGACGGGCGCTACGTGTACGGCTATTGCCGCGCGGAGGATACGGGCGGATTTATCTACTGGACCAACGGCGCCACCGTGGACCTGTATATGCACTCCGAAGTCGATTGCGACAACTGGGGCTTCCGCGGCGTCAGGATCTACATTTTGCCTACGTCTTACTGATTGGAAGGATTTCGATCCGGCTCCTGCCTGACGGCACGGGGCCGGCTTTTTTGTATGCAATAAAAAAAGAAAAAGGTACCGAAAGGCACCTCTTTTCTGTTGGCGCGCTGGAAGGGACTCGAACCCCCGACCTACTGGTTCGTAGCCAGTTACTCTATCCAGCTGAGCTACCAGCGCAGATTGCTCACATATAATAGCACCGTTCCCCCGAAAAGTCAACTGATTTTTTAACTTTTTTCAGAAAATGCTGGAATGTTGCCCATGGCAGGCGTATAATGAATGAAAACGGTTTTTCGTTCCGGGAGGGGACTATGATCGCATTCTTTCAGGCCCACAGCTTCGTCATCGGACAGATCTTCGGTTTTTGCGCGATGTTCGTGGGTATTCTCATGTATCAGTTCAAAAAACACCGCACCATCATGCTGCTGATGGTGCTGAACGCGGCGCTGTGGTGTCTGCATTTCCTGCTGCTGGGCAAATACACCGCCGTATTTATGAACCTGCTGAACGTGGCCAGAGCCGTCATTTACAGCTTCCGGGGCAGGAAATGGGCGGACCATATCATCATCCCCGTCGCCATCTGCGCGGTGTCGCTGGGCATCTCCGCCGCCACGTGGGACGGGCCCCTTTCCCTGCTGCCCGCTGTGGCGACCGTTTCCGCCACCTGCGCGGGGTGGCAGACCGACACCAGAAAGCTGAAGCTGCTCACCATCCCCGTGTGCGTGTGCTGGTTCATCTATAATTTGTTCAGCCGTTCCCTGGCCGGCATGGCCAACGAGACCTTTGTGCTGTGCTCCGTCTTCGTGGCGCTGTACCGGCTGCATCGGGAACGAAAGGCACAGTTACAGGGGAGATCTCTATCGTAAATCGCGGCACGGCAGGCGAGTCTCGCTGTGCCGCTTGATACGTCCCCATGATATTGCAAGCGCGGCAGCGCCCCTTTTCACTCTTGCTTCTTTACTGTAATAACTCCCCCCGGAGCGTTCCGAGGGGAGTCGATCTGTTTATGGGGCTTTTGCTTATTCGGCCGGGGCGTACAGGTCCTTGAGCCGCAGCAGGTGGTTGTAACGCTCCACGGAGTTGTCCTCCGCCTGGGTGAAGAGCTTTTCGGCTCTCTCCGGGAAGGAGCGGGTCAGGGCGGAGTAACGCGCCTCGTTCATCAGGAACGCGCGGTAGTCCTCCTTGACGCCGGGCTTGGAGTCGATGGTGAAGGGGTTCTTGCCTTCGGCCTTGGCGGCGGGATTGAACCGGAACATATTCCAGTAGCCGCAGTCCACAGCCTTCTTCATCTCGGCCTGGCAGTTCACCATGCCGCCCTTGATGGAGTGCATCTCGCAGGGGGCGTAGGCGATGATCAGCGACGGGCCGTGATAGGCCTCGGCCTCCTTGATGGCCTTCAGCGTCTGGTTCTGGTCCGCGCCCATGGCGATCTGCGCCACGTAGACGTAGCCGTAGCTCATGGCGATCTCGGCAAGGCTCTTCTTGGCGATGGCCTTACCGGCAGCCGCGAACTGGGCGACCTGGCCGATCTGGCTGGCCTTGGAGGCCTGTCCGCCGGTGTTGGAGTACACCTCGGTGTCGAACACCATGATGTTCACGTCCTCGCCGGAGGCCAGCACGTGGTCCACGCCGCCGAAGCCGATGTCATAGGCCCAGCCGTCGCCGCCGAAGATCCAGATGGACTTCTTGGCAAGGTATTCCTTGTTGGCAAGGATGGACTTGCGGTTGTCGCAGTCGCAGTCGAACGCTTCCAGCGCGGCGACGAACGCCTCAGCGGCGGCGCCGTTCTTCTCGCCGTCGTTGACGGTGTCAAGGTACGCCTTGGCGGCTTCCTTCACGTTTTCGGGGGCCTTCTCGGCTTCCGCGATGGCTTCCACCTTGGCGATCAGGGCGTTGCGGATGGCGTTCTGGCCCAGGAACATACCGAAGCCGTGCTCCGCGTTGTCCTCAAACAGGGAGTTGGCCCAGGCAGGTCCGTGGCCGGCCTTGTTGGTGGTGTAGGGAGAGGTCGCCGCGGGGCCGCCCCAGATGGAGGAACAACCCGTGGCGTTGGAGATATACATCCTGTCGCCGAACAGCTGGGTGACAAGGCGCGCGTAAGAGGTCTCCGCGCAGCCCGCGCAGGAGCCGGAGAACTCCAACAGCGGCTGCTTGTACTGGCTGCTGATGACGGTAGCGGCGGTGGCGACTTCGGGCTTCTCCGTGACCTTGGCCACGCAGTAGTCGAAGGCGGCCTGCTGCTCGTCCTGGGATTCTCTGGCGACCATCTTCAGGGAGTTGGTCGGGCACACGCCTACGCACACGCCGCAGCCCATGCAGTCCATGGGGGAAACCGCGAGGGTGTACTTGTAGGTGGTCTTGACGATGGGCTTGGGGGCGATCTTCGTGCAGGCGGGGGCCGCCGCGGCCTCTTCGTCGGAAAGGGCGAAGGGACGGATGGTGGCGTGCGGGCAGACGAAGGCGCACTTGTTGCACTTGGCGCAGGTCTCGGCGTTCCACTCGGGAACCATGACCGCCACGCCGCGCTTTTCATAGGCGGAAGCGCCCTGCTCGAAGGTGCCGTCCGCGTGATCCATAAAGGCGGATACGGGCAGCGTGTCGCCGTCCATATGGCCCACGGGCTTCATGATGCTGTCCACCATCTTGACCAGCTTGGCGGGACCCTCGCTTGCGGGCTCCGCGGCGGTGTCGACGGCGTTGGCCCAGTCGGCGGGCACGTCGATCTTCACGTAGGCGGTGGCGCCCGCGTCGATGGCGGCCTCGTTCATCTGGACGATCTCGATGCCCTTCTTCATGAACTTCTGCGCCTTCTCCTTCATGTAGCCGATGGCTTCCTCAGCGGGCAGCACCTTGGCAAGGGAGAAGAAAGCGGACTGCAGCACGGTGTTGGTGCGCTTGCCCAGACCGATCTTCGCCGCGATGTCGATGGCGTTGACGGTGTAGAGCTGGATGTTGTTTTTGGCGATATAGCGCTTGGTCTCGGCGTTGAGCTTTTCGCCCAGTTCCTTCTCGTCCCACTGGCAGTTGATGAGGAACACGCCGCCGGGCTTCACGTCGTTGACCATGCGGTAGCCCTTCTCCACATAGGAGGGGTTGTGGCAGGCCACGAAGTCGGCCTTGTTGATGTAGTAGGGGGATTTGATCGGGGCGTCGCCGAAGCGCAGATGGCTGATGGTGATGCCGCCGGTCTTCTTGGAGTCGTACTGGAAATACGCCTGCACGTATTTATCGGTATGGTCGCCGATGATCTTGATGGAGTCCTTGTTGGCGCCCACGGTGCCGTCGCCGCCCAGCCCCCAGAACTTGCACTCGATGGTGCCGGCCGCCGCCGTGTTGGGCGAGGGCTTTTCCTCGAGGGACAGGTGTGTCACGTCGTCGTTGATGCCGATGGTGAACGGATGCTTCGGGGCGTCCTTGGCCAGCTCTTCATAGACGGCGAAGACGCTGGCGGGAGGCGTATCCTTGGAGCCGAGGCCGTATCGGCCGCCGATCACGTCGAGCTTTCTGCCGGCGGCGTTGAGGGCCGCGACCACGTCCAGATACAGGGGCTCGCCGAGGGAGCCGGGCTCCTTCGTTCTGTCAAGCACCGCGATCTTTTTGGCGGTGGCGGGGATGGCTTCGGCCAGCTTTTCGGCGGAGAAGGGACGGTACAGGCGGACCTTGACAAGGCCGACCTTTTCGCCCTTGGCGGTCAGGTAGTCGATGACTTCCTCGGCCACGTCGCAGATGGAGCCCATCGCCACGATGACTCTCTCCGCGTCCGGCGCGCCGTAGTAGTTGAACAGCTTGTAGTCGGTGCCGAGCTTGGCGTTGACCTTGTCCATGTACTCTTCCACGATGGCGGGCAGCGCGTCGTAGTACTCGTTGCAGGCCTCTCTGTGCTGGAAGAAGATGTCGCCGTTCTCGTGGGAACCGCGCATCACGGGGCGCTCGGGGTTCAGGGCGCGTTTGCGGAACGCGTCCACCGCGTCCATGTCGCACATCTCTTTCAGGTCGTCGTAGTCCCAGATCTCGATCTTCTGGATCTCGTGGGAGGTACGGAAGCCGTCAAAGAAGTTGATGAAGGGAACTCTGCCCTTGATGGCGGCCAGGTGCGCCACCGCGCCGAGGTCCATGACCTCCTGCGGGTTGGTCTCCGCCAGCATGGCGAAACCGGTCTGACGGCAGGCGTACACGTCGGAATGGTCGCCGAAGATGTTCAGCGCGTGGGACGCGACGCAGCGCGCGGACACGTGGAACACGGCGGGGAGCAGCTCGCCCGCGATCTTGTACATGTTCGGGATCATCAGCAACAGACCCTGCGAAGCCGTATAGGTCGTGGTGAGCGCGCCGGCCGCCAGGGAGCCGTGCACGGTACCGGCGGCGCCGGCCTCGGACTGCATCTCGGCCACCTTTACGGTGGTGCCGAAGATGTTTTTCTGGCCCTGCGCCGACCACTGGTCAACGTAATCCGCCATGGGGCTGGAGGGAGTGATCGGATAAATACCGGCCACTTCCGTAAACGCGTAGGAAACATACGCCGCGGCGTTGTTGCCGTCCATGGTCTTTTTCTTTCTTGCCATATGATATCCTCCTGATAATTAAATACGGTTTTTTGGCTGTTACACACCAAACTTTATTGTAGCACCTGTCATATAAAAAGTAAATAATTATTTTTTACATTTATAGTAGAAAAATGGCGGGGATTATCCGTTTTTTTGGCAAAAAAGGAGAAAGGGGCTGCGCCGCGCGGCGCTGCCAGTCGTAAGTCGCAAGTCGTGAGTCGTAAGTCGTAAGAAGCCCTCCGGGCGGTCCTATGGTTTTATTAAAAAAAAGAAGCAACCTTTCCCGTGAAGCGACAGCACTGATCGCTGCCGTTTATGTGAAGAATGCTTCTATCAGTAGAGTATCACTGTTTTCGTCGAAAGCCGATCGTATTGCAGGATTTTATCTGATCCTGACGTAGCGGCCGTTTTCACGGCGCAGGATCCCTTCGGAGATCATGTCCCGGCGGATGGTGCAGTAATCAGGGTGGATGCGGGCGATGGTTTCGCTGAGGGCTGCCTCCTCGTAGACCTGACCGGGGGTGAAGCGTTCGGCGATCTTTTCCAGTACGATCAGCTTTTTCTTCCGCTGGACGGGGATCGATTTCAGTTGTTCCCCGTCAAAGAACGCGTCGATCACCTTTTTCCGATAGGCGTCTTCCCGCTGCCGCGCCTCGTCCTCCTCCGGGATCTCCCCGGCAATCAGCTCGGCCAAGCGCATCTGTGTCAGCGCCTCGTTCAGCGTGTAAACGGTGTAATACTGCTCCTTGCGTGAGGCCACCAGCCCCGCTTCCTCCAGCTTTTTCATGTGGAACGACAGGGTGGAGGCGCTCAACCCCAGCCGCTGCGCCAGCAGCTCGCCGTAGGCCTCCCCGGTCTGCAGCGTGGAGATGATATTCAGGCGCGAGGCGTCCGAAAGGCATTTGAAAATACGGATAGCCGTTTCCCTGTCCATCATTCGCCCCTCGCCGCCGCCAGACGGGCGGCCACGTCCGCCAGCGCTTCCAGCTTTGTTTCCTCCACGCAGATCTTTTTGGCGTTATCCTGTTGCTTTGCAGCTTCCAGAGACGCACCCCATTCGTTGCGGAATCGCTCCAGCGCGGCGTCAAAGGCGGCGGGATCGCCCCTTTTCATATGAACGTTGCACACCGTGGCGCAGATATCGTATACGTTGGCCCGCACCGTGCAGAAAACGGCCTCGTCGCCCTTATCCTGCGCCCGCAGGGCAGCCGCCTGCTCGTTCAGAGCAGCATGCTGCGCTTTCAGCTCAGCGATAAAATCTTCCATTGTTTTTCACCTTCTCATAAAAATATTTCGATAGTCATCGAAGCAAATATAACATATCATTTTCCGTTTGTCAATATCTGTTTTGATGATTATCGAAATAATTTTTTGAATGAGATGAAAAACGTTTTTTTCAGTCGATGCGTTCCGCGCGGCGTTCTCTGATCCGTTCGATGGCCTTTTCCACGAGCTCCACGATCTTGAAGCGTATCTCGTATTCCGGCTCGCCCTGTACCACCTTTGCCCCGTCGCCGCCGAACACGGCGTAGGCGTCCTCCTCCGCCGTCGCGGCGGGCAGGCACAGGGGCGGAAACATCACGCACCACCAGTTTTTGCCCTTGCCCTCGCCCAGCACGATCTTCAGCGCCCGATACCGCCCGGCGGGCAGCGTGACGCCCTCGTAGGAGCGCACATCGAAGTATTCGTTGACCAACTGCGCCGTCGCAGCGTAGGGGAGCCCGTTTTCCCGCAGCACCCTGTCGGCGGCCTTCTCCAACCGGTCCAGAAAGGGGGCCAGCCGCTGCTGCGCCTCATCTGCGGTGACGGAGCCGTCAAAAAGATCCGCGCCCTCCGCCAGAACCGCGTCCCGCACCAGCAGCTTCACCGCCTGGTCCGCCTCGCTGTCGCTGGCGGCGATCACGTGCAGCCGCAGCACGTCGCCGCGCACCTCGCGGCAGTCGATGTAGTACTGCGTCACGGCGCCAAGCGCCAACGCCGCGCTCAGTAGGACGGCGGCGGCCGCCCCCGGCGCGCGGGTGAAAAACAACCTGATTTTTTCCATCAAAAAAACGCCCTTTCTCAGATGTCTTTTTTTTACAATCTGATTATGGACGTTTTTTGATCAGTCAATCAAAAAAACTTAAAACTTGCAACTTACCACTGATTTATTTTGTGACCGTCCGGCACAGCCAGGTCCGTTCGTAGGTTCTGCGCAGGGCTTTTGCCGTCTGCGCCGCGCGGGCTTCGTCGTCGAACAGACCGAAGAACGCCGAGCCGCTGCCGGACATGGCGGCGTAATACGCGCCCCCTGCGTACAGCGCGGATTTGATCCCTGCGCCGCAGGGGAGGTCGCACAGGTCCTCAAAGGTGTTGGCGGCGTAGGCCAGCGCCTTTTTGTATTCGCCCTTTGCGGCGTGAAACAGGAATCTGTCATTGTCGGGATGGAACAGCTCCTGCGCGCTGTCAAAACGCGCGTAGGCCTCCCCGGTGGAGACGTTTTCCTCCGGCTTGACCAGCACGACCCACGCGTCAAGGGAGGGGAGCCGCGCCATGATCTCTCCTTTATTGAGACACAGCCGCGCGCCGCCCGCCAGACAGAAGGGCACGTCCGCGCCGATGGAAAAGGCGATCTCATACAGCTGTTTTTCCGTCAACCGTTCCGGGAACAATTCGTCCAGCGCCCGCAGCACCGCCGCCGCGTCCGCGCTGCCGCCCGCCAGCCCCGCCTGGGAGGGGATGCGCTTTTCGATATGGACCTGCACGCCTTCCGTGATGTTCGCCGCCTTACGGAACAGCGCCGCCGCTTTGTAAGCCGTGTTGCGTTCGTCGCAGGGGATGGCGCCTTCGGTGCAGGTCAGCGTGACGCCGCCGTCGGCCGTTTCCACCGTCACGGTATCGCACAGATCCACGGTCTGCATGACCGTAAAAATGGAATGATAGCCGTCCGGCAGTACGGAGGCGATATCCAGCGTAAGGTTGATCTTCGCGGGGGCTTTCTGTTCGGTTTTCATGTTTTCTTCGCCGTCCCTTCCGCTATCATTGTAGCATGTTTTTTGGGATTTGGAAAGAGGATTATTAAAAAAATTGGTCGAATCGTCAAATTGATAAAAATGTATATTTTCTGTTGAAAACCGAAAAAATGTTAAAAACTTTGTTGAAGTAATGTCAATCTCTTTACTTGACGGCAAATTAACAAAGATTTTCGGTCCGGTTATCAACAATGTCAACCGGGTTTTCAACAAAGTGAACAGAGTTTTCAACAGCGTAAAGGCGGCGCCTTTACCGTATTTTTGCATAAAAAATGTATCGGCGCGGCGCGAAAGAATCAGTGAAGAAATATCACTTGACAGAGCTTAATCGTTAAAAAAATAACGAACATTTATTTTTCAACGGTTTTCGGCGCTCTTGCTGAAAACGGCTGCTTTTTGCCGAAAGGGGACAAAGCCGGTTGCTTTTTTCTGCGGGAGATGATATAGTTAAACTGTCAGATTCGTTCCGCGCTGCGCCGGAGATCGGCGGCGCGGCGGAACCGCAGAAGGGGGAAAAGAACGATGAAAAAGAAGCTTTCGGTCATGATTTCCGTACTGCTGGCGGCGCTGCTGGCCGGGGGTGTTTTTGCGGCGGCCGCCGCGCCCGCATACCGGCAGACGCACGTGGTGGAGGACTATCGGAAACAAAACGTTTCCGCCGCGTGGAAGTACTACGACGGCTGCGCCCGCGCGCTGGACGGCAGCGGCGGCATGCCCGATCTGTGCATCCCGGGGCTGGACGAGGCAGCCGACATGGTGCCCCAGGGCATCGCGTATTTTGCCGCGAAAAACCAGATGCTGATCTCCGCCTACAGTAAACGCGACGCGGGCAGCGTGGTCTTCGCGCTGGATATGACAGACGGCCATCTGGCGGCGGAATACCATATTATCCGGCGGTCCGGCAGCCCGGCGAACGGGCATTTCGGCGGTATCGCCGTCAGCGCCAACAACCTGTATTTCGCGGAGTACGCCAGCACGATCTCCTACGTGCCGCTTCGTTTGCTGAACGCGGCGGACGGCGAGGCGGCGGACGTGACGCTGGCGGGCACCGTGGATCTTGCCGCTTACCTGAACGCGGCCAACACCTCGTTTGTGAGCTGCGGCGGCGGCATGCTGTGGACGGGCAATTATTACGACGGCGACGACGAGGGCTATGCCCGCAAGGCGGCGGACGACTGCAACACCCTGCTGATCTGTTATCAGCTGGACGAGAGCTCCTCCGAAAGCGAGTGGGCGAGCCTGCAAGGCGAGGAAAACGCCTGCGCCGCGCCGACGTATACCCTGCGGGTGCCCGACGCCGTGGAAAACGTGCAGGGCGCGTATCTGCTGGGCGAAACGGCCTACCTCAATACCTCCTACGGCAGGAACAGAAACGGTATTTTGTATACCGCCCGCGTGGATTACGACGGTGGCTGCCTTCTCGCAGACGGCCTGCGCACGACGGACGCCCTGCCCTCCGTAGAGGATGTGGAGATCGTGGACGGCACGATGTATACGCTGGCGGAAAACGGGGCGTGGCATTTCCGCGGCGGGGACGGCGGCAGCGTCGCCTCCCACCCCTTCGATACCGTGTGGAAAGTGGATCTGGACGCGCTGGCGAAGGCGCAGGCCAACCCGCTGATCCGTTTTGTGCAGCGGCTGATCCGGTTCTTCTGTCTGCTGCTGGAAAACCTGAAATCGCTGTTCTGATCGTATCTCAATAAAACGTACCGCGCGTTTCTCTGTTATGGGAACGCGCGGCTTTTTTGTCGGCTGCTTGGGAGTTTGTCGTGTTGCACCAATGCGGAATTCCGCATTACGCGTTGGATCTGCAAATCCCTGTTGTACTTCCCCGTATGACAAAAAATCCCCGCGGGTTTGCCCGCGGGGAAACGTTTTGTTATGGGGTGGATCAGCCCAGCAGCATCGCGGTGATGTGCGGGTTGACGCCTTCGTACCAGTACAGGAAGCCTTCCAGGTCGACGGTATCGCCGATCTTCATCTCTCTGACCTGATCGTAGACGTTGGTGCCGAGGCCGGTCAGGTAGGATTCCACGGTGAAGGTGTAGGTCTGGCCGTTGTAGGAGACGTCGAAGTACAGGTCGTCGCCCTCCGCGCCGGAGCCGTCCCACTTGTAAAGGAACGCCACGTCGTTGCCGTCCGCGTCCTTCTTGGCTTCCACGGTCATGCCGGTGAACTTGACCAGCTCGTTCTGATGGTCGATCAGCTCGTCGGTGCCCAGCAGCTCGGTCACGTCGATGGGCTCCGCGATGTAGGGTTCTTCGCCTTCCAGGATCGTGAAGGTGGCGCCTTCCGCGATCTCCACTTCACCGGACCACTCGGTCTTGTAGCCCTGGATCTGGATCTTGGTGCCCTGCGTCAGCTTGGCGTAATCCTCTTCGGAGCAGGTCATGTTGTAGACGAAATACGCGCCGTCCGGGCCCTGGCAGTAAACGGTGGCCTTGTCTTCCCACCAGGACTGCTTGGCCTGTACGTAGGTCTCCACGCAAACGGCGGTGTCCAGATCGGCGGCGACATACTCGTCGTGAGTCATCACGGAGACTTTGCCGGCGTCTTCGGCGGCCGTGGTCTCAACGGCGTCGGTCTGGGTGGAAGCGGGCTCGGTCTTGCCGCCGCAGGCAGCCAGCGCCAGCACCATGGTAAGGGCGAGAACAACAGCGAAAAACTTTTTCATTGTCATAACTACCTTTCTGAATGAAATTCGTTTCCTTTTGGAAAACCACGCCTATTTTACTACGATTTTACGATAAATCAAGATTTATTTCAAAATTATCATATTTTTTTCGTCTTTTCCGGCTCCACACGACCGCGTAATATCCGCCGATGACCAGCCACGCCGCGCCGATACCGCCCAGCAGCGCCTTTGCGGTGGAGGGCAGCGGGCCCAGATCCGCCTTGGCCCCGCCGTTCAGCGCCCCGCCGGAATCAAGCCGGTACATGGCCTTCACGTCGGCGAACAGCTTTTCGTAATAGGCGTCGTCCACCGTCTCCTTGCGGCGCACGCTTTTGGCGGTGTTTTCGATCAGCTGCCCCGCCGCGTCCCTCAACGACGCGGAACCGCTGAACACGGGGGTGACGAAGGTGTGCTCGGTGTTGGCCATCAGCAGCTGCGCCGCCTTGATCTTTACGTCGTAGTGGTCGGCGTCTTTGCCGATATCCGCCAGATATTGCAGGTACGCAGGGTCGTTCTGCGCCTTGGACGTCACGGGCACGTAGCCCTCGGTCTCCGAGTAGGCGATCTGCACGTCGTCGCTGATGAGGTACTGAGCGAACAGCCATGCCGCCAGCACCTCCTGCGGGTCCTCCTTGTTGAACACGCAAAGGCTGGGTCCCTGTGAGATCATCCACGGGTGTTCGGGGTCTGCCTGCGGGACGGGCCGCACCTCGGTCTCAAATTTCACGATGCTGTCCGCGCTGACGTCCTGGTTGTGAGCGTCGGTGCCCATCCAGGTGGCCCCGGCGGTGGAGTCCACGGCGAAGATGCACTGGCCCTTGTTCAGGAAATTGCCGGGGTAGCCGGAGATCTTGAAGGTGGAAAACGCCCCGTGGGCGACGTGTTCCGCAACCGTTTTCAGAATGTTCTTCACGTCGTCGTTGAACAGCAGGATGTCGCCCCGGTCGGTGGAGTAGTC
Organism: Clostridia bacterium; assembly: GCA_017428085.1. Taxonomy (GTDB): domain Bacteria; phylum Bacillota; class Clostridia; order Oscillospirales; family Acutalibacteraceae; genus RUG806. The sequence goes on along the minus strand of JAFRRP010000004.1, from coordinate 104,188 downwards.
CGAGCCCGTCTGCTTGAGCAGCTGGATCATCATGTTGTCCGTGGATTTATAGATGAACGGCAGCATCACCTTCTGGCCGTTGACAAGGTAATTGCCCGCCGCGTCCTTTTGCATCGCGGCCTCGCTGACCTCCCACACGTAGTCCCAGGTCAGCACGTCCGGCAGGTCGTAGCCCAGCTTTTCCACGTAGGTCCTGTTGACGTAGCAGGCCTCCGTGGACCGCATGAAGGGCAGCGCGTACTGCACGCCGCCGATCTTGCCTTCGTTCAGGAACTGCGGCACGATCTCATCCGCCGCAGGCGAATCAAAGCGTACCTCGCTGCCGCCCAGCCCGTAGCGCTCGTCCGCCATCAGGCCGTCCAGCGGCGTCACCACGTTTTCGCCGTTCAGGTAGGTGGCGATGTGGTCCGGATAGGTGATGCACACGTTGGGCGTGGTACCCGTGGCGATATTGGTGATCACGTCGTTGTAGATCTTTCCGTAATCCGTGTAAAGCCGCAGCTCCACGTTGATATTGGGGTACAGCGCCTCAAAGTCGGCCACGGCCTTCTCGTAGATCCTGACCTGCGTTTTGTTGGTGTCGTTCTTCGCCCAGAAGGCGACGGTGTAGTCTTTGGTATCGTCAAACGTCTCCGGGATCACGAAGCCCGCCGCGCCCTTGTAGCCGTGGCAGCCGGACAGCAGCGCAAGTATAAGCAGCAGAGAAAGCGTCAGCGCGACGCCGCGCGTAAACCGTTTCATCCCTTCGTGCCTCCTCTCGCGACGCCCGCCATGATCTTTTTACGGAAGATCAGGAACAGGACAATGAGGGGAACGGAGATGACCACCACCGCCGCCATCATGGCGGGGATATCCTCCCGCCCGAAGCCGTTTTCGCGGATCTCCTGGATGCCGTTGGACACAAGGAAGTGGGCCGGGTCGTCGGTGATGAGCCGCGGCCACACGTAGGAGTTCCAGCACTCGATGACCTTCAAGATGCACACCGTCACCACCGTGGGGCGGCAGATGGGCAGCATCACCTTGAACAGATACTTGAAATCGGAGGTGCCGTCCACCTTGGCGGCGTAGTACAGCTCGTCCGGGATCTGCTCGAACTGCTCCTTCAGCAGGTAGATGTAGAACACGGAGGTCACGGAGGGTAAGATCAGTCCCGTAAAGGTATTGCGCAGGTCTAAATTTGTGATGGTGACGAAGTTGGTGATGATGACCAGCTCGTTCGGGATCATCATCAGCGCGAGGAAGAAGGCGAACAGCAGGTGCTTTCCCTTGAAATCCAGCCGCGCGAAGGCGAAGGCCGACAGGGTGATGACCGCCATCATCAGCGCCGTGGTGACCAGCGTGAACAGCAGCGTGTTGCCGAAGTATCTGCCCAGCGGCACGGTGGTGAACGCCTTGAAGTAGTTTTCCAGTGTCGGTGTCAGCGTAAAGAATTTCGGGATATACTCCGCGCTGTACGCGCCGTAGCTTTTGACGCTGGTCAGGAGCATCCAGTAAAAGGGGAACAGCACCGCCAGCCCCCACAGGGACAGCAGCGCGTAGGTCAGCGCTTTCAGCAGCTTGCCGCCGAAGCCGGTTTTTTGTTTCGTCATTCCCTTCGCCCCCTTACTTCGCCGTATTCTTTCTGCTTACGGTCAGGTTGATCACCGTGATGGTCAGCACCACGGCGAACAGGATGACGGCCGCCGCCGAGGCGTAGGACGGGTAGCCGCCGCTGTCGCCGTAGAGCATGTCGTAGATGTAGCCCACGATGGTGTTCATGCCCGCCGCGTTCAGGTTGACGCCGAACAGCGCCACCGCGTCGGAATAGGCCTTGAACGCCCCGATGAAACCGGTGATGACCAGATAGAAGATCATCGGGGAGATCATGGGCAGCGTGATGCGCGAGAACACGCGCCAGCGCCCCGCGCCGTCCACTTTCGCCGCGTCGTAGTAGGTTTGGTCCACCGAGGCGAGGGCGCTTGTCAAAATCAGGATCTTGAAGGGCAGCACGATCCACACCGTGTAAAAGCACAGCACGAACAGCTTGGCCCAGTAGGGACCGTCGATGAAATCCACCGGGCTCATGCCGAAGGCCCCCAGCAGCAGGTTCATCAGCCCCGCGGAGTACTCCGTCTTTTTAAATAAGATCATGAAGACCAGCCCCACCGCCAGCGTGTTGGTGACATAGGGCAAAAAATAGATCGTCTGGAAGAGCTGCTGCAGCTTTTTGACGCTGTGCAGCCCCAGCGAGATCAGCAGCGCGAAGCCCGTGGACAGGGGCACCGTCACGATCACCAGCAGGAAGGTGTTCTTTACCGCCTGCAAAAAGAACGGATCGTGCAGCACGTAGGAATAGTTGTAAAGGCCCACGCCGAAGTAGGACTGGGACGCGGAGTTATAGCCCTCCTCAAAAGAGTACACGAACACGTCCAGCAGGGGGTAGACCATGAATACGCCTAAAAACGCGATGGCGGGCAGCAGGTACAGCCACGCCTTTTTGCCGTTCTGTTTCATCGCCCGTCCTCCGTCACAGCGCGATACGCGCGCCGCTTTCCGTCTCAAAGGCGAACACCTTGTTGGGCTTCAGGTCGAAGCGGACGGTCTCGCCCGTGGCCATGGCCGCGTGCTCCGCGCTGACGATGGCGCGGATGGCAGCCTCTGAGGCGTCGTGCCGGGAGACGATGGAAATATCCCGGCCCATGACCTCCACCGCCTGCAGACGGCAGGTGAGCGCGCCGTCTTCCTTGGGAATAAAGCCCTCCGGCCGCACGCCGACTTCCACGGCTTCACGGTCCGCCGCCTTCACGTCCAGCACGGCCTCGCTCCCGATATAGAGCTTCCCGCCCCGGACGGAGCCCCGGAACACGTTGATGGGCGGGGTGCCGAGGAACTTGGCCACGAAGGAATCCGCGGGCTCGTCGTACACGTCCTGAGGTCGGCCGATCTGGTGGACCGCGCCGGCCTTCATCACCACGATCCGATCGGAAATGCTCATGGCCTCCTCCTGATCATGGGTGACGAAGATGGTGGTGACGCCGGTCTTGCGCTGGATGCGCCGGATCTCCTCCCTGGTCTGCAGCCGCAGGCGGGCGTCCAGGTTGGAAAGGGGCTCGTCCAGCAGCAGCACCCGGGGCGTTTTTACCAGCGCCCGGGCGATGGCCACCCGCTGCTGCTGCCCGCCGGACATCTCGGAGGGCTTGCGGTCCATCAATTGCTCGATCTGCACCAGCGCAGCCGCCTCGTTGACGCGCTTTTCCATCTCCTCTTTGGAGAGCTTCTGCGGGCCCTTCAGGTTCTGCAGCGGGAACAGGATGTTCTGCCGCACCGTCATGTGGGGGTACAGCGCGTAGTTCTGGAACACCAGCCCCACGCCGCGCTTTTCCGGCGGCAGGGCGGTCACGTCCTCGTCGCCGAACAGGATGCGCCCCTGCGTCGGCTCCGCCAGCCCGCTGATCAGGTTCAGCGCCGTGCTTTTGCCGCAGCCGGAGGGGCCCAGCAGCCCCACCAGCGTGCCGTCGGGTATCTCGAAATCAAAATCCGCCACCGCCGTCACCGGGGCTCCGCCCTTTTTGCGGCTGGGGTAGATCTTTGTCAGATGCTCAAATACGATCTTCATACGCTCACCTCTCATTTTACTATATTAAAGCAATAAAACGAGATAGTCAATCCCGTTTTGGGCAGAAAAAAGATTTTTCGCTTTGCTATTTACAAAGCGGCGGAGATGAGATATAATTGATTTAAATAAAACAGATAAAGGAGCTTTTATTATGAAAAAATGGAAATGTTTAGTTTGCGGCCAGATCGTGGAAAGCGATACCTGCCCCACCGAATGCCCCCTTTGCCACGCCCCCGGCGATAAGTTCGTGGAGATCAAGGAAGACGGCGAAATGACCTGGGCGGCCGAGCACGTGGTCGGCATTGCCAAGGGTGTGGACGCGGAGATCGTGGAAGGCCTTCGCGCCAATTTCCAGGGCGAATGCAGCGAGGTCGGCATGTATCTGGCCATGGCGAGAGTCGCTTACAGAGAGGGTTATCCCGAGGTCGGCGCTTACTGGGAGAAGGCCGCCTATGAAGAGGCCGAGCACGCCGCCAAGTTCGCGGAGCTGCTGGGCGAGGTCGTCACCGATTCCACCAAGAAAAACCTGCAGATGCGCGTGGAAGCCGAAAACGGCGCTACCGAGGGCAAGACGGAGCTGGCCAAGAAAGCCAAAGCGCTGGGCCTTGACGCCATCCACGACACGGTCCATGAAATGGCCCGCGACGAAGCCAGACACGGCAAAGCCTTCAAGGGCCTGCTGGAGAGATACTTCAAATAAAAACCGCAGCACGGAGCCTCAGCTCCGTCAAAGTCTGATCGTAGCACGGAGCCTCAGCTCCGTTAAAGCCGTGTACGTTCGTTGTTAACGCTGCTGAGGCAGCGTGCTACGGCAGCGTGCTACGACAGCGTGCTACGGCGTGTGCTGCGGCGTGTGCTGCGGCAGCGTTCGCAACGCGATTCCATATTTGACAACGGTTTTTCGGCAATTTCAGAAGCAGTTCATTTTCGGGCTGCTTTTTTTTTTTCGGTGCATCACGGAAAATCGCGGGATGGAGCGATCGGGATTTGCCGGGCTGCCGGGTTTCCCGACAAACCTTTATTTTACAGATCAGATCCCACCGAAATCCGTGATGAACCTCTTTTTTATGCCTGGAAAAGAAGACTGCGCCTCCGTTTACGGGGGCGCAGTCGTTTCGCCTATGGCGTTATCATTTTGATGATGAAAGGTGTTGTCGTTTCGCCTATGAGGCGTTATCGTTTCGCCTATGGGGCGTAGGCGTTTCGCCTACGGAAGCGTTATCAAAATGATAATCAATAATAAATACACAATAAAGAGATAATAAAGTGATATATAAAGGTAGGGAAAAGGGAAACTGTTTCCCGTATCGGTACTGCCGCGCGGCAAAAGGCCGTATTCTTCCCCCTGCCATCTTGATCTTTCCTCTCTGCCACCTCAAACCTTACACCTTACAACTCTTTACAGCCCCAGCGCCTTCAACACCGTCTCCGGTTCGGCGAAGTGGGGGATGATCATGGCGGCCCCGGCGGAAAGCAGCCGTCCGCGCTTCCACGGGTCCACGCCGTCGCCGGTCTTTTCGTCGGTGGCCACGCCCACCGCGTACCCGCCGATGGCGGCGGTCAGCTCGATCTCCACGCAGCCGTCGCCGAAGGTGACCAGCTCCTCCGGCTGCACCCGCTCGCTTTCCAGCAGTTCCTTGATGACAGCCTCTTTGGAACAGTCCGTCAGCCCGTCCCGCGCGCCGTGGATGCCGCCGTCAAAAAAGCTGTCCACGCCAAGCAGTTCGGCTTCCGCCATTACGTCCGGCTCGTCCGTGCCGCTGGCAAGATAACACTTGATCCCGGCCTCCCGCAGGCCGATCAGGATCTCCCGCGCTCCCTTTACGGTGAGCGCTTCTTTTTTTATCGTACCGTCGGCCAGTCCCTTTTTGCGGTCCGCGATGTGGACCGCCAGCCGCCGCAGGTACTCGGTTTTGTATACCAGCGGCTCCCGGTGCGGGCCGCCCCGCCGCACGATGGCCTCGTCCAGCGCTATGCACTGAAAAATGGTCTGTTTGCCCGTCAGCCGGTCGATGAATTCCCGTACCTCCGCCTCGATCGCGTCCCGCGGCTCGCCGGTCCCCAGCGCCTCCACGCACTCGCAGAAATAGGGCGTCATGATCTGCTGCCAGCCCTCGCGGATCAGGCTGATCGTGCCGTCGAAATCGAACAGCGCGCAACGCACGCCGCGGCCCTTGTAGGGGCGGATGATCTCCGTTGAAAACGCCATTTTGCTGCCTCGCGCGGCCTTTCGCGCGTTCCTTTCCGCCGCCGGATGTCCGCGGCCGTCTTCTGTTTCTCATTATATCGAAAAAAAACCGAAATGCAACGGATTTTTTTTGATTTTTCTATTGCAATTTTCATACCTCTGTTATATAATGAGGAGCACAGGGGTGCAAATAGCATTAAAATCCCACAAAAAGCATCAAAAACTGATGCGATTTTCAGGAAGGAGGCGCGGACGTGTATTATCTCGGTACTTTTTATCATACGCTTGACGCAAAGGGCCGTCTGTTCATTCCCGCGCGCTTTCGTGAAAATATCGGCGAGGAATTTGTCTTGTTCAAATCTCCTGATAAATGCATTTCCATCTACGATAACTCCAATTTCGAAAAACTCGTCGATCAGGTAAAAATGCTTTCCCGCACCCCGCAGGAGAGAGAAATGCAGCGGCGCTTCTTCGCGTCGGCCGTTACGGTCGCCATCGATAAGCAGGGGCGCTTTACCGTGCCGCAGGACTTCATCGAGCACGCTTCGCTGGGGACCGACGTGGTGATCACCGGCGAAGCCAACCGCCTGGAGATCTGGAGCAAGGCCGCCCACGACAAGAGGGAAGCCGCCGCCGCTGAATTGACGCCGGAGGATTACCCCGAGATCGTCTATTGATATGGAACGCGCTATGGAGTTTTCGCACGTCCCCGTCCTTTTTCACGAAACGGTGGATTCGCTGGGCGTACGGCCCGACGGGATCTACGTGGACTGCACCGCCGGGGGCGGCGGCCACAGCAAGGCCGTGGCGGACAGGCTTTCCGCCGACGGAAGACTGATCGCCATTGACCGGGACCCGGACGCGGTGGCCAATCTGCGGGATAAATTTGCTTCCCGCGGAAACGTGACAGTGGTCAACGACAACTTCGGCAATATCCGGTCTGTGCTGGACGGGCTCGGCGTGGAACGTGTCGACGGGATCATGGCGGATCTCGGCGTCAGCTCTTATCAGCTGGATACGGCGGAGAGAGGTTTTTCTTTTCATAAGGACGCGCCGCTGGACATGCGGATGTCCAAAGAGGGCATGAGCGCGGCGGACGTGGTGAACGGTTATTCGGAGCAGGAGCTGTTCCGGATAATTGCCTGTTACGGCGAGGAGAAATTCGCCCGCAGCATCGCGCGGCTGATCGTTGCCGAACGGGCGAAAAAGCCGTTTGAAACGACGTTTCAACTGGCCGAAACGGTCAAAAACGCCATCCCGGCGCGGGCCAGAAGGGAAGGGGGCCACCCCGCGAGGCGCACCTTCCAGGCGATCCGCATCGAGGTCAACGGAGAGATCGAGCATCTGCCGGACGCGCTGTACAGCATGTTCGGCTGCCTGAAGGAAGGCGGCGTTTTGTCGGTCATCACCTTCCATTCGCTGGAGGACCGGGCGGTGAAACAGGTGTTCCGGGAGCTATGTACGGGGTGCCGCTGCCCGAAGGATTTTCCGGTGTGCGTGTGCGGCCGGACGCCGGCGGGGGAGCTGCCGTTCAAATCGGTCAGCCCCGGCGAACGGGAGATCGAGGAGAACCCGCGCAGCCGCAGCGCACGATTGAGAAGCATTGTGAAATTAAAGGATCATACCGAGCAGAGATAGAGAAGAGAACGGAAAGAGGAAACGCATTATGTACGGAACGGCACAACTGACGGAGGAGCCTTACGCCTTCGAGCTGTTTGAAAGCAGGGCGGCGACCGCGCGCGCTTACGGCGCGCATGGGAATGCCGCGCCCAAACGGAAGGAAGAGCCGCAGTATAAGCCGGTCCTGAAAAAGGTAAAACCGAAGTCCGCGGAGCAGAAAAAGATCGAGGAGCGCGCCAGCCGCATGCGCATCGTATTTATGCTCGTGTTCGTAGCGGTGGTGTTCGGCGTGGTCTGCTGCCAGATCTCCGCCGGCGCGGAGCGCTACGAGCTGATCCGCAAGATCGACGCGGTGGAGGCGGATATCGAGATCGCCAAAAGCGAGAACGTGCGGCTGAACGCGGAGCTCAACAGCAAGATGAGCATCGCGAAGATCGACAGCTACGCCGTCAACGTGCTGGGCATGACGAAGGTGGAAAGCTATCAGGTGGAGTGTATCGATCTGTCCAAGGGGGACAGGGTACTGTACTCCAACAGTGTAAGATAACATGACGTACATGGCGCCGCCGTGTTGGTACGGCGGTGCCTTAAGCATATTTCCGCCGCGGCGGCATATATTTATTTAACAGGAAAACGGTTTGTATCCTGCGCTGCGGCGCAGCCGTTTTCTTATAAAGAAGTACGCGCGGCAAAAAAAAGAAAGTATGCGTTTTTTGTAAGATCAGGGAGGCGGACAGGTTGGCGGGAAAAGATACCTATCTGAAGAAAAATTCCGAAACAGCGAAACGCGGCGTGCTTTTGCTGTTGTTTTTTGCTGTCCTGTGCCTGGGACTGTGTACGCTGCGCATCGGCTACCTGACGCTGATCAAGGGCGACGAGTACAAAAGCAAGGCGGAGGCCCAGCAGTTGAGCGTCAAAACGCTGAACGCCACCCGCGGCACCATTTACGACAGCAAAATGAACGTGCTGGCCCAAAGCGCTTCCGTTTGGCTGGTGTACGTAAACCCCAGTAAGATCGACGACGACAACCGGGCGGACGTGATCAACGGTCTGGTAAGTTACCTGGGCCTTGACCGGGAGGAGATCACCGCCAAACTGAAGGCCAATGAAAAATACGGTTACCTGAAGGTCAAGGGCAAGATCGAATACGCCGAAAAAACGGCCCTCAGCGCGTACATCTATGAGAAGGACCTGACGGGCGTCATCAATATCGACCCCGATACCAAGCGGTACTATCCCAACGGTGACCTGGCCTCCACCGTCATCGGCTTTACCGGCAGCGACGGCAACGGTCTGTACGGTATCGAGTATTACTACGACGACGAGCTGACCGGCACCCCCGGACGGATCGTGACGGCCAAGGACGGCGTGCAGACGGAGCTGAAGAACGCCTTTGAAACCACCTACGACGCCGTGCAGGGCACCAATCTGGTGCTGACCATCGACTCCGAGATCCAGACCATTCTGGAAAACGCGCTGAAGACGGGCCTTGAGGAAAACGGCGCCTCCAACGTGTACGGCATCGTAATGGACCCGCAGACCGGCGCGATCCTGGCCATGGCCAACTACCCGAACTACGATCCCAACGATCCCTACGCCATCCACGACGCCGCCACGCAGGAGGAGCTGGACAAGATCAAGGACGACGCGGAGAGAGCCGACGCCGTCACTGAGGCGCGCTTTTCCCAGTGGAAAAACAAATCCATTTCGGACTTTTACGAGCCCGGCTCCGTGTTCAAGATCTTTCTTGTGTCCGGCGCCATGGAGGAGGGCGTGATCAACGAGAACACCTCCTATTACTGCAGCGGCACCATCGATATCCTGGACCGTACCATCAAGGACTTCAACCCCACCGGCCACGGCTATGAAACGCCGAAAACGCTGCTGGTCAACTCCTGCAACACGTTTTCCGTCTATGTGGGCCAGATGATGGGCGTGGACCTGTTTTATAAATACTTCGACGCTTTCGGCTTTACGGAAAAGACGGGCATCGATATCGCGGGCGAGGGCGTGCCCGTGGCCAACGTCACCTACTACTCCCCGGATATCTCCTTTTCCGTTTCGGACCTTGCCAGCTCCTCCTTCGGCCAGTCCATCTCCGTTACCCCTCTGCAGATCATCACCGCCGCCAGCGCCATCGCCAACGGCGGCAAGCTGATGACGCCTTACATCGTGGCCAAAAAGCTGGACAGCTCCGGCAACGTGATCCAGGAGACCAAGCCCACCGTCAAGCGGCAGGTCATCTCGGAAAAAACGGCCTCGCTGATCGCTTCTTACATGGAGGAAGTCGTCAACAGCGGTACCGGTACCAGCGCTTACGTGGCGGGCTACCACGTGGCTGCCAAGACCGGCACGTCGGAAAAGCTGACCAGTAAGGATACCGTTTACCTGGCTTCCACCGCGGCCTTCGCGCCGCGTACCGATCCCAAGGTGTCCGTCATCATCGTCATCGACGAACCCTCCGGCGCCAACTACTCCGGCGGCGTCATCGCCTCTCCCATCGCGGGCGAGGTCATCGAAAAGACGCTGCAGTATCTGGGCATCGAACCCAGCTATACGGAAAGCGAGATGTCCTCCATGACGGCCTCCGCGCCCTACGTGATCGGCATGAGCGTGGCCGACGCGGAGCGCGAGGTGCGCGCCAGCAAGTTCAACGTGCGGATCCTCGGCAACGGCGATACCGTGATCGACCAGGTCCCCGAGGCGGACCGCGATACGCCCGTCAACGGCGTGATCGTGCTGTATACCGACGACGATGATTATTCCGACTTCACCACCGTGCCGGATTTCACCGGCCTTACCATGTGGCAGGCCAACCAGCTGGCGCTGGACTGCGGCCTGAACCTGCGGGCCACCGGCGGTTCCTATGACGAGACGGAGGCGGTGGCCTACAAGCAGGAGTACGACCCCGGCGACGAGGTGTACTACGGTTCCTTTATCCGGGTATATTTCGGGGAGCAGGGAAGCGCCTCCGACTGACAGTTTTTGATGTGCCGTGTGAGAGGAAAGACGGGTTTCTGACGAACGGAGGCATACGTTTTGATTCTCAGCGAGCTTTTGAAAGAGATCGGCAGGGAAAGCGGCTTCGGCGATCCGGAGATCGTTTCCGTGACCGACAGAACGGAAGACGTGATCCCGGGCAGTTTATTCGTCGCCGTGGAGGGACGTCGTTCCGACGGAAGGCAAAAGGCGGCCGAAGCCCTTGCGCGCGGCGCCGCCGCCGTGGTGACGGGCCGCCCGGCGGGCGCGGGACGCGAGATCGTCGTGAACGATCCGCGAAAGGCGTTCAGCCAACTCTGCGCGGCGTTTTTCGGCCACCCCGACCGGGAGCTGGAGCTGATCGGCGTTACCGGCACCAACGGCAAGACCTCTACGGCGTTATACCTGCAGACCGTGCTGAACCGGACGGGCAGGCGCTGCGGCGTGATCGGCACGCTGGGGTACGGCGTGGACGCGCTGACGGACTGCGGTTATACCACCCCGCAGAGCGATACGTTTTTCCGTTCTTTGCGGGAGATGGCCGACGGCGGCTGCCGATACTGCGTCGCCGAGGTCTCCTCACAGGCGCTCAGCCAGGCGCGGGCGGACGCGGCGCGGTTTTCTCTCGGCGTACTGACCAATGTGGGGACGGATCACCTGGACTACCACGGAAAAATGTCGGAATATGTCGCGGCAAAAAGCAAGCTGTTCCGGCTGTGCGGCCGGGCGCTGCTGAACGCGGACGACGCCTACGCGGAGCAGATCGCGTCGTTGGCGGGGCTGACCTCCTACGCCGCCTATTCCGCCAAGGGCTGTTACGCGGATTATATGGTCCGCGAGCGGAAAGAAACGCCGGAGGGCGTCGGATTCACCGTCGTCTGCCGCGGGGACGCGGCAAGGATCTCCCTGCCGTCGGTGTGCGGCTTTACGGAATACAACGTGCTGGCCGCCGTGGCGGCGGCCAACTTATGCGGCGTCGGCCTGCAGGAGGCGGCGGACGCCCTGCGGGAGCTGCCCCCGATCAAGGGCAGGATGCAGCGGATCGAAGCCTCTGGTATCGCCGCTTACGTGGATTTCGCCCATACGCCCGAAGCGCTGTACGGCGTGCTGAAGGACCTGCGGCGTTTCACGAAGGGACGGCTGATCACGGTGTTCGGCTGCGGCGGCGACCGGGACAAGGGCAAACGGCCCGCCATGGGGCGTATCGCCTCCGCCCTGTCCGATACCGTCGTCGTCACCTCCGATAACCCGCGTACGGAGGACCCCGCCGCGATCATCGCAGACGTGCTGGCGGGCGTGCCCGAAAAAAGCTGCGTTTTCGCGCAGCCGGACCGGGAAAAGGCCATTACGCTGGCCGTCAATCAGGCCTCGCCGGGCGATACGATCCTGATCGCGGGCAAGGGACACGAGGAATATCAGATCTTCTCCGACCGGACGGAGCCGTTCAGCGACGAAGCCGTCGTCAAAAAGCTGTTGGGCGCGGAGTCGTAAATCGAAAGGATGGAGCAAAATGAATCTATGGTTGGCCGTCGTATTGAGCATCGTGCTTGGCTTTATCGTCGCCTTCGGTCTTGGCTTCGCCGTGATCCCGTGGCTGCATAAGCTCAACTTCGGACAGACGATCCTGGATATCGGCCCCAGCTGGCACAAGAAAAAGCAGGGTACCCCCACCATGGGCGGCATGCTGTTCATCGCCGGCTTCTTTGTCAGCGCCGCGGCGGTGCTGGTCACCGACAAGCTGCTGGGCGGCACGATCTTACTGTGGGATACGGATAAGCCGCGGGACGTGGTATACGTCAAGATCTTCGGCGGTATCCTGATGGCGGTGGCCTTCGGGTTCATCGGCTTTATCGACGACTACATCAAGGTGGTCAAAAAAAGAAATCTCGGCCTGACCGAGCTGCAGAAGACCGGTATGCAGGTCCTTGTGATCGTCGCGTATCTGTTCACGCTGTATAAGGCGGGCGTCAATTATACGTTCATTCCCTATTACGGCATGTGGGAAAACGGTTTCGTCTTTTGGGCCGTGGGCGTGATCGCCCTGTACTGCACGGTCAACGCGGTCAATTTTCTGGACGGCGTGGACGGCCTTTGCGCCTCCGTCACCATGGTGGCCGCCGTGGGCTTTACGGTGTGCGCGGTGCTGATGAAATGCGCGGGCCTCAGCGTGCTTTGCGCGGCGCTGTTCGGCGCGCTGGCGGGGTATCTGATCTGGAACTGGAACCCCTCCCGCGTGATGATGGGCGATATGGGATCGCTGTTCCTCGGCGGGCTGGTGTGCGCCTTCGCCTACGCGTTGGACGCCCCCTGGCTGATCCTGTGCGTCGGCGTGATCTACGTGCTGGAGTTCGGTTCCGACATCCTGCAGATCGCCTACGTGAAAACGCACAACGGCAAGCGGCTGTTCAAGATGGCGCCGCTGCACCACCACTACGAAATGAGCGGCTGGAGCGAAAAAAAGATCTGCCGCGTGTTCTGCATCGTGGGCGCCGTCGGCGCCGCCGCGGCGATCGCGCTCAGTTGGTTCGGGCGGGTAATTTGAGAGCGGAGTTCGGAGAGCGGAGTTCGGAGATTGATACAGAGCGGAGATCTATACGGTTCATAGATCGGAAATCGGAGTTTGGAGATCAAAAATTACTCAATTTGGAATAATATCTCCGCACTCCGCACTCCGCACTCCGCACTAAAAGGAGGTTCCCATGGGATCCATAAAGAACTACATTAAAAAGCAGGGCGGCCTGTGGGCTTCCGGCCCCGTCGATATCCTGTTTTTCGTGTTCCTGCTGGCTATCGTTACCATCGGGCTGGTCATGCTGTATTCCTCCACCTATCCCTACGCCTATTACCATGAGGGCAATTCCGCTTACTATTTTACGCGTCAGCTGCAGGCGGTGGGCATCGGCTTTGTCGCCATGCTGCTGATCTCCAAGATCAACTACAAGATTTTCCGTGATATCGGCGCCCACGTTGGCACGCTGGTCTCCTGGGGGCTGCTGATCCTTGCCAGGATGATGCCGGCTTATCAGGGCACCCACCGCTGGGTCTATTTCGGTTCCCTCCAGATGCAGCCCTCGGATCTCGCCAAGCTGACGCTGATCCTGACGCTTGCCATGTGGCTGGATAAATACCACAGCACCGTGGTCAGCAAGCGTCCCATGACCTCCGAATGGGCGAAAAAGATCAACTCCTTCGTGGGCAAGCCCGTCATGAACGATTCCGTCAAGATCATCGTGATCTGCGGCGGCATCACCGCCTGCTACGCGGGTCTGGTGCTGCTGGGCTCTCACCTGTCCGGCACGCTGCTGATGCTGTTCGTGGGCGTCATCATGATGGTGCTGGGCGAGATCCGCTGGAAATGGTTCGTCATCGGCGGCGCGGCGCTGGTGCTGCTGCTGGTGCTGGCCTATCAGGCCGATCTGCTGAAGGACTATATGTCGGAGCGCATCGTGGCGTGGCGGGATAAGGACTACGATCCCCTGGGCGTGCGCTGGCAGACCAATCAGGCGCTGTACGCCATCGGTTCCGGCGGGCTGTTCGGCAAGGGCATCGGCAATTCCACGCAGAAGTATCTGTACGTGTCCGAACCCCAGAACGACATGATCTTCTCCATCGTGGTGGAGGAGCTGGGCTTCGTGGGGGCGGCGCTGATCATCCTGCTGTACGCGCTGCTGGTGTGGCGCGGCGTCGTCATCGGCGTCAACGCGGAAAACCGCTACGGCGCGCTGGTGGCCATGGGCATCGTGTTCCAGCTGGCGGTGCAGGTGATCCTGAACATCGCGGTGGCCACGGATTCCATTCCCAACACGGGCATTTCGCTGCCGTTCTTCAGTTACGGGCGGACTTCCATGATCATGAACATGGCGGCCATGGGCTTCGTGATGAGCATCTCCCGCACCGCGCGGATAAAACGGAGGTAACGATGAAGATACTGTTTGCCGCGGGCGGCACGGGCGGGCACATCAACCCGGCGCTGTCGGTCGCGCAGGAGATCCGTGAACGGTGTCCCGACGCCGGGATCCTGTTCGTCGGGACGAAAGAAAAAATGGAATCGACGCTGGTCCCCAAGGCGGGCTTTGATTTCGCTTCTATTGATATCACCGGCTTCCAGCGCTCGCTGGCGCCTTCGGACATCCTTTACAACCTCGGCACGCTGCGGCGGCTGCTGTTCGTCACGGGCCAGTGCAAAAAGATCATCCGGGATTTTCAGCCGGATATCGCCGTGGGCTTCGGCGGCTACGTCAGCGGCCCCGCGCTGCGCACGGCCCACAAGCTGGGCGTGAAGACCGCCATCCACGAGCAGAACGCCTTCCCCGGCAAGACCAATATCGCCCTGTCCCGGTACGCGGAGGGCGTGATGCTGACCTACCCGGAGGCGGCCGATAAACTGAAATGCAGCGCGGAACCCGTGATCACCGGCCTGCCGGTACGCGCGGAGATCCTGACGGCCGAACGCGGCGAGGCCCGCAAAAAGCTCGGCTTCCCGGAGGACCGGCTCGTGATCCTGTCCACCGGCGGATCGCTGGGGGCGGAGGCCATCAACCGGGTGATGTGCGAGATCATTCCGGAATACGTGAAAAAAGATATCATCTTCGTACACGGCTGCGGACAGTCGGGAAAATGGGTGTTCGACGAGCTGAAAGAAAAGGGCGTCGATCCCGAAAACACCCCGGGGCTCACCGTCAGCGAATATATCTACGACATGGCGTCCTACATGGCGGCGGCGGATCTGGTGATCGGCCGCGCGGGGGCGGGCACGCTGGCGGAGATCCAGGCGCTGGGCAAGGCGGCGGTCATGGTGCCGTATCCCTACGCCGCCGAAAACCACCAGTTTTATAACGCGAAATCGCTGGCGGACAAAGACGCCGGCATCGTGATCGAACAGAAGGATTTTACCGCCGCGGCGCTGAAGGCAGTGATCGACGACCTGATCGCCGACCCGGAAAAGTACGCGCGCATGGGCAAAAACGCCCGCGCCATGGCGAAATGCGACGCCAAAAAACATATCGCCGACATCGTCCTTTCCCTTATCTGATTATTTTTCGCCGTCACCCGGACAGGGCCCATCTCATAAGATAAAGCAGATCGCTTTGTTTGTGGGAAGGTGTCTGTGTGAACGTATATGAGATCAGGGGCGGCAGGCGGCTGACGGGCGAGTGCGGCGTGCAGGGCTCCAAAAACAGCGCGCTGCCGATCTTAGCCTGCGCGCTGCTGTGCGGCGGGGAAGCGGTGATCCGCAACTGCCCCGTGCTGACGGACGTGGAGGCCACCGCCAATATCCTGCGCCATCTGGGCTGCCGCGTCCGGCGGGAGGCGCACGTCGTCACCGTGGACAGCGCCGTTATCGGCGCCGACGATATCCCGGACGCGCTGATGCGCGAGATGCGCTCCTCCGTCATCTTTTTAGGCGCTATCCTGGCGCGCAACGGCAGGGCGTCGCTTTCCACGCCGGGGGGCTGCGAGATCGGGCTGCGGCCCATCGATCTGCACCTGGACGCCATGAGAAAGCTGGGCGCGGAGGTGCGGGAGGAATTCGGACGGATCGTCTGCGAGGCCCCGAAGGGGCTGACCGGGGCGAAGATCCCGCTGTCGTTCCCAAGCGTGGGCGCCACGGAAAACATCATGATCGCCGCCTCCTGCGCGAAGGGCGTGACGCAGATCGTCAACGCGGCGCGGGAACCGGAGATCAGCGACCTGGCGGATTTCCTCAACAGCTGCGGCGCAAGGATCGCCGGGGCGGGGGAGGGAAGCATCACCGTCGAGGGCGTTGCGCGGCTGCACCCCACGGAGCACACCGTGATCCCGGACCGCATCGCCGCCGCCACCTATATGGCGGCTGCCGCCGTCACAGGCGGCAGGGTACGGTTGAACAGCATCATCCCGGCGCACCTGGGACCGGAGATCGGCGTGTTCGAGGAGGCCGGCTGTAAAATAGAAACCGACTGCCGCAGTATCAGGATCACGGGACCGGAACGGCTGCGCAGTGTCAAGCTGATCCGCACCATGCCTTACCCGGGCTTCCCCACGGATATCCAGGCGCCCGTGGCGGCGATGCTGACCGTGGCGGACGGCGCCAGCGTGATTATTGAAACCATTTTTGAAAACAGATTCAAGTATATCGGAGAGCTCGTCCGGTTCGGCGCGAAGATCCGCGTGGACGGCAGAATGGCCGTCATCGACGGCGTAAAGACTATTTACGGCGCCAACGTCGTTACGCCGGACCTGCGCGGCGGCGCGGCCCTGATGATCGCGGGGCTGGCGGCGGAAGGCGTGACAAGGGTGAGCGACTCCCGGCATATCGAACGGGGCTATGAAGCGCCGGAAACAGTGCTCCGCGGGTTGTCCGCGGAGATCAAGAGGATAGCAGAGGATGGAAAAACAGACCCGGAACCCCCAACAGAAACCGAACGGCGGTAAAAAGCCCGCGCCGAAGGGCGGCGGGACGTCCGGCGCGCGCAAAAACGCCGGCAGCCGTTCCGGCAGCGTTTCCGGTTCCCGCGGCGAGCGGGTGCGCATCAGCGCGGAAATGCGGCGTAAAAAGAAAAAGCGCAGGGACGCGTTTATTATCACGGTGATGATCCTGATGCTCGGCGCGGTGGCCGTCGCGCTTTCCACCACCGTCTTTTTCAAGGCCTCCGACGTGATCGTCAACAACCAGATGGAGATGTACTCCGAGGAGCTGATCATCGACGCCTCCGGGCTGAAGGCGGGGGACAACATGTTTACCGCCAATCTGGAGAAGGCGGCCGCCGCCATCGAAAAGCAGCTGCCTTATATCCGCAAGGCCAACATCCGCCGCAAGTGGCCGGACGCGTTTTTTATCGACGCGGAATACGCCGAAACGGTGCTGGCCGTGCCCAAGGGCGGCGCTTACGTGTATATCGATATCGACGGCAAGGTGCTGGAGATCGACGTGGCGGCCCCGGAGGAGGGGACCGCGACGGTCCTCGGCGCGGCGGCGCAGAACGCCATACCCGGCACGCCCGTCACTTTTACGGACGAAAAGGCGCTGGACAACCTTTTGTCCGTCGTGAAAGCCGTCTGCGACAGCGGTATCCGCAACGTCACCTGCATTGATATCGCCAACCCCACCGACGTGCGCATCGAGATCGAGGGCCGCATCGAGGTAAAGCTGGGCTCCGTCAGCACGGTGGCGGAAAAGATCGAGTTCGGCAAGGCCGTCATCGACAAAAACCTTTCCGGCAACCCGGAAAAACAGCTGGTGATCGACCTGACCGCCCAGGCCAAGGCGTTTGTGCGGGAAAAGGAGGACCCGACGCAGCCCACGACGCCGCCGGAGGAGGAAGACGATTACGAGGACCGGGACGACGAAAACGACTGGAACGAGGATGAGGACGAAGACTGGGACGACGGGGATAATTGGGACGACGAAGACGAAAACGATGGCGGATATGACGAGAATGAGGAGGAAAGCGACGAAGAGGATTGGTAAATTTGAAAGAAATTCAAAGATTTATTCCTAATTCTCATTTTTGTTCTTGAAATTCCGTGAACATTATGATAGGATAAAATATATTAAAATATTAAAACGCTATATTGAGTATAAGTGCATCGGAGGAAAATGAAATGGGATTTGAAATGTCAAGCGAATACGATCTTGTCACACAGATCAAGGTCGTGGGTGTCGGCGGAGGCGGCGGCAACGCCGTGAACCGCATGGTCGAATCCGGCGTGCAGGGCGTTGAATTCATCGCCGTCAACACGGACAAGCAGGTTCTGATCAATTCCAAAGCGACGACTAAGATCCAGATCGGCGAAAAGGCCACCGGCGGACAGGGCGCAGGCTCCAAGCCGGATATCGGCAAAAAGGCTGCCGAGGAGAGTATGGAAGTGCTCAACGAGGCGCTGGCCGGCACGGATATGGTATTTATTACCGCGGGTATGGGCGGCGGTACCGGTACGGGCGCTGCTCCCGTGATCGCGCAGCTGGCCAAGGACAAGGGCATCCTGACGGTCGGTATCGTCACCAAGCCTTTCGATTTTGAAGGCCGCCGCCGCATGCAGCAGGCGGAATCCGGTATCGCGGAGCTGGCGCAGCACGTGGACAGCCTGATCGTGATCCCCAACGAGCGCCTGAAGCTGGTCTCCGACCAGAAGATCACCTTCCTCAACGCGTTCAGCGTGGCGGACGACGTGCTTCGTCAGGGCGTCAAGTCCATCGCGGAGCTCATCAAGGTGCCCGGTATCATCAATCTGGATTTTGCGGACGTCACCTCCGTCATGAAGGACGCCGGCCACGCGCACATGGGCGTGGGCCGCGCCAGCGGCAAGGACAAGGCCGAAGCGGCCGCCAACGCCGCCATCTCCAGCCCGCTGCTGGAAACCACCATTCAGGGCGCCAAGGGCGTGATCATCCTGATCTCCGCCTCCAACGATATCACGCTGGACGACGTTGACGTGGCCGCCACCATCGTAAAGGACGCCGCGGACATCGACGCCAACATCATCTTCGGCGTATCCACCGACAACTCGCTGGATGACGAGATGGTCGTCACCGTCATCGCCACCGGCTTCGGCACCGACGGCAAGCCCGCCGTTCCGCACTATCCCGCGGAGAAAAAGGAAGCGGACGACGACGCGGCCGTGCCGTTCAGCACGCCCGTTGATAACGACGCCAACGCCTCCTCCGGTACCGGCGTGGACGAAGAAAGCATTATTGATATCTTCAATATTTTCAAGAATAAATAATTGCCGGGTTCGTCGGGCATACTGTTAATCATTGTATTTGACCTCGGGAATTTCGTACGTCTGTACGGTCCCGAGGTAATGCTTTAACCTGATATGGGTCCTGCGGGCCGAGCTGCCCGCAGCAAACGCGATATCGAATAACGAGGGATCATTATGGCTGATAACAACAAAAAAATGGTAGAGGCGATCACCTCCATGGAGGAGGATTTCGCCAAGTGGTATACGGACGTGGTCAAAAAGGCGGATCTGATCGACTATTCCAGCGTCAAGGGCTGCATGATCATCCGTCCCTACGGCTACGCCATCTGGGAGCTGATCCAGAAGCAGATGGACGAGCGCTTCAAGGCGCTGGGGCATGAGAACGTCTATATGCCGCTGTTCATCCCCGAAAGCCTGCTGCAGAAGGAAAAGGACCACGTGGAGGGCTTCGCGCCCGAGGTGGCGTGGGTGACCCACGGCGGCAGCGAGCCGCTGGCGGAGCGCCTGTGCGTGCGCCCCACGTCCGAAACGCTGTTCTGCGAACACTACGCCAACATCGTCCACTCCTACCGGGACCTGCCGAAGCTCTATAACCAGTGGTGCAACGTGGTCCGCTGGGAAAAGACCACCCGGCCGTTCCTGCGCAGCCGCGAGTTCCTGTGGCAGGAGGGCCATACGGTCCACGCCACCGCCGAGGAGGCGCAGGCGGAGACCGAGCAGATGCTGAACGTCTACGCCGATTTCTGCAAAGACGTGCTGAACATGCCCGTCATCAAGGGCCGCAAGACCGAAAGCGACAAGTTCGCCGGCGCGGTGGCCACCTACGCCATCGAGGCGCTGATGCACGACGGCAAGGCGCTGCAGGCGGGCACCTCCCACTACTTCGGCGACGGCTTCGCCAAGGCGTTCAATATGACCTTCACCGACCAGAACAACCAGCTGCAGTACGTGCACCAGACCTCCTGGGGCACCACCACCCGGCTCATCGGCGCGGTCATCATGTCCCACGGCGACAACAACGGCCTGGTGCTGCCGCCCAAGATCGCGCCCACGCAGGTCGTGATCATCCCCATCGCCGCCCACAAGCCCGGCGTGACGGAAAAGGCGCAGGAGCTCACCGACAGGCTTTCGAAGACCTTCCGCGTGAAGTGCGACAATTCCGACAACTCCGCGGGCTGGAAGTTCGCCGAGTATGAGATGAAGGGCGTGCCGCTGCGTCTGGAGATCGGCCCCAAGGATATCGAAAAGAACCAGTGCGTGCTGGTGCGCCGCGACAACCGCGAGAAGTATTTCGTCTCCCTCGACGCGCTGGAGGGCGAGATTGAACGCCTGCTGGACGAGCTGGGCAAGGCCATCTACGACAAGGCCGCGGCCAATATCGAGCGCAGGACCTACCGCTGCACTTCCATCGACGAGATCAAGGCGGCGCTGGCGGAACACGGCGACGGCTTTGTGAAGGCCATGTGGTGCGGCAGCGAGGAGTGCGAGGACAAGGTCAAGGAGCTGACCGGCGTCGGTTCCCGTTGTATCCCGTTCGAGCAGGAGCACCTCTCCGACACCTGCGTGTGCTGCGGCAAAAAAGCGGTCAACATGGTGGTGTGGGGCAACGCCTATTGATACTAATTCAGCGGTTTAAAAAAACGGTTGCATTTTCGAAATGGATATGTTACAATATCGTCAGATTTCGCTTCGGTGAGATCTGAAACTCGAAACTGCAAATAAAGGAAAAACGTTACTGGCTTACAACGGTGGCGTTTTTCCTTTTTTTACGCTCTTTACGGAAAATGGTTGGATTTGGAGCAGAAAGGAAAATTGGAGTTTGTCGCGCTGATGCCCGACAAACCTAAATGAATACTGAAAACTTAAAAATGAATATTGAACAATATCGGAAGGGCTTTCGCCCTTACAGTTTTATCATCAAAAACAAAGTGTTTTCCGATGTTCTTCATTTTTCAGTCTTCAGTATTCTTTTTTCTTTTAGCGTCAGCGCGACAAACCTAAATGAATACTGAAAACTAAAAAATGAATATTGAACAATATCGGAAGGGCTTTCGCCCTTACTGTTTTATCATCAAAACACAAAGTGTTTTCCGATATTCTTCATTTTTCAGTCTTCAGTCTTCTTTTTTCTTTTAGCGTCAGCGCGATAAATCCCCGTTTGTCACCATCCCGCAAAAATCCGTAATGATCCTTTTTTACGGCCCTGTCTCTCTCTCAAAACGCAACACTCAAATCTCTAAACCGAAAAAACCGCCGGGCGGTACGGGACCGTCCGGCGGCAGATGTTGATTCAGCGGATCAAAGGACCGGCATTATTTGCCGTACTTGACCTTGATGTCGTCCATGTTCTCCAGCTTGACGGAGAGACGAAGGATCGTACGGGCGTCGTCCGAACCGACCTTCTTGTCGCCGTTGACGTCGGCTCTGAGGTACTTTTCGGAGCCTTCCACGATATCCTTCTCCAGCTTAACGGAAGCTCTCAGCGCCAGACGGGCGTCGGCGGATTCGATCTTGCCGTTGCCGTCAACGTCGCAAAGACCGGCGGGAACCGTCTCGGCGGGTTCCACGTTTTCGATCTTTTCCTCACCGCAGACGGAGCAGGTGTATACCTGGATGCCCAATGCCTTATCCTCTTCCGTCAGCTCCCAGGTGTGGGCGCCGGTGGCCGGGATGGTCTCGGTCTTCTCCGCGCCGCACTTGGTGCACTTATAGTACTTCGTGCCCTGCGCGCCGCAGGTGGCTTCCACTCTCTTGTCGGCCATCTCCACGTAGTTGTGGTTGTCGATGGTCTTCTCGGTGAGCTTGCCGACGTAGTGGCCGTTGTTCTTGTCGTAGCTGCCGGAGATGGCGTGCGTGCAGTCAAGCTCCTTCTCGAACTCGCCGGAAGCGCCGCAGGTGTGGCTGAACAGCGCGGTGAGGATGCGGTCAACGATGCCGATGACGCCGCCGACGACCTTGCCGTTCAGGATGTTGCCTTCATTGGTGTTGGCCTCGAAGACGCCCACGATGGCAGCCACGTCGAAGTTGATGACGTTGCCAAGAAGGGTATCGAAGATCAGGGTCTCGGTATCCAGCTTGAAGGTCTCGTCGTTCACGTTGCTGAGGAACGCGAAGTTGATCAGCTCGTTCAGCGCCACGTTCACCTTGTAGAACGGGCCGTTGCCGTCATACTTGCCGCGCTCGGCGGAGACGTGCTTCACCATGACGGCCGGGAAGCCCTTGATGAAGTTGACGGCCCAGTCGACGATCTCGTCGCAGTACTCTCTCCAGGTCCAGTTGGTGGAGGCGGCCTTATCCAGCACGAAGTGCGACTGCGCCTGAGCGGCGTCCAGCGTGTAAGCGCCCAGCTTGGAGCCGATGCTGACGATCAGCTCGATGCACTCGTTGTCGGTGTAACCCTTGATGGCGTCGGGGGTGATCTTGTCGGTGTACTCCTTGGCGGAGAAGCCGTTGTCGAGAGTGACCCACTTGGTGTTGGTCACGGCGAGCTTGGCGGCGGCCAGACCCAGCTGCGCGAGGGTGTCGGCGCTGTCGACAAGCTTCGCGTCATAGTTGTCGGCGAACCAGGTGGGGAAGAAGATCTTGAGAACGGCGACGGCCATCTCGGGCAGATCCATTTCCTTCACGGCGTCGGCGGTGAACTTGCTGAAGTCAAAGCCGAGGTCGGCGCTGTGGTTGGCAAAGATCGGCAGCACGCAGCGGCAGAGCTTCGCCAGGTTCTCGTTCAGGTTCTCGTTGCCGCCCTTGACGGGAGCCACGGCCTTGAAGGTGGCCGGGGTCAGCATGGTCTTCAGGCAGATATAGATGATGTTGTTGAGCTGGCCGAGGAAGCCGGTGGCGTCAGCGTCGGTGAACACCTCGTCGAAGGAGGCGTCCGTGAAGTTGTAATCATAATTGAAGAGATCCTTCGCGTCCGGGATATCCTTCAGCTTGTTGATCTGCTCCTTCAGCGCGTTGTTCAGCGCAGAAACCGCGAAACGGACGTACAGAGGCTTGGCGTATCTGCCCAGCAGACCGTAGAAGGAAAGGGAGAGGGCGCTGTCGGCGTCCGCTTTGGAGACGACGTTGTCGTTGTCGTTGATCAGGCGGATCAGGGCAGCCGCCAGCATCTGGTCGGCGGAGTAATCCTTATAAGCGGAATTGCCCCAGTCGCCGGCCATTTCGCCCTTCTTGAAGTTGCCGCCCTTGGCGCGGCCGTCGATCAGCAGGTACAGATAACTCTTGGCGAGCACGCCGATGTTCTTGATCAGGTCCTCATACTCGCTGACGTCGACGAAGTTGCTGATCAGGCCGAGATCGAGGTTGCCCTTCGCAGCCTCGGCGATCACGCCGGTGTTGTCGGACAGCCACTGCAGCAGCGCCTTGATGACGTTGGCGTCGCCGCCGCTTCTCTTGACGCCCTTCAGGGCCTTTTCGTTCAGGTTGTTGAGGATGCCCACGTTGAGGACAAGCCCGTCGCCGATCTTGTTGTTCGCGATGTCGCAGACGTCATACAGGGTGGCGATGATGCCGTCCACGCTGCCCAGGTTAACGGTGATCTGGAACAGACCGGCCACGGAGCCGACCCAATCGGGGATGTTCTTGTTGAGATCCGGCAGTACGCTGGCGTCCAGCCAGTCAAGCAGCGCCTTGGAGAGACGCTCCTCGCCGGCGGCGGTGACGTCCGGGATCTTGTCGATCTCCGCCTTCAGGGCCTTCATCATATCGTTGTCGCTGTCGCCCGGGATGAACATATAGACGAGCTTCAGCACGGTGGCGAGGATGTCGTTCTTCGCGCCGTTCAGGTTGGTGAGCAGCCAGGTGATGACCGGCGCCAGGTTTTCGTTGCCCGTTTTGAGCAGCGTTTCCACGCTGTCCTGCGCCTTGGCGGGGATCGCCGACGCCGCAACGGAGATGCAGGACGCCGAGAATACCATCACAACGGCAAGGATCAGACTGATCAGTTTGGTTGATTTCTTCATGAGTGTCTTTTTTCTTCCTTTCAAATAGTTTCATAAACCCGAAAGGGGAGAAGCAGCTTTTCCCCATACAGCTTTATAAATATAGTTTAAAAGATAGGTGCGGGAAAGTCAATATGGGATCAGTTGGTTTTTTTAACAAGATTTCGGCGAGAATTTTAGGCAGATTTTTCGGAATAACAGGTCGTTGTGCATTTTGCACAAACAATACTGTAAAGAGTTTTTCTTTGCAACTGTTAGACATAAAATAAAATAGCTACAATAAACAAAAGCAGAAAAAAAGTCGTTAGAACTAAATGAAATAGCGCGAGTATACAGATGGAATGATGATGCATTATTTTATATGTAAAACGATACTCTTTACATCAAAGCGCTAAAGTATGTTAAAATATTGTATCATTTCCTTCGCCTCCTTTTGTGGATTATTCACATACGGTTGGCGAAAACGCAGAAATCTTGCCCGCGGGGAAAAAGTTGTCGAAATCTTCTTGATTTTGCGTTGTCCTTGGGCTATACTTATGCTGTTTTCAAAAGGCGGCGCACGGGAAGTTCCGTCGGCGCCGGGAAAACGGAAAACTCCGGGGAGGGCTGTGCGGTGAAGCTGCTGGAAGAAAAGATCTTATCCTGCGGAAAAGTGCTGCCCGGCAACGTGCTGAAGGTGGACGGCTTCCTGAACCACCGGATCAACGTGGAGCTGATCGACGCTTTGGGCGAAGAGTTCTACCGGCTGTTTTCTTCTTATACCGATATTAATAAGATCCTCACCGTGGAATCTTCCGGGATCGCCATCGCGTGCGCGGCGGCGCGTCACTTCAAGGTGCCGGTGGTGTTTGCCAAAAAGGGCAACAATGCCAACGTGGGCCGCGACGTTTATTCGGCGGAGGTCTTTTCTTTTACGAAAGGCACCTCCTGCACGATCAACATTTCCAAAAAATACCTGGGTCCCGAAGACTGCGTCCTGATCATAGATGATTTCCTTGCCAACGGCGAGGCCTGCAAAGGGATGATCAAAATGATCGAAGAGGCCGGGGCAAAGCTGGCCGGTATCGGCATTGCGATCGAAAAGGGCTTCCAGCCCGGCGGCAAAGAGCTGCGCGCCATGGGGATCCCCGTCAAGTCTTTAGTGATCGTTGATTCGATGACTGATGATTCCATCAGCTTTCGAGACGACGACTGAAGAATATAAAATGTTTTATCAGGAGGAAACACAATGAAAAAGTCATTCAAAGTCATCGCGCTGATCCTTGCGATCGCCATGGTCGTCGTATTCGCGGCCTGCAGCAAGGGCGGTAACGACGCCACCGACACCGACGCTACCAACGAAGTGACCGACGCCGCTCCCGTTGACACCGACGTGGACATGTCTTCCGTCAAGGTCGGCTTCATCTGCCTGCATGACGAGAACTCCACCTATGACCGTAACTTCATCAACGGCGCGAAGGAAGCCTGTGCTCAGCTGGGCATCCCGGAAGAGAACTATTTCATCAAGACCAACATTCCCGAGGGTCAGGAGTGCTACGACACCGCCGCCGATCTGGTCGACGCGGGCTGCTCCATCATCTTCGCCGACTCCTTCGGCCATGAGGACTTCATGATCGAGGCCGCCAAGGCGTATCCGGACGTTCAGTTCTGCCACTCCACCGGCACCAAGGCCCACACCGAAGGCCTTGCCAACTATCACAACGCTTTCGCTTCCATCTATGAAGGCAGATTCCTTGCCGGCGTTGCCGCGGGCATGAAGCTGAACGAGATGATCGAAGCCGGCAAGATCACCGAGGATCAGGCCAAGATCGGCTACGTCGGCGCTTTCACCTACGCCGAAGTGGTTTCCGGTTACACCTCCTTCTTCCTCGGCGCCCGTTATATGTGCCCCTCCGCCACCATGGAAGTGACCTTCACCGGTTCCTGGTACGATGAGACCGCCGAGAAGGAAGCCGCCAACAAGCTGATCGCCAATGGCTGCGCGCTGATCTCCCAGCATGCCGACTCCATGGGCGCTCCCACCGCTTGCGAGACCGCGGGCGTGCCGGACGTCTCCTACAACGGCTCCACCAAGGATGCCTGCCCCAACACTTTCATTATCTCTTCCCGCATCGACTGGGCTCCCTACTATGTCTATGCCATCACTGCCGCCGCTAACGGCGAAGAGATCGCTGCCGACTGGACCGGCACCCTTGCCACGGGTTCCGTGCAGCTGACCGAGGTCAACGAGCAGGCTGCCGCCGCCGGCACCCAGGAGAAGATCGACGAAGTGAAGGCTCAGCTGGAAGCCGGCACGCTGCACGTGTTCGACGCTTCCACCTTCACCAAGGAAGGCGCTGCGCTTGACAGCTACATGGCTGACGTGGACACCGACGCCGCTTACGAGGGCGACACCGAAGTGATCATCGACGGTTACTTCCATGAGTCCGAGTTCCGTTCCGCTCCGTACTTCGACATCCAGATCGACGGCATCACCCTTCTTGATACCGCGTTCTAAACAAAGCGATTCCGACAGGGGTTGGGGATATCATTTACCCCCAACCTCTGATTTCTTTTTTCATGCTTCGGAAGGACCGGACGGCGTAGCACGGAGCCTCAGCTCCGTTTGATCCTGTGTAAACAAATAATCGGAACTGCGTTGCAACGCTGCTGAGGCAGCGTGCTGCGATTGCAATGCGAAAGGGGAATAAGCCATGGGCGAACACATCGCAATTGAAATGAAGGGGATCACCAAGCGGTTCGGCTCCATCGTCGCCAACGAGGACGTGGACCTGCAGGTGCGCCGCGGGGAGATCCTTGCCATCCTCGGTGAAAACGGCAGCGGGAAAACCACGCTGATGAACATGCTGTCGGGCATCTATTTCCCGGACGAGGGACAGATCTTTATCGAGGGCAAAGAGGTCGTCATCCGTTCCCCCAAAGACGCGTTCGATCAGAAGATCGGTATGATCCACCAGCACTTCAAGCTGGTAGATGTGTTTACCGCCACGGAAAACATCATCCTCGGCATGAAGGACGAGGGCAAATATAACTTAAAGGACGCCGCCGCGAAGGTGCAGGCCATCTGCGACCACTACGGCTTCGTCATCGCCCCCCAGAAAAAGATCTACGAGATGTCCGTTTCGGAAAAGCAGACGGTGGAGATCGTCAAGGTGCTGTTCCGGGGCGCGGACATCCTGATCCTGGACGAGCCCACCGCGGTGCTGACCCCCCAGGAGACGGAAAAGCTGTTCAGCGTGCTGCGCAAGATGCGCGACGACGGCAAATCCATCGTCATCATCACCCATAAGCTGCATGAGGTGCTGGCGCTGACCGACCGGGTGACGGTGCTGCGGAAGGGTAAATTCATCGCCACGGTCAATACGAAAGAAACCAGCGAGAGCGAGCTCACCGAAATGATGGTGGGCAAAAAGGTCTCTTTGAATATAGACAGGGCCGATCCCGTGGACCCCACGGACCGGCTGATCGTCAAAAACATCAACTGCCACAATATCGAGGGCAGAAAAATACTGGACGATATCAGCTTCACCGTCCGCAGCGGCGAGATCCTGGGCATTGCGGGCATCGCCGGCAGCGGTCAGCGGGAGCTGCTGGAATCCATCGCCGGTCTGCAGAAGCTGGACAGCGGCGAGATCATCTATATCAACCCAGCCACCGACGCGCCGGAAAACCTGCGCAACAAAACGCCCATGCAGATCCGCAATCTCGGCGTGCGGCTTTCCTTCGTGCCGGAGGACCGCCTCGGCATGGGGCTGGTGGGCAACATGGATATCATTGACAACGTGATGCTGCGCAGCTACCGTTCCGGCAGATCGGTGTTCCTGGAGCGCAAGGCCCCGGCCAGTCTCGCGGATAAGATCATCAGCGACCTGGAGGTGGTCACCCCCGGCCCCACCACCGCCGTGAGAAAGCTTTCCGGCGGCAACGTGCAGAAGGTGCTGGTGGGCCGCGAGATCTCCTCCGCCCCCAAGGTGCTGATGGTGGCCTATCCCGTGCGCGGCCTTGACATCAATTCCTCTTATATGATCTACAATCTCCTTAACGAGCAGAAGAAAAACGGCACGGCCATCATCTTCGTGGGCGAGGACCTGGACGTGCTGGTGGAGCTGTGCGACCGCATCATGGTGATCAACTCCGGCAGGATCACCGGCATCGTGGACGGCAGGGAAGCCGTCAAGGAGGAAATCGGTCTGCTGATGACCAAATCCGACGACGCGAAGGGAGGCAACGCCAATGGCTGACAACAACGCCGTGCTGACGGAAAACAGCGGCGAGAAAAAAGTGCGTGAGCCGCTGTTCCATATCACGAAAAAAGCGTCCGTGCCGTGGCAGCAGGCCTGGGCGGTCCGCATCGGTTCCGTGGTGGTTGCGCTGATCGTATGCGCGCTGATCACCATGTTCCTGACGCATATCGATCCCATCAAGGTCTACGCCACCATGCTGAACGGCGCTTTCGGTACGTCCCGCCGTATCTGGAGTCTGCTGCAGGGCGTCGCCATGCTGCTGTGCGTGTCGCTGGCGGTGACCCCCGCCTTCAAGATGCGCTTCTGGAATATCGGCGCGGAAGGCCAGGTGCTGATCGGCGGCCTTGCCACCGCCGCCTGCATGATCCTGCTGGGCGATAAGCTGCCCAACGCGCTGCTGATCCTTGTGATGCTGGTAAGCGCGCTGGCGGCCGGTGCCGTCTGGGGACTGCTGCCAGCCGTGTTCAAGGCAAAGTGGAACACCAACGAGACGCTGTTCACGCTGATGATGAACTACGTGGCGACGCAATTGGTGGCCTATTTCGTCACCGTGTGGGAAGTCCCTAAAGGCAGCGGCAAGATCGGCATCATCAATCAGGCCACCCGCGCGGGCTGGGTGCCCGTGATCAGCTTCGGCGGGAAGAATTACGACTACCTGCTGAACATCATCGTGGTGTTCGCGCTCACCTTCGTGCTGTACGCCTACCTCAAATACAGCAAGCACGGCTACGAGATCGCCGTGGTGGGCGAAAGTGAGAACACCGCCCGCTACATCGGCATCAACGTAAAAAAAGTCATCCTGCGCACCATGATCCTCTCCGGCGGCATCTGCGGCCTGGCGGGTTTTCTGCTGGTAGGCAGCACCAACCACACTGTCACCACCACCATCGCCGGCGGCCGCGGCTTTACTGCCATCATGGTTTCATGGCTGGCCAAGTTCAACCCCATCTTCATGATCCTGACCTCCGCCCTGCTGGTGATACTGGAAAAGGGCGCGGGGGAGATCGCCACCATCTACGGGCTGAACAAGTCCTTCTCGGATATCCTGACCGGCGTGATCCTGTTCTTCATCATCGGTTCGGAGTTCTTCATCAACTACTCCGTCCATTTCCGCAAAGCGCATAAGGAGGGCAAATGATATGATCTTCAACGTTGCTTCCCTTCAAAGCGCCGCCGGCGCGTTTTCCTGGACCACCGTCGCGGTGTTCCTGCAGCGCGCCATCGTGCAGGGCATCCCGCTGCTGTACGGTTCCACCGGCGAGATCCTGACGGAAAAATCCGGCAACCTGAACCTCGGTATCCCCGGCATCATGTATATCGGCGGTATTTCCGGCGTCATCGGCTCGTTCCTGTATGAAAACTCCCTGCCCTCTCGGGACGCCATCAATCCCGTGCTGGCGATCCTGATCCCCCTGCTGTGTTCCGTCGCCGGCTCGCTGCTGGCGGGGCTGCTGTACTGCTTCCTCACCGTTTCGCTTCGCGCCAACCAGAACGTGACCGGTCTGGCGCTGACCACCTTCGGCGTGGGCTTCGGCAACTTCTTCGGCGCGTCGCTGATGAAGCTCACCGGCAGCGACGTGCCCTCCGTGGCCCTCTCCGCCACCAGCGCCTTCTTTAAGAAGGCTTTGCCCTTTGCGGATAAGCTGGGCAATTTCGGCACGGTGTTCCTGTCCTACGGCTTTATGACTTATCTGGCCATCCTCATCGCCATCGTGGCTGCCGTCGTGCTGAAACGCACCCGCATCGGCTTGCATCTGCGCTCCGTGGGCGAAAACCCCGCCACGGCGGACGCCGCCGGTATCAACGTCAACCGCTATAAATACGCTTTCACCTGCATCGGCTCGGTGATCGCCGGTTTCGGCGGCTTGTACTACGTGATGGACTACGCCTGCGGCGTTTGGTCCAACGAGGGCTTCGGCGACCGCGGCTGGCTCGCCATCGCGCTGGTCATCTTCTGTATCTGGCGCTCCAACTGGGGCATCCTGGGCTCCATCCTGTTCGGCGGCCTGTATATCGTCTACCTGTTCGTGCCGGGCAGCTTAAGCACGCAGGAGCTCTACAAAATGCTGCCCTACGTGGTCACGCTGATCGTGCTGATCATCACCAGCGCGCGCAAAAAACGCGAGAACCTGCCCCCCGCCAGCCTGGGCCTGTCCTACTTCCGAGAAGACAGGTAGATCACCGGTATCCGGTGAAATGAGATATCGCCTGCGCGATATGAGATACGCCCTCGGCGCATGATATATTTCCCTGGCGGAAAACATGAAATAATATGCCTGCGGCGCGTATATCATCCGCAAAGCGGGTATCATCCTTCTGCCCGGCAGAAGGATATCATTCCAAAGGCCGGGGCTGTTCAGAAAAACTAAAGTATTTCCCTGTATGATACGGGCGTTCGTCAGTTTCCATAACGGACGCCCGTTTTTTTTGTCTTTTTTCTCTCATTATCCGGCGCGCCGCGCTTGAATTATTCTGATTTTGTGTTATACTTATATATTATATATTCTTAAGCAGAATTGCTTTTAAGGAGGATCGCTTTGCGCCGCAACCCGTTCCGTAAACCGGCCGCGCTGGCGGCTGCGCTTGCCGCGTTGTGTCTGCTCCCGTCCTGCATGGGGGCGGAGAAGTTCGTGCAGTCCGTTTTTCTCACCTCGGACGTGCGCGGCGCTTACGTGGTGTCTCCGGCGGACCATTTCTGCTCGTACGCGCCGGAAACGCTGAACGCGCAAAGCGGCTCCCTGTCGTTTTACGTGGACGAACGCACCGGCAGCGCCGCCGTTTACGACGCGGCAGCAGGAGAGTTGTGGAGCGCCCTGCCGACCTACAGCAACCGCACCGCGGCGGTGGTGACGGCGGAGGCCTTCAACGGCTCCGCCACCTACGTGCTCAATTCCCAGGACCACGCGGCGGCCTTCGGCACCGTTTCCGTCACGCAGACGGCGGGCGGCGCGGCGGTCGTCTATACCATGGCGGATAACGAATCCACCGCCCGCAAGCAGCCGGACGAGCTGTCCGCCGGCGATATCTATCTGCGCGTTCCCGTAACTTACGCTTTTGCCAACGGCCGCCTGACGGTCTCCGTCGATCTGGCGGAGGTGGTGTGTGCGCCGGGACTGATCCTTTACAATCTCTCTCTTGTGCCGGATTTCGGCGCCATCGACGAGGCGCGGGAAAAGCGCGCGCAGGCCGATCCCGAAACGACGACGGCGGTGCCCGCGGCAGCGTCGGCGGAAACAACGACCGCAGCCTCCGCGCAGGCCGTCCCGGAAGAGGAAACGACTGCCGCTGCGACGGAGCCGACCGCGGTCCCTGCGGAACCGGTCACGGAACCGGCGGCGCAGAGCGCGGCGACCTCCGCGACCGCCGAGCCGGATTTTCTCCTTGTGCCGGACGGGTGCGGCGCGGCGATCTACCCTGCCGGAACGGCGGGCTATTATCCCGAACTGGATCTCTGCGTGTACGGCTCGGACGATTCCGTCGGCCGCAGCGCGTGCGTAGGCGCCTTCGGCGTGAAGCGGGGCGGCGGCGCCTTCGTATGCGTGATGACGCAGGGCGAGGAGCTGGCCGTGATCCGCACGCTGCGGCAGGCGGAGACCTCCGGCAGCGGTTCTTACCTCGTTTACGCGCGGTACAACGTCACACCTGTATTCAACTACAACGGCGAGATGGCATACGGACTGATGTACGACGGCGTCCTCTCCCAGACCTATACTTTCCTCAACGGCGGCAGCGCGGACT
Source organism: Clostridia bacterium (assembly GCA_017428085.1). GTDB lineage: Bacteria > Bacillota > Clostridia > Oscillospirales > Acutalibacteraceae > RUG806. The sequence goes on along the minus strand of JAFRRP010000004.1, from coordinate 72,199 downwards.
GCGCCGGTATGGCCTCCGCGGCGCGGGAGCTGCTGGTCCACGCCGGTTTTCTGACCTCCTCCTCCGTAAAGGAAACCACCCTGCCTGTCGTCCTGACGCTGGCCGGCAGCGTGGAAGGAACGAAAGAAACGCTGCTGACCGATCTGGAACAGGCGGAAGCCGCGGTCAGCATGCTGCGCGCCAAGGGCGTGACCAAGGTGAACCTGCTGCTGGACGGCTTCCTGACCGGCGGCTTGGAAAAGAACGGCGCTTCGGCGGCGCGGATCGCCCCCTGCGAGGGCGGCGCGGCGGCGCTGGCGTCCCTGTGCGATTACGCCGAAAAGCAGGGCTACGACGTGTATCTGGGCAAGGATCTGCTGACAGCCGACCGCGGCGGGAACGCCCTGCGGGACCTGGCGGGAAAGAAACGGACCTTTGCGGAGGAAAACCCCTACGCTGCCGTGGGCAGCGCGTCCTATGCCAGAAAACTCGTGAGCTGGACGGAGATACCGAAAAACGCCTCCGCTTTCCTGAACGCCATGGAAAAAACGGGCGTCAGCGGTTTCGCCCTGACCGACCTGAACGCGGGGCTGTGCGCGGATTACACCGTCCGGTTGCTGGACCGTTCCGTCGTTTCGGAACAGCTTTCGGAGATCGCCGCCTCCTTCTCCACGATCAAAAAGCTGTCGGTCAGCGGCGCGAATGGCAACGTATTGCGCTACGCGGACATGATCACGGAGATCCCTTATACGACCTCGGCGGCGGCGACCGGGTACTGTGAGGCGGTGCCGTTCCTGCAGATGATCCTCCATGGGTCGTATCTCTATTCCGGCGCGGCGGCGGTGAACGCGGAAACGGACAGGCTGACGCTGCTCAAGGCGGTGGAATACGGCGGCGCGCCCTGCTTCAGCTGGACCGGCAGCGCCCGGACCGACAGCTGCTACGAGGCGTATCTGCCCGCCTGCGCGGAATTCTGCACGCGGGCGGCGGAGGAGCTGGACGACCTTGTTTCCCTTCGCATCACGGACCATTACCGCATCGCGGAGGGCATTTACTGCACGGAGTACGGCTCCGGCATCCGGGTGTACGTGAACTACAACAACTATTCCGTGGCGGTGGGCACGATCTCGGTGCCCCCCTACGATTATATCCGAGTGGACTGACAGGTAACGATTATGGCGGAAAATTTTGACGCGTTTGCCGAGGGCGTGGCGCTGGGCGGCTTGCGAACGAAAAACGAAATACGGGTGCTGCTTTGTTATCTGCTGGGCAACATCAGCGCCGAGATCTCCAAAAGCGGGCTCAACGAGATCATCCAGTCGCTGCAGCTCATCAACTTTTTTGAGATGAATTCGGCGCTGTCCTCGCTGGCGGAAAGCGGGCTGGTGCGCGTCAGCGACCACGACGGCGACGAGTATTTCGCCATCACGGAGGCGGGCCGCGCCTACGCCGGACGTCTGGAGACCGATTTGCCCATCAACGTGCGCGAAACGGCGGTCAAGGCGGCCGTGGGCATCGTGGCGCGGGAAAAGATGCGCGGTTCCACTGAGGTGGAGATCAAAAAGCTGGAACGCGGCTACCATGTGATCCTTACCGTGCGCGACGAAGGCGAGATCATGCTGCGCACGGTGCTGTACGCCGCCGATATCCTGCAGGCGGAGGCCGTGGGCGAGAGCTTCATGAACGCGCCGGAAAAGCTGTACGCCGGCATTGTGGACATTTTAGCATAAAGGACTATAAGACAGAGGAGAACGTATGTCTTCCGAAAAATACGAACAGACCATCAACATCGACAGGATGGAACAGACGGTGTCCCTTTTCGGCAGTTTTGACGAAAACATCAAAATGCTGGAAAAGGAATACGACGTCGATATCGTCAACCGGGGCGGCGCGCTGAAGATCTGCGGCGAACCGGAAAACGTCTCCCGGGCGGCCAAGGTGATCGAGGGGCTGATGATGCTGCTGAACAAGGGCGAAGAGCTGAACGAGCAGAACGTGCGTTACTGTATTTCCCTCGTCAATGAGGGCAACGGCGACAAGCTGCCCGCCATCGCCTCCGACTGTATCTGCATCACCATGAACGGCAAGCCCGTCAAGCCCAAAACGCTGGGGCAGAAAAAGTACGTCGATCTTATCAACAGGAATACCATCGTGTTCGGCGTGGGCCCCGCGGGCACCGGCAAAACGTATCTGGCCGTGGCCATGGCGGTAAAGGCCTTCCGCGCGAAGGAAGTCAACCGCATCATCCTCACCCGGCCCGCGGTGGAGGCGGGGGAGAAGCTGGGCTTTTTGCCCGGCGACCTGCAGCAGAAGGTGGACCCCTACCTGCGGCCCTTGTACGACGCCCTGTTTGAGATGCTGGGGGCGGACAACTTCCAGAAGTACCAGGAAAAGGGCAGCATCGAGGTGGCTCCTTTGGCCTACATGCGCGGCCGCACGCTGGACGACAGCTTCATCATTCTGGACGAGGCCCAGAACACCACGCCGGAGCAGATGAAGATGTTCCTTACCCGACTGGGGTTCAACTCCAAGATCGTGGTGACCGGCGATATCACGCAGATCGACCTGCCGGACGGCAAAAAGTCCGGCCTCAAAGAAGCGATCCGCATCCTCAAGAACATCGAGGACATCGAGACCGTGCGCTTTACGGAAAAGGACGTAGTGCGCCACCGGCTGGTACAGGATATCATCCGGGCGTATGAGCGGAGCGATAAGCGGAGTGAGAGTAAGTAGGCAGTAGGCAGAGAAGCGGCGGCGCCGTTTGAGTCGGAAGCCGTCAGTCGGAATTGTCCGTAGCACGGAGCCTCAGCTCCGTTTGAGTCGAAAGACGTCAGTCGAGTTCGGAGTTCGGAGTTAAACCGCAGCACGGCGTCTTACGCCGTTTCAATCTTTGGCTTTTATCGTATAACATTTTTGCGGAGGGAGAGAATCATATGGCAGACAAAATCAAGGTGATCATCACAGACGATCAGAAGGCGGTCAAGATCCCGTCCGGCGTGCGGCTGCTGATCCGGCGCTGCTGCAACGCCTCGCTGCAGCTGGAGCAGTTTGTCGGTTCGGCGGAGATCAGCGTTCGGTTCGTGGATAACGAGACCATCCGGGAGCTGAACCGCCAGCACAGAAAGATCGACAGCGAGACGGACGTGCTGTCCTTCCCGCTGGGGGAGAACGGCGTGTACGACGTGAACCCCGAAACCGGCGCGTTCGTGCTGGGCGATATCGTCATTTCCGTGGAAAAGGCGGTGGCGCAGGCGGAGGAATACGGCCACTCGCTGGAGCGCGAGCTGGCGTTCCTGACGGTCCATTCCATGTTCCACCTGTTGGGCTACGACCACGTCAACGGCGGGCTGCAGGCCGTGCGCATGCGCGAAAAGGAAGAAACCGTGCTGACGCAGTTAGGTCTGAAGCGCAACGGCAGCTATTACATGGACGAGGAATAATGATGAAAGAGCCGAAAACCGCGTTTATCGCCATCGTGGGCTGCCCCAACGTGGGCAAGTCCTCTATACTCAATAAGCTGCTGGGAGAAAAGATCGCCATCGTCTCCCCCAAGCCCCAGACCACCCGCACGCGTATCATGGGCGTGCTGACGCAGGGCGAAACGCAGCTTGTCTTTACCGATACCCCCGGCTACCACAAGCCGAAAACCAAGCTTGGCGTGGCCATGGTAAAGGCGGTGGGCGCGGGCATCCGGGACGTGGACGCCTGTCTGCTGGTGACGGAGCCCTCCGGCGAGATCCGGGAGGCGGAGCTGACGCTCATCAAGCGCTTCCGGGACGAGGATATCCCCGCGGTGCTGGCCATCAACAAGATCGACACCTTGGCGAACAAGGAAGATCTGCTGGCGCGTATTTTAGAGTTCTCCAAGCTGTACGATTTCAAGGCCATCGTGCCGGTCAGCGCCGTGGACGGAAACGGCCTCAACGAGCTGCTGGACGAGCTGAAGGCCCTCAGTTTCCCCGGGGAGCACCTGTTCCCGGACGACGCCCTGACGGACCAGCCGGAAAAGGTGATCGCCGCCGAGTATATCCGCGAAAAGCTGCTGCGGTATCTGGATAAGGAGATCCCCCACGGCACAGCCGTCGGCATCGAGACCTTCAAGGAGCGGCAGGGAGACGATATCCTCGATATCGAGGCCACCATCTACTGCGAAAAGGAGAGCCACAAGGGCATCATCATCGGCAAGGGCGGCGAGATGCTGAAGAAGATCTCTACCGCCGCGCGGCGCGATCTGGAGCGGTTCTTCGGCTGCCGGGTCAACCTTCAGTGCTGGGTGAAGGTAAAGGAAGACTGGCGCAACCGGGAAGGGCTGATCCATAACTTCGGTCTGGACTGATGGAAAAGTTTACGGTTGACGGACTGGTGATCCGCGTGACGGTGACGGGCGAATCCGACCGCATCGTGTGGATACTGACCCGCTCGCGGGGGCTGATCAGGGCGTTTGCCAAAGGAGCGCGCGGCACGAAAAGCAAGCTCCACGGCGGCACCGCCCTGTTCGCCTACTGCGATTTTTCTTTTTATGAAAAGAACAACGTCTTCAACGTGACGGAGGCGCAGGTCAAGGAGGTCTTTTTTCAGTTCCGGGACAGCTTTGAAAAGGTCACCGTGGCGCAGTATTTCTGCGAGGTGATGCTGCACAACGTGCCGGAAGCCACGGACGAGGACTTCTACCTGCGGCTGATGCTCAATTCGCTGCACTTTCTGTGCGGCGACAAGAAACCGTGGCTGCTGGTGAAATCCGTGTTTGAGCTGCGCTTCGCCTGCGAGGCGGGCTATATGCCCTCGCTGGTGGCGTGCGATTTCTGCGGCGAGTATGAAACGGACCGCATGTATTTCGATTGCAAAGAGGGGCTGCTCTACTGCGCCCGCTGCGGCGAAAACCGGAACCTGCCGCGTATCCCGCTGTCGGTGGTCTCCGCCATGCGGCACATCGTCTATTCGCCCTTTGAGCAGTGCTTTGCCTTCTCGCTGGCGGAGGAATGTTTGCCCATCCTGAACCTGCTGACGCAGCATTACCTGTCCCAATCCCTCCAGCAGCGCTTCAAAACGCTGGATTACCTGAAAATGACGGGAGAGGACGCCCCGTTCTGACGGACGGAAAAACGTGCCCTTTAGCCAGTCCCGATAACACAAGCGATCGTAAGATCGGCCTGCGGCGGAGCTTCACGGCTTCGCCGTTCTTTTTTTTGTTGATTTTCCAAATAAGAAATGCTATAATATATATAATAGTAGGGTAGTATACCCTGAAACAGCTATTTCGGGAGGTTTTTACTGTGAAAAAAAATATTCGGCAGATCCTTTCCCTGGCGCTGACGCTGGTTCTGGCCGTCAGTCTGTTCCCCGTCGCCGCCTTCGGCGCGGCCGTCGTCGATTCCGGCACCTGCGGCAGCAACCTGAACTGGACGCTTGACAGCGCCGGGACCCTGACCGTCAGCGGCGTCGGACAAATGGTGGCGCCGTCCGCATGGACGCAGGCGTACAGGAAGGACATCAAAGAAGTGATTCTGAAAACAGGCGTCACGAGCGTCGCGGCCAACGCGTTTTACGACTGCCCGAATCTGGAAAAGGTCTCCTTCCCGAGCAGTCTGGAACAGATCGGGCGTTACGCGTTTTACCGGTGCGTATCGCTCAAGGAAGCCGTCATCCCCAGCAACGTGAGTTTCATCGGCGATTATACGTTTTTGGGCTGCACCGCGCTGTCAAAGCTGAAGCTGCCGGTCGCGCTCTCCAGCATCAGCGATTATACGTTTATGTCCTGCGTCAATCTGACGGAGCTCGACATTCCCGCCGGCGTCGACAGCATCGGCAGCGCCGCGTTTGCCGAATGCCGCAGGCTGAGGAGCGTCGCTTTCCCACAAGGGTTAAGGATCCTGAAAATCAGCGCGTTCTCAAATTGCGAAGGTCTCCGGCAGATTCGGATATCACCTGCTCTGAACGATATCAAGATGTACGCGTTCAGCGGGTGCAGAAACCTTACCGACGTGTATTATACGGGCACGGAGACGGAATGGAAGAACGCTCTGATCGACCTGAGCAATACGTATCTTCTGAACGCCAAAATGCATTATAATTGGAAGGGCGCCCTTCCGGAGCTGCCGCTTCCCGGCGACCCGGACTGCGACGGTAAGGTTACCTCCGCTGACGCCCGTCTGGCGCTGCGGGCCAGCGTGGGGCTGGACGGAACGATCAAGCCCGGCACCAAGGCGTTCCTCGCCGCGGACGCGGATCTCGACGGCGCCCTGACCCCCGCCGACGCGCGGCTGATCCTTCGCGCTTCTGTCGGACTGGAAAAGCTTGTATAAGCGGCTTTTGCTTCGTCTGCACGATTCAGGCGGCCAGCGCCGCGGCGGCAGCTTCCGGCAGCGGATCGTCGGCTTTTCCACAGCATTGTGTATTTCTTCGCCCATCTCTTTGGGCAAAGATAAATGAAAAAGCAAGCTTAACCATAGCAGTAATAATAGTTTATACTACAGGAGGATATTTTCATGAAAGCGCGTTTCAAGAAAATGCTTTCCCTCGCGCTGACAATGCTTTTCGCGTTGTCGGCCGTCCCCTTCACCGCGCTGAACGGATCGGCGGCAACGACCTACGCGGTTGGAGATATTATCGAGTTTGGCGGCTACCCGCAGAGCCGCGTGACGGATTCCAATACTGTTGCCGCGCTGAATGCCAAGGTAAAGGACACCGACTGGGTCTCGTACGGCTACTATTCCGGCGCCGGCGCCATCGGGTCCATGGAACAGGGCGACTGGATGAAGTACTGCGATATTTATCTGAACGGCAATAAATACCGCGGGGTAAAGTTTACACAGTACAGACCGTTTTGGTCCTACAATGCGCCGACCACGGAAAAATCCCAGCAGGATAACAACAATTATTTCACGAACACAAATTACTGGTTCAAGTGGGAATCCCTGCGCTGGCGCATATTGGATCCTGCTGCCGGTCTTGTTATGAGCGAGAGCATCATTGATGCGCAGCCGTTTCAGAATGAGGTCGTCCAAACCGACAACTTGTATTACGTAAAGAACAAACCGTCGGTTTACGCAAACAACTACGTGCATTCCACCGTCAGGACCTGGCTGAACAACGACTTTTATCTGACTGCGTTTGCGGATGCGCAACAGGCAAAAATCAAAACGACGACCTTAAACAATGAGATGTATAATACTGGGTATCCGCAATACAGCGCCGGCGAAACGAACGACAAAATCTTTCTGTTGTCCGTTTTGGATTCATTGAACACAAGCTACGGTTTTGACGCCTCCCAGTATACGTATGACGGAAAAAGACAGGCGCAGGGAACGCCATACGCAGTATGTCAGGGCATCGGCGTTGACAATAACCGTTCCATCTGGACGCTTCGCATCGCCAGTACTTTATCCGAGAGAATGAAATGTATGGGGACCGGCGGACATCTTCATGATTCCGACGTCGCCAAAATCAACGGGATCCGTCCCGCTTTCACGTTTGCGAACGGCGCCATTCAGTTCTCACCCTTCGCCGTGGACTGCGACCATACGAATTCCGTGTTTGTTGATAACGGCGACGGCACGCATACAAAGCGCTGCGCGTTCTGCGATCTGGCATTGGAGGAAGCCGCGCCGCACGGCTGCGGAAGAGTTTATTCCAGCAGCGACGAGGGGCATTTGACGGATTGTCCCGATTGCGGCGTGAGATTCACGTACGCGCACGACGACAAGGGCAGTGTTACCACGATTCCGGGTACTTGCGTGACCCCGGGGCAGATCAAATACCGCTGTTCCGTTACCTCCTGCCCTTACTTCGGCCGCACGGAAGAAACGGGATTCAACGCGGCGAATCATGAGGGGCCCTATACCTATCAGGAGGCTGTTGCCGCAACCTGTTCGTCTTCCGGCAGCACGCGCGGACAATTATGCACCGCGTGCAATCAATGGAAAGTTGCTCCGCAGACGACCGATCCCGATCTCACGAACCACGTCAATACAGAAAACGTGGATGAGACCTTCTCTACCTGTGTCAACCCCGGCTATACCGCGGGCGTGTTCTGCAACGATTGTCAGCAGTATGTCTCCGGCCACGAGGAAAAGGCGCTGGCCCCCCACGACTGGGATTACGCCAACGCCGAATTTCACTGGGACGGTTTGACGTGTACTTCCGCCACGGTAACGTGCATAAACGACGAAAGCCACACGACTGACGTGGACGTGACGGTGACTTCCGTTACCACAGTCACGCCAGGCTGTGAAAGCGTCGGCGAGAAGATCTACACCGCAAGCTTCACCGTCGGCGAGAACGTCTACACCGATCCCAATACCAAAACGGAGACGCTGGGCGCTACCGGCCACCTGAACACCACCGAAGCAGCCGAGACCTTCTCCACCTGCATGACGCCCGGCTATACCGCCGGCGTGTACTGCAACGACTGCAAGACGTGGATCTCCGGCCACGTGGAAAAGGCGCTTTCCGATCAGCACGTCTGGAGCCAGACGGGCACGGTCACCACGCCCGCCACCTGCTCCGAACCGGGCAAAACCACTTACACCTGTACGGTGCCCGGCTGCAACGCCACCGACGTGCGTACCGACGTGTCGGAGGATCCGAACAATCACGCCGATTACGGCACGGATACCGAAAACGCCGCGCCTGCGTACTGCTATCGCGACGGCTACACCGGCGATACGGTCTGCGCCCGCTGCCGCGCGGTGCTCAATCCGGGCGAAACGATCCCCAAGGATACCGTCCCCCACGCATGGGATGATGGAACCGTTACCCTGAAACCCACCTGCAGCGCGACCGGCACCATGCTTTACCGCTGCACGGTGAAAAGCTGCGACGCAACGAAGGAAGAGGAGATCAAAAAGGATCCCGACGCGCATGATCTGAAGGTTACGGTGATCGAGCCCACCTGTACGGAGGGCGGCTACACGCTCCACGCCTGCACCCTTTGCCGCTACGGATATACGGACGATGAACAGCCCGCCCTGGGCCACAGCTGGAGCGCGCCGGAGTGGAAGTGGAGCGGCACGAACGCCTCGGCGACCTTTACCTGCGCCAACGGGGACCACCCGGCCGTCGTCAACGCCGCCGTTACCGTTGAGACCGTAAAGGAACCCACGGATACCGAAAAGGGCCTGAACGTTTATACCGCCACTGTGGAGTTCGACGGAAAGACCTACACCGATACCCTTGAAAAGTCCATTCCCTCCCTGAACGAGGGGCTGTGTAAGTGGTGCGGCGAACGCCACGACAACAGCTTCGGCGGCAGGATCAAGGCCTTCTTCCACAATATCCTGTACTTCTTCGCCCATCTGTTCGGCAGAAAGTAAGCCGAACGGAGTCAATACAGCAATCCAAGAGGGACGGTCCCTGCCCTTCACAAAAAGAGCGACCGTCCCTCTTGATTTGTTTGATAAATGGTAAAATAAGGAAAAAAATTCAAAAATATGCAATTTTGCTCTTGCATTCTGTCAAAACATATGGTAATATATGGAAGAAGTGACAAATAATATTTGTCGCCCGACAAAAACCGCATTTGGGCGGAAGAAAGGAAATCGGCGGCGGAAAGCGCGCCGAAAAGGAAATTGACGATGCAAAAGCAGAAAAAGGTGTTGATCGCGGAGGAAAACGGGGACTTTTTGAAATCGCTGCTCTCTTCATTGCGGGAGGCGGGTTTCGAGTGCGTCACCGTTCCCAAGAACGGGGACAGCGTGCTTTCCGCCGTGGAAAAGTTCCATCCGGATATCGTGGTGATGGAAGCGTTTATGGCGCGGCTGGACGCTTTGGGCGTGATGAAGCAGCTCGGCACGGGGGAGCGCCAACGGCCCGGCTGCATGGTGGTGCTTTCCAATACGGACAGCAGCGCCTTTGAGCAGCAGATCCTTTCCGCCGGGGCGGATTACTACTTTATTAAACCGGTCGAGGCGGAGATCCTGGCGGAGCGCCTGGCGGAGCTGACGCTGGAGGGCGGCGCAAACGTCGTCAATATCCGTAAGCGCGGCGGGCCGGATATCGAGATCACGGTCTCCGAGATCATGCACGAGCTGGGCGTGCCGGCGCACATCAAGGGGTACCAGTACCTGCGCTACGCCATCGTGTTGTCCGTGGAGGACCCCAAGCTGATGAGCAGCGTTACCAAGGTGCTGTACCCCACCATCGCGGAGCGCTTCGACACCACGGCGTCCCGGGTGGAGCGCGCTATCCGCCACGCCATCGAGGTGGCGTGGGACCGGGGCGACGTGGACGTGCTGAATTCCTATTTCGGCTATACGATCCAGGTCTCCCGCGGGAAGCCCACCAACAGCGAGTTCATCGCCATGATCGCCGACCGCCTGCGGCTGAAGATGAAGAAGATTTCCTGATACAGTCGGAAGTCAAAGCGGCGCTTTGCGCCGCAGTCCCCGGTCGCCGGTCGCCGGAAGCGGCGTTTCGCGCCGTCCCTTACGGAGGCGCTGCCGCACCGGCGAGGCCTCCCTTTTAATAACCGTGTCAAAAAACGGATCCCTGAACAGAAAAACAGGGATCCGTTGATTCTTATGGATTGGTATTGCCGCAAGCAGGGTTTTGCCCCTGGCTGGTTCACGCGTAAAACAGGACCGCCCGAAGGGCTTCTTACGACTTACGACTCACGACTTACGACTCCCGACGGGATCATCCGAACAGCGGGGTGGAGAGGTACCGTTCGCCGGAATCGGGCAGCAGCGCCACCACACGGCGGTGGTGGTCGTTGACGCGTTCGCAGATCACTTTGGCGGCGTACAGCGCCGCGCCGGAGGAGATGCCTACCAGCAGTCCGTCTGTTTTTGCCACGGTCCTGGCCTCTTCATACGCCTGCTCCTCCGTCACGGCGATCACCTCGTTGATGATATCCCGGTTCAGGATGGATGGTACGAAGCCCGCGCCGATGCCCATCAGCCCGTGGGGGCCCTTCTCCCCGCCGGAGAGCACGGGGGAGCCCGCCGGTTCCACGGCGACCACGCGGATGCGGTCGTTGAACGCCTTCAGCGTTTCGCCCACGCCGGTGATGGTGCCGCCGGTGCCTACGCCCGCGATGAAGTAATCCACCCGGCCGTAACAGTCCCGCAGGATCTCCGGCCCTGTGGTACGGCGGTGGATATCCGGGTTGGCGGGATTGTTGAACTGGTCCGGGATAAACGCGCCGTCTGTCTCCTCCGCCAGCGCTTTCGCCTTGTCGATAGCGCCCTGCATGCCCTCCGCGGCGGGCGTCAGCACCAGTTCCGCGCCCTGGGCCGCCAGCAGCTTTTTGCGCTCTTCACTCATGTTTTCCGGCATGGTGAGGATCAGCCGGTAGCCCTTGACGGCGGCGGCGAAGGCCAGCCCCACGCCGGTGTTGCCGCTGGTGGGCTCGATGATGACGGAGCCTTCCTTCAGCTTGCCTTCCTTTTCCGCGTGTTCGATCATGGAAACGCCCACGCGGTCCTTGGCGCTGCCCAGCGGGTTGAAGTATTCCAGCTTGGCGACAAGATCGGTCTCAAAGCCGTAATGCTTCGCGTAGCCGTGAAGCGAAAGCATGGGAGTGTTGCCCACCAGCTCCGTCAGGTCGGCGGCGATACGCGCGTCCTTGTCAAGACCAAGCCCTAAATTGAATTCACGGTTCATGCCCGTATCCTCCCGTCAGTCTAACGAAAAATCGCTTTCCGTAAAGGTAAGAACATCCGTGGACGCCTGCGGCTGCGGTTTTCTTTTCAGCGCGTCATAACGGAATTTTTTGCAGTATTCGTTTTTGTCCATTACGCCCTTTTTGGGACAAAGCACCGTGTCGCTTTCGGAGACCGACGTGCCGAACCGGCAATACCTGCACTGGGGCTCGATATTACCGCCAAGCAGTTTTTTCTTCATGAAAATCACGTCCGATATCATATCTGTTGTTCTTATTTTACCATACTATCCACGGCAGGGCAAGAAGAAAATTGTATTTTTTGCGGTTGTGTTTCCTGCGGATCGGCAAACTTTTTTTCATCCGGCGGATTTTATTATCTTTTTCTTCCAAAAAAGCTTATGCCTCTTGCCGCCGCGCGGTTTCCGCCATGAATACGGCGCAAAGCAGCAGCAGACCGGCGGCGCCGGCCGCGGAATTCGCGGAAATGTACACGCCTCCGATGCGCGTTTCGGTGGGCACCGGTACCGCCAGCAGCCGCAGCAGCGCCGTTTCCATTCCGCAGGCAAGCCCCGCGCAAAGCGTCCGTACAGCCAGATACCGCGCGCTCCCGACGCCGTTTTTCCGTATCTCCGGCAGCAGCTGGCACCATACGCAAAGCCCTCCGAAAGCAAGGCATGCCGCCGTCAGCGGCAGGTTTTTCCTCGCCGCCGCCTCCTCCAGCGCCGACGTGACCTCGGCGACGGGCGTCAAAAATACGTCGAGCGCGTTTCCCGTCAGGGCGCCGACGACGCGCAGCAGCGCATAAAACGCGCCGATCCACGCGCAGATCGACAGCATGGCCTGGACGGCGCCTTCCACAGCCGCGACAAGTCGGTCCGCGACCGGCGGCGCGTTCTGCTGCCGCTGTAAGACCGCGGGGCGGGGAGGCTTTGGCGCGAAACGGTGGTACAGCGCCGCAACGGCGAGATCCGCCAGCGCGCAGGAGGCGAACAGCGTATACCCCACGGGCCTGGAATGGAAAAAGCCGCTTCCGGCGGCCACCACCGCGAAGGGCAGTCCCGGGCAGGTAAAAAAAAGCGTCAGCCGACGGACGTCCTCCTGTGTGATCAGCCCCGCCTCCTTTGCCGCGTCCGCCGATTTGGCAGCCAGTGGGTAGCCGCCCGTCAGTCCCAGCAGCAAAGGCGCGGCACAGTCCGGCGACAGGCCGAACAATGCCCGCAACGGTCCCGCCAGCAGCTTTTTCAACGCGGCGGGACAGGGGCAGGCGGCGGCGAACCGGGACAGGACCAGCATGGGGAACAGCGAAGGGACCAGCACCGTGGCGCAGGTCGACAGCGCCGCGGCGAGCCCTTCCTTTGCCTGTGCGGCATATCGCACTGCCAGCGCGAAGGCGGCGGCGGAGACCGCGAAGACGAGCAGGTTTTTCATTTCTCTTTCGGGGTGTTTCATGGTAGAGCATATGCCGCGCCGTCATAAAACATGCGGATCATCCATAGGATAAAGGGGAGATGATCGGCGCTTGAACGAAAAAGCGGAGGCGGCGAAAAACCGCTTCAGAAAATGGGTGAGCTTGTCCGGCAGGGACGCGGAACTGCCGGTGACGGATTTTTTTCTGCTGGAGATGGCGGACGACGGCGTTCTGCACGTCCGGGGCTGCCGGGGGATCGTCGCGTACACGCCGGAGCTGATCGCCGTTGCCACCGACAGGTTTTTGCTGCGCGTCCGGGGCAGCGGGCTGTATTTCAGACAGTACAGCGGCACGGAGGCGGCAGTGGACGGCGCGATCGACGCCGTGGAATTCGGGAGGTGAGCGTATGCTGGCGGAAACGATCAGGGACCTGCTGTCCGGCAGGGTGGTTTTTTCGGCGGAGGGCGGTTTCCCGGAGCTGTTCATGGAGGAGTGCGCCGTACGGCGCGTGCCGCTGCGGAACGTGGAGAGGGGAACCGGATCGGTACGGGCGACGGTGGATGAACGGGGCTTCCGTCAGGTAGGCGCGGCAGCGGAAAAGGCGGGTATGGCGGTACGTGCAAAAACGCGCGCGGGACTTCCTTATCTGCTGTACCGGTACCGGCGGCGGATCGGGATCCCCATCGGCGTCATGCTGGCGGCGGCGCTGCTGATCCAGCTTTCCGGCAGGCTGTGGGAGGTGACCGTGACCGGCAATGAAACGCTTAACGACGACGAGATCCTGGACGTAATGGAGGAAGCGGGCGTTAAGACCGGCGTTTTGCTGCGGCAAATCGACGTAAAGGATGCGGAGCAGACGGCGCAGAACCTGCTGCCGCAGCTCTCCTGGATCGCGGTGAACGTCATCGGCTGCAAGGCCTTGGTGGAAGTGAGAGAGATCATCCCACGACCTGAAATGACCGATGAAACGGACTACGCAGACCTTGTCGCCGCGCAGGACGGCCTGATCGTCCGGGCGGACGTGCTGGAGGGAGCCGGACAGCCGAAGATCGGGGAGCCGGTGGTAAAGGGCGATCTGCTGGTCAGCGGGACCATCGAGATGAACAACGGCTTCCGGCGCTATGTCAACGCCAAGGCGATCATCCTGGCGGAAACGAGATCGACGCTGACGGCCGCTGTGTCAAAGCAGACGTCGGCGGAACGGATCGTCCGAAGCGGCACGGTGTGGTCGGTCCGCTTTTTCGGCATAACGGTCCCTTTTGGCTTTTTGCCAAAAGACGCGGAAAGAGAGACGAGCAGTTTTTACGTGAAGTCCCGAAGAACGGTCTTTCCGATCGGCGTCAGCCGAACCCGTTGGTGCGTCTGTGAGACCATGCCGGTCGAGTGGGAGGAGGGCATGGCGGCGCTTGTCTGTTTTGCCCGGTTCTGCGAAAACGCCGCCGACCGTTACCGGGACGCCGAGGTGCTGCGCATGGAAGTGACGTCGTCAGAGGAGGCACGGGAGGCAAAGGTGACCGCCGCGTTCCGGTGCGTCGAGCCGATCGCCGTTCGGCAGCCGTTTATCGTGGATCGGGAAGGAGAAAGCGCCGCGTCGGAAATCGAACGAAAAATGGATAAAAATGGATAAAAATGCTGTTTTCCATTGACAAAAATGTTTTATCGTGGTAAAATGCACATTCGTAAAGGGGGACACGGTATGAGGCTCAGAAAACAGGAAATCGGCACGCGCAATATCGTCGGTACAAGGGTGGAGGCGCGCCGGAAGGAACTCGGAATGAAGCAGAAGGAGTTGCTGGCCCTTTTGCGGGAACAGAATATTGAGATCAACGCGTCGGGTTTGTCCAAGCTGGAGGGCCAGATCAGAAGCGTTCCCGATTACGAGCTTGTCGCGTTGGCGAAGGCGCTGGATATCGGCGTCGATCAGCTTTTGGGGTTGGAAAAGTAAAATTCTGTTGCATTTATAATTATTATATGATATAATCGATCCGGTTGTTTTTGCAGCCGGACCGTTTGTTTTATCTTTGGTTTTATTCGGGAAAGGAGAACGCGTTACGATGCTGTCACAGCGGCTGAAAGCGGCGCGAAAGGCCTGTAAGCTCACGCAGAGTCAGGTGGCGGAGATCCTGGGGATCGACCGTTCCGCTTATACGTATTACGAAACGGGGAAAACCTCTCCCAGTTTTGCCAATCTCCTTCGCCTTTCTTCCGTATTCAAGGTGGACGCCTCCTGGCTGCTGGGGGGAAGCGCCGCGGAAGCTGAGACAGGCTTCCTTGCCGACGGCGAAGATGTTTTTGCCGTGTATCAGGCGATCTCACAAAGCGGCATGTCGGAGCTTTCCAAGGAGGAACGGCAGCTTGTGGCGTACTACCGCGCCATGAAGGGCGAAGGGAAGGGACAGGCCCTGCTGGAGGCGTTCCGGCGGGTGCGCGACAGCGATCCCCCGGCGGAAGACGGTAACGACGATGGCTGACGGCGCGAAAAAACGGTACGAGGTCGCCGTGATCGGCGGCGGCGCTTCCGGCCTGTTCGCGGCGGCCATGGCCGCGGATGAAGCGGAAAAGGCGGGCGCGCCCGTGAACGTCACGGTGTACGAGGGGAACGCCAGAGTGGGCAAAAAGCTCCTTGTCACCGGCAACGGCCGCTGCAACCTCACCAACGAGAAGATGGGGGAGGAATACTACCGGGGAGCGGCGGCGCTGTTTGAAACGGTTTACCGGCAGTTCGACCGGGAAGCCATGCTGGCGTTTTTCGAGGACGCGGGGCTGTATACCCGGTCCGACTTTGCCGGTCGGGTGTACCCCATGAGCAACCAGGCGTCGTCCGTGCTGGACGCGCTGCGGAACGTCTGCGCGGAGCGCGGCGTGAAGGAGATCACCTCCTGTAAGATCACTTCTTTGAAACAACACGGAGCGGGATTCCTGCTCAACGATACGTTTTACGCCGACCGGGCGATCATTGCCACGGGCGGCAAAGCGGCGCCGGTCCACGGGTCCGACGGCGGCGGTTACGCGCTGCTGGAGCCCTTCGGCGTGATGGTCACGCCGCTGTTCCCGGCGCTGACGCCGCTGAACGTCAAAGACTTTACCAAAGCCCTCAAGGGCATCCGCGCCACAGGCAAGATCACGCTGAAAAGCGCCGGCAAACTGTTAGCGGAGGCCGCGGGCGAGATCCAGTATACCGACTACGGGTTGTCCGGCATCCCCGCCATGCAGGTCTCGCGCTTTGCGGCGCAGCGGCTCTCCGTTGGCGGCGAAGTATCGGCGTTCGTGGACAGCGCCCCGGATATCCCCGCGGAGGAGCTGACGCAGCGGCTGCTGACGATCCGGAAGAACCATCCCGCCATGACGGCGGAAAACCTGCTGGCGGGCTTCCTGCCCAAGCGGTTGGGCACGGTATTGATCGGTTTCTGCTCGCTGTCACCGGCGAAGGAGGTCGGCGCGCTGCACGAAAACGCGCTGGCGAAGATCGTGAACGCGGTCAAGCGGACGAAATACACGGTGTCTTCCGTGCGGGGCTTCGCCGACGCGCAGGTCACCGCCGGGGGCGTGGCGGAAAACGAGATCGACGCCGCCACCATGGAGCTGAAAAAAGCGAAGGGGCTGTACGTCTGCGGCGAGCTGGTCGACGTGGACGGCGACTGCGGCGGGTACAACCTGCAGTGGGCGTTTTCCGGCGGGGCGGTCGCGGGGCAAAGCGCCGTTCGCTCGCTGGCAATAAGGTAGCACGGAGCCTCAGCTCCGTTTGCGCCGCCGGTATATCATCGCAGCGCGGCTGCCCACAGCCGCCCGCAACGCGATTCCGATGAAAGAACGGGAGAATAAAACGTGCTTCGCATCAATGAGATCGTGACGCCGCTGGGCGCGGATGGGGATGAGATCAGATCCGCCGCCGCGAAACAGATCGGCGTTTCGGCAAAGGATATCACCTGTTTTGAGATCGTCCGGGAATCCATCGACTCCCGGCAGAAAAACCGGATCAGGATGATCTATTCCGTCAACGTGGCAATCGACGGCGACGAAGAGAGCATCGCGGCGCGGTTCCCGGCCAACAAGGTGAGCCGCTGCGAGCGTTACGAATATACCATGCCGGAAAACCGGCGTACGTCGCGCTTTCGCCCGGTGATCGTGGGCTTCGGCCCCGCCGGGATGTTCGCGGCGCTGATCCTCGCACGGGCGGGGCTGAACCCGCTGGTCATCGAGCGCGGCAACGACGTGGATACCCGCACCGCCGACGTGTACGGCTTCTGGAAGACCCGGGTGCTGAACCCCTCCTCCAACGTGCAGTTCGGCGAAGGGGGTGCCGGAACCTTTTCCGACGGCAAGCTGACCACCGGCATCAAGGACAGCCGCTGCCGCTTCATCCTCAACACCTTCCGCGACTTCGGCGCGCCGGAGCAGATCTTATATTCCGCCCATCCCCACATCGGTACGGACAAGCTCCGGGGCGTGGTGAAGAACCTGCGCAGCGAGGTCGTGCGTCTCGGCGGCGAGGTGCGCTTCGGCTGCACGCTGACCGACATCATCGACGCCAACGGCTGCGTGCAGGGCGTTTCCTATACCGGTCCCGACGGCGCGACTGTTGATATCGAGACCGACTGCGTGCTGCTGTGCATCGGCCATTCCGCCCGCGATACGGTGGAGATGCTGTACCGCAAGGGCGTGAAAATGGAGCAGAAGGCCTTTTCCGTGGGCGTGCGCATCGAGCACCCGCAGGCGCTCATCAATAAAGCCCTTTACGGCAAGTGGGCGGACGACCCCCGCCTCGGCGCTGCCAACTACAAGCTGGCCAACCATCCGCCCCACGGGCGCGGCGGCTACACCTTCTGCATGTGCCCCGGCGGCACGGTGGTGTGCGCTTCCTCGGAGGAAAACCGCGTGGTGGTCAACGGCATGAGCGAGTTCGCCCGGGACGGTGAAAACGCCAACTCCGCCATTTTGGTGGGGATCGAGCCGGACTTCTTCGCGGACGACCACCCGCTTGCGGGCGTCGAATTACAGCGAAAGATCGAATCGGCGGCGTTTGTCGCCGGGGGCGGCGGCTATACGGCCCCGGCCCAGCTGGTGGGGGACTTCCTGAGAAACGTCCCCTCGACGAAGGGGGGCGGCGTGAAGCCCACCTGCCCCACGGGGGTGCAGTTCGGCGATATCCGCCGGGTGCTGCCCGCCGTCGTCACGGAAAACATCGCGCTGGCGATCACGGCGTTCGATAAAAAGCTGTCCGGTTTCGCGCTGCCGGACGCGGTGCTGACCGCGCCGGAGAGCCGCAGCTCTTCCCCTGTGCGCATCGTGCGCGACGAGTTCCGCCAGTGCAGCGTCAAGGGCGTGTTCCCCTGCGGGGAGGGCGCGGGCTACGCGGGCGGCATCGTCTCCGCCGCTGTGGACGGCGTCAAGTGCGCCGAGGCGGTGCTGGCGGATGAGATCGACGATCTGTAGCACGCAGCCTCAGCTGCGTTGCAGTCGGAAGTCGGAGCGGCTGCGCCGCGCTGCCGGATCACTGAAACCTGACGCGCTGTAAGAAGGGCAAACACCTTTTATTTCCCAATACATTTTCGGAAAGGCAACAAACCATGAAAACCATCGGAATCATCGTACCATGCTACAACGAGGCGGCGGTGCTGCCCATGTTTTACAAGGAGGCCACGGCGGTCATGGACGCGCTGGCGGACCGTTACAAGACGGAATTCATTTTCGTGGACGACGGCAGCAAGGACGAGACGCTGCGCCGTATCACCGAGCTGGCCGTGACGGACGCCCGGGTGAAGTACATCTCCTTTTCCCGCAACTTCGGCAAGGAGGCCGCCATGCTGGCGGGCATGGAATACGCGGTGAAGCACGACTATGTCTGCATCATCGACGCCGATCTGCAGCACTCGCCGGAGATCATCCCGCAGATGCTGGACTACGTGGAAAACGAGGGCTATGACGTAGCGGCCAGCCGCCGCGCTGACCGGCAGGGAGAGGAAAAATTCAAGAGCTTTCTGTCCGGCAGCTTTTACAAGGTCATCAACAGGATCAGCGAGACCAAGATCAGCGATTCCGCGCAGGATTTCCGCGTGATGAAGCGCGACGTGGTCAAGGCCATCCTCTCCATGCCGGAGCACAACCGTTTTTCCAAGGGCATCTTCAGCTGGGTGGGCTTCAACGTCAAGTGGATCAGCCACGAGAACCGTGAGCGCGCGGCGGGGGAGACCAAGTGGTCCCTGAAGGGACTGCTGAAATACGCGATCGACGGCATCCTCGGTTTCACCTTCGCGCCCCTCAAGCTGCCGTTCCTGTTTTCCGGACTTCTGTTCGTGCTGTCTTTTATCGAATTACTGTACGGCGTTATCAAAAATATCGCGGTGGAGGGCTACGCGCCTTCGCTGCCGCTGACGCTGGCCGCCGTCTTCTTTACCGG
Source organism: Clostridia bacterium (assembly GCA_017428085.1). Taxonomy (GTDB): domain Bacteria; phylum Bacillota; class Clostridia; order Oscillospirales; family Acutalibacteraceae; genus RUG806. Next base: position 52,813 of record JAFRRP010000004.1, on the reverse strand, counting down.
GTGTCTGCTGTTGCTGTGCGTGGGAATCTTAGGCGAATACCTTGCCAGAACGTATACCGAGGCCGTCAACCGGCCTAAATATATCATAGCGAAAACCAATACCAATACGACCTATTTCACTTTGGAAGGAGAATAAAATTATGGTGATCACAAAAGAAACGAAGATCGGCGACATTCTGGACGCCTGCGTGGACGTCGCTCCCTTTTTCCTGAACATGGGGATGCACTGCCTCGGCTGCCCCTCCGCCCGCATGGAGACCATCGAGCAGGCCTGCATGGTCCACGGCGTTGACGCGGACCAGCTGGTGGAGGAGATCAACGCGTTCCTTGCCGCGCAGTAAATGCAGGAATTACGACCGCGCCTGAAAGCGGCGGCGGCGCTGGTGCGCGGGGGAAGCGCGGTGGCCGATATCGGCACGGACCACGCTTACCTGCCCGCGTGGCTGCTGCTGCACGGCGTTGCGCCCCGCGTGATCGCCTGCGATATCGGCGAGAAGCCGCTGGCTAACGCCGCCGAGACAGTGAAAATTTATCACCTTGCCAAAAAGATCGACCTGCGCGTGTCCGACGGGCTGGCCAACGTCCGCCCCGGGGAATACGGCGCGGTGACGATCTGCGGCATGGGCGGCACGCTGATCGCGGAGATCCTTGAAAAAGCGACGCTGCCCGTCGACGTGCAGCTTGTCCTGCAGCCCATGACCCACGTGGAAGACGTGCGGGCGTGGCTGTGCCGTAACGGCTTTGCGATCGACAGGGAGATCTGCGTCAAAGACGCGGGCCGCGTGTACTGCTGTATCAGCGCGGACCGCACCGGAACGCCCCGCGCGGCGGAGCCCGGCTTTTGCTATTTCGGGACGCTGACCGGGGAGACGGAGGAGGAACGGGCGTTCCTCCGCAAGACCTGTGCCCGGGTGAAGACCCGGGCGGACGCCCTCGCCGCCGCCGACCGGTTCCCGGAGGAACAGGCGCTGCTGCGGCAGGCGCTGCACTATTACGAAACGAATTATTCCAATGACCGTAAAAGACCTTTATGATTTCATCCATACGATAGCCCCCTTCGATACGAAGGCCGAGTGGGACAACCCCGGCCTGCTGGTGGGCGACGGGACCGCGACGGTGACCAGGGCCGTCGTGGCGCTGGACGTGACCATGGCAGAGCTGGCGCAGGCAAAGCGCGTGGGCGCGCAGGCCGTGATCGCCCATCACCCGGTCATTTTCCACCCGCAGAAATCCTTTCTGGCGGGCGACGTCTGCTATGAGGCGGCCAGGCTCGGGATCGCCTGCGTCTGCGCCCATACCAATCTCGATAAAGCGCCGGGCGGCGTCAACGACGCCCTGTGCGAGGCGCTGGGCATGACGTATGAAAAACTGCCCGACGACTACGCCGAGGGCTTTTTGAACGTGGGGACCATCGACGGGATCGACGCCGCCGAGGAGCTGGCGAACCATATCGCCGAGCGCCTCAACGCCGCCGTGCGCTACGCGGACGCGGGCGTTCCGATCGGAAAGATCGGCGTGTGCTCCGGCGCGGGCGCGGACGAATTCGCCGAGGCCCAACGCGCGGGCTGTACCGCCATGGTCACCGGCGACGCCTCCTACCACGACTTTCTGGACGCAAAGGCGGCGGGCGTTTCGCTGTTCGCCGCGGGCCACTTTGAAACGGAGATCGTCATTGTGGACGTCCTGATCCGAAAGCTGTCGGCAGCGTTCCCGTCCGTCGAGTTCCTCCCCTCGGAGCGGGAAAACCCCGTGAAAACGGTGGTGTGATATGGGCGTCGACGGTATTTTTCTGCATTTTCTGAAAAACGAGATCGCGGATTACGCGGTGGGGGCGAAGATCGAAAAGATCTTCATGCCCTCCAAATATGAATTGGTGTTCAACCTGCGCACCCGGGCGGAGGCCAGGCGGCTGTTTTTCTCCGTGGGCGGCAACGCGCCCCGGTTCAATTTCACCGCCGCGTCCCCCGAAAATCCCGCCCAGCCGCCCATGCTGTGCATGCTGCTGCGCAAGCAATTGACCGGCGCGGTGATCCGGGGCGTGCGTCAGGCGGGGCTGGACCGCATCGTCTTTTTCGATATGGACGCCGCGGACGAGATCGGCGACCGGGTGAAGCGCACGCTGGCCGTGGAGATCATGGCGCAGTATTCCAACGCCATCCTGCTGGATGAAAACGGCGTCGTCATCGACGCGCTCAAGCGGGTGGACGCGACCAAATCCTCCTTCCGGGAGGTGCTGCCGAAGCTGCCCTACCGGCTGCCCCCGCCGCAGGATAAATACGACATCCGGGAGGTATCGCCGGAGCAGGCCGTACAGCGGATCGTCTCCTATGAAAACAAAGCGCTGTCCTCGGCGCTCCTCAACACCCTCAGCGGCGTATCGCCGTTGATCGCAAGGGAGCTGGCCTACCGCGTCACGCTGGGGGACCCGGCGGTATCGGCGCTGTCCGCAACAGCCAAAGAACGGCTGCTGTATGAGCTGGACGCCCTCAAAACCCTCGTGGAGGCGGGCAAAGCGCAGCCCTGCTGGCTGACGGACGCGAACGGCGCGTACCTGGATTTTTCCTATCTGCCGCTGACACTGTACGCCAACGACGCGCAGCGCCACAGCGCGGAGACGCTTTCGGAGATCCTCGATCAATTCTATTTTGAGCGTGAAAAGCTGCGCCGCGCCAAATCCAAGGCGGAGGACCTGTTCAAGTCCGTAGCCGCGCTCAAGGAGCGCACCGCCAAAAAGGTGAACGTCCAGCGCGAGGAGCTGGCGGCCTGCGCCGACCGGGAGCAAAAGCGCGTATGGGCGGAGCTGATCAACGCCAACCTCTATTCCCTTGAAAAAGGCGCCTCCGTTTACGAGGTGCAGGACTATTACAACGATTATCAGACGGTCGCCATCCCCGTCGACCCGCTGCTGACGCCCTCGCAGAACTCCCAGCGCTATTACAAAGAGTACCGCAAGGCGCAGACGGCGCAGAAAATACTGACGGAGCAGATCGAAAAGGGCATGGCGGACCTCGCTTATTTGGAGACCGTGGAGGACGAGCTCTCCCGGGCGGAGACGGAAAAGGAGCTGACCGAGATCCGCTTCGAGCTGTCCGGCGCGGGGATGCTGAAAAGCAGGACCGGCACGAAGAATAAGAAGAACGCCCCGCTGCCGCCGCTGAGATTCACGTCGCCGAACGGTTTTCCGGTGCTGGTGGGAAGAAACAACACGCAGAATGACGAATTGTCATTCAAAAAGGCCGCCAAAAACGACTGGTGGTTCCACGCGCAGAAGGCGCCGGGCTCCCACGTGATCCTCGTGTGCAGCGGGGAGGAAGCGCCGGAGGAGGATATGGAGTTCGCCGCGAAGACGGCGGCGTGGTTTTCCTCCGTGCGGGAGCGCGGCACGGTCGAGGTGGATTACACCCGCGTGAAAAACCTCAAAAAGCCCCCCGCCGCACGGCCGGGGTACGTGATCTATCACGTGTACCAGACCGTGTACGCGAGGGCGGAGAAGCCGCAGGGCTGACTTCCGACTTTGACAACAAAAGCATTCCCAAGAAAACAAACATAAAAAGAAAGGAAACCCGACATGGCAAAGTATTCCATCGGCGTTGACTACGGCACGCTCTCCGGCAGGGCGCTGATCGTCAACAACGAAACCGGCGAGGAGCTGGCCTCCTCCGTATACGAATATCCCCACGCGGTGATGGACGAGCGTCTTCCCTCCGGCAAAAAGCTGGGCGTGGACTGGGCGCTGCAGCACCCGCAGGATTACCTTGACGTGCTGTACCACACCATCCCCGCGGTGCTGAAGGAGAGCGGCGTCGATCCCGCCGACGTCACCGGCATGGGGCTGGATTTCACCGCCTGCACGCTGCTGCCCGCCAAGGCGGACGGCACGCCCCTTTGCTTCCTTCCCCAATACGCGGATGAGCCCAACGCCTACGTCAAGCTCTGGAAGCACCACGCGGCGCAGGACCACGCCAACCGGCTGAATAAGATCGCCGCGGAAAGGGGCGAGCCCTGGCTTGCCAACTACGGCGGAAAGATTTCCTCCGAGTGGGCGCTGCCGAAGATCTGGCAGGTACTGGAGGAATCGCCGGAGCTCTATGACGCGGCGGACGTATTCGTGGAGGCCGCGGACTGGGTCACGTGGCAGCTGGTCGGGCACAAGGTCCGTTCTGCCTGCTGCGCGGGATATAAGGAGATGTGGAACAAGAAGACCGGGTTCCCCTCCAAAGATTTCTTCAAAGCGCTGGACCCGCGCCTTGAAAACGTGGCGGAGGAAAAGCTCTCCGGCGATATCGCCCCCACCGGCACCAAGGCCGGCGGGCTGACGGAGGAAATGGCTCAAAAGCTGGGGCTGCTGCCCGGCACCGCCGTGGCGCAGGCGGTCATCGACGCGCACGTGTTCGTGCCCGCCGTCGGCATCGCCCAAAGCGGCAAGATGCTGGCCATCATGGGCACCTCCACCTGCCACATGCTGCTGGGCGACGAGGAAAAGCAGGTCAAGGGCATCTGCGGCGTCGTGGAGGACGGCATCCTGCCCGGCTTTTTCGGCTACGAGGCCGGTCAGGCCTGCGTGGGCGACCACTTCCAGTGGTTCATCGAAAACTGCCTGCCCGCCGCCTACGTGGAGGACGCGAAGGCGCAGGGCGTGAATATCCACAAGTACCTGCGCGCGAAGGCGGAAAAACTGAAACCCGGCGAAAGCGGCTTGGTGGCGCTGGACTGGTGGAACGGCAACCGTTCGTGTCTGGTGGACGTGGACCTGACCGGGATGCTGCTGGGCATGACGCTGCTGACGAAACCGGAAGAAATATACCGGGCGCTGATCGAGGCCACCGCCTACGGCACCCGCGCCATCATCGAGACATTCGCCGAGTACGGCGTGCCCGTCAACGAGTTCTACGCCGCGGGCGGCATCGCCAAAAAGGACCCGATGATGATGCAGATCTACGCGGACGTGCTGAAGGTCCCCGTGCGCATCGCGGGCAGCGATCAGGGCGGCGCGCTGGGCTCCGCCATCTTCGGCTCCGTCGCCGCGGGCAGCGCAAACGGCGGCTACGACAGCGTGTTCGAGGCGGCGTCAAAGCTCGGCAAGGTGCTGGACGTGACCTATGAACCGATTTCGGAACACTCCGCCGTCTATGATAAGCTGTACGCGGAATACAAAATTCTGCACGACTATTTCGGCAAGGGCGAAAACGACGTGATGAAGCGCCTGAAACAAATCAAAAAAGAAGTGAAATGAGGAGGATTCAGCCATGTATGAAGATCTGAAACAGAGAGTGTGCGAAGCCAATTTGAAGCTGCGGGAGTACGGCCTTGCCCCGTTTACGTGGGGCAACGCGTCCGAGTGCTGCCGGGAGGACGGCGTATTTGCCATCAAGCCCTCCGGCGTGCCCTACGACGAGCTGACGCCGGACAAGATCGTGGTGGTCAATTTCGAGGGCAAGGTGGTGGAAGGCGACCTGAAGCCCTCCTCCGACACCATGACCCACGCTGTGTTATACCGCAGATTTCTTACCATCGGCGGCGTGGCGCATACCCATTCCCTCAACGCCACGGCCTTCGCGCAGGCGGGCTATCCCATCCCCGCCTTCGGCACCACCCACGCGGATTTCGCCTACGGGGAGATCCCCTGCACCCGCAAGCTGAAGGACGAAGAGGTGGAGTATTACTACGAGTACAATACCGGTATCGTCATCGTGGAGTGTTTCCGCGAGAAAAAGCTGGATGAAAACAGCATCCCGGCCTGCCTTGTGAAGAACCACGGCCCGTTCACGTGGGGCGCGTCGGCCATGGAGGCGGTGGAGAATTCCGCCGTGCTGGAGATCGTGGCGGAGATGGCGATCAAGACGCTGACGGTCAAGAATTTCGCCTTCAAAAAGGAATTCAACACCATGCCCAAAAACCTGCTGGACAAGCACTACAACCGCAAGCACGGCAAGGACGCCTATTACGGACAATCCAAGTAAAGCGACATGACCGAGTTTACCCATCTGCATATCCATACCGAATACAGCCTGCTGGACGGCGCCTGCCGTATCAAGCCCCTGATCAAACGCGTCAAGGAGCTTGGTATGACGAGCATCGCCATGACCGATCACGGCGTCATGTACGGCGCCGTGGATTTTTACAAGGCCTGCAAGGACGAGGGCATCAACGGCATCATCGGCTGCGAGGTCTACGTGGCCCCGCGCACGCGGTTCGATAAGGTACACGGCATCGACAACGAACGCTACCACCTGATCCTGCTGTGTGAAAACGAGACCGGCTACCACAACCTCATCAAAATGGTCTCCGCCGCGTGGGTGGAGGGCTTCTACACCAAGCCCCGCGTGGACAGGGAGCTGCTGGAAAAGTACCACGAGGGCCTGATCTGCCTTTCCGCGTGCCTTGCGGGCGAGCTCCCGCAGGCGATCCTCCATAACGACTACGAGAAGGCAAAAGAGACCGCGCTTTGGTATAAAAACCTTTTCGGCGAGGGCAACTACTTCATCGAGCTGCAGGACCACAACCTGCCGGAGCAGAAGCAGTCCAACCCGTTCCTCATCAAGCTGGCGCGGGAGCTGGACATCCCGATGGTCGTTACCAACGACGCCCATTACATCAACAAAGAGGACGCGGAGACACAGAAGATCCTTTTGTGCATCGCCACCAAGCACACCATCGAGGAAGACACCGGCATGGGCTTTGCCACGGACGAATTCTACGTCAAATCCGGCGACGAGATGGCCGCGCTGTTCCCCGACGTGCCGGAGGCGGTCACGAATACCAACGAGATCGCGAAGCGCTGCCACGTGGGCTTCAAGTTCGGCGATACCAAGCTGCCGATCTTCACGATCCCCGGCGATCCGGAGCCCGATCACTTTGAGTTTTTCAAGAATTTGTGTTACGAAGGCATGGTGCGCCGCTACGGCGAGAGTTACCCGCCGGAATACATGGACCGGCTCAACTACGAGCTGGGCGTCATCCACCAGATGGGGTTCATCGACTACTTCCTCATCGTGTGGGATTACATCAACCATGCCAAAGAGGTCGGCATCCCCGTGGGCCCGGGGCGCGGCTCCGGCGCCGGCAGTATCGCCGCCTACACCTGCGGTATCACCGATATCGACCCCATGCGCTACTCGCTGCTGTTCGAGCGGTTCCTGAACCCCGAGCGCGTCAGCATGCCCGACTTTGATATCGACTTCTGTTACGAGCGCCGTCAGGACGTGATCGACTACGTGGTGGAGCGCTACGGCGCGGACCACGTGGCGCAGATCGCCACCTTCGGTACGCTGGCGGCCCGCGGCGCCGTGCGGGACGTGGGCAAGGTGCTGGGCATGTCCGTCGCCGAGGCGGCGGCGGTCACCAAGGAGATCCCGCAGGAGCTGGGCATGACGATCGAAAAGGCGCTGGAATCCAGCCAGGACCTGAAAAAGATGTACGACGCCAGCCCGCTGGTGAAAAAGGTCATCGATACCTCCATCAAGATCGAGGGTATGCCCCGCAACACCGGCATGCACGCCTGCGGCGTGGTGATCTGCGACAAGCCCGTGGACGACTACGTGCCGCTGTTCAAAAGCGGCGACGCGGTGGTCACCCAGTACTACAAGGGCTGGGTGGAAAAGCTGGGCCTGCTGAAGATGGACTTCCTGGGCCTGCGCACCCTGACGGTGATCACCGACGCGGTGAACATGATCCGCAAAAAGGTCCCCGATTTCGACATCATGAAGATCGACGTGGACGATAAAAAGGTATACAAAATGCTGGGCGAGGGCGGCACCTTCGGCGTGTTCCAGTGCGAATCCGGCGGCATCCGGGCGCTGATGATCAACATGAAACCGGAAAACCTCGAAGATATCATCGCCGTCATCGCGCTGTACCGGCCCGGTCCCATGGATTTCATCCCCGCTTACTTAAAGAACCGCAAGGACCCGGAGCACATCAAGTACCACTGTCCGGAGCTGAAGCCCATCCTGGACGTGACCTACGGCACCATCGTCTATCAGGAGCAGGTCATGCAGATCTTCCGTGAGCTGGCAGGGTATTCCATGGGCGCCGCCGACATGGTGCGCCGCGCCGTGGCCAAAAAGCAGCCGGAGGTGCTGGCCGAGCAGAAGGAATACTTTTTGTACGGCTCCGACGGCACCAAGGCCGCCAAGTGCGACGGCTGCATCAAGCGCGGCATTTCCAAGGAGGCCGCGGAGGCCATCTTCGACGACATGGCGTCCTTTGCCTCCTACGCGTTCAATAAATCCCATTCCGCGGCGTATTCGCTGCTGACCTACCAGACCGCGTGGCTGCGCTGTTATTACCCGCAGGAGTTCATGGCGGCCATGCTGACGAGCGTGCTGGACAACACCGACAAGGTGGTGGGCTATATCACCGAGTGCCAGACAAATCTGGGCTTCGACGTGCTGCCCCCCAGCGTCAACGAGTCGGAGGAGACCTTCACCGTCGTGGGCGACAACGTCCGCTTCGGGCTGCTTGCCATCAAGAACCTGGGCAGCGGCGTCATCAAGACGATCATTGAAGAGCGGGAAAGCAACGGTCTCTTCGACAGCTTCTATTCCTTCTGCAAGCGCTGTTACTGCCGCGACCTGAACCGCCGCGCGCTGGAGCAGCTCATCAAAAGCGGCGCGGTGGACTGCTTCGGCCTCAACCGCCGTCAGATGACGCTGATGATCGACGATATCCTCGCCGATCTGGAAGGCGACGCGAAAAACAAGATCGAAGGGCAGATCGGCCTGTTCGATATCGGCTCGGCGTTGGCTGGCGCCGTAACGATCACTCCGCCGGACGTGGAGGAATTCCCGGACAAGGAACGCCTTGCCGATGAAAAGATGGCCACGGGGCTTTATATGTCCGGTCATCCCATGGCGGAGCACCGTCGGCTTGCGCAAAGCCTCGGCAGCGTAAAGATCTCGGACGTTCTGGAATCCTCGTTGGACGATCCCGGCTCCGCCTATCATGACGGCGACAAGGTGCGCTTGTTGGGTATCATCACCACCATGCGCAAAAAAATCACCAAAAACAATACCACCATGGCGTTTCTGAAGGTGGAGGATACCTACGGCTCCATCGAGGTCATGGTGTTCCCCAAACGCTACGACAAGTACGGACAGTATCTCGGGGAGGACGAGATCGTGCTGATCACGGCAAAGGTGTCCCTCAGCGACGACGAGGTGCCAAAGCTTTTGCTGGAGGAGTGCGTGCCCATGAGCGAGATCCCGGACGACGCCAAGCTGCTGGAAAACTACAAGCTGCCGGAACCGGATTACGTAACGCGCCGCAGCGCCTACACCGCCTATGAGGACGGGGATTTCGACGACGCGCCGCCGCCTTCGAGTCCGGAGTCCGGAGTTCGGAGTTCGGAATTAAACGGCAGCGCGGCTGCGCCGCAGTCGAGTTCGGAGTTCGGAGTTCGGGATTCGGAATTGAACCGTGGCATGTCGCCGCCGCAGCGTTCACAGCGCGAGTTCGACAGGCAGCCGTCAGAATACGACAGGCCCGTCGGGCCCCGGCAGGGCAGACTGTGCCTGCGTGTGCCGGCAGAGTCTTCCGTGGAATGCGCGCGGGCAAAAAAAATGTGCGCCATCTTTGAGGGCGGCTTCCGCCTGATCCTGTATTATAACGACGAAAAGCGCTACGAAAAGAATACGGGCGTGCTGACGGACGACAATCCCGACCTGATCCGGGGCCTGCAAAAGCTGCTGGGTGAGCAAAACGTGGTGGTGCAAACAAAATAAATTTGGTGAATATGCGGAATGTTGCGGTATCCGGCGATTTTTAGTTGACTTTGCCGAATAAATAGCATATGATTATTACCATATCAGACAGAAATCAGGAGGATTTTCCATGAAAACGATTGCTGTATTGACCAGCGGCGGCGACGCCCCGGGCATGAACGCCGCCATCCGCGCGGTAGTAAGGACCGGCTGTGAAAACGGCGTCCGGGTGCTGGGCATCCGTCGCGGCTATCACGGTTTGATGAACGGCGACATGTTCGAAATGAACCTGCGCTCCGTTTCCGATATCATCCATCGCGGCGGTACGATGCTGTATTCCGCCCGCAGCAAGGAATTCTGCACCGAGGCCGGTATGCAGAAGGCCATCGACGTGTGCAAGGAAAACGGCATCGAGGGCATCGTGGTCATCGGCGGCGACGGTTCCTTCCGCGGCGCGCGGGACTTGTCCGTACGCGGCGTCAACTGCGTGGGCATCCCCGGCACCATCGACAACGATATCGGCTGCTGCGACTACACCATCGGCTACGATACCGCTCTTAATACCATCATGGACATGGTGGACCGCATCCGCGACACCACGGAATCCCACGACCGCTGCACGGTGGTGGAGGTCATGGGCCGCCGCGCCGGTTATCTGGCGCTGAACGCCGGCATCGCCATCGGCGCCACCTCCATCCTGATCCCGGAGCTGGAGTTCAGCGTGGATAAGGATATCATCGAGCGCATGAGAAGAACGCAGAAGACCGGCAAGCAGCACTTCATCATCGTGGTGGCGGAGGGTGTTTCCGACCAGTTGAAGGAACGCGGCCTCAACGACGTGGGGGCGCTTGCCAAGTACATCGAGCACAATCTGGGCGTGGAAAGCCGCGCCACGGTGCTGGGCCACGTCCAGCGCGGCGGTTCCCCCTCCGTCAAGGACAGGGTCGTCGCCAGCCAGATGGGCAACTACGCGGCGCATCTGCTGCTGAACGGCGTCGGCAACCGGGTGGTGGCCATGCAGAAGGAAGCCATCGTGGACTACGATATCGTGGAAGCCCTCAACATGAAGAAATCCATCGATCTCGATCTCTACAAAATCGCCATGGAGATCTCCATCTGATCGGACAATAACAGACGAATGAAGATACTGTATCCGGATTACTGCCAGCGTTTTTCCTGCCTTGGGGGGTCGTGTCCCGATTCCTGCTGTAAGGCGTGGGAGATCTGCATCGACCCGGATACGGTATCTTTTTATCACGGCGTAAAAGGGGAGCTGGGGGAGCGGCTGCGTTCCGCCCTCGCCGTGGATGAGGACGGCGACGCGTATTTCCCGCTGGTAAAGGGGTGCTGTCCCTTTCTGGACCCGGACGGTCTCTGTGAGATCCACCGTTCCCTTGGGGAGGCGGCGACGAGCGGGGTCTGCCGCCAGTTCCCGTATTTCATCGAGGAATACGAGGGTTTTACGGAGAAATGCCCGTCCCTTTCCTGTCCCGCCGCGGCGGAGCTGGTCCTGACGGAGCCTCTGACGGAGGACGTCTATCCCGTCCCGCCGGGATCCCCCGACCCGCTGCTGGACCTGCTGGCCAGGGGGCGGACCGCGGCGCTGGCAGCGGCGGCCCGGTATGATTTTCCGGAAAGCGCCGCCCGCATCCGGGCCATGGCGCGGGACCTGCAGGAGATCGCCGACGACTTCGATCCCGGGAACGTGGCGTACGATTTCGACGCCGTTTTAACGGACGCCGCCTATGCGGACGGGGCGGAGGAGTTTGCGCGTTGGCTGACGGAGCTGACGGAGCGCTGCCTGAATTTCCTGCGGACCGACGCGGAAATACTGACGGAGGAATGGCGCGGTCTGTTGGAAACGGCGCTGACGCAGCCGGAGCCCGTCGCCGTACTGCCGACAGAACAGAAAGCCGTCGAACGCGCCCTGCGGTATTTCCTGTACCGCTGTTTCCTGAAGCCCGTCAACGATGGGGAAGTTGTGCTTTGGACTTTGTTTATCCTGTTGAGCGTCGCCGTGTGCGTTGCGGTCGCCGATAGGACGGGGACCGATTTCCGCCGCATCGCCCGCCTGTATTCCAAGGAGATCGAGCACGACACGGAAAACGTGGAGGCGCTGCTGGTTTTTTTGAGTGTTGAGTTTTGAATGTTGAATAATGAGAAAAAAGCTCCCCGACAGGGAGCTTTTTCGTATGTCAGTTTCATCAAATGGTTTCGTCCGGATCGTCCGGGACGGACGATCCCACGCGGATCACACGGATGCGTACCGGGCCGATCAGACCGCTTTTGGCGTCCCGCGGGTAATTGGAATAGTAGGACGGGATGGTGGAATAGTGGTTGCACAGCGTGTTGGAGACCGTCAGCGCGATCTCGTTTTCGCCGTTCACCACGTACGGCGTGATATCCGCCGTGAACGGCCGGTAAGTAAATACCGCGGCGGTCTGCCCGTTGATCTCCGCCTTTACCGTGGCCCCGGCGTCGCCGATCTCCAGAATAAACCGTTCATTTATGTCGATCTTTTCCAGGTCGATTTTTTTTGTATACCGCAGTTTGCCGGAATAGCACGAAAGAGAACCCATCTGTGAGGCGTCGCCGCAGGGCAGCTTGCCGTTGTCCGCGGCGATCAGGTCAAGCGGCTCCGGCAGCGCGGCGGCGTACTCGCAGCCCTCCCACGCCTTTACAAAAAAGACGACTTCGGAGATGTGCGCGGAAGGCGCGGCCGTCGTCACGGTGAAGCGGCGGCCGCCGAAGCGGCCCGTTCCGTCGGGCATTACCGTCATGGGCTTGCCGTCGTTGAAAGCCGCCGTCAGATCGCCGAACACATTGGCGGTAAAACCCGCAAAGCTCGGTATGGTGGCAAAGCGGTAGCAAAACGCGTCGCCGTAAGCGGCGGGGTCGCGGAAGCGCAGATAATCGGGATTGGCAAAGGCGGAATTCGCCAGCGGGTACCCCGTTTTGCGCGGCGTTCCTGTCCTGGTGAAGTGCAGCCCCGCGCGTTTGACGCCGCCCCGGTTGCGGTAATCCGGGCAGCGGTCCTTGTCATAGGCGAACGCGACCACCACACGGTTGCCGCCCTTGTGCAGCTGTACCGTCTGCGGCAGGTCCGAGATATCCCGCCCGTTGAGGTACAGCTTTTCCGGCGGATAGCCGTCGAACCGCAAAAACGCGGTCATATCCGCGTCGGCGGCCACGTCCGAAACAAACACGCAGTCCCCGTCGAAGTACAGGTTGTCGTCGTAGATTTTGCCTTTCAGTCCGTGGTGCCCCTGCTCGTACAGGCGGGTGGTATAGTCGTCCGGGCAAACGTAGCCGTAGCGACAGTGCAGCGCCGGTACGGTAAAGCGGTATTCCTTATCGCCCAAAAAGAAGCGGTCCTTTTTCGCCGCGTTGGGAGAGGCGGCCAGATAGTTGCTTACCCACGCCGCGCTGTCGGGCGTATCCAGTTTTTTCCACGCCGTTTCGCTGCAATAGGGAAGCGCCGTATAGCGGAACTGCTCCGGTACGGCAAGCGTCCCGTCGGTGGCGGCGCAGTCAAAAAAGCGCGCCTGCGGGCCGATCACGCCCCCCGCGGGCAGGTAAAAATCGCCGTAGGTATTGTCAAGCGTCGGCTGCAGCGTGAAGTCCCAGTCGCCGTCCGGTTCCGCGATCCTCACGGTTTCCGGCTCCGCAAAGCCGGAGGTGTTGATCTCCCGGTCGTCGGGCAGCGCTTCATCGGCAAACAGGATCACGCTGTCCTCCTCCGCCTCCAGCGGCATTTTGATAAAGGTGAAACCGTCTTTTGTCACCGTCCCCGTCAGCAGCGCGGTCTCACCGGTGTAGGCGTCCAACAGATAGGGCGTGCCTGTGGCGGCAAACCGGCACACGCTGTTTTTGGGGGCGTACCGCACAAAATACAGCTCGTCGCCGCCGCATACGCGCCGGGTGGCGTATACCTTGCCCGGGCAGTCTGCGTCCGGCAGAAAGCCGCGGGTGATCCGGGCGTTGAGGAACGCCAGCAGGTCCTCCGGGTTTTCCGGCACGCCGCAGTCGGGATACGCCAGCAGATTGCGCAGCATGGCCTCCAGTACGGCGTCATTTTTCCCCGCCCGTTCGCTGGCTTGCGGCGTGATCCCGAAGAAGATCACCGTGCCGCCGGCGTCCAGCAGCGCCTTCGCCTTTTCGATGGCGGAAAGCCGCACGCAGTCCACGCCGCAGAACAGCAGCGCCTGATACTGCTCGCCGGAGACGCGCAGCGCGCCGTTTGCGCAGTCCGCCCGTTCCAGCGACTGGTGGTCGATGAAGTCAAAGTCCAGCCCGTGCTCCATCAGATATTCCGCCACGCCGAAGGTGGCCCCCACGCAGGCTTGCGCGTTTTCGCCGTACTCGCAGGAGGCGACGGGGTAATAGATGGCCGCGTCGCAGCGGTGGACGCCGGTCGTCAGCATGGCTGCCAGCCGCCTGTATTTCAGCAGCCAGCGCTCCATATCGTCCCAATAGGGCATGCGGAAGTGAAAATCCGGGGGCGCCCATTCAAAAAAACCGCCGTTTGTGGAATAGTACAGCCCGTGCAGGTTCAAAAGGTTCGCGCCGAACAGGAAGTTGTCGCCGGTGGGCGCGGTGATGCTCTCCGGCGTGGTGCCCCAGCCGGAGGAATGATAGCCCTCCAGCCATACCCGGGGCCGTTTGTACAGGTGCGCGATGGAGCTGTTGACTTTTACCTTGATCATGTCGGCGGCGCGGCCGGGGGTGTCGTTGCCCGGCGCGGTGAACCACCGCACGGCGCGGAAGTAGTCGGAAAACTCGCCGGGGTCCTTGCCGCGGCCGGACTGGTCGCAGCCGTAGATCATCCCCCGGGAGGCGTGGAATTCGTAGATCGGCTTGAAGTAGCCGTCCTCCATCAGCTGCGCGCGCACATCCGCGATATCCATGCGCAGCTTCGGCGTGACGTCGCCGAGGTCATAAAACAGGTGAGGCAGGAACCCGATGGGATCATAGCCGTATTTTTCCTTTACGCCTTCCCGTAGATTTTCTCGCCACAGCCGTTTTACGTCGCAGCCGAACAGCAGCTCGTCCTGAAAGAAATAGTTGAGGGTACCGGGCTTCAGGTCCGGCAATCGGCGCTCGAACTCCATAAAGAACAGATCGACCAGCATTTTTCCGCAGTCCGGGTGCAGCGGGTCGATGGAAAGGGGCGCGGTCTCGCCCGTGACCACATACGCGTCGCAGGGCGCGGTGATGGGGCGGATCATTCCCTCGTCCTCTGTATACAAAAGGTCAGGCACGTTGCAGCCCGGGTCGGGGAAGGTCACCGCGACGATCACGTTTTCCCCGAACAGCGCCTCGTCGCCGGGGGCAAGCTGTCTGCGCTCGCAGGACATCTGGCGGGCGTTCATCCCCGGCGTCGCGGCGATCCTGTCGGTAAAAAAGCCGTTGCCGATCCACGCCAGCGTATAGTCGCCCACGCCGATGCCCATGCCCAGTCGTTCGCACTCGTGCGCGGCGTAGGAAAACATCTCCCACCATTCCTCGGAAAAGGGCATGGGGTCGCCGTCGATGGTGCGCCCCGCGCCGCCGTAGGGGAGATTTTCCTCGCCGCCCCGGTCCCGGTGGGCGTAGTTGATCTGTACGCCCGCCGCGCCTTTGGCGGCCAGCGCCTCCAATTGCGCCGTCAGACGCTCTTTGTTCAGCTTGTCGCCCGTCCACCAGTAAAAGGGGACCTCGCCGAACGACCGGTCCGGCGATAAAAAGGCGTCAATAAAAGAATGTGAATGATTTTCCATGATCGTTATCGCAGGTCCTCGCTTGTTTTACGGTCTGACGGACGCCGTCAGCGCGTCCATGGCTTCCAGCAGCGTTCTCGCTTCGTCCGGCCCCACGGAGTTGGTCTCCTCATAGTGGGTCCTGCCGAACTGATCCTTCGTGATATCGAAAAAGCCCAGCCATTCGTTGTTCATAAAGTCGTTGTCGGGGATGATATACCCCAGCGCGTCGTTGCAAAGCCCCACCACGAAGCTGCGCTCGCAGTCCGTCATCTCCGAAAGCACCTTGTAATCGGCGGCGAAGCCGTTTGCGGATTCCTCCGCGGGGAGGAAATTCCCGCTGTAAAGCTCATAGTACAGCTCGCCGGGGATCAGGAACAGCCCGAGCTGCTTTTCGCCGAGCTCCATGTAGGAGATCTCCGTCAGCACGTCCATTTTTGTGCGGAACGGCTGCTTTTGGATGTCGTTGGTCAGGATGCGGATGATCTTGCCGAGCTGGAAGATCGTGTTGTCGCACCGCAGCGAGACCGGCTGCGAACGGATATTGACCAGCGGCGCGATCTCCGTTTCGTCGGAGATGTCCAGCGCGATCCCGCCGATCTCTTTTCCGTACTGCTTCATATACGCCTCGCAGTCCAGCTCCGGGTCCTTCAGCACGTCCTCGATCCGGTCGGAGGAGATCTGCCCGCCGACGGCTCCGTTGATAAAGAGGAACTCGCCGCCGGTCCGCGCCTCGATCTCTTTGCCCATGTAGGCGGGAAAGTCGGCGCTGACGTTCTTGGTGCCCCGGCCCAGCAGCTCCGGGTGGCAGCCCATGTGGACGAGATAGACGGGCGCGCTTCCGTCGGAGGGGGCAAAGCGGACGCGGGTGAGCAGCGGATCGAAGTCGATGGGCGTCCGGGTGTCGGCCAGCTTGCCGGAGATATCCGCCGTGCCGTAATACAGCTTCCCGTCCCGGCGGGCGTCATAGGCCGCGAGGATCGCCGCGGCGGTCTTCTCCTTCAGGCGCGCCTGGAACGCCGCGTCCTTGCCGTCGCTGAAATACGATTTGCCCCACAGCCCCTGCGTATCGATGGCGGAGTGGGTGTGGGTGGAACAGATGTTGACCGATTTCAGATCGGGGATCCTGCCGCTTTCGATGACCGCGGCGCGGATCTCGTTGATGTCGTGCCGGCTGAGGCCCACGCAGTCGATGGCGCACAGGACCACGCCGCCGCGCCCGGTATTGTCGTCCAGATAGACCGCGCGGGCGTACATATCGTCCAGAACGCCCTCGGCGGGGTTGTTGGAATTGTACCCCGCGATATAATACGTTTTTTCGCCCACGTCGTCCGGCGTCAGGATCGCCTTGGCGAAGCCGACGGTCCAGCCGCCGCCCGCTTGTGCGGAAAAGGTCCCGTCGCCCGGCAGCATATACCTTGCCGCTTCCTCCGGCGTCGTAAACGTTGCGCCGAGGGAGCCTGTCAGGATGATCAGCGCCGCCAGTATGGAAATAAAACGTCTGACTGCCGCGGGCAGCCCGATGAAACGCAGCATCTGCATAGGAGTCCCTCCTTTTGAAAAACAAAAAGGCGGCGTTTCAGCGTTCCGTAAATGGAACAGAAACCCGCCTTTGGCATATGCATCAAGCCTTTTTCGCCGTCTTCTTCGCCTTGGGAGCGGCCTTGACCTCTTCCTTGACTTCCTTCACGGTTTCGGCAGCCTTTTCAGCGGCCTTTTCGACCTTCGCGGCGGCCTTCTTCGCCTTGGGGGCGGCTTCCTTCTTGACTTCCTTCACGGTCTCGGCAGCCTTTTCAGCGGCCTTTTCGACTTTCTCGGCAGCCTTCTTCGCGGGGGCCTTTTTTGCCGCGGGCTTTCTCTTGGCGGGCTCCTTTTTCAAAGCGCCGATCATCATCAGCGCGTGGCCCAGATTGCCCCAGGCCTGCAGCTCGCCGTTATTGTAGGCTTCCACCGGGTTCTTTTTGCCCTTGAGGATGTCCTCCAGCAGTACACTGTTGACGGTGATCGCCACGGTGTTGTCGTGGTAGTCGTAGGGCTCCACGGCCAGCGCGCCGTTCAGATACGCCACGTAGAAAATGCCGTGGCAGTCGTCGTCGGTCATGGTGATCTGGGCGGCGAAGTCCTCGGTCAGCTTGCTGAGGTCGGGCTTTTTGCCGTAGGTCTTTTTCAGATGCTCGAATTTTTCCATGTAGGTCATAGTGTTTTCTTCCTTTCGAAAATCAGTTTTTCAGTGAATGTATCGGAGCGGGGATCCTTCCCCCGCGGGATATAAAACGTTCGGGCGAATACGGGTTCAGCCGGATCACGGGCGCGTATCCCAGCAGCCCGCCGAAGGAGACCGTGTCGCCTTCCTTTTTGCCGTACGCCGGGATCACGCGCACCGCCGTGGTCTTGGTGTTGGCCACGCCGATGGAGATCTCATCCGCGATGATGCCGGAGATGACGGCTTCGGGCGTGTCGCCGGGAATGGCGATCATGTCGAGCCCCACGGAGCACACCGCGGTCATGGCCTCCAGCTTTTCGATGGTCAGCGCGCCGTTTGCCACCGCGTCGATCATGCCCTCGTCCTCGGAGACCGGGATGAACGCGCCGGAAAGCCCGCCCACGTGGGAGCTGGCCATCACGCCGCCCTTTTTTACCGCGTCGTTCAGCATCGCCAGCGCCGCCGTGGTGCCGTGCGCGCCGCAGCGCTCCAGCCCCATATTTTCCAATATCCGCGCCACGGAATCGCCGATGGCGGGGGTGGGGGCGAGGGACAGGTCCACGATGCCGAAGGGAACGTCCAGCCGCCGCGCCGCTTCGCTTGCCACCAGCTGGCCCACGCGGGTGATCTTGAACGCGGTCTTTTTGATCACGTCCGCCAAAGCCGAGAGGTCGCAGTCGCCCGCCCGCTGAATGGCGGAACTTACCACGCCGGGGCCGGAAACGCCCACGTTGATCACGCACTCCGGCTCGCCGACGCCGTGGAACGCGCCCGCCATAAAGGGGTTATCCTGCGGCACGTTGGCAAACACCACTAACTTGGCGCAGCCCAGCGAGTCGTTGTCGCGGGTGAGGTAAGCGGTCTCTTTGATGGTGCGGCCCATCAGACGGATGGCGTCCATGTTGATGCCGGCCTTGGTGGTGGCCACGTTGACGGAGGAGCACACCTTGCCGGTGGAGGAAAGCGCCTCCGGGATGGCCGCGATCAGCTGGGTCGCGCTGTCGGTGAAGCCTTTGTCCACCAGCGCGGAAAAGCCGCCGATGAAGTTGATGCCGAGGGTATCCGCCGCCCGGTCCAGCGTCCGCGCGATCCTGATATACGCGTCCTTGCCGTGCGCGCCGCCGATCAGCGACACGGGCGTGACGGAAACGCGCTTGTTGACGATGGGGACGCCGTATTCCTTTTCTATGTTTTCCCCGGTCCTGACAAGATATTCCGCCTTTTTGGTAATTTTATCATATATTTTTTCGCAAAGGCGGTTTTCGTCCTCGCTGACACAGTCGAACAGGGAGATCCCCATGGTGATGGTGCGGATATCCAGGTTCTCCTGCCGGATCATGTTGATGGTCTCTAAAATGTCTGCCGTGTTGAGCATGTGAATGACCTCGGTTTAGATGTGGTGCATGGTGTTGAAAATATCCTCGTGCATGGTGTGGATCTGCAGCGCGCGGCTTTCGCCGTAGCGTTCCAGCAGATCGACGAACTCCGAGAAGGGGATCGTCAGCCCGTCGATATCCGCCAGCATGATCATGGCGAAATACTCGCTAAGCACGCTCTGGGTGATATCGAGGATGTTCGCGCCCTTGTCCGCGCAGATGGCGCTGACGCCCGCGATGATGCCGACGTTGTCCTTCCCCGTAACGCTGATGACAGCCTTCATGTTGTATTCCTCCGAAAAAACGATAACTGCTTTATATTTCTTATTCTACTATATTTTATCAATAAATTCAACTGGCGATACTCAAAAATAAGTTGCATTAATCGCCGAAAAACTGTATCATATGGATAAGACGGAATGAAAAGAGATGTGAAAATGAAGGTTTTTCGGACGGCAAAAGGGGAATTGCGCCTCGACAGGCCGTATCTGATGGGAATATTGAACGTCACGCCGGATTCGTTTTCGGACGGCGGGCTGTATAACGACGCCATATCCGCGCTGGCAAAGGCGGAGGAGATGGCGGCGCAGGGGGCGGACCTGATCGACGTGGGGGCGGTCTCCACAAGGCCCTTTTCCGCGCCCGTGAGTGAAGAAGAGGAGTGGGCGCGGCTGTCTGCCGTGCTGCCGGAGCTGCTGCGGATCTGCCCCGTGCCGGTATCGGTGGATACCACCACGGTTTCCGTGGCGCGGCGGTGCCTCGACCTTGGCGTTGCGATCATCAACGACGTCAGCGGCGCGTTCCGGCCGGAGCTGGGCGAGCTGATAAAAGAATACCGCGCCGGATGGGTGCTGATGCACGGCGGCGCGGCGCTGGCGAAAACGGAGGCGGAGATCGACTACCCGGAAGGCGTCGTCCGGTCCGTTCAGGCCTTTTTTGATGATGTAATTTCACAGGCGGCGGCAAACGGCCTGCCCGTGGAGCAGCTCTGCCTTGATCCCGGCTTCGGCTTTGCCAAGAACGTGGAACAGAACGTGGAACTGCTGAAAAACCTTTCTTCTTTGCATACGCATGGCGCGGCGCTGATGGCTGCGTTGTCCCGCAAGCGGTTCATCGGCGCGATCTCCGGCGACGACGACCCCGCCGACCGGCTGGGGGGCACGCTGGCTGCCAACGTGATGGCGGTGCGTGCCGGAGCGCAGATCATCCGCTCCCATGAGATCACATTACACCGCAAGGCGCTGGACTTTGCGTTTGCGGTGTGATCTTTACAGTTTAAAACCTGTTCCGACGTACTGCGCGATATCGCGCCCGGTATCGTCGGCGACGGATACGTTGATGACGGACGAGGCGCGTCCGTCTTTTTTGATCTCCGCCCGGGCGATCAGGCGGGTCCCTTTGGGGGCGTTGAGAAAATTGACGCTGACCTGCTGGGCGACGGTGGGCATGTGGAGGTTGTTGGCCAGAGCCGCGAAGGCGAGATCGGCCAGCGTAAAGATCGCGCCGCCCTGCACGCCGCCGTTGGCGTTCAGCAGCCCCTCGTGGATCGGCAGGCTGCACACGGCGTAATCCTCGCCCAGCTCGTCCAGTATCATACCGGCATGGTAGGCGTAAACGTCTTTTTTGAAGTATTCTCTCGCTTCTTCGGTGGTTTTGAACGTTGACATCGTTTTACCTTCTTATCATCAGTCTTGAGAATTGCTCTTTGCGGAACTCATCGAACTCGTCCCAGACGGAATGGCGGCCGACGGCGTAAAATCCGTTTTTCGGTTCCCAGCGGCCGTATTGCGCGGCGGCGCTCTGCAGCCGCTCCTTTTGAGCGGCATCCGGCGTCAGTGTTTCCAAAATGTCGGTCCCTTCCGGCGCGGGGAACAGGATCGTTTCCAGATACTCTTCCACGGCGGCGCAGGCATTTTCAGCCCGCAGTTGCAGCGCGGCGCGGGCCACGGCGGTGTGGTCCGGGTTCTGTTGCTGCCACTTCACCTCCGCCAGCGTTTTCAGCGTGACCTGTTCCGCCGGGAAACCTTTGATCGCGTCGCGCATGAGCTTTTCGGCGTGCTCCGCGGTCAACTGCCCGTCCGGCGCGCGGTCGGCAGGGATGAGAATATGGTCGGGCTGCAGCCCCATGAATCGGCAGCTTGCCGTGAATTCCCCGTCCCGGGCGGCGGAGAAGGCAGCCCTGTCCATGGGATAATCGTGACGGTCCCCGTGCCATTCGCACGTTTCGCCGTCGCCGATCAGCCGCCGCGCCCCGCTGGCGCCGCCGTCGGTGCACAGCACGCAGAACACCTCGCGTCCCGCGTCGATATCCCTGCACATGGCCGCGCCCAGGTTCAGCAGCTCGTCGTCCTGATGCGGCGAAAAAAAGAATACGTATTTGGTTTCACTCATTTTAATGCCTTTCTGAAATAATGATTGACGGGGAAACCATTGCACTCGCTGACCATGCCGATGGCCCGGTAAAACGCGTTGGAATCCTCGTCGTCCTTGTCGGTGATCAGCGCGAACTGGCGGACGCCCTCATACCGCGTCGAGACGCGTTCCATCAGCGCCCGGCCGATCCCGCGCCGCTGATAGGCGGAGTGAACGATCAGGTCCTGCACGTAGGCAATATATTCGCCGTCGCTGACGCACCGCGCGAAGCCCACCAGCCTGTCGCCGTCAAAGGCGCCCAGCAGATAAGCGGAGTTGGCGAAAGCGCGGGACAGCTTTTCGCTGTCGCCCAGGTAGCTCTGCCAGTCCCGGTCCCTGTAGATGGCGGCGGCTTCCTCCGTCCGCTCCGGCCCGAATTCCCGATATTCTATCATGTTGCTTATCCTTTTCGTTTCAGCGTATTCAGGTAGTCCTTCTGCTCCGGGGTGATGCGGTAGCTTTCCCGGGCCTTCTGGATGGCCTTGTTGTGAGTCCACATGTCAAGGCGATCGTTTTCGAGATAGGGGAGAATGGCCCCGTACTGCTTGGCCAGGGCGGTGGCGAAGTACCACGCCCGCATCATGTTGACATAGTATTCCTCCGAACGGATCGCCGCCACGCGGTCCGGGTATTCCGGCGCGAAATCCGCGTCCAGAAAGTACCTCATCAGGCACAGCACGCCGAACCGGATCGTGAAGGTCCTGCCGGAGCCGATCCATTTTTCGATGTGCGGCAGCAGCTTGCGGCTGTTCTTCTGAAAGACCTTCGGCGAAAGCTGGTCGCAGGTGGCCCAGTTGTCGATGTACGGCAAAAAGCGCTCCACAGCGGCGAGGCACGCGTCGAAGGCCTTTATTTCGCACAGCAAAAAGGCGTGGAGCTGGTTTTCCTCGAAATAGCGGTGGGGGAGGTCGGACAGAAACGCGCCGATCTCCGGGCGCTTCACGTATTGTTTTGCCAGCGCCCGCAGCTCCGGCGTCTTCACGCCGATCACCCGTTCGATATCGGTGCCGGGCATCAGCTTTGCGTTGAACGCCCGGAAGGTCTCGTTGCTCTGCGCGAACAGCGCCGCGCGCAGTTCCTCCTGTATCGTCACCGGTTTCCCTCCCATTCTTCCAGAAATTCCTTCAGGAACTCTCTCATATACCGGTCGCGCGCCTCGGCCAGCCGCTTGCCCGCTTCGGTGTTCATCATGTCCTTGAGAAGCAGCAGCTTTTCGTAAAAATGGTTGATCGAGGTGGCCTCGTTGGCGTAATACCGCGCCGCGTCCATGTCTGTCTCCGGCGGTACCTCCGGGTCGTGCATGGCCCTGTGGTGCGCGCCGCCGTAGGCGAAGGTCCGCGCGATGCCGATGGCGCCGAGGGCGTCCAGCCGGTCCGCGTCCTGCACGCATTTCCCCTCGACGGTGGAGGGGACAACGGAATCCGTGCCACGGAAGGAGACCTCGCCGAGGATCGTCACGACCCTTTGTATTGTCGCCTCGTCCGCGCCTTGCTCCCGCAGGAACGCCACGGCGCGGGCCTTTGTTTCGCACGTTTCGGGGGAGAGCTTGCGGTCGTCAACGTCGTGCAGCAGCGCCGCCAGCGCCGTGACGAGCGCGTCCGCGCCCTCCTCCTGCGCCAGCCTGACCGCCGTGCGGTACACCCGCAGGGTATGGTAAAAGTCGTGCCCGCTGTATTCATTCGCAAACAGCGCCTTGACGTAATCCAGTGCGGCCTCCGTCAGCCGTTCGTCCATCTCCGTCATCCTCTTTCCTTATCTTGATTTATAATATATCATAACGGGTTTCGTTTTGCAAACAAAAAAACGCGTCGGTCGATTTACCGGCGCGGTAATGTTTTTGCCATATCGGAACTTCCGACTGCGCAGCTTTACTTCTGCCCGATCACGTCTTTGATGGCCGCAAGCAGGTCGCCGTACTCCTCAAACGCGGGAATCTCGGGGTAGTCGGCCTTGATCTTTTCCGTGCTCTTGAACAGAAAACCCGCGCGGCTGGCCTGGATCATGCCAAGATCGTTGAAGCTGTCGCCGCTGGCGATGGTGGTGAAGCCCACGCTCTGCAGCGCTTTCACGGTGGAGAGCTTCGATTTTTCCACGCGCATCTTGTAGCCTGTGATCTCGCCGTCTTCCGACACCTCCAGCGTGTTGCAGAACAGGGTGGGGTAGCCCAGCTTTTTCATCAGCGGCATGGCGAACTGATAGAACGTGTCGCTGAGGATGAGCACCTGCGTGAACGCGCGCAGCTCGTCCAGAAATTCCTTCGCGCCGTCCATGGGGTCGATGGTGGCGATGGTGTCCTGGATCTCTTTGAGGCCCAGCCCGTGCTCCTTCAGGATATTGATGCGGTATTGCATCAGCTTGTCGTAGTCCGGCTCGTCGCGGGTGGTGCGGCGCAGCTCCGGGATGCCGGTCGCCTCGGAAAACGCGATCCAGATCTCCGGCACCAGCACGCCCTCCATGTCCAGACATACCACGTACATATCGTTGCTCATAATCAGTACCTCTTTTTCGTTTTGCCCATTATACTACTTTACTTCGATGAAGTCAATAACGTGTGCCAAATACCTTATTGACGAATTGCCGCGATTGCTGTTATAATAGCATTAACAAAAACTTACGGGCAGCTCGATATGAAAACGAACGGGAAGCGCTATTTGGAATTGTTTCTGACCTTCACCAAGGTGGGTTTGTTCACCTTCGGCGGGGGGTACGCCATGATCCCGCTGATCCAAAAGGAGGCGGGCGAAAAAAAGAAATGGATCTCGGACGACGATCTGCTGGAGATCGTCGCCATCGCGGAATCCACGCCAGGCCCCATCGCCGTCAACGCCGCCACCTTTATCGGCAGCCGCGTGGGGGGCTTTTTCGGCGCGTTCTGCGCCACCTTCGGGCTGGTGCTGCCGTCGTTCCTCATTATTCTGGCGCTGTCATATCTGTTAAAGACGTTTCAGGAGTTCCGCCCGGTGGCCTACGCCTTCCGGGGGATCCGCGCCGGGGTGCTGGCGCTGATCCTCAAAGCCCTTTGGACCATGTGGAAAAAGGCCCCGAAAAAGGTATTCTCTTATCTGATCATGGCGGCGGCCTTTGTCTGCGTCGCGTTTCTGAAGGTTCACGTGGTCATCGTGATCGTGGGCTGCGCGCTGGCGGGGCTGACGTATACCCTCCTTGCGGAAAGGAGGCGCGCCCAATGACATTTCTCACGCTGTTCCTTACGTTTCTGAAAATCGGCACGTTCACCTTCGGCGGCGGCTATGCCATGCTGCCGCTGATCCGGGAAGAGGTGGCCGCCCACGGCTGGCTGACAGAACAGGCGCTGATCGACTTTATCGCTGTCAGCGAGAGCACGCCCGGTCCCTTTGCCATCAACATCGCCACCTTCGTGGGCTCCCGCGTGTGCGGCGTATTCGGCGCGGCCTGCGCCACGCTGGGCGTGGTGCTGCCCTCCTTCATCATCATCCTGATCGTGGCGAAGGCCTTTGACAGATTCCGCGAAAGCAAGTCGGTCAGGGGCTGCATGGCGGGGTTGAAGCCGGCGGTGGTGGGGCTGATCGGCGCGGCGCTGCTGTCGCTGGCGCTTACGGTGTTTTTCCCCGGCGGGTTCGCGGGTTCCGTCTTTACCGACGTTTCCTTTTATTTTTCCCTTGCCGTCTTCGCGCTGTGCGCGGTGCTGGCGTTTAAAAAATTACACCCCGTCGCCGTCATCGGCATTGCCGCGGCGCTGGGGCTGATCGGTGGATATGTGGGGGAATGGCTGCCGGTCAAGTGAAACGGGAAAGTGGGATTTGTCGAGCCGTTAGCTCAAGTCGTAAGTCGTGAGTCGTAAGTCGTGAGTCGTAAGATGCCCTTCGGGCGTTCCTGTATTACGTTGAAAATCAACGGATTTTCGATCTTACACAATCAACTTTTTCTTACGACTTGCGACTTACGACTGTTTGTCTACCTTTTCTCCAACTCTCCCAGGGCGGCGGAGCCGAGGATCAGCGCCGCGCCGAGAAGACCGGGCCAGCTCAGCGATTCGCGCAGGACCAGCGCGGAGAGCAGCAGCGCAGTCACCGGGTCCAGATAGCTGAACAGCGCCACGGTCTGGGTCTTCAGCCCGTCCATGCTGCCGAAGTACAGCGCGTAGCTCACCCCCGTGTGCAGCACGCCGGTCAACAGCAGCAGCCCCACGGTTTTCAGGCTCCATTCGCAGCCGGTAAAGCCGCCGGTGGCCAGCAGAAAGGGCAGCATGACCGCCCCGGCCGCACCCAGCTGCACCGTGGTTTTGAAATAGGGATCCACGCCCCGGACGCTCTTGTTCAGCAACACCACCGTCGCGTACAGGCAGGCCGCGCCCAGCCCCAGCAGGATGCCCTTCCGGTCGCTTCCCGTAGGCAGGCCGCTTTCCGTCACGCCCGATACCAATACCATGCCGCCCAGCGCCGCCAATGCGCAGGCGGCTTTTTTGACCGTCAGCTTTTCCCGGAACAGCACGACGGAAGCCAATATGACGATGGTGGGCTCCATGTAATAGCACAGTGTGGCGACGGAGACGGAGGTATGGTTGAACGCCTCGAACAGCAGCAGCCAGTTGACGCCGATCACCGCGCCGCTGACGATCAGCTTGACCAGCGTTTTCCGATCGGTCCTGTCCCGCGTCTTTTTGCCTTTCAGCCGGGAAAACAGCCAGATAAACGCACAGCCGACCGCCCCCCGGAAAAAGGCGATCAGCGCGGAATCCATCGGGATCATCCGGCGGAACACGCCGATGGTGCCGAAGATCAGCATGGAGGCGGTCAGCATCAGCAGGGACCGTCTGTCGTTGGTGTTCCGTTGCATATCGGCGTTTATCTCTCTCTGTCTGATGCGATGCCGGCCCTGTTGCGCAGGGCTTCGTAGAACGCGAAGGGGACCCGCAGATCGCCCTTGCCCGTGCCGAGGGCGATGGCGGGCTTGGCCGCGCCGTGGAAATCCGACCCGCCGCTGGGCAGCAGCCCGAAGCGTTCCGCCAGCGCGTCGGCCTCTCTGCGCTTTGCCTCATCAAAGAGGGAATAGCGCGTCTCCATGGCGGCCAGCCCCGCTTCTTTGGCCTGCGGCAGGAACGCTTCCAGCCCGGCCCGGTCCAGATTCAGGAACGGGTGCGCCAGCACCGCCAGCCCGCCGATCCGGTTGATAAATTGGATGGTCCGCAGCGCGTCCGGGCGTTTGGCGGGGAAGTAGCAGCCGTTGCCGGGTTTCAGCAGCGTGTCGAACGCCTGGTCCAGACTGTGGACGTATCCCTTCGCCTGTAAGACCCTGCCCACGTGGGCGCGGTTGAACTCTTTGGCGTCGGTGATGGCGGCCACCTCTTCATAGGTGATATCGCAGCCGCGCTCCCGCAGCTTTTCGATCAGCAGCAGATTGCTGTCGTGCTTGCCGCGCAGCAGCGCGGAGACATAGTCCTCCACCTCCGGCCACGCGGCTTCCGGCAGAAACAGCCCCACGACGTGCAGCTCCGTATCGTCGTAGTCGGTGGAAAACTCGCAGCCGGGCACGGCGATGACGCCGCGTTGTTCTCCGGCGGCGACAAATTCCGCCAGCCCTTTGGTGGTGTTGTGGTCGGTCAGCGCCAGCGCGGCAACGCCTTTCTCTTTTGCGGCGGCGACCAACTCCGCGGGGGAAAGCGACCCGTCGGAGCAGTTGGAATGGGTGTGCAGATCACAGATTTTTTTCATTTGATTCCGTCTTTCCTTCGGCTTCCGGCCTTAACCGATTAAAATGTTAAAGTGAAAACGGCAGCAGCGGAGTGACCGCCACGGCCAGCGCCACGCCGCCCAGCACGCCGATCAGGATCTGTTTCGGTTTTTGATACATGACGATAACAGC
The DNA here is from genome assembly GCA_017428085.1 of Clostridia bacterium. Lineage (GTDB taxonomy): Bacteria > Bacillota > Clostridia > Oscillospirales > Acutalibacteraceae > RUG806. Next base: position 25,542 of record JAFRRP010000004.1, on the reverse strand, counting down.
AACGGCGAACAGCGCCGCGTTGACCGCCCCGTTGAGCCCGATATATACCCATCCCACCGAAAAGCAGGAGGCCGTCAGCACGGCGAAGATCAGCGCGTCGATCACGATGGCGGCGTTATGCGCGCTTCGCCCGTACCAGCAAAGGACCGCCAGCAGCGGCGAGGCCGCCGTGAGCGAATACCAGATCATCATGTAGCGGTCCGGGTTGAACCCGGCAAATACGATCGTATAGGCGTGGTAGGCGAGGCACATGCCCAGCAAAAACACAAATCCGTTCAGCGCCGCCCGGGCAGGGGACCGGCTGAACACGGCGATGGTCAGCGTCAGCACCAGCCATACCGGCAGTCCGGAAAACACGTTGCCCAGATCCAGCTTTTCAACGATCAGGTGCCACCAGATGCGGTCGTCCAGCGCCAGCTCGTCGAGATATTTGGCGAAAACGCCCAACGCCGCGCCCAGCACCAGGATCAGAACGGTATTGCGGATCAAAATGCCGCGGCTGATCTTTTTCTTCTTTGGTTTTCTGATACGATTCAACTTTGTTTTCATATCTCAATTATATGGTATTCTGCAGCGAGTGTCAACAAAAAAAAGAGAGCCATCGGCGCGACAAACTCCCATCCGTTAAAGGGAGATCGCCGTTTTGATAAGGGAAAGAAAAGTCTGCCGTGGGAAGCGTCTTGCATTCCGCGGAGGGATATTGTATAATACAGACAAAGAAAAAAGAGAAAAGGCGATGGGACGGAATATGAGCAGGACGGATTTCGGCGCGAAGCCGTTTGCGTTGCCGCAGCCGTGGATCATCGCCGCCTGCGATAAAAACGGCGTGCCGGACGCCATGAACGCCGCGTGGGGGCGGCGTCAGCGGGGAACAGGAGAGCCGTTGGCCCTTCCCCAAGCCGCAAGACCCGGGACGAAGGGAAGACGATCGGGTAAGAAAGCGTTACGACAGGCGCTGTTTTAATACAAAGGAGAACGACGTATGGAAAAATTCAGCGAGCTGAAATATGAAAGGCCGGACGCGATGAAGCTGCGGCGGGAGCTGAACGCCTGCATCCGGGAGATGAAGGGCGCGGCGGACTTTGGATCCGCTGACGGAGCCTTTTTGCGGTTCCACGAGATCCTGTTCAAAGCCGGTACGATGTATATCGTAGCGCAGATCCGCAGCAACGGCAATACCAAGGATGCCTTCTACGAGGGCGAGATGAAGTTTTACAACCTCATGCTGCCGCTGCTGATGCCCACGCTGAAAAAGGCGCTGTCCGCGGCGCTGGCAAGCCCCTTCCGCCCGCAGTTGGAGGAACGCTACGGGGCGCATCTGTTCAAACGGGCGGAGACGCAGATCAAGCTGTTCCGCCTGTCCACCATTCTGCCGACGGTGAGGGAAAACAACCTGACCACCGCCTACTCCAAGACGGCGGCTGGCTGCTCTGTGGAATTTATGGGCGAGAAGTGCAATTTCTACGGGCTGCTGCGGCACATGCAGTCCCCGGACCGGGAGGAGCGCCGGAACGCCTTTATCGAATGGGCGAAGCTGTACGAGGGCGCTTCGGCGGAGTTGGAAGCACAGTACGGCAAGCTGGTAAAGCTGCGCCGCGGTATCGCAAAAAAGCTGGGATACGAGAGCTATATTGATTATATTTACCTGTCCCGGGAGCGCTACGACTACGGCCCCAAGGAGGCCGCCGCGTTCCGCGAGGCGGTGCGAAAATACATCACGCCCCTGTGCGACAAGCTGTACCGGGAGCAGGCCGCGCGGCTGGGGGTGGAAAAGCTGCACTGGTACGACGAGCATCTGTCCTACCCGCAGGGGAACCCCGTGCCCCAGGGCGCGCCGGAGGAACTGGTGGAGCAGGCGCGGGAGATGTACGCCGATCTTTCCCCGGAGACAAAGGCGTTTTTCGACTTTATGACGGAGCACGAGCTGTTCGATCTGGTCACCCGGGAGAATAAGCATCTGGGCGGGTACTGTACCGCGCTGCCGGAGTATCACGCGCCGTTCATCTTCTCCAACTTCAACGGCACCTCCGCCGATATCGACGTGCTGACCCACGAGGCGGGCCACGCCTTCCAGTTCTACTACGCTTCCCGCCGCCTTCCGTTGGCGGAGCAGGCGGACTCCACCAGCGAGATCAACGAGATCCACTCCATGTCCATGGAGCTGTTTACCTATCCGTATATGGAACGCTTTTTCGGGGACCGCGCCGACGAGTATCGCTATTCCCATTTCTGCGACGCGGTCAAGACGATCCCGTATCTTGTCGCGGTGGATGAGTTCCAGCATCTGGTGTTCGAGAATCCCTCCTCCGGCCCCGCGGACTGGCGGCGCTTCTGGAAGGAGACGGAGCAAAAATACATGCCCTGGCGCGACTACGACGGCAACGGATTTCTGGAAAGCGGCGGCTTCTGGATGCAGAAACAGCATATCTTCCTTTATCCGTTTTATTACGTGGATTACGCGCTGGCGCAGATGGGGGCCTTCCACCTGTACCGCAGGCAGACGGAGACCGGCGAGGGCTGGGACGACTACCTGACGCTGTGCGGGCTGGGCGGCCAGTACGGCTATTTCGAGACGCTGGAACGCGCCGGCATCCCCAACCCGCTGGACCCGGAAACCGTGAAGGCGACGGCGGCGTTCTGCGAGGCGCAGGCGGAGAAGCTGAAAGAAAAAGCGGGACTGTGAGATCAGTCGGGAGTCATCAGTCGGCAGCGCGGCACCTCAGTGCCGCTATCGGCAAATGTAACTGATTATACGGTTTTGGTGTTTATTGTATATCCCTGCAGGATATGTGTTATTTTGCCAAGCGGTTCGTCGGATATGTTGATTTTACCCGGAGCGGCACTGAGGTGCCGCGCTACCGGGACGTTTCATAAAACCGCCTGCGTTTCATGCGAATGCTTGTCGGAAGTCCTTTTGCGAGGGCTTCCGTCTTTTTATTGTGCGGGTAGAAAGCTTAAAAAAACCTTATAAATAATTTTAATGGAAATTTTAAGTATATTTAAGAATTTCGATATATGATGCAGTCAAACGAAGACAGAAAGGAAGTCTGTATCATGTACGAGAACAATGGTTATACCAATTATGAATTTACGCAGAACAACGCCGGGAACGGCGGGAATGGATACTATCCCTACGCAAGCGCACCCGCCCCGGAGAAAAAGCGCGAAAAAAAGCAGCGCAAAGGGGCAAAGACCGTGGCGCTGGTGCTGGCCTGCAGCTTATTGAGCGGATGCGTGGGCGCGGCGGCGGTGAACGCCTTCAACGGGACCGGCTCCGACAGCACCACGCTTGTGGAAAGCAGCCGCAAGCCCGTCACGGTGGACGTGGCCTACCGCAACAGCGACAGGGAGATGACCGCGGCGGAGGTCTACGCCGCCAACGTCAACTCCACGGTGGGCATCACCACCTCCGTCATCACCACCAACTTCTTCGGCATGCGCACCTCCGGCGCGGCGGCGGGCTCCGGCTTCATCATCAGCGAGGACGGCTATATCGTCACCAACTACCACGTGGTAGAGGACAGCACTTCCATCAAGGTGACCACTTACGACGGCGCCTCCTACGACGCCACGCTGGTGGGGTATGACGAATCCAACGACGTGGCGGTGCTGAAGATCGACGCAAAGGGCCTGACGCCCGTGACCATGGGCAGCTCCGAGGACCTGAACGTGGGCGACGAGGTGGTCGCCATCGGCAACCCGCTGGGCGAGCTGACCTTCAGCCTGACCAAGGGCAACGTGAGCGCCAAGGACCGCACCGTGACGCTCTCCGGCAACGTGACCATGAAGCTGATCCAGACGGACGCTGCCATCAACTCCGGCAACTCCGGCGGCGCGCTGTTCAACATGTACGGCGAAGTGGTGGGCATCACCAACGCGAAGTATTCAAGCAGCTCTTCATCGAGTGAGGCCTCCATCGACAACATCGGCTTCGCCATCCCGCTGGACAGCGTAAAGGATATCATCACCAGCATCATTGAAAAGGGCTACGCGGTGAAGCCGTATATCGGCGTACAGCTCACCGACGCCGCCGACGCGGCGCTGATCTACAGCGTGGTCAAGGGCAGCCCCGCGGAAGAGGCCGGGCTGCAGGCCAACGACATCGTCACCGCGGCCAACGGCGAAAAGGTGACCTGCGCCGACGATCTGACCGCCATTGTGAAAGCGATGGAGCCCGGGGACAAGTTGACGCTGACCGTGAGCCGCGGCGGACAGGAGACGGAACTCAAAGTGACTGTCGGCGAGCAGGCCGGGACCGCGCAGAACAGCGGCGAGGCGTCCGGCCGGCAGAGCGGCGGACAGCCTTCCGGCAATGACGGCGAAGGCAACGGAAACGACGGTTACGGTTACTACTACTACGGCGACGGTTCCGATTCCATGGAGGACTTCGGCAGCTTCTTCGGCTTCCCCTTCGGCGGATCGGAATACTACAACGGATGATCTGATTTTATCTGATTTCTGAAAAACGGCGGACGCCTGCGGCATATGTCGCGGGCGTCCGTTTGTGTATACATTGTTTTTTTCGTGCTTATCGGACGGTCAGGGCGGCGGTCAGCGGTTCGGACTGCACGCCGTAGGCGGTCTCGGCCACCACGCGGATCTCATAGGATCCCTTCTCCAGGTCGGACAGCTTCATCGTCACCGTCTTCTGTTGGCCCGCGGTGTAATACGCCGGAAGCGTCCACGTTTTCGCCGCCTCGTTTCCGTCGGCGTCATAGGCCACGGCGCGGTACAGCACGATCTCCATACTGTCGTCGGATTTTGCCGCGGGGGCGGTGATTTTTACGTCGCCCGCCAGCTTCATCACTTTCAGCGCAGCGCCCTGCTCGAATACGGGCGGCAGGGAAGCCGCAGCGCGCTTTTCGGGCGTGTAGTCCCGGTTGGCGGGGTCGGCGGGATTGTCAAGGATATATTCGCACAGGAATTCCTGCGCCGGGATATCCATGCCGCGCAGCCGGACGCGGTTGTCCGCGTCCACCTCCACGATCCAGCAGGTGGAAGTCCGGCGGGAATCGTCCGGATGGTAGGTCCGCACGTCGTCGATGGTGAACTCGGAATAATAGATCGCGCCGGTGCCCACGGCTGTGAAGGCGCCCTGCCAGACGGAACGCGGGTCGTTCAGCGGGTAGTGGGAATGGCCGGAAAAATCGACGACCTGCGGAAAATCGTTCAGTACGTCGGTGAAATACGTCTCGCCCCAGCCCTCGAAATCGCTGCTGCCGTAGACGGTGTTCCGCACGTGTTCGTGGTGCGTCACGAACACGGGTTTGTCCGGGTCCTCCGCCGTGGCCTCCTCCAGCTGGGCCCGCAGCCACGCGATCTGGCCGTCGTCGTAGTGGACGTCGTCGTTGTCGGAAGCGGACAGCCCGATGAAGTGGAAGCCGTTGATGACCGTGTGAAAATCCGGGCTGTTTCCGGTCACCGCCGTATAGTATTCGTGTACCTCTTTGCGGCGCATCGTGCCCCCGTCGTGGGACTTGGCGGTCACGCCCAGAAAGCGCGTGCCCTCCCGCAGGCAGGAATTCAGGGCGGCGGAAAACGCGTTGAACTGGTCCTTTCTGCCGTCGTCCGTCAGGTCGCCGGCGACCAGCACCGCGTCAAGGGCGTTGTATTCCGCGTCGGCGTCCGCGATGGCGTAGCCCAGCCGCAGCATCTTCTGCATCCGGTGGGATTCGATATCCAGATACGTCTCCACGTGGGTGTCGCTGGCGGCGATGAAGCGGAGCACCGGGGTGAATTCGCCGGTATCCGCCGGGGCTTTGACGATGAGCGCCCTGCCGCACAGCGCCGAAAACGCCGTCAGCAGCGCGAGGAACAGCGCGAGGAGCTTTGACATTGGGAACACGACCTTTCCATCAGATTGAGTTATCGGAAACCATTATCCCATGCTTTCCAGCCGGTACATCACCGACCCGGTGGGGGGAAGTGTGACGGCGATGGGGGTATTGTCGGACGTTGTGCCGACGGTCTCGTGCCGCCACAGGTCCCGCAGGGCGCAGGTCCCGGTAAGGCCCAGTTCCCGCAGCGTGACGGACACGGTGCGTTCGCTCTCCGTCAGGTTGAACAGCGCGACGACGGGAGAGCCGTCCTCCATCGCGTTCTGCCACACCGCTTCGTCCGGCTCGCACCGCACGGGGACGGGACGGGTGGAACGCTGGTTGACCGCCAGCACTTCCGGGTTGGTCAATAAGGAGAGTGTGAAATCGTCGTTGTCGCGCAGCTCCGCGCCGATCATCAGCGGGGAGCGGAAGATACACCACAGGTTCATCATGGTGATCTGCTCGTCGCGGGTGAAGCGGGTGTAATGGCTGCCCAGCTTGCGGTGGGTCACCATCAGCCTTCCCACGGGCAGCATATCGCAGTCCGGCCATTTGCCGTCCCCGACGAACGCGTACCACTTTTCGCACAGCCGGAACATCTCGATCAGCTTGTCCCGGCTGTCCCAGAAGTCGCCGCTCATGCGCCACAGGTCGGCGTTGGCGGAAAGGTGCCTCGCGTGAGCGATGGGCGCGGGGCCGGGGGAGAGGCTCAACACCATGGTCCGCCCGCATTTGTCGATGGCATCGCGCATCAGCTCGATCTCCTTCGCGGCGGAATAGGGATCATCCTTCAGAAACTCCGTGTTGGCGATATCGTCCACCTTGACGTAGTCCACGCCCCATTCGGCAAACAGGGCGAACACGGATTCGTAATACTCCCGCGCGCCGGGCTTGTCCGCGTCCACGCCGTACATGTCGGTGTTCCACGGGCAGACCGAATACTGCGCCGCGATATCCTTGGCAAGGACGCCGGTGACGGTCTTCGCGCCGGAATGGACCGCCTGCCGGGGGATGCCCCGCAGCAGGTGGACGCCGAATTTCAGCCCCATGGCGTGGATCTGTTCCGCGATCACGGAGAAGCCCTTGCCGCCCGCGGCGGAGGGAAAACGGTTCTCCGCCGGGATCAGCCGGGAGTATTCGTCCATGCAAAGGGGCGTGAAGTTGTTGTAGTCGGTATCGACAGCCCTGGGCTCATACCACTGGATGTCGCATACCACGTACTGCCAGCCGTATTCCTTCAGGTGGTCGCGCAGATACGCGGCGTTGGCCAGCAGGTCTTTTTCGGTGATGCCCGCGCCGTAGCAGTCCCAGCTGTTCCAGCCCATGGGCGGCGTCGGCGCGGCGGGAGGTCTGTGGAGCATAGAGTCGTCCTTTCTGCGGCGCTTCCGTCGCAATGCGATCCGCCGTTTGGCGGATCGCATATCATACAGACGCGAAGCGGATGTATATCATTCATTTTTGCGGGCTCCGCTTTATGAGACTGCAAAAATGAATATCACGCTGCCGTCAGGCAGCATATCATTCCCGGACGGATCTGCGGATAAGGTGTCGCCGGAGATGATAGGCGGCCTTGCCGCATGATATGCCCTTGCGGGCATGATATTCGCCTTGCGGCGAGTGATATTCGCTGCGCGAATTTATTTATTCCGGCACGGCGAAGCTGATCGCCGCCGGGGCGATCTCCACGGTGAAGTGGGATTCGTAGATGATCTCGCCGTCCAGGGAGTAGGCGAAGCCGGCGGGGGCGTCTACCTCCACCTTTTTTGCCTGCCGGTAGACCACGATGTCCTTCATGTCGTCGCGGTCCAGATGCTCGCCGTTGGTGTAGGGCTTCAGGATCTTGATGAAGCGCAGGCGGGAGATGGGCTTGATGAGGCAGACCTCGATCAGCCCGTCGTCTGTCTTGGCCCGGGGCGCGCACTGGAAGGAGCCGCCCACGTACTGACCGTTGGCCACGGTACACAGCAGCGCCTTGCCGTCGGGGTTCAGGGTCTCGCCGTCCGCCTTCACGGTAAAGGTGTTTTTCATGGCGGTCAGCAGCGCCTTGACCACGCCCTTGGTGTAGGCGTTCTTGTTGCCGTGGCCGGTCTTTGCGCGTTCCTCGTTGATGGTGATGGCGACGGTGGTGTCAAAACCGAAGTTGACCACGTTGTCGGAATACCGGTCGCCCACCTTCAACAGGTCCAGCGGCTGCGTCGGGGCGCGCAGCAGGGCGGGGATGGACAGGAATTTATCCGCGCCGCCGAAGGCCTTGACAAAGTCGTTGCCGCTGCCGCAGGGGTAGCAGGTGACGCTGACGTTCTCGTGGCCGACCGCGCCGGTGAATACCTCGTTGACGGTGCCGTCGCCGCCGCAGGCGATAAAGCGGACCTCCTCGCCCGGGTGCTCTTCACACCACTGCTTCACGTAGGCCGTGGCGTCGCGCGGCGCCTTGGTGGGGTAGATCTCGCAGTCGTCCTTCTCCGGCAGGCCCTCGATGGCGCTGCGGATCAGCTGTACGCGGTCGGTATCGCCCGCGTGGGGATTTGCGATGAAGATGTATTTCATAGGGAAAACTCCTTTCTTTTTATATGCTCTTTTGGTTCTGCTTTCTCAAACCTCAAACCTGTCTCCTCAAACCTATATCATCAGCATACCCACCGTGATCAGACATTCGCCCAGGATATAGGTGAACATGACGGTGAAGTGCTTTTTGAAGATCAGGTCCTTGTTGGAGTGATAGCGCACCAGATACAGCGTGCAGTCGGAGAGGAAGAACAGGACCGCGCCGGCGTAGGCCACGATCGTGCCGGTGTTTTTCAGCGACATCAGCTGCGCCATGGCGAACAGGTTCATGGTGCTGTTGATCAGCAGATACAGGATCATCGGCGCCAGCATGGCCTTGCTTTCCATATTGTTCTTCACCGAAAGCGTGATCTTGACCGAAACGCCGTAATACAGGATCGCGGCGGGGATCAGGACCCACCAGATCACCGACGCCCAGTTGACCTGCGGCAGATAGACGAAGATGAACAGCAGGTGGCTGACGAGGAAGCTGACGCCCCCCATGATGAACCACTTGGTGCCGCTTGGCATCAGCAGCACGTCGCCCAGCCAGCTGGTCAGCAGCGCCGCCGCCAGCACCCACGAAAACCGCGTTGTGGCGCAGCAGTAAAACGCCAGCAAAAAGAGCAGCAGCATGGGTTTGGTGATCTTCCGCCGCTTTCCGTTGTCGCGCCAGCTGTCCCACAAATGCACGGCGCTTGCAGCGATAAACAGCGCGAGAAATACGTATTTGAAAATGACCTTTATTTCCACAGGCATTCCTCCTTTTCCATTTATTATCATTTTATCACAGCGTTTTCCATTTCTCAATAGAAAATTGATAGACAAAATAAAAAAAATCTGCGCAAAAACCGATTCCGTGCCGCAAACCGGACGCAGGAAAAAAACGGTTGTGCTACAATCCTTTCGTCACGGAACGGCGTTTGTCCGAACGCGTTTCCGTAATAACGAAAAGAGGAGTTTATGCATGAACCGAAACGACAAATCAAAAAAGACCCGCCGGGGCGAAGAGGCGCTTGGCGCGCAGAACGCTTCGGCGGCGGAAAAGGAAGCGCTGCCCGTGGGCGAGGAGGAGGCGCGGGAGGCCGAACGGATCCTGTCGGAATACAAACGCGCCAAGGCCAACCTTGACGCCCGCGTGACCGACAACGAGCAGTGGTTCCGGCTGCGCCACTGGGAGCAGCTTCGCAAGCCGGAGGACCGGAAGATCCACCATTCCGGGTGGCTGTTCAATTCCATCGTCAGCAAGCACGCCGATTTTATGGACGCCATGCCCCAGTGTACGGTGCTGCCCCGGGAAAAGGACGACGAAAAGGAGGCGGCGAAGCTGACCTCCGTGATCCCCGTGATCCTGGAGCGGGGCAACTGGCAGAGCGTGTATTCCGACGCGGTCTACGCCAAGCTGAAGACCGGCACGGCGGTCTATTCCGTACTGTGGGACCCGGAGGCGGAGGACGGGCTCGGCGATATCGCCGTTTCCCGCGCGGATATCCTGAACCTTTTCTGGGAACCGGGCGTCCGTGATATCCAAAGCAGCCGTCACCTGTTCTATGCGCAGCTGGAGGACAACGACATCCTGACGGACCGCTGGCCGGAGCTGGAGGGAAAGCTGGGAACGCCCTCCGCGGACGTTTCCGCCTACCTGTATGACGCCAGCGTGGATACTTCCAAAAAATCCACGGTGGTGGACTGGTACTACAAAAAACGCGTGGGCGGCAGAACCGTCGTCCACTACTGTAAATTCGTCAACGGCACCGTGTTGTACGCCTCCGAGAACGATCCGGCGCTGCGGGAACGGGGCTGGTACGACCACGGGCTTTATCCCTTTGTGTTCGACCCGCTGTTCCGGGAAGAGGGAACCCCCGCGGGCTTCGGCATGATCGACGTCATGAAGGAAGCGCAGGAGGACATCGACCTGTTGGGGAGCGAATTGATCCGCAACGCGCGGCTGTCCGCCAGAAAGCGGTACTTCACCCGCATCGAAGGCGCCGTCAACGAGGAGGAATTCGCCGATCTCAGCCGGGATTTCGTCCACGTCAGCGGCAGCGCGCTGGGGGAGGATTCCCTGCGGGAGATCACCTCGTCGCCGCTGTCGCCCGTGTACCTGACGGTGCTGAACAACAAGATCCAGGAGCTGAAAGAGACCAGCGGCAACCGGGATTTCTCCCAGGGCGGCACCATGGGCGGCGTTACCAGCGGCACGGCCATCAACGCTTTGCAGGAGGCCGGCAACAAGCTGGCGCGGGATATGATCGCCATGACTTACAACGCCTTTTCGCAGGTGTGCACGCTGGTGATCGAGCTGATCCGCCAGTTCTACTCCGCGCCGCGCTGTATGCGCATCCTCGGGCAAGACGGCGACTTTGAATTCCCCGTGTACGATAACGCGGGGCTGCTGCCCGCGGCGCAGGACGGTGTTTTCGGAATGGAGGCGGCGCTGCGCAAGCCGGTGTTCGACGTGTCCGTCAAGGCGCACAAGCAAAACACCTTTTCCCGTTCGGCGCAAAATCAGGACGCGCTGAATTTCTACCAGCTGGGCTTCTTTGATCCCGCGCGGGCAAAGGAGTCGCTGGCTTGTCTGGAATTGATCGATATCGACAACAAGGAAAAGCTGGTCAGCGTGATCACCCGCAACGGCGAGGCGTACGCGGCGCGGCAATAAGGCGCAAAACAAGCTGTTTTTTTGGGGGAAAATCACTTCGATCGGGATTTTTCTATTGAAAAAAAACAAAAAATGTGGTATGCTGTAAGAAATACGGAACGGATGTGATAACCTTGTTACTGGCAGCAGCGGTCGGGGCGACCGGCCAACAGACGTTATTTCAATATCTGATCAGTCAGTTTACCCTGGCGCAGACGGGGGATTTCTTCCTGCGACTGGTGCTGGCGTGTATCTGCGGCGCGGCCATCGGGTTTGAGCGCAGCCGCCGCTTCAAAGGCGCGGGCATCCGGACGCATATCATCGTGTGCTGCGGCGCGGCGCTGATGATGATCGTCTCCAAATACGGCTTTGCCGATCTGACGGGGCTGGCGGGGGAGGTCTTCCACGGTACCCGCGGCGCTGACCCGGCGCGGATCGCGGCCCAGGTGGTCAGCGGCATCAGCTTTCTGGGCGCCGGCGTGATCTTCAAGAACAAGGGCGCGGTGAAGGGCCTTACCACCGCCGCGGGCCTTTGGGTGACGGCGGGCATCGGCCTTGCCATCGGCACGGGCATGTTCACCGTTGGCGTGTTCTGTACGTTGCTGATCGCGCTGCTGCAGATCCTGATGCACAAATTCAAGATCGGCGCGGATTCCTATAACGCCTATCAGATCCAGTTTGCCGTGGCGGAATCGGAGGAGTTCCGGACGCTGTTCGACGCGCAGATGGAAAAATGGGAGGCCACCGCCACCGACAGCCGTCTGGAGCACCGGGACGACGGCACCGTGCTGTACGATATGACGATCCGTACCACCCAGACGCTGGATATGGCCAATCTGATGCAGTTTTTCGACGGCGAGGTCAAGGCCAAAAGCATCATGCTGAACAACCTGCACTGACAGATCGTCATAATCGATCTCACCGAGGACGACGCCCCGGACCGTGGGAAAGCGGTCCGGGGCGTTTTGTTTTTTACATTATAATTTACAACTTGCAACCGATGCTCCGCATGTTCCGCGGGGCTTTTTTTATTCAATTTTATGTGAATGTGTGCAAACTTCTGTTTCGTGCCGCAAACCGGACGCAGCGATTTTTGGGATATGCTACAATCGCCCCGTCAATTGGCAACAGACGGTTTTACAGCAGAAAACCGGCGCGGAAGGGAGGTGGATTTTATGACGACCGCAACGGTGATCCCGCTGGCGGACGGGTTCCTTTTGGAGTGTTCCGGCCACGCGGGATACGACGCGAAAGAAAAGGATATCGTCTGCGCGGGCGTCAGCGCGCTGTGTATGGCGATGGAAGCGGTGATCGGCGAGCTGGCGGACGAGGGCTGCGCGGAGGACGTGCGCAAACACGCCGCCGACGGGTATTTTTCCATAGAGGCCCATGTGCCGGACGGCGATCCCATCGCGAAGGAGAGGATCGGAACGGTGTTCCGCACGGTTTGTGCGGGGCTTGCCGCCATCGAGTCGCTTTATCCGGATCACGTACAATTGATCGATTAAGGAGGTAACGATATATGCAGTTTGCGATACTGACGCTGCGCTGGTTCGGCGAAGGATCGGCCGAAGCGGCGGACAACGCCGAAGGCGACGCGCGGCAGACGGCGGAAGCGACGGAAGCGACGTCTGCCGCGGCGAAAGAAACCGCAAAGGGCGCGGAACGGGCCGAAGGCGAGGCGCGGAATGAGGAGACGCCGGAAGAGAACAACGAAGGATCGGAAGACGTCATGCGCAAGGCGGCGCTGGCAGCCCGCCTGAAGGCGGCGCAGGCCGCGGCGGACCGCTGGGAGCAGGAGGCGGAAGAGCTGAAGCGGATCTATCCGTTCTTCTCACTGGAGGACGCCATGCGCAACGACAAAGGCTTTGTATCGCTCATCCGGGCGGGGGCGCCCGTGCGTCTGGCGTTTGAAGCCGCCAATCTGGAAAAGATTTTGGGCGCGGCCATGCGCTATGCCGCCGGCGCAGCGGGAAAACGGCTGGCCCAGTCCCTGCAGGCCGGCGCCGGAAGGGTGCGGGAAAATCCCGTGCTGGACCGTGCCGCCAGCGTGAGGAAAAAGGACGTGGGCTCGCTGACCGAGCGCGAGATCCTGAAGATCCTGAAGCAGGTAGGCAACGGGGAACGGGTAACGTTCTGATCTGCCGCCCCGCATTGAAAGCTGAATGACTCCGCGCAGCGGAGAGAAAAGGAGAATATATATGAAGAACAACATCTACGCAAACGAAAGAGCCGTCAGAGGTCTGGATCACTTCGCCGCGGGCGAGGTCGTCAACACCACGGGCGGCACCATGACGAACGGTTCCATTACGGACAGCAGCGCGCTTTCCGCCGAAATGAAGACGTTTTACGACAAAACGCTGATCACGCTGGCGGGCGCCAACCTGATCCACGAGCAGTTCGGGCAGAAGCGCCCGATCCCCAAGAACGGCGGCAAGACCATCGAGTTCCGCAAGTTCAGCAAGCTGCCCAAGGCGCTGACCGCCATCACCGAGGGCGTCACTCCCAACGGCAGCAAGCTGAACGTCAGCGCCGTCACCTGCACCGTGGACCAGTACGGCGACTACGTGGAGCAGACCGACATGCTGGAGCTGACCGCCGTGGACAACACCATCGTGGAGGCCACCAAGGAGCTGGCGTCCCAGGCGGGCCTGACGCTGGATACGGTGGTCCGCAACGAGCTGGTGGGCGGCACCAACGTGATGTATGCGCCCAAAGTGGCCGGCGGAACGGAAACGGAGATCACCTCCCGCGCCGATATCACCCCCGCCTGCAAACTGCGCGTCAAGGACGTGTTCAAGGCTGCCGCTGAGCTGAAGGCGGTGAACGCGCCGAAGATCGACGGTTATTACGCGGCCATCATCCATCCTTACGTGGCCTACGACCTGATGCAGGACGCGAAGGAGCAGTGGATCGGCATCCAGAAGTACGCCGACCCCGATAAGCTGCTCAAGGGCGAGATCGGGACGCTGGGCGGCGTGCGCTTCGTGGAGTCCACCGAGGCGAAGGTCTACGGCCCCGCGGTCATCTCCGACGGCAAAAGCCGTCTGACCGTCAAAACCACCCTCAGCGAGGCGGGCACCAGCCTGACCGTAAAGGAAGTGCTGACGGCGGGCACCTATTCCGGCACAAAAAAGATCCCCGTTTACGTCAACGGCGTTGCCAACTACATCACTGCCATCGCCAATAACAGCACCTATTCCACCCTGACGCTGGAAAGCAGCGTGACCGTGGCCAACGGCACCGCCGGCAATATCGTCTGCGGCAGGGGCGGCGGCAAGGACGGCAGCGCGGTGTTCTGCACGCTGTTCCTGGGCGAGAACGCTTACGGCGTCACCGATGTGGAAGGCGGCGGCCTGGAGCACATCGTCAAGCAGCGCGGCTACGGCAACGACCCGCTGAACCAGCGCTCCTCCGTGGGCTGGAAGGCCACCAAGGTCGCAAAGCGTCTGGTGGAGGAGTACATGATCCGCATGGAATCCGGTTCGGAGTTCTCCGGTACGGCGGAAAGCAACTGAGTTTTCAGATCTTAGTTCTTAGATCTTGGTTTTTAGTTTTTAGTTCTCAGAATCAAGGGGCTTGAAACGGGAAGGTGTATTCCGTCCGTGGGGGAGGGGACCGGACGGATTTTGAGAAAGGAGCAATACGATGAAGGCAACGGAAAAGAATGAGCCGGCGGAAGTGCTGGAGGAGGTATTTATCCCCAAGTCGAACAAGCACGACGACGCCCAGTACGTGGCGGTGAACGGCCGCCGTATTCTGGTGAAGAAGGGCGAAACGGTCAAGCTGCCCGCCAGCTTTGCCGAGGTGATCCGCCATTCGGAGCAGGCGGCCGCCCACGCGGAGAGCTTTATCGAATCCGTCAGCGCGGAAGGGTGATATGGATGTTAGTTTTCAGTTCTTAGAAAAAGGTCTGTTGTATCGTAAGTCATTTTTCCTTCTTCTAACGGCTAACGACTGAAGGCTAACGACTCAGAACGACTGAAAGGAGTGACAACATGACCATTGCCCACGCGATCGCGCGGTTCGACACACTCTATCCCAACGTGTTCCCCTACGCCGAAAAGCTGCGCTGGCTTTCGGCGCTGGACGGGCAGATCTTTCAGGATATCTTTTCGGCGTATCCCGAAAACGTCGGCATGACGTTTGACGGCTACGAGATCACGACGGATAAGCAGACTGCGCTGCTGGTACCGTTCCCGCATGACGATATCTATATCAAATATCTGACGGCGCAGTGTGACAAGATCAATTCGGACGTAGCGCGGTACGTCAACTCCGCCGCCGTTTTCAACGCCGCTTACAACGAATTCGCCGCGCATTACAACCGTACGCATCCGGCGAAAAAGACGCGCTTTACCGTTTAAGGGGAAGGCGGCGGAAAGGAGAAAGACATGCGATTTCCGAAACTACAGAAATTACAGACCGCCGCGGACGTGCAGACGGCCTTCGGCGGATACCAGCACACCGAGAATGTGACGGACGGCGAATTCTACGACTGTGAGAACATCTCGCCGGACTCCTTCCCGCTGTTGAGCACCCGCGCGCCGCGGGCCCTGTGGACGGCTTTCCGGACGGATGAAAACGGCAACGCGGTCAGTTTGGGCAGCACGCGCTTTTTTGAGCACGATGGGATCACCGCCGCCGCCAACGTCAGCGACAAGCTCGTTCTCTGCTCTTCCAGAGGGATCGTTTACGACGGAGCCTATCTTTCCGGCGTGACGCTGGCTCGTGGGGTGACCAACCGGGCGATCATTCCCTTCGGACGAAATTTCTTCATCGTGCCGGACGGGATCTACGTCACGGTATCGGATGACGCCGCGCCAACGGCCGCGCAGGTCTCATGCCCGGTGATGGATCACGCGGTGGAGCACAACAACCGCATCTGGGGCTGCCGCTACGGTGAAAACGCCGACGGCGATTTCGTGAACGAGCTGTATGCCTGCGCGCTGGGCGACCCCACCGAATGGGAGACCTTTGACGGGATCTCCACGGACAGCTACTGTGTGTCCCTGGGGTGCAGCGGCGCGTTCACCGGCGCCTGCCGGCTGGGGGGCGACGTGCTGTTCTTCAAAGAGGACCACATCATCCGCGTCAGCGGCGACACCCCCGCGGATTTCACGGTGGTCTCCATGCCCGCCGAGGGGGCGGAGCAGGGCGCCTGCCGCAGCATCGTCAACGTAAACGACCGGGTGTTCTACAAAAGCCGTTCCGGCGTCACGGTGTTCGACGGCGTGCTGCCCTACTGCGTGTCGGAGCCGCTGGGGGAAAGACGCTTTTCCGACGTGTGCGCCGGCACGGTGGGCGGGCGGTACTATTTCGCCGGGACCGGCCCGGAGGGAGAAAGAAAGATATACGTCTACGATACCGCCCACCGGCTGTGGTACAAGGAGGACGATAAACACGACACCCGGTTTTTCGTCTACCGGAAAAACTGCCTGTACCTCGTTTGCCGTGAGGCGCGGTTCAACATCGGCGTCATCCCGGTGGGGATCTATCAGTTCTACGTCCACGACGGCCGTTTCGCGCCGGACGCCTGCGCGATCTTTACGGACGAGAGCGATCCGACCGTCACTTACGACTACGTGCCGGAGCAGAAGGTGGAATGGTTCGCCGAAACGGGACGGCTGACGGTCAGCGGGCCCCAGTCGCTGCTGCTGCGCAAGCTGAATATCGCGCTGAAGCTGGACGAAGGCGCGAAGCTGAAGGTGGAGCTGCAGTGCGACGGCGAAACGGAATGGCGCAGCGCGTTTTACTGCGACAACGAGTTCTCCGGCGCGTTAACGCTGCCCGTGCGTCTGCCGCGCTGCGATTCCTTCCGGCTGCGGCTGTCCGGCGAGGGAGGCTGTGTGGTCCGATCCGTCGTCCGGGTCTACGAAAAGACAAGCGGGGTAAATTTGCTGGGCCGGTGACGGCGAAACGCCGGGCGCTGCTGAAACACCGGCCGCGCCCGGTCATTTTCAAAAAGGAGTTTTGTGTATGGAAACGAGAAAAGCGTCCTCCCCGCAGGAGGGACGCGTGGATCTGGAAAAGCTGTACGCGCTGCTGCGCGGACTGAAGGCCTCCGTGGACCGGCTGGCGCTGCAGGTGAAACAGATGAGGAACGAACGGGAGGGCGGCGCCGATGAGTAAATGGTACTCGCAGCAGGATATCCTGGAAATGGCGGTCAAAAAGCGGGAGCAGGACCCTGCCGCCGACGTGAACGGAGACGGCAGGATCACCCCGGAGGACGCGCGGCTGGCCCAGGGCGGCGTGGAGATCCCCGATCCTGCCATGAGCATGTCGCAGTCGATCCTGGACCGGCTGATGAACACGCCGGAATACGGCTTCGATTACGACGCCGATCCCCTTTATCGTCAGTATAAAGAGATGTACGAAAGCGCGGGCAGCCGCGCCGCCGAAAACGCCTACGGGCTGGCCAGCGCCTATACTGGCGGCTACGGCAGCTCTTACGCCGCGGCGGCGGCCAACGACGCCTACGCGCTGTACATGGACAAGCTGGCCGCAAAGGGCGCGGAGCTGGAGCAGAAGGCCTACGACCGCTACAACGATTCCCGCGCCGACCTGTATAAACAGCTCGATGCGGCCCGCAGCTTTGAGGACAGAAAGTACGACCGCGAGGTCAAAGAGGACGACAGGCGCTACGACCGCAGGACAGATGCGCTGGACCGGCAGTACCGGCAGGCGCGCGATACGAAGGACGACGCCTACCGCGACAGGGAGCAGGACAGAAAAGACAGGGAACTGGAAAGAAATGCGGCAAACGACCTGATCTCCTTCGCCTTCAACGCGGCGGGCAAGGGCGATTATTCCTATCTGGCGGCGCTGGGCGTGGACACCTCTTCTCTGACGGAAAAGGACGCGCTGGCGGCGGCGGAGACCTACGCCAAATACGGCGACTTATCCGGGCTGGCAAAGCTGGGCGTGGACGTTTCCCCGTTGGAGGAAAAGAACGCCATGGAAAAGGCCGCCTGGTACGCGAACTACGGCGACAATTCCCGTCTGGCGGAGCTCGGCGTCGACCTTACCGCGCTGGACCGGAAGGAAAGGCAGGATCAGGCGGCGTTTTACGCCAAATACGGCGACCTGTCCGGGCTTTCAAAGCTGGGCGTGGACGTCAGCCAGCTCAAAAGGGAACAGCTGTACGACATCGCCGCGCTGTTCGCCAAATACGGCAATTATTCGCTGCTGTATATGCTTTTGTAAGGAGGGGAAGCGAATATGAAGATCGAAAAACGGTTTGACCGGCTGCAGGTCGGCGAACACGCCTCCCGTAAGCTGCGCGTGACGCTGGAAAGCGAGCTGGCCGGTTACGCGGCGCGTCTGGCGTTCCTGACGCCGGAGGGCAAAAGCTACGTCAGCGGGGCGCTTTCCTTCACGGATGGCACGGCGGAATACGCGCTGCCCGGCGCGCTGACGGACGGCCCCGGTTTGCTGCTGGCGCAGTTGGTCGTTTACAATGGCGAGGAATTCATCCGCAAAAGCCCGGTGCAGGAATACACGGTGTTCCCCTCGGTGGGGATGAACGGTGTGGAGCTGAACGGTGCGGAGCCGGAGGACATGGGCGACCTCAACGATCCCTCGACGTTTTATCAGGCGTTCCTGATCCATGCCCACGACGATCTGTATTACAGAAAGGCGGAGCTGGACGCGCTGCTGGAGGGAAAGGCGGAGAAAAACGCCGCCCTGACCACCGGCACGGACCGGGAGGCGTATCTCAACGACACGCTGCGGTGCATCGCCTCCTATCTGGTGCGCGAGGCGGACTGCGACTGCGTTTCGCGTCCCTGGGGGACCGATATGTTTTCCGCCGTTTATAACGATACGGGGAGGAGCTATCTGCACCTGTACAATCAGGGCAGCGGCCCCTTTACGTGGAACGAGCGCACCCAGGGCGGTTATCACAAGCTCTACTGCAACTGCTCCGGCTTTCTGGCGCTGATCACCAAGTGCCGCGACTATCTGTCTTCTCCCTATAAAAAGGCGTTCGATCAGCTGGACTGCCACATCGTGGGCGACGGCTGTACGGTATTCAATAAAAACGGCGTCTATTCTCTGGGCGACAAGGTGATCTACCGGGGCAAGGCGTACCTGTGCATTTCCGCCACAACGGGGATCGTTTTCGACGCCCACCGATGGATGGAGATGACCGTGCCGGAATTTTCGCTGAAATACATGCGGTACGAGGAGACGAAGACCTACGCGGCAGGGGATTACGCGCTGGTGGACGGTTCCCTTTACCGCTGTGTGACGGCGGCGGACAACGAAGCGTGGGACCCCGCCAAATGGGAGTTCATCCGCGGCGGCCTGACGCTGAAGGACAGCGTGATGCTGGCGTTTTCCACCGAAAAGGGCAACATCCACGAAAAGCCCTATACGATGGATTTCAAAAATCTGATCTATACGTATTATATGGCGTTTATCCAGGACCACAGCGGCAACCCGCTGAAGAGCATCCTGAAACGGACCGCCGGCAGCGGTTTTTATTATCCGGCAGCCGTGTCCTCCGCCGAAAACTTCCGTCAGCTGGAAGACGGCGACCTGCTGTTCTTTGCCCGCCCGCAGGGCAGATACTACCGCAGGATCAGTCATTGCGGGTACTACCTTTCGTCCCTTGACCGGCTGAACGCCATCGGCGTGTCGGAATACGGCGGCATCACCTTTTCCGCGGTGGACCACGGAACGGACAGCGGCCCCGAATGGGGTTACGTGGTGGAATGCGCCGGTTCTTTCCCGGAGGGCAGCGGCCGGAATACGCTGCGTATCTCCACGTTGAAGGGCATGATGAACAACTCCGGTACGGACAATCCCTATTATGAGTGCTTCTTTTCCAAGCCCTACGCCAACCCCTTCAACAGCACCAAGACCGCGCGACTGACGTCGTTCACCTCCTCCACCGACGACCGCCTGTGGTTCGGCAACCGGGTCAGCAACAAATTCGTGACCGATCCGGACGGCGTGCCCTACGGCAGCTATTGGCTGCAGCCCGGCGACGGCAAGGCGCACATGCACACGGTGACGGCGGCGTCGCTCGGCGCGGAAGGGTACCTGCTGTCCCGCATGCTGCCCCACGGGTTGGAGTATGGGGACTATCCCGACGAAACGCTGGATATCAATTTTATCCAGAACGGCGTTTACCGCTGCGATCACGAGGATCTGGCGGACCGGCTGACGGACGGGAACGGCCTTTCCCGGCTGCCTGCCGGTATGACGGCCGACGAAAAGGTGTTCATGCTGGTGCAGGTGGGCGGCATCGAGGAAGAAGTGCCGCAGAAAGCGCGTTACGGCGTGCAGATGATCTTTCCCTCGCTGGCAGCCAACGGCACGATCTGGCTGCGCTCCCGCAACGAGGGGTATTACGACGCGGGCGGCAGCGTTATCGCCCCCGGCGACTGGGGCGCATGGAAAAAGATCGTCACTTTTGACAGTATCCCGCCGGCTTCCGCCAGCGTTCCCGGGCTCGTCAGGGTGGGGAACGGACTGACGGCGTCAGGCGGTACCGTCAGCGTGGACCCCAACGGAAGCTTTACCGCGCTGAACGTGGGCATAACGGGCGTTAAGCTGACAGCCGGCACCGACCTTGACACGCTCGGCAACGGCGTATGGCGGTGCGATACCTCCGATCTGGCGGCGTCGATCCTCCACAAGCCGCCTGTTGCAACGAACGACCTGCGGGCGTTCACGCTGGTGGAATACGGATCGGTAACGATATCCTCTTCCGTTTCGCGCTACGGTGTGCAGGTCTTTTCGACCAATCCTTCTTCCGGCATGCCGGAGATCTTTATCCGCCACCGCGGATATTCCGGCGGGTGGCAGACATGGCAGAAGCATAACGGCAGCGTTGATCCCGACTCCTGGCACGGCGTGAAAACGATGGTGCGTACCGGTTTGCATAACGCATGCTTCTCGGTCAGGGATCAGCTTGTCTCACAGCGCGGCGGCGTTGAGCTGACGTGGAACGTGATCGGAAAGAACGTAGATACGCCGACGGACGCCGAACTGCGAAACAGTATGACGCTGCAGCTTTGCGACAGTTCGCCTTATTATATGCAGTTTGACGCGCCGGAGGCGTTTTATTACTGCGCGGACGGTCTTCCTGCCGGAACATATTATTTTAAGATCGACCCCAATTATGATCCCACGTATAATACTTATAAAGACACCGGCTATCAATTTTCGTTGGCGCACGCGGTACCGGCAGGCGGACAACTGACGTTCAGCTGGTCGCAGAACACACAGGCAGGCGCGGCAAATGTGAAGAGTTATGCCTCCGGCAGTTCTATGACGGCTATCGATTCCGTCGGCGTTTCCTCCGGCACCAGCGGAACGTATCTTGGGCAGTTGACGACGACGGGCGATTTTGCGAACAACAGAAACTCTATCACGAGTGTACGTTTCGGAAGCAACAATTACAAAGAATCTGCTATCAGGCAATGGCTTAACAGTTCCGCGACGGCGGGAAACGTATGGACGCCTAAGACAAAGTTCGACAGGCCGCCTTCCTGGGCTGCGACTGCCGACGGATTTATGCACGGTATGGACCCGGATTTTCTTTCGGCAATAGGAAAGACGCATCTGGTCACAGCGCGAAATACGGTCAACGACGGAGGCGGCTTTGACGAGACTGACGACTTTTTCTTCCTGCTGTCCAAAAGACAAGTGTACGGAGGCGACGAAACCGCTTCCGTATCGGAAGGGAACGTGTACCCGTTTTACGGGGATCATTCCGATCTTCCTTCCGCCGGTACCGGCGCGGATGCAAACCGTATCCAATATGACGTTTTGGGTTCAGCCGTTTACTGGTGGCTGAGGACGCCGGTCCTGGCTTACTCTTCCGCGACAAGACTGATCTATCCGAACGGTTCGGTAAGCTCTACCGGCGCGTTCAACTCGTCTTGTGTTTGTCCGGCGTGCAACATTATCTGAAAAGGAGAGTGGAATCATGTTCCGTTACAAAAGTGTAAAAGAGTTGTTGTTTGAAGAACGGCGCGACAACGAACGGCTGCGCGCCGCACTGCGCAGAACGACGGCGGATCTGGAGTATCTCGCCATGATGACCGATGTAAAACTGGATGGCGGGGAGAAAACGGAGGAAGACGCCGATGTTGAATAAGTTCCCGAAAGTCAAATACTTCTATGACAGCGGACTGTGGAGCAAAGACAGGGTCCGCGACGCAGTAGCCAAAAACTGGATCACAGCCGGGCAGTATGAGGAAATCACCGAAGAAAAATACGAGGAGGAATAGTTCATGGCATTTCTGACGCCGGATAAAACGTACGACCTGCACGGGCTCACCGTCAAAGAAAAGCTGATCACAGCCGGAAGCGGCGTGAGGTATTACAGCAACCGCAGACTTGATACCATCGGACATAAGCCGGAGTATATCACGATCCACAATACGCCGGATATCAACGAGGCGGCGGGCACCAACGACGCGGAGCAGTACGCCCGCGCCACCTTCAACAACAACATGGGCGACGTTGTCGTGCATTACTATATCGACGAGACCGACTGCTGGCATATCCTGGCGGACGATACCGTCGGCTGGCACGCGGCGGACGGCGTCAACGGGCCCGGCAACACAAAAAGCGTTGCCGTCGAGATCATTATGGACGGCAGCGGCAGGAGCCATGACGTAAAGGCGGAGGAACGCGGCGCGCTGCTTGCGGCGATTTTGCTGCGCCGGTACGGTCTGGGCGTCGACCGATTGAAGACGCACCGGGACTGGTACCCGAAGAAGTATTGCCCCGCGTATATCCTGCCTCACTGGGACGCGTTTGTCGGCAAGGTCAAGTCGTATCTGGCCGATATCGAAAAACAGGACGCCGCGGCCAAGGCGCCGCGAACGGACGGCGCGAAGAAAAAGACCTTCTACCGCGTCCAGGTGGGGTATTTCGGCGTTTACGAAAACGCGGCGGCAATGAAAAAACTGCTGAACGACGCGGGCTTTGACGCGATCATCAAGGAGGAGACCGTATGAAGCAGAACAGATGGGCGCTGCGCGACCGCCTGCGCAGCAGGGTGCTGTGGGCGGCGGTCCTGGGCGGCGTGATGCAGATCTTTTCCGCTTTTGGATTGTGGGCGAAGCTCGGCGTCACGGCCGACGGCTTCAGCGAGATCATGGTGGCGGTGGGCGCGATCCTGGAAGCGTTCGGCGTGTTCAACGATCCCACCAACCGGGAGGGATTCTGATGTCTTTGCCGGAGGGCTGCCCCTGCGACGCCGTGAAAAAGCTGGAGAGCATCCTTGACCGCCACGAGGCGCAGCTGCAGCGGGGCAACACCGATTTCGCCGTGATCCGGACGGATCTGAACTACATCAAGGCGAAGCTGGACGAACGCCAGCGCTTCAACACGCAGACGATCTCCGCCGTCGTACAGGCGGTGTGTACGCTGCTGGTGGCGCTGATCGCCGCGCGGCTGGGACTGCAATAACAAGATCGCCGCCGGATACCGGCACAAAAAACAGGGACCCGCGGGCCGATTGCTCCGCGGGTCCTTTTCGGTCGGACAGCAAAAGAAAAAGCGTACCCATAACGGATACGCTTTTGTGTCGGCGACGACCTATCTTCCCAGGCAGCTGCCCGCCAAGTATTTTCGGCGCAGTTGAGCTTAACTACCGTGTTCGGGATGGGAACGGGTGGGACCTCAATGCTATAGACACCGACTGCATGAAAGTGTTGCCTCTCAAGCAAGAGGTATTCTATCACAGGTCGTTCGGTTTGTCAAGCGTTATTTTAAAAAGTTTTTTCGGGCTCCTGAAAAAGGATTACCGGTCGGCGCAGGGCGTCACTCCCCGGCGCGCAGCACCGCCGTTACCTCGCCGATATACATGCGGTGGTAGTCGCTGCCGCCGTAGTTGGCGGGGTCGATACCGTTGTCCAGGAACCACTGCGGCGTGATATCCGCTGCGGCGATTTTTTTGCACAGGAAGACCGTTTCGGCCTCCGCGCAGAACTTTACGCCGTCTTCCTCGCCCAGCGCCGCGCCGGAAAGCGCGTATTTGTCGCAGTCGCGGCCGCTTTTGCTGCCGAATACGGCCACCTTTTTATGAAGTCCCTCCGGCAGCAGGGAAAGGGAAAAGCGGTCGCCCTTTTCCATGAACTCATAGGTGTAGCGGCTGGGCCGGACGAACACGAACACGCACGGCCTGCTCCACAGCACGCCCGCCGCGCCCCAGCTGACGGTCATGGAGTTGAAGCCGTCGCCGTCGCAGCCGGTCAGGATCGCCCAGTTGTCCCCGATGGCCTTGGCGGGGGAGAATGAGACGGAGTTGATGTCTGTTTTCCTGAAGTTCATAGGGATTGCCTCCTGTAAATTTGGATTTGTCGCGCTGACGCTAAAAGAAAAAAGAATACTGAAGACTGAAAAATGAAGAATATCGGAAAACACTTTGTGTTTTGATTATAAAATTGTAAGGGCGAAAGCCCTTCCGATATTGTTCATTATTCATTTTTAAGTTTTCAGTATTCATTTAGGTTTGTCGGGCATCAGCCCGACAAACTCCAGTTTGATTATATGTGATTTTCAGAGATCCGATCACCGTTTTCCACCAACGCGCGATAGACGTCGCTTTTTTTTGTTCCCGTCTCTTTGGCGGCGCGCTTGGCGGCCTCGTTGACGGAAAGCCCTTCCGCGAGAAACTGCCGAGCAAGGGCGGCGGGATCGGTCCGCGGCGCTTCCGCCTGCCGTTCCTCCTCTGTTTTGGCCTCGATGATGATGACGAACTCGCCCTTCAGCTTCACGCCGTCGTATTTTCCGTCCGCCTCCGCCAGCGTGGTGCGTTCCACGCTTTCGTGGATCTTCGTCAGCTCCTTGACGATGGCGATGCGCCGGTCGCCCAGCGTTTCGTGCAGGTCCCGCAGGGTGGCAGCCAGCTTGTGCGGCGCTTCGTAAAACACCATGGTGCGGCGTTCGTCTCTGATTTCCTCCAGATGCTTTTTGCGGCTGGGCTTGTTGACGGACAAAAAACCCTCGAAGGTGAAACGGGACACCTCCAGACCGGACAGCGCCAAAGCGGTGATGACGGCGCTGGGACCGGGCACCGTGACAACCGGGATGCCGCTTTCGTGGCACAGGCGCACCAGGTCCTGCCCCGGGTCGGAGATGGCGGGCATCCCGGCGTCGGTCACGAGAGCGCAGTTCTCACCGTTCAACAGGCGCTCCACGATGGAGGGGCCTTTTTCCAGCCGGTTGTGCTCGTGGTAGCTGACCAGCTTCGTCTTGATATCAAAATGGTTCAGGATCTTGACGGTCACGCGGGTGTCCTCGGCGGCGATGAAATCCACCTCCCGCAGGGTTTGTTCCGCGCGGGGCGAAAAATCGCCCAGATTGCCGATGGGCGTTCCGACGATATAAAGCGTTCCGGGCATAAAGTCGCTCCTTGTTTGGTGTTTGTCAAATTGGCGGTTTGTCGAGCGAATGCCCGACAAACCTAAATGAAAACTGAAAACTTAAAAATGAATATTGAACAATATCGGAAGGGCTTCCGCCCTTATATTTTTATAATCAAAACACAAAGTGTTTTCCGATATTCT
>JAFRRP010000030.1 GCA_017428085.1 Clostridia bacterium | reverse complement strand
TAATCGATCTTGGAGAACAGCTCCCTTTCATCGTCGCGGGTATCGAAGTAGTCCACCATACCGATCTGCCCGTCGGCGCGCTTGTTGGGGATGTACAGCGGCGCGGTAACGATGATCTTGTCGTATTCCTCCACTTCGCCGTTGACGGTGACGTAGACCTTGCCGTCCTTGCGCTCCACCTTCTCGATATGGCTGTTGAGGCGGGCGGGGTTCTTCAGCTTGGCGTTCAGGGATTCCCAGATGAACTGGGTGCCCTCTTTCCAGGTCCACAGGTTGATCTTGACGAAGTTCATGCAGGTCTGGAAGTCAAGGTATTTCAGCACGTAACCCGCCGGGATCTCGTCGAAGTAACCGTAGCCGAAGGAGGTGAACGGCCCGATCCAGATATCCTGGATCAGCTCCACACCGTTCTTTTTGCAGAACTCGTTGAAAGGCAGGGCCAGGTCCTTCAGGTTGGGGTTGTCGCCCTTGACGGCCTCGCGCTTGGCGCTCTTCTGGGAAAAGCCGTCGTAACGGCCTTCGGCAACGCCGCGGTGGCCGTTGACGTCGTATCCCTGGTACTTGGTCTCCAGCAGCTCGCCCAGCTTTTTGACCTGCTTTTTCATCTTCAGCAGGCGGGGGATCTTGAGGGGGTTCTTCTTCGGCTCGAAGGGCTCGATGACGTCGCCCGCGCCGTTCTTATAGTTACGGTTAAGGGCGGGGCCGTCGTGGGTGATGCCGCAGAACTCCTCCACGTCGTGGACCGCGTAATAGGAGGGAACGCCCATGATCGCGCCCATCTCGTAGCGTCTGCCGTTGTAGTGCGGGGACCAGCACTTGCCGCCCACGCGGTCGAGCCGTTCCAGAATGGTGTAGTTGGTGTAACCCTTCTGCTCCAGATACATACCGGCGGAAAGGCCCGCGGGGCCGCCGCCTACGATACAAATGCGAATGTCTTTGTCCATAGCGTTTCCTCCAAAAATAAATTGTTATCGTTCGTATCCGCCGCGCCGCCGGGGTTCTCTTTCGCGGGCGGAACGGCCATACAATCTGACGGAATCATTATAACGGATCGTTCACAAAAAATCAATCAGTTTTACGCATTTTGCATAAATCTTTTTTGGCAAGCAGATTATTTATTGTAAACAATCATGCATAACATCCGCTTTTTGTGTCATTTTATAGATATTTTGTGAACAAATTGTACATTCTGACGGTGCAACAATTCTGCGGAAACTCTTTCTTTTTCTGAAAACCTATGATATAATGAGAAAAGAAATAATAGAGGGAGGTACGTCCATGCGCTTTGACGGATTCCGGGAGATGATCGCCTACCGCGCCCGCCGCGCGCCGGACGCGCCGGCGTTTCTGACCGGCGGCGCCGACGGACCGTGCGCAATCAGCTACACGGCGTTTCTTGCCGACGTGACGGAACGGGCGGGATCCCTGCGCCGGTCCGGCAAAACCTGCCTGGGCGTGCTGTGCGACGGCAGTTACGAATGCCTGACCGCGATCTTTGCCGCCGTGGAGGCCGGGATGCAGGTCGTGCTGCTGAACGAAAACGCGACGCCGGAGCAGATCGCGTTGACCGACGTGGACCGGCTGTGGGGCGAAGAGGATCTTCTCGACGAGCTCTCCCCCGTCCTGACCGACGGCGCGACGCGCGGCGCGGGAAACGTGCTGTTCTTCACCTCCGGCACCACGGCGAAAACCAAGGCCGTGGTACTGACGGAGCAGAGCTTATGCGCCAGCGCGTACAACGGCGGGGCGCTGCAGCCGCTCTCCCCTGACGATATCCTGATGTGTATGCTGCCGCTGGACCACGTGTTCGGCTTCGTGTGCGGCGTGCTGTGGGGCCTTTCCTGCGGCGCCTGCGTGGCGCTGGGACGGGGCCCCCGCCATTATTTTGACGACTTATCCTATTTCCGCCCCACCGCCCTTTCCGCGGTGCCGCTGCTGCTGGGCTTTCTGCTGCAAAAGGACCTGCTGAATCCGGAGCTGAAACTGGTGCTGATCGGCGCGGGCGACTGCCCTCCGGAGCTGCCCGCCGCTTTGAAAGCGCAAGGGCGGCGCGTCTGCTTCGGCTACGGGCTGACGGAGACGTCCTCCGGCGTGGCGCTGTCCCTCGGCGACGACCCCTACGCCATGACGGTGTGCCCCGACGACGAGATCACGATCGCGCAGGACGGGGAGATCCTGATAAAGAACGAAACCTGCATGATGCAAGGTTATTATCAAAATGAGAAAGCCACCGCCGCCGTGCTCAACAACGGCGTGCTGGCCACCGGCGACCTGGGATATTTCGACGAAAACGGCCTGCTGCACGTGACCGGACGGAAAAAGGAGGTCCTCGTGCTGGCGGACGGCACCAAGGTGTTTTTGCCGGAATACGAACGCGATCTGCGAAAAGCGCTGCCGGACAAAGACTTCGCCGTGATCGCGCTTGACGGTTTTCCGGCGCTGGTGGTGCGGGGCGACGAAGCCGACCGCCCCGCAGTGGAAGCGCTGACAGAGCCGGTCATGCGGGCGCTGCCCCTGGGCCGCCGCGTCAGACAGACCATCTTCGTACCCGACCCGCTGCCGCGCACGGCGACGGGAAAAATAAAGCGTTGGGAGCTCCAACAGAAAGTGGGAAGGCAATGACAAGACAACAAATCATTGACAAAACCATCGAGATCGTACACGAATGCGTCCCTGAGACCGAAGAACAGGAACTGAAGGAAACCACCGTCATCAACACCGACACCGCCATCGACTCCATGGGCTTCACGCTGATCATCTGCCGGCTGGAGGCCACGTTCGGGGTGAAGATCCCCGACCGCCAGTGGCAAAAGCTCTACACGCTGGGCGACGTGGTCAGCGCCATCGAGAAAAGGATGAAATAACGACATGATCGCACCATATCAGCAGGTATACACCGTACTGTCCTCCGACACGGACGCAAAACAGCGGCTGCGGCTCAGCCGACTGCTGACGCTGCTGCAGGAGGCGGCCATCGTGCACACCACGCAGCTCGGCTTCGGGCGGGAAAAGACGCTGGATAAGGGGTATCTCTGGGTCATCACGGTGCAGCAGGCGCTCATCAGCCGCCTGCCGCGTTACGACGAGACGATC
This sequence comes from Clostridia bacterium, assembly GCA_017428085.1. Classification (GTDB taxonomy): domain Bacteria; phylum Bacillota; class Clostridia; order Oscillospirales; family Acutalibacteraceae; genus RUG806. Next base: position 3,956 of record JAFRRP010000030.1, on the reverse strand, counting down.
ACGCTGACGTCGCTGCCCGGCGAGATGATGCACACGTTCTACCCGCGGTATTACCGGATCACGGACGAAGAGGGGAACGAACTGGTCAACGCCTCCGCGCTGTGGACGCTGATGGACCGGGAGACGCGGGGCTTCGTGTTCCCGGACGTCTCCGGCGTGGCGATCGACGGCAGCAAGCCGGACGGGCAGGCCTTTTACCCCCGCCCGCCGAAGCTGCCGCCCAAGGACAACGAAACGCGCTTCACGGTGCCATACAGCGCCGTGGACCTGAACGGGCACATGAACAACACCCGGTATTTCGACCTGGCGGAGGACCTGATGGACCCGGCCCTGCGGGAAGCGGACGTGAAGGAGCTCTCCGTGGAGTACACGGGAGAAGCCCGCTGCGGCGACGAGCTAACGCTGACGTACGGCGTTTCCGGCGGGACGTTTTTGCTGTCCGGAACGAAGGAAAAGCGGCTGTTCCGGCTGGGGATCAGGTATGACGTTTGAGAGCGGAGAGCGGAGCGGAAGCAGACCGCCGCTGCCTGTGGCAGATAAAGGCGGGATGCTGACGGGAGGAAATAAGGAGTATCGCGAAGTGCTCCAAACGAGCGAGACGACTATATTTCCGACGTGATAAGATAGCGGAGACAACCAAATGGATTACAAAATCATTGAAACAAAAGAACGGGTTTTGGCGGATAACGACAAGGAGGCGGAAGAAACCCGGGCGAGAATGCAAAAAAGCGGCACGCTGCTGGTCAATCTGATGGGCTCCCCCGGCGCGGGAAAAACCAGCGTTCTGCTGCGGATCATCGAGGCGCTGGGCAAGAAATACCGCATCGGCGTGATGGAGGCGGACGTGGATTCCGACGTGGACGCGAAGACCGTCTCCGCCACCGGGGCAAAGGTCATTCAATTGCATACCGGCGGGCTGTGCCACATGGACGCGGACATGACCGCCCGGGGCCTTGCCGCGCTGGATACCGAAGGCCTTGATATCGTCTTTCTGGAAAACGTCGGCAATCTGGTGTGTCCCGCCGAATTCGAGGTCGGCGCGGACCTGCGCATCATGATCCTTTCCGTCCCCGAGGGCGACGACAAGCCGCTGAAATACCCGCTGATGTTCACCGTCAGCGACGTGATGCTGGTCAACAAGACCGATACGGCCCCGATCTTCGATTTCGATTTTAATCGGGCCTGCGCCGCGGCGAGGACACGCAACCCGGATATCGTCTGCATCCCCCTGTCCGCCAAAACCGGCGAAGGCTTTGAACCCTTGATCGGGCTGCTGAAAGCAAAGATCAAAGAGAGGAGGCGCGGCCAATGAAGCTGATCAAGCTGAACGCCTCCGTCACCGCCTCCAACGACCGGGACGCGGACGAGCTGCGGGCAAAGATGAAGGCCGACGGACGGCTGCTGGTCAACGTCATGAGCAGCGCGGGCAGCGGGAAAACCACGCTGCTGTCCCGGATCATCCGGGACCTGCCGCAAGTCAGGATCGGCGTGATGGAGGCCGATATCGAATCCGAGGTGGACGCGGATAGGATCGAGGCGCTGGGCGCGAAGGCCATTCAGGCGCACACCTCCGGTATGTGCCACATGGACGCGGGCATGACCGCCGCGGCTTACGAAGCGCTGGAACCGGGCGACGCGGAGCTGATCTTCCTTGAAAACGTGGGCAACCTGATCTGTCCTGCGGAGTACGACACCGGCGCGGGATTGAAGCTGATGATCCTCTCGGTGCCCGAGGGCGACGACAAGCCGCTGAAATACCCGCTGATGTTTCAGGAGAGCGACGCGCTGGTCATTTCCAAAATCGACGCGCTCCCCTACTTCGATTTCGACCTTGAAAAGTGCAAAGAACGCGCGCGCAAGCTGAACCCATCCATTCAGATCTTCCCCATCAGCGCGAAGACCGGGGAAGGAATGGAGGCGCTTGAAGCGTGGATCCTTGAAGCGCTTAACAATTGGAAAGCGCCGGAATGACCGGTAGCGCGGTACCTCAGTGCCGCTCCAAACGAAAGCAACCTGTTTTCCGGCGATCCTGATGATACTTTTCCCGTCACGCAGAACCGTCATATTATCATAATTATGGTACATTTTCCGAGAGCGGCACTGAGGTGCCGCGCTACCGGATGCGTTTCAATTTTCACATAGAAAAAAGATAAGATATATATTGAAGGAGAAGGACATGAAAGAACAGAAGAACCGCATGACCAACGAGCGGGATTTCCGGCAGGACCCGCACTACGTGGCGCCGGACAAGGAAAAGGAAAAGCTTGTCCTGAAGCTCGGCACCATGATCACCGACCGGTATCTGGTCAAGTACACCCGCACCATGAAGACCGACGACCCGGAATACTGGGCGCTGGACGCGGTGCTGACCAAGGACGAGGTCAAGTTCCTGCTCAACTTCAAAAAGACCCGCGTCCCCTATGACGTGGAAACGCTGGCGAAGATGAACAACATGACCGTGGAGGACTGCCAAAAGCGCATCGACCATCTCTGCTGGGTGGGCGTGGTGGAAATGACCCGCGAGGGCCCGGAGAAGAAAAAGCACTACAACGTGCCGATCTTCGTGCCCGGCTCCGCCGAGTTCATGATGATGAACGACGAGCTGACCGCGCAGCACCCGGAATTGGCCACCTTCTTCAACCTGATGACGCAGATGCCGCTGGAGGGCGTCACCCCCATGGTGCCGCTGGGCGGCGCGGGCGTGGGCATGCACGTGATCCCCGTGGAAAAGGCCATCGAGCATGAGAATACATCCGCCTCCGTGGAGCACATCTCCCACTGGCTGAACAAGTACGACAAGTACTCCGTGGGCCAGTGTACCTGCCGCAAGCAGCAGTCCATGCGCGGCGAAGGCAGCGGCGAGATCAACGGCGAGTTCTGCATGGGCGTGGGCGACATGGCGGAATACTGCGTGGACAAGGGCATGGGCCGCTACATCAGCTACGACGAGGCGCTGGAAATTCTGGAACGCGCCGAGCGCCACGGCTTCGTCCACCAGATCACCAACATCGACGGCGAGGACAAGATCGTCGCCATCTGCAACTGCGCACCCGGCGTGTGCAACGCCATCCGCACCAGCCAGCTCTACAACACGCCGAATATGAGCCGTTCGGCTTACCGCGCCCATGTGGAAAAAGAAAAATGCGTGGCCTGCGGCAAATGCGTGGAGGTCTGTCCGGTGGGCGCGGCAAAGCTCGGCCAGAAGCTGTGCACCAAACACGGCGAGATCAGCTACCCCGTTTCCGAGCTGCCCGATTCCAAAAAGTGGGGCGCCGACAAATGGAACCCGAACTACCGCGAAGACGCAAAGATCAACTGCTATGACACCGGCACCGCGCCGTGCAAAACGGCCTGTCCGGCCCACCTTGCCGTGCAGGGCTATGTGAAAATGGCCGCCGAGGGCCGCTATCTGGACGCGCTGAAGCTCATCAAGCAGGATAACCCCTTCCCGGCTGTCTGCGGCGCGGTCTGCAACCGCCGCTGCGAAGACGCCTGTACCCGCGGCACCGTGGATCAGCCCATCGCCATCGACGAGATCAAAAAGTTCATCGCCGCCCGGGAGCTGCACGCCGAGGGACGTTTCATTCCCGTTTGCGAAAAGGATGACGGCGGCATGTGGGGGCCGGATTACAAAATGGCAATCATCGGCGGCGGCCCGGCGGGTCTTTCCTGCGCCTATTACCTGCGCACCCGCGGCTATGATGTGACCGTGTTTGAAAAAGAGGAACGCCCGGGCGGAATGCTTGTTTACGGCATCCCGAATTTCCGGCTGGAAAAAGACGTGATCGACGCCGAGATCGACGTGCTGCGCCTGATGGGCGTGGAATTCCGCTGCGGCGTGGAGGTCGGCAAGGACGTGACCATCGCTTCCCTGCGCGAGGAGGGCTATAAGGCCTTCTATCTTGCCATCGGCATGCAGGGCGGCCGCAAGACCGGCGTGCCCGGCGAAGACGCGG
>JAFRRP010000029.1 GCA_017428085.1 Clostridia bacterium | reverse complement strand
GCAGAAGCAGCGCGTCGCCATCGCGCGGGCGCTGGCCATGGACCCGGATATCCTGCTGTTCGACGAGCCCACCAGCGCCCTGGACCCCGAAATGGTGGGCGAGGTGCTCACCGTCATGCGCCAGCTGGCGAATGAGGGCATGACCATGCTGGTGGTGACCCACGAGATGGCCTTCGCCCGGGACGTGAGCAACAAGGTCGTCTACATGAACGACGGCGTGATTTTGGAATCCGGCACCCCGGAAGAGGTGCTGGGCAACCCGCAGCATCAGGAGACGAAGGACTTTCTGGCCCGCTTCCGCAACTGAACGGAAACCTTCACCCATACCGACGACCGCGCCATCCGGTGCGGTCGTTTTACTGCTCCACCAATTAAAACGTGAATCATTTATGCGCCGGATTAACGTCGGAAGACAAGGAAGAAACCGCAAGGCAGGCTGTCGCCTGTCGAGGATTTCTGACGCCGTATTCCGGCGTTAAGACAAGCAGAAATCTTCAAGTATTAATTGGTGGAGCAGTAGTTTTGAGTGTTGAGATTTGAGTTTTGAGACAAGTTACTGTTGCGTTTTAGTGAATCAAGTGATAAGATGATAGTGGAAAGAATCATCTGTAAGGAGAATAAACGACCATGACCGTCACCGCTCATTCCGGCGCCTTCGGCACGCCGGACAATTCCGTGGAATTCATCAAAAAAGTGCTGGAAGAGCACTGCGATATCATCGAGATGGACGTCACCTTCCGTCCCGACGGCACTCCCGTCATCATCCACAGCGGCAGCCCTAATCCCACCGAGGGCATCCTGCTGCGGGACGCCTTTTCCCTGATCGCCGCCGACCCGGATATCAAAATGAACCTGGATCTGAAATCCGTGAAGAACCTGCCGGCGGTGGACGAGCTGCTGGACCGCTACGGGCTGACGGAGCGGGCCTTTTACACCGGCGTGGGCGCGGACTGGGCGCCCGTCGTAAAGGAAAACAGCAAGGTCCCCTACTACCTGAACGCGGACGTGGCCCTTTGGAACCGCAGCAGCGAAAATGCCCTTGCCAAGCTGGCGGATAAGATCGCGTCTCTCGGCGCCGTAGGCGTCAATACCCACTACGCCAACTGCCGCCCCGCCATGGTAAAGGCGTTCCACGACAAGAGGATGCCCGTCTCCGTGTGGACGGTGAACGATGGAAAGAACGCCGCCAAATACGTATCCATGGGCGTGGACAATATTACGTCCCGCCGCCCCGACGTGGTCACGGCGGCACGCGACGCCGTTGCAGACGCAGACAATCAGGCGACGACCGCATAACGCGGCAGCGCCACGAGCAAGGACTGACGAGCGAACGGCGCAACGCGCTGACGGAGGACGGCCATGTACCACTTTCAGACATGTACTATTTTTCGTTTCAACTTCCTGCTGATCGCCGCGGCGGTCATCCCCGCGATCTTCCTGATGGTGCGGGTATACCGTTCCGACCGGCTGGAAAAGGAAAGCCCCGCGCTGATGAGAAAGCTGGTGCTGGCGGGCATTCTCTCCTCTCTGCTTGCCATGGTGGAGGAACGGATCCTTGAGGGAGTGCTGTCGCTGTTCGGGGACGAATCCTCCATCGCCTACAACGTGATCCTGTATTTTTTGATCGTAGGCGTGGCGGAGGAAAGCTCCAAATATATCTTCCTGAAGCGCCGCACGTGGCGGAACCCGGAGTTCAACAGCCAGTACGACGGCGTGGTCTACGCGGTGTTCGTATCGCTGGGCTTCGCCCTGTGGGAAAACATCAGCTATGTGCTGTCCTACGGTTTTACCACGGCGCTGGTGCGGGCCGCCACCGCCATTCCCGGCCACGCCTGTTTCGGCGTGTTCATGGGCGTGTTCTACGGGGCGGCGCGGAGATATGAAAACGCCGGACAGCCAACGAACGCCAAAACGCTGCGTGTACTGGCGCTGGCGGTCCCGGTGCTGCTGCACGGCGCGTATGACTTTATCGCCACCATGGACGAGTATTACGACAGCTGGTACTTCGTTCCGTTCGTGGCGGCGCTGTTCATCGTTTCCTATCTGGTGGTGGGCAAGGCCGCCAAAAAAGACCGGTATATCACACAGTACTGATTTCCGGCCGAGCCATCCATTCAACCGTCTGACCATCTGAAAAAAAAGAACGGAGGTAACCCATGGCTACAGTCAAGAAGGCCGACAAGTTCGGCAAAAGCGATATCACCTATATCAACGTGCTGCAGGAGCCCTTCCGGGTACACGGCGTATTCCACGACGGCAAACAGTTCATCCGCATCCCGCAGGCGGTGGCAAAGGAGACCAACGAGGGCGTGGCCCTGCTTTACGCCAACACCGCCGGGGGCCGGGTGCGATTCATTACGGACAGCGAGTACGTGGCCATCCACGCGGAAATGACCAACATCGGCAAAATGGGCCACTTCGCGCCCGGCGGCTCCGCCGGGTTCGACGTCTACGCCGACAACGCCTACGCGGGGAGCTTCGTGCCGCCCTACGACCAGACCGACGGCTACGACGCCATCGTGCATTTTGAGGGCGGCAAAAGGCCCCGTTCCGTCACGGTCAACTTTCCGCTGTATTCCAACGTCGCCGCGCTGTATATCGGGCTGCGCAGGGACGCCTATCTGGCGGAGCCGGCGCCCTACCTTTACAAGCGGCCGGTGGTGTACTACGGCTCCTCCATCACCCAGGGCGGGTGCGCCTCGCGGCCGGGCCTGTCCTACCAAAGCATCCTGTCCCGCAAGCTGGATACCGAATACCTCAACCTCGGTTTTTCCGGCTCCTGCAAGGCGGAGGATGCTATGATCCGGTATCTCTGCGGGCTGGATATGTCCGTGTTCGTGTACGATTACGACCACAACGCGCCGGACCCGACCTACCTTGCGAACACCCACGAAAAGCTGTACATGGCCCTGCGCGCGGCGCAGCCGGACCTGCCCGTCGTGCTGATGAGCCGCCCCAAGTTCACGCTGAACGAGGACGACAGACGCCGCCTGCGCATCATCGAGAAGACCTACGACAACGCGAAAGCGGCGGGCGACGACAATATTTACCTGTTGGACGGCCCCACGCTGATGGCGCTGGCCGGGGACGAGGGCACCGTGGACGGCTGCCACCCCAACGACCTGGGCTTTTTCTCCATGGCCAACGCCTTGGAGCCTGTGCTGCGGAGGCTGGTGACGGGATGATTCAGTCGGTAGCGCGGCACCTCAGTGCCGCTTGAGGCAATTGTAACTTTTGAAGCGGATTTTTATTCTAAACGTTCGTACCCCGCACAGAATAAGCGTTTCTTGATTGAACAATTCATTTAAAAAGTTTTTGTCTGTAGCGGCACTGAGGTGCCGCGCTACGGGGTTCACGTCGCCCCGACAAATCCCTGTTGGCCGCTATCCCACAATTTTCCATGATGATCCGAAAAAGCAGCCCCGACGGATGAATGATCCGCCGGGGTATTCTGAAAACTAACGACTAACGACTGACGACTGACAACTATTCCTCGTCTTCCTTCTGCTGCTTTTTCAGTTCCTTCGCGCGCTGCTTTTCCTCTTTGGCGCGCTGTTTTTCTTCCCTGGCACGCTGCTTCGCCTCTTCCTCGCGCATGTCCTCCGCGTCCTCGCGGCGGCGTTCCTCGGCCCTGGCGCGGCGCTTTTCGTTCTTTTCCAACTGGCGGGCCGCCTCCTCCGCCTTGATGTGTTCTTCCTCGGCCTTGATGCGTTCGGCCTCCGCGCGTTCGTATTCCTCAAACACCTTCTGCTGGGCTTCTTTGGCGCGCTGCTCCGCCTCCTGCGCCAGCCGCGCCGCCTCTTCGGCGCGTTCGCGGGCCTCGCGTTCGCGGCGCTCGTCCTCTTCCTTCTGGCGCTCCTCCTCGGCGATCAGCCATTCGATGGTGTCCTTCAGGCTTTCCTCCAGCGGGCGGGGCTCATAGCCCAGCTCCCGGTGCGCCTTGGCGTAGGAGAAATTGCAGTTGGAGCACAGCTTACGGATGGCGTAGCGGGTGAACAGCGGGGTCTCGTCCGCCGCCTTGTAGTAGAACTCCATCACCGGCGCGGCCACGTCGATGAGCCGCTTGCCCAGCTTGAAGCGCGGCGGCTTGTTGCCGCTGGCCTTTGCGAGAATGCGGATAAACTCGTCCACGGTGCAGGACTTGTTGCACAGGATATACACTTCGCCCGCGCCGCCCTTGTCGCCCGCCGCCACGGTGCCCTTGGCCACATCGCGCACGTCCACGAAGTTGTAGCCGCCGAAGGTCATGGTGATGGGGAACTTGCCGGTGGAGAACATGCGGATCATGCTGCCCACGCTTGACACCTTGAAATCGTAGGGCCCCATGCAGGCGCTGGGCTGGCAGACCACCGTCTCCAGCACGCCGGGCTTGTTGGCGTCCAGCACCAGTTGGGTGGCCTCCGCCTTGGTCTTGGCGTAGGTGCCCTCCAGCTCGTCGGGATCGTAATGGTAGACCTCCGTCATCTCCTGCCCGTCCGGCAGGGGGACGTAGGTATCCACCGAGGACATATACACCACGCGCCTGACGCCGCACTTGCGGGCGGCGCGCAGCACGTTTTTGGTGCCGTTCACGTTGATGTTGTAGACGTGCTCCTCGTTGCCGGGCTTGATCTCCACACAGCCCGCGATGTGGTACACGATCTCCACGCCCTCAAAGGCGCGGATCAGCGACTCGTAGTCCGTGATGTCGCCCTTGACCTTCTCGCATCGCAGCCCCTCGAAAATGCCGGGGTCCTTGCGCAGGATGATCCGCACGTCGCGGTCGTCGTAGTTCTGCAGCTCCATCAGCAGCGCGTAGCCCACGTGTCCCGTGGCGCCCGTCATACAACATAATTTCTTGCTCACAAAATTCTCTCCGTTTTCACCTTATTTCCCTTTATTTATTTTTCTTTCCCAAATCTATGTAGCACGGAGCCTCAGCTCCGTCTGTACGTTTTTTTTACGCTGCTGAGGCAGCGTGCTACGGCAGCGTGCTACGGCAGCGTGCTACGAGCTACTTATGTAGCACGGAGCCTCAGCTCCGTCTTTATTAATTTTTTTTATTTCGGATATTCCGGTTCCAGTCCGTGCTTTTCTAACCAGCTCGCCGGGTTATTATCAATATAATTATCACACCGAATAAAGATTTCTTCCGTATCCGCTATTGTATCATAGAAATCTTTTTGCCAAATCGACCGTCCGATCTCTCTGGTAATCATGTTTTTTGTTGATCGAATAATTGACGCTATCCGGGAAATGTTGTTTCCTTTCGGCTTTTCATATTCCGAATCACGCTCAATAATTGTCAAAAGCAAATGAACATGATTAGGCATAATAACATAATTATCAACAAGCACACCTTTGTAGACTGTTTCAATCCTTTTAATATATTTTTCTGTAATTTCTCCATAAGGTTTCAACTTTACAAGAGGCGGCTGATACATTCCCCGATATACAATTTCAGACAACAAATGCTGATCCCTGTTTTTTAAATCAAAAGTCAGCATATAGGAACAAACAGAAGAATAATCAAAAGCAGCAAGCCTATGCGGTTTATCGAATTTGCGAATCGGTTTTTGCTGTTCCATCATCAGTGAGTTCTTGCAGCACGGAACCTCAGTTCCGTTTTTACATTTTTTTTTACGCTGCTGAGGCAGCGTGCTACGGCAGCGTGCTACGGCAGCGTGCTACGGGTCACTTATGTAGCACGGAGCCTCAGCTCCGTCTGTTCGTTTTTTTTACGCTGCTGAGGCAGCGTGCTACGGCAGCGTGCTGAGGCAGCGTGCTACGGCAGCGTGCTACGGGTCACTTATGTAGCACGGAACCTCAGCTCCGTCTGTTCGTTTTTTTTACGCTGCTGAGGCAGCGTGCTACGGCAGCGTGCTACGGGTCACTTATGTAGCACGGAGCCTCAGCTCCGTCTGTACGTTCGTTTATTTACGCTGCTGAGGCAGCGTGCTACGGCAGCGTGCTACGGCAGCGTGCTACGGCAGCGTGCTACGGGTCACTTATGTAGCACGGAGCCTCAGCTCCGTCTGTTCGTTTTTTTTTACGCTGCTGAGGCAGCGTGCTACGGCAGCGTGCTACGGGGTTGTATTACGGCTCGTCCGTCAAAACAAACGTCAGATCGTTCACGTTCGTCCCCGTGGGGCCGGTGACGATCAGGTCGCCGCAGGCTTTCAGCGCGCGGTAGCTGTCGTTGTCCGCCAGCGCGGCCTCGGGCGATACGCCCGCCGCCGTCATTTTCTCATAGGCCGCGCCGTCCGCGAAGCCGCCCGCCGCGTCCGTGGGGCCGTCCGTGCCGTCGGAACCGACGGAACAGAACGCGATCCCTTCCCTGCCCTTCAGGGCGATCGCCGCCGCCAGCGCCATTTCCTGGTTGCGCCCGCCGAGGCCGTTGCCCGTCAGAGTGACGGTGGTCTCGCCGCCGTAAAGATACGCGCGTTTGCCGGAGCGTTCCGGCATGGCCGCGAGGATGCGCTTCGCCTGCTCCCTTGCTTCCCCCGTCAGGGCCTTGCTGACGATCCGCGCCTCATAGCCCAGCGCCTCCGCGCGGGCTTTGGCAGCCCCGCACAGCAGGTCGATGTTGCCCACGAAGTGATAGCCGCCGTCACTGATCGTCAGATCTTCTTTATGAAACAGTTTTTCTGTAATGGCGTTATCTATATCAAACAGGTATTTGTCCGCCACCGCCTTCACAAACCCGTCCGGCGTTTCGTCCTTTACCGTGATGCCGGAGGCGATGACCGACCGGTCGTCGCCCAGCACGTCCGACAGGGCGAAGGTGACGACCCTGGCCGGATAGCACCTTGCCGCGAACTTACCGCCCTTGACCGCCGAAACGCGGCGGCGCACGGCGTTGATCTCCGTGATCTCCGCCCCGCGGGAAAGCAGCTTTTGCGTAAGCTCCCGCTGGGCCTCCGGCGGGATCAGGCTTTTTTCAAACAGCGCGCTGCCGCCGCCCGAAAGCAGCACCACGGCGGTATCGTTTTCGTTCAGGCCGTCCGCGACGGCCAGCGCCGTTTCCGCCGCCCGGACGCTGTTTTCGTCGCTGACCGGGTGCGCCGCCTCGATCACCTGAAAATACGGCGAGGAAAAATCCCCGGTGTGGCCGTATTTGGCGACGGCAAGACCGGTCTTGATCCGCCCGCCCAGCGTATCCGCCGCGGCTTTCGCCATGGGGATGGCCGCCTTGCCGATGCTGAACACGGTGAAGGCCCCGTCCCAGGGCAGGTATTTTTTCAGCGCTTCGCAGGTGGTTTCATACGGATCGGCGGCCTTGACCGCCCACGCCGCGATATCCAGCGCGTCGGCTTTCAGGCTCATAGGTCGATCACGCTGTCCATGACGTCGCCGGTGGGGTACATCAGTTCCCGGGCGATGGCGCCGATCTGGTCGGTGGTCTTTTTGATGCTTTCCTTTTTGCCCTTGCCGAGGGGCAGGCGGCCCACCAGCGGGGAGAGGCACTCGCCCACGCTGACGGTGATGCGTTTGACCTCCTCCTTCTGCGTGCGGGCGAGATACGACCCGTCGAACACGTTGAGGAAGTCGTCTATGATGTGCGGCAGGAGCTTATCGTCCTTGACCGCCTTGATATCCTTCTTATCCGCGCCCTTGCCCAGCGTCAGGGTGTTCAGCAGCCGCCCCGCCGCGCCGACCTTGATCGTCAGCGCTTTTTTGGCGACCTTGCGGATGACGGGATAGAGCGTATCGTATTTCGGGATCCTGATGCCGTCCGCGCCGAGGCGCTCCCGCAGGTCCTCCTTGTCGGTGGCGGCGGCGTTGAGCAGATGCAGCAGCACGTCGGCGGTGTGATCGCGGAAGAAGTCCGCGCCGTAACGCTTGCCCTCGTAATCAAAGCCCTGTAAAAACTCCACGTGGGCGCGGGCGACGCCGTCCTCCACCGTCAGGTACAGGATGGGGGCGGGATAGCCGGTGAGGGAGCCCAGGTTGATCTGGGTGATCTTGTTGCCGTTGGGGGAAACGTACTCCGTGTTGCGCATCATGTGGGAGTGGCCCACGAACATCAGACGCAGCCCCGCGTCCGCCAGCGCCGCGGCGACGGTTTCGCTGTCCGCGATCATCTGCCCGCCGTTGATGAGCCTGCCAAGACCGGGCAGCAGCAGGTGGTGTTCCATGGCGATGACGTAAGCGCCCTCGGCTTTGGCGGTTTTGATCTGCTCCACCATCCACGCCAGATGCTCGGGGGAGTAACCGGAGCGCCCGCCCTCTCCGTCGCAGTCGTCGTTGACCGCGATCAGCCGCAGCGTATCGCTGAGCCGGAACACGCGGGACTCGAACCCGTGGGCGTTGACGAATTTCGCCAGCTCGTCCTTTTCGCCGAAATGGCGGTACAAATCGGGCAGGTCCGCCTCTCCGTAGGTCTCCGCGTCCCAGATCGCCTCGTTGCCCACATAGCGGCGGCTGCGGCCGTCGGAGCACCAGTCGTGGGTGGAGGTGATGGCGTAGACGGGCTTTTTTTCGTTCAGCGCGTCCATCTTGGCGATCATCTCGTCGTGGCTGAAGCGCTCGCCGTTGTTGGTCACGTCCCCGGCGATGCACACGCAGTCCGCGTCGCTTTCGGCGAGGATGCGGAACGCCTCGTCCACCACCGCGCCGGATTCCGCCAGGCACTTCTGGTCGCTGCCGCTGCGCAGCTCGTAGGCCCGGCCCGTGGTGCCCAGTTTAGGGGAAAAGTAATGGATATCCGCTAAAAACGCCGCCTTGAAAACCGCCATACCGCGCCCTCCGCCGTTAAAATATGGTTATTCTTTTATATTATAAAAAAACCTGCCCGTTCTGTCAACGAATGGGCAGGCAAGTCAAACAATATTTACCAAAAGCGCAAACGGATATGACAATCCGACACAAGACGGAAAGAATCCCCGTTTCGATCTGCTTTGTTCGGTAAGTCAGCCGAAAGTGGGTAGCGCGGCACCTCAGTGCCGCTGTTGGCCGATGTTGCATTATGAACGGATCACATATCAAATGAGTCGTTCTGTCGGGCAGGCGCACCCCTCCAAAAAGTTGTTTGCGCTGCCGGCGGCACTAAGGTGCCGCGCTACAGAAGGCGCGGCTTACGGGGCTTTCTGGTACACCCGCACGTAGTCCACCACAAAATCGGCGGAGTCCCCGTCGATGGAGGGCGTATCGGAGATGCGCATATAGTTGCACAGGCACAGGTACAGCTTGCCGTGGCACAGGCCGAAATCGGTGTGGTTGAACTCCCTGCCGTTAACGTAGAAGGTGTAGCCCTTTTCGTCCCACTTCATGGCGTAGGTGTTGAACTCCTCATAGGGGTTGCCGCCCACCTTGATGAACCGGGCGTGCAGGCGCTCGTGCTTGTCCCCGTAGAAGTAGTGCATGTTCCGTTCCACGCTGCCCTCGTACTTCTGCCCGTACTGCATGCTTTCAAAGACGTCGATCTCCACGGCCTCCTCCGGGGGAACGTCGTAATCGGAGGAACCGGCGCTGTTCATCCAGAAGGCGCAGTTGCCGGATTTAGATTTGGACAGCTTGGCGCGGCATTCAAAGTAGCCGTAGGTGAACTCCGCCAGCCCGGCGGAATCGAGGTCGAAGCAGTACCAGCCGTCCGGCAGATCTTCGCTGCCGGTGATGTGCCGGATGGACAGGGTAAGATAACCGTCCTCCACCTTCATCAGGCTGTCGTGGGAATAGTAGTCGTCGCCCACGTTGTTGGAGCCGTAATAGCGTACGTCGCCGCCGATCTCCGACAGCTCGCCGCGCCATTTGGTCGTATCCAGCGCGGTGCCGTCAAACTCGTCCGCCCACACCAGCTTGTAGTCGGTCAGATCCGGCGGCGCGCCCAGCGCCTTGATCGGGATATCCAGCCAGTTGAAAAACAGCGTGATGACGGACATCAGGAAATAAAAGGGCTTCATGATAACGGAAGACGCGTTCATCTATGATCTCTCCTTTTTATTCAGTCAAACAGTGGGAAGTTGGAATTCCGAACTCCGAATTCCGAACTCCGAATTCACTCCGCCAGCTGGTACACCCGCACGTAGTCCACGATGAAGTCGGCGGAATCGCCCACGATGGACTGGTTGGTAAAGTCGCGCATATAGTTGGAAAGCACGATGTACTCCGGGCCCCAGGCCAGGCCGAAATCGGTCTGGCGGCACTCCTTGCCGTCCACGTAGAAGGTATAGCCGGTGGTATCCCATTTGACGCCGTAGGTGTGGAACTGGTCGTAGGCGTCGTCGCCCACGATCACCCAGCGGGCGTGCAGGCGCTGGTGGCCGGTGGAATCAAAGTAGTGGATGTTGTTCTCCACGCTGCCCTGATGCTCCACGCCGTAGCGCATGCTCTCCATGATGTCGATCTCGTTGCCCTCCTCCTTGGGGACGGAGGTGTCGTAAGCCACCGCGCTGTTCAGCCAGAAGGCGCTGTTGCCCGCCACGGCCTTGGCCAGGATGGCGCGGCACTCGAAATAGCCGTAGGAGAACTGCTTGGTAGCGGCGGTATCGAGGGAAGCGCAGTACCAGCCCTTGGGGCGCGAAGGATCGCTGCCGTCCGAATGGCGGATGGAAAGGATCAGGTTGCCGTCCTTCACCTGTACGCAGTCTCTGGAGTAATACAGCGCCTCATGGGTGTCCGTGGCGTCGTACACCTTGATGAGAGAATCGCTGTTCAGATCCGGGCCGTGGCCGCGCCATTTGGTCTGATCCACCGCGTCGCCCTCAAACTCGTCGTTCCATACCAGCTGGTAGCCGGTCAGGTCCAGCGGCTTGCCGATGGCCTTCATGGGGATATCCAGCGTCAGGCAGATGGACATGATGATGCCGATAAAGAAATAATAGATCTTTCCCAGGGGGGAATTTGCGCTCATAACGATCTTCCTTCCTTTTCTTCTTTTTTTCCAGTATACCTTTTTTTATCATAAAAAGCAACAAAAAAGCGGGACAAAAGCGTTCTTTCAAAAAAAATTCATCACTATGACCAAAGAACGTCACAACCGGTTGTTATAATGGAACATGGGTAATAACGCGCAAGGGAGCCATGGAAATGAAAAAATACAAAAAAGCCGCGTGCCTGCTGGCGGCGTTGGTACTGCTGCTGACGTCGGTGCTGCCCGCCTCCGCGCGGACGTATATTTCTTTGAATAAAAAGATCCCCGTCGTCGTATTGAGCGGCGACGGCGAGCCGCTGGTGGACAGGGACGGTAACAGGATCCTCAAGTTCACCAATCTGGGCGATATCGCGGGCGAGACGGACAACACCGAACTGTACGAATCCATCGCCAACGTGCTGCAGCCGTTTTTACTGGAGGGCGTTTTGTTCAACCGCTGGGACAATTATTACGCCAACCTGCAAAAGGAGGTGGCCGAGCTGACGGAGGGCATCCAGCTGAACGAAAACGGCGAGGTGGACAACGGCAGCGGCATCAGCGAGGCGCGCAAGCAGGAAAACGAAGCCAACATGCACACCGATAAAAAGGGCGCAAAGGGGTATTACGGCTTTGAGGATTACCACTTCTGGTACGACTGGCGGCTGGACCCCCTTGAGGTGGCGGATCAGCTGGCGGAATACATCGACGCCGTGCTGGCGGCCACCGGCGCGAAAAAGGTATCGCTGATCAGCCGCTGCGTGGGCGTCAGCGTCACGCTTTCCTACGTGGCGAAATACGGCACGTCCAAGCTGCACGGCTACGCGGTGGACGGCTCCTGCACCAACGGCGGCGAATTCATCAGCGACTCCTTAAGCGGCAAGTTCAAGGTGGACGGCGACGCCATCGAGCGCTTTTTGACGGACTATAACGCGCTGGGCATCCTGAACGTATCCGACTTCGCCATGGCCTCCATCGACCTGCTGAACAAAAGCGGCGTGCTGGACGCGGCGGTCTCCGTTTCCCGCGCCACCATCTACAACAAGATCATGGTGGGCGCCACCTCCGCGCTGGCGCTTTCCACGGTGTTCACCATGCCCTGCTATTGGGCCTTCGTCACAGAGGAGGATTACGACACCGCCAAGCGGTACGTGTTCGGCGAGGAGGGCAGCGAAAAGCGCATCCAATACGCGGGGCTGATCGAAAAGCTGGACCGCTACGACGCGACGGTACGCCGGCACATCCCGGAGCTGATGCTGGGCCTGGGGCAAAAGGGCGTCAACGTGGCGATCATCTCCAAATACGGCTTCCAGATGATGCCCATCTGCCAGTCCGCGGAGCAGGTCTCCGACGAATACGCGTCGGTACACCGGTCCTCCTACGGCGCCACCACCTCCACCATCTACGACACCCTGTCGGAGGATTATATCGCGCAGCGCAAGGCCGAGGGCAAGGGCAAATACATCTCCCCCGACAAACAGGTGGACGCCTCCACCTGTCTGTACCCGGACGCCACCTGGTTCAACAAGGGCGCGCGCCACGGCAACTGGACCGCGGCCGAAAACGAGATCCTGTACGAGGCGGTCACCGCCGCCCGCCAGCTGACGCCCGCGGACCTGCCCTATTCGCAGTTCATCGTGTACGACGGCGAGACCGACGCCTCCTCCCCCATGACGGAGGAAAACTGCCATACGGAGAACTGGACGGCGGACGCCTCCAAGGACAAGACCACCAGCCTGCTGGTCCGCTTTTTCACCTTCCTGAGATCGCTGATCAACTGGTACAGGGCGCTGTTTGAGGCGATACAGGATTTCCGCGCCGCCTGACGGCGTGTTCCTTCCCTTCCGATATTGTTCATTGTTCATTATTCATTTTTAAGTTTTCAGTATTCATTCAGGTTCGTCGCGCATCAGCGCGATAAACCCCGCCGTTTTCCGTGAAGACAAAAAAAGCAGCCGGGCCCCCAACCGCCGGGGACCCGGTCTTTTACTGCTATGTCGAGTCCGAACTCCGCATTCATGTGGCGCATCGCACCAGCGCGCAGGCGTTGCCCTTCAGCCGCAGCACGCCGTCCGTCAGCGGCACGGGCTCGTTGACGCGGCCGTCCTCCACCACATACGCCGTAAGGGGCGTATTGCCGGGGACCACGATGCGGAAATCCTCCTCCGGCGGAGGGGACCGGTTCCACTTGGCGTCGTCGTTGAAATAGCTGACCAGCAGCGCGACGTCGCCGTCGGCGCCCTTGGCGGCGGTGACGAACAGGTCCGGGCAGTCGCTCTCCGCGGCGACCCGGGTCCCCCGCTTTTTCAGCTCGTTCCAGTAATACAGCGCGTAATAGCCGGGCCTGCGGCCGGGGCGGCGCGCGGCGGCGTGTACGTTTTCCGACACGGGACAGAACACGCCGTTCCACGAGCCGTTCATCACCATCTGCACGTCGTAATACATGGCCTTGCTGATGCGGCTGTCCTGCATGACGCTCATCACGCCCGCCATAAAGGCGCACTCAAAGGCCGTTTTATGCAAGTCGTAGCAGCGCTGCAGATTTTCCGACCAGCTGCACACGTAGTTCCACTCGTCAAAGACGCTTTCCACGTCCCCAAAGCCGTATTTGGCCAGCAGCGCGTCCACCGCCGCGGAAAACTCCGCCACCTGCCGGGGGACCTGGGGATACAGGTGCCAGGAGAAGAAATCCATGGGCAGGTCCCGGTCGCGGACCGCCGCCAGCCATTTTTCCGCCAGCTCGCCCGTTGGCAGGGCGAAGGCGCAGCCGCCGATCTTTACGTCCGGGTGCTCCCGCTTGAGGATGGGCGCGGCCGCGGCGTAGAATTCGATGAATTGCTCCGGCGTGCCCGTCCAGCACATGGGGATATCCGGCTCGTTCCAGATCTCCCAGTATTCGATGCCCATGTGGAAGCCGTCCGCCCAGCCGTCGTTATAATGGGAAATGATATGCGAACAGATCCGGCCCCATTTGGCGAAATCCTCCGGCGGGTTGATATACAGCTTGATCGGCTGGTGCTCGATGGTGGAGCCCAACCGGTAAAGCGTCTGCGCCCCGGCGTTTTGAACGGCCTTGAGGTATTCGTCCGTAAAGGTGAAATTGTAGCTGGCCGGGTCGTTTTCGTCCTTGCTGAAATCCTTGAAAATACAGTGGATATCCACAAACTCGCCCGCGCCGAAGGGGTATTCGATATCGTGGGTGCGGCAGAAGGGGATCCCCGCCGCGCGGAAATCCTCCGTGGCGTCGTAGACGAAGTGGTTGGTCACCGGTCCCCCGCCCACGCCGTGCATGTCTTTGATGGGCCCGACCGCTTTGCCGGGATCGACCTGGATCGTTTTCATGTGCTCTCTCCCTGTTTTTTGTGTAAAATGTGTTACTGCGCCAGATTGACCAATACGTCCACCATGGTCTCCATGGCCTGCACCGACACAAACTCATGCACCCCGTGGAAGTTCTCGCCGCCGGTGGAGAGGTTCGGGCAGGGGCAAAAAGCCCGAAGCGCCGCCGGTGGCGGATGAAGCGAGGGCTTTTTGGTGAGCAAATACAGAGGATTGCGAAGCGCTCCAAGCGAGCAAGCCGACAATATTTGCGAGGGCAAGCGTTATCCCACACCGCCCGCTCGTTTATCGCGCCAGATTGACCAATACGTCCACCATGGTCTCCATGGCCTGTACCGAAATAAACTCGTGTACACCGTGGAAGTTCTCCCCGCCCGTCGACAGGTTCGGGCACGGCAGGCCCTCGTAGGACAGTCTCGCCCCGTCCGTGCCGCCGCGAATCGGTACGGTCACGGGCTGTGCACCAGCTTTACGCATGGCCTCTTCCGCCGCCTCGATCAGATGGAAGTGGGGCAGGATCATTTCCTTCATGTTGTAGTAGCTGTCTTTGATCTCCGGGGTAAAGGTCCCCTCGCCGTAGACGGTGTTGAGGTATTCGCACAGCGTTTCCACAAACGCCTTGCGGGCCTCAAATTTTTCCCGGTCGTGGTCGCGGATGATCAGCCGCACCTCGGCGTTCATCTCGCAGCCGGAGAGATCGGTCAGGTGGTAAAAGCCCTCGTAGCCCTCGGTATGGGCGGGGGTCTCCGCCGCGGGCAGGCGGCTGACGAACTCGCAGGCCAGCAGCGCCGCGTTTTTCATCTTGTTTTTCGCGGAACCGGGATGGATGTTCACGCCCTTCACCGCGACCTTCACGGAGGCGGCGTTGAAATTCTCGTACTCGATCTCCCCCAGCGCGCCGCCGTCCACCGTGTAGGCGAAGGGCGCGGGGAACTGCGCCTTGTCAAAGTGGTCGGCTCCCCTGCCGATCTCCTCGTCCGGGGTAAAGCAGACCGCTACGCCCCGGTGGGATACATCCGGGTGGTCCTTCAGATACGCCACGGCGGAAACGATCTCCGCCACGCCCGCCTTGTCGTCCGCGCCCAGCAGCGTGGTCCCGTCGGTGACGATCAGCTCCTGCCCGACGTAACGGGAAAGACATTCAAACGTGTCCTCCCGGATGGCCTCGGTATCGGACAGCGGGATATCGCCGCCCGCATACAGCACGGTCTTGGGACGGATCTTGTCGCCGGGGGCGTCAGGCGCGGTGTCCATGTGGGCGATAAAGCCGACGGCGTCCTCCCCCGCCCTGTCCGGCGAGGGCGGCAGGTACCCGTAGACGTAGCCCAAAGCGTCCATATGGGCGTTTTCCAGCCCTATAGCTGCCAGCTCGTCGGCAAGATACCGCCCCAAAGCCAGCTGCCGCGCCGTGGAGGGCACGGTCTCGCTGTTCTCATCCGAGGTGGTATAAAATGAAACGTATTTCAAAAAACGGTCTTTGACGGTCATTGTCCGGTCCTTTCTGCCTGTTAGATGATACTGCCGTATAACATTCAGTGAAATAACGCAGTTATCTCAACATAACGCATAACCACATTTATACGGTACCACCTGAATGATATGCTGCCTTTCGGCAGCATGATATGCATTTTTACATCCTCACCCAAGGCGAGCTGTGGGAAAAAATGCATGATATACAGCCGCTTCGCGTCTGTATGATATGATATTCGCCTTATGCGCCGCAGCGCATATCATGCCCGCAAGGGCATATCATTCATTTTTGCATATCCGCGCCTTCGGCCGGCATGCAAAAATGTATATCACTCGCCGTAAGGCGAATATCATTGGCGCGCGAATGAATGCGCTTATTTCCACGACGCTTTCTCCTCGCGCGCCCTGGCTTCCGCCTCGGCGGCCTTGGCAAGGGCCTCCTCCTGCATCTTCGTCAGGGCTTCCACCATCTTTTTGCGGATCTCCAGGTCGCTCATGCCCTGCTCCACGTAGGCGAAATACTCATCGCTGGGAAGTCCCCCGATGTAGCAGACGGTCTTTTTAACGGGCAGGCCCCGTTTGGCGAGGTACAGGTTATAAACCAGCAGCGCGGCGTACAGTCCGCAGAGGACGAACGCGCCCCAGGCCGGTTTTCCGGCGGTGAACTCCTCCAGCGAGGCGGGGATATCCGCCGATGAGAAGCACGCCAAAGCGCCGACGCCGCAGCCCAGTTGGATCAGGTTCAAAATCAGGTTGCGCGCCTTGCCGTGTCTGCCCAGCGACATGACCGTGCAGATCAGGCACACCAGCACCATCACGACGGATACCAGCAGCAGCGCGACGGAAAGCGACAGCAGATCGCCCTTCGCCGCCCCGGACAGGACGTTCCCGAACCCCTTTTGGGACAGGTAGTTGTACACGTTGACGGCGTTGACCGGCAGCACGTACTCCTGATTCCACACGCGGCACAGGGGCAGCATCAGGGCGGGCAGCGGCAGCAGCGTCAGCACGATCCGCGCGATGGCCCAGGGCGAACCGAAGAACGCCGCCTTGGCGCGGTCCACCTTCGGCTGGAACTTCGCGTGCTCGATCTCTGTCTTCTCGCTTTCCGCCAGCAGCCGTTCGTTGGATTCGTAATACACCATGTTGGCGCCGCAGGCCGGACATTCCGGCCGCCAGTTGTAAATGCGCAGCTTTTTGCCGCACTTCGGACACGTTGCCATGATTGTCTCCTTCCTGTTCAATTGCTCTCCCCAACAGCAAATCGTAAAATGTGAATCGTAGTCGCTTTACCTCAGAAACATAGTCGCTCTGCTCGCTTGGAGTGCGTCGCATTGCTCCTTGTTTCTTCACGTCAGCAGTTCGCCTTTATCCGCCACTGGCGGCGGCGACCTACTTCCGCTAACGACTGAAAACTTACGACTGACGACTGATCTACGCTTCCGTGACGATCGCGCTGTATATGGACGTGATGGTAAGACCGATGATGATCGCGCCGACGATATCCGTCGCCCAGTGGACCCCCGCCAGCACGCGGCTGACGACGGCGACCAGCAGCAGCGCCACGCCGCAGAACTGCAGCAGCCGCGCAACGACCGCGTGGTTCTCCAGCAGCCGCCCCCAGGCGACGACGGCGGTGGCGAAGATCACGAAGGCCAGCACCGTGTGGGACGAGGGGAAGGAGGCCTCCGGGAAGACCTCGCCCGCCTCCAGCACGGGGCGGTAGTTGACCACCCACATCTCAAACGCGATATAGACGATACCCGCCAGCACGTAGGCGATGCCGAGGCCGATGATCGTCCGGTCCACCCGAAACAGGCTTTTTCGTCTGATAAACTGGATCAGCCCGATCAGCCCGAAGGAGGCCGCCACGGCAAAGGCCGCCAGCAGCGCCAGGTCGCTGATCTTATCGAACAGCTCGCCGGAGCCCACCAGCAGCGTGGTCAGCTTGCCGATCAGCTCATGGGCGCTGCCGTTCAGCGACGCCAGCCCCACGTAAGTCCCCGCCGGGCCGATGGGACGCACGTCCACGATCTTCAGCATGGCGATAAACGCGCCGAACAGCAGCGCGAACATAACGGAAATGGTGATTTTCAGCTTCTTTTCCATTTTGCTCATCCTTTATGGTTTTTTACTGATATATTATAACTTCCGTCGCCGTTTTTTTCAAGCTGTTTTCTGATTTTATTCTTGCAATCGGGAACTTACGTGATGTATAATGAGATATCTTATAAAAAGGGGAGAATAAAATGGCCCGATCAAAACCGATCGTTTCCGAAAGGCCCGACAACGCGCTGCCGCCGGACGAACGGAAAAACATCACAAAGATCGAATACGTCTCGATCATCCTGTCGCGCATCGGCGGCATGTTCGGCACCACCCTGACGGGCACGCTGGCCACCACCTTCCTGTACGAGCTGTTTTTCGCGGATCTGCCGCAGGTGGGCGTGAAGGAGATCGCGGGCATCGCCGCCCGGCAGACCACGATCTCCACCATCCTCGGCATCATCATGCCGCTGGTGGCGGGTATCATCGTGCAGAAATGGAAGACCAAGTGGGGCCGTTACCGCCAGTGGTACCTGATCATCATGATCCCCTACTTCCTGATGACCATTTCCTTCTACTGGGTGCCAAAGGGCTGGACGGTGGAGCAGATGGCGTGGCTGCGCTACGGCATCGCCGCGTTCCAGACGGTGCTGAACGCCTTCAACGTTTTGAGCCAGAACATCATCCAGGTCATCACCCCCAACTACAAGGAGAAAAAGACCGTCGCCACGCTGTGGCAGATCTCCTACTATCTGGGCTACGGCGCCGCCTACCTCAGCCCGGAGGTCTTCAAGCTGTTCATCCCCAAGGGCGACCCGCGCTACGCCGACCGCTACGTGGTGCTGACGCTGTTCGCCGCGGGCCTGACGCTGATCGGCAACCTGATGGTGGGCCTGTTCTGCCGGGAGCGCATCGAGCTGCAGAAAAAGGAAAAGACCAAGCTGTCCAGATCCCTGTTCGGGCTGTTCAGGTATAAGAATTACCGCGCCTATCAGTATTTCACCTGGGTCAACGTGTTCGCGGGGCTGGGCAAGTGGTCCACGCTGCTGGCGGGCATCACCGTGGGCTCCTCCAACGTGATTTTGCTGACGGTACCCACCGCCGCGGGCACCGTGGTGGGCAACGTGCTGTGCGGCATCATCGCCCGCAAGAAGGAACCCACCAAGATCCTCAAATTCTGCGGGCTCTATTCCGTCGCCGCCGCCGCCGTGCTGTTCGGCCTGTGCTACGGCGAAAAGGTGGCCGGCATCAACTTTTGGGAGGGCGGCACCGCTGTCTTCTTCTACGTCTTCTACTTCCTGTTCGGCGTGGGCGTGGGCTTCCAGGAGCTTTCCATGAGCCACTTCACCGTGGAGTATTACGACTATCTGGAATGGCAGACCGGCGAGCGGATGGAAGCCGTGCAGGGCATCATCCCCGGCTGGATCAACTCCGCCTTTACCTATGCCAAGGACATGCTGATCCCCTATATTCTGGTCTGGATCGCCTATCCCACCAACGACGACTCCACAAGGGAGCTGGTGGACGTCATCCAGGAGCGCATCGCCTCCGGCGTGCTGTCGCAGGAATCCTATCTTTCCACCTGCCTGTGGCTGCTGGCGTTCCTGCTGTTCGGCTACGCGCTGACCAACCTGCTGCGCGCCACGATCCTCAAGTTCTTCTACAACGTGGAAGGCGAAAAGAAAGAGCAGATGTACAAAGAGCTGGAGGACATCCGGCGCAGGCGGCATGAGGAGAACGAGACCGTCGCCGCGGCGCAGTAACACGGCGCCTTGCGCCGTTTCCGTCGGAAGTCATCAGTCGGAAGTCGGAAGCCGCGGCAATCGACAGTCCGGCAGCGCGGCGCAGTAACCATGCAGCACGGCAGCGCGGCACCTCAGTGCCGCTATCAGCGCAAACAACTTATTCGATCAACGTTTGGTTTCAGGTTTTCTTCTCCGGATAAGATACCTGAAATGACAAGCCGTTCAATGATGCGACATCAGTGAAAAGCGGCTCTGAGGTGCCGCGCTACCCGGGAATACGGAGGAAAATATGGACTTCAGAGCCATTCTTAAAAAATCCAGGCACACCCTTTCCGACTACGCGCTGTTCGCGGCGGACGGGATCGACCATATCTGCAACACCTGCGGGCCCCGCAAGTGCGGCAGCGAGGCGGAGCGCAAGGCGCAGGAGTATCTGGCGGAAACGCTGACGCCCTACGCCGACGCCGTCACGCGGGAGACCTTCGACGTCCACCCGGACGCCTTCATGGCGTTCGTGCCCATCGCGGGCGGGCTGCTGCTGGGCTCCGCCGCCGCCAATATCGCGGGGGCGCTGAAAAAGAGCAAGCTGCCCGCCGTCGCCTCCGTCGCGCTGATCGGCGCGGCGGTCGGGGCGCTGGTCGGCGAGTTCGGCGTCTACAAAAAGCCGCTGGACCCGCTGTTCCCCAAGGCGCGGTCCGGCAACGTGATCGCCGTGAAAAAGGCGACGGGTGAAACAAAGCGCCGCATCATTATCTCCGGCCACACGGATTCCGCGCCGGAGTGGACCTACACCTACCGGCTGGGCTCCAAGGGCGTGCTGGGCGTTTCCGGTTACGCCGTGGCGGGGCTGGCGTACGATATCGCCTCCACCGCGGTATCCCTTACCTCCAAAAATCACAAGCTGAAAAAGGGCCTCGCCCTGGGCCAGCTGGCCTTTGCCCCCGCCTTCGCGGGGCTGTTCGCCTTTACGAACCCCAAGCGCTACGTGGACGGCGCCAGCGACGACCTGTCCGGCAGCTACGTGGCGGCGTCTGTGCTGAAATTCCTGTCCGACAACGACGTCGCTTTTGAAAACACGGAAGTCATCGCGCTGCTGACCGGCGGCGAGGAATGCGGCCTGCGGGGCGCGGAGGCGTTCTTCCAAGCCCACCCGGACCTGCTGAACGACGGGGCCGAAACGGTCTTCGTGGGCTTCGACACCATCCGCGACGAGGAGTATATGGAGATCTACACCAACGACCTCAACGGCCTTGTGAAAAACGACCTTGCCGTCTGCGAGCTGGTACAGAATGCCGCCAAACAGTGCGGCAAAGACGTGCCCTTCGGCTCCATCCCGCTGGGCTCCACCGACGCGGCGGCGGCCAGCCGGGCGGGCTGCAGGGCGGCCAGCTTTGTGGCCATGGACCCGGCCCCGGCAAGGTACTACCACACCCGGCTGGACACGGCGGACAACATCGTCCCCGCCGCCATCGCCAAGGGGATCGAGATCGCCCTGCAGACGGTGTTCGATTTTGACGAAAAGGGCCTGGGCTGACGGCGTAGCACGGCGCCTTGCGTCGTTTCAGAGCGGAGAGCGGAGTTCGGAGTGCGGAGATGATCCAGCCTGAACGATTCGTAGCACGGAGCCTCAGCTCCGTCGTTACGTCCGTTTGATACGCTGCTGAGGCAGCGTGCTACGGGGTTCGTGCTATCCGTAGCGCGGCACCTCAGTGCCGCTATCTGCACATGCAACTTACAAAGAGTCGTTTTGTTGATACGAACCTCCGTAAGTTACCAGAAATCTGAAGCAAAAAAAGAAACAAAAATTCAGAGCGGCACTGAGGCGCCGCGCTGCCACAATCATACACGGGAGAGAGATACCATGTCCAAAGTATTCGAACTGATCGAGAAGGAACAGAACCGGCAGAACACCACCATCGAGCTGATCGCCAGCGAAAACTTCGTCAGCAACGACGTGATGAAGGCGGTGGGGTCCTGCCTGACCAACAAGTATTCCGAGGGCTACCCCACCAAACGCACCTCCGGCAATACCGGCCGGTATTACGGCGGCTGCCACGTCGTGGACGAGATCGAGGAATACTGCTGCGACAAGTGGCGCGAGGTCTTCCAGACCGATTACCACGTGAACGTGCAGCCCCACAGCGGTTCCTCCGCCAATCTGGCGGCCTACATGTCCGTGCTGAAGCCCGGCGACACGATCCTTGCCATGGACCTGAACAACGGCGGCCACCTGACCCACGGCAGCCCGGTCAACTTCTCCGGCAAGCTGTTCCATATGGTGTTCTACAACGTGACGGACAACGGCTATATCGACTACGACGATATCGCCGCCAAGACCGCCGCATACCGCCCCGCGCTGATCCTGGCGGGGGCCAGCGCCTATTCCCGCATCATCGAATTCGACCGCATCGCAAAGATCATCGCGGACGCCAACGCAAAGGACCCGGATTACAAGCCGTATTTCATGGTGGATATGGCGCACATCGCGGGGCTGGTCGCGGCGGGCGTGCATCCCTCCCCCTTCGGCATCGCCGATATCATCACCACCACCACGCATAAGACGCTGCGCGGCCCCCGGGGCGGCATGATCTTCTGCCGTAAAGAGCTGGCGAAAAAGGTGGACGGCGCCATCTTCCCCTGCACCCAGGGCGGGGCGCTGCAGCACGTGATCGCGGGCAAGGCCGTGGCCGCGGAGGAGGCGCTGACCGAGGAATACCGCGACTACATCTTCCGCGTGCGCGACAACTGCCGCGCCATGTGCGACGAGTTCATCCGCATGGGCTACGACGTGGTGACCGGCGGCACGGACAACCACCTGTTTTTGGTGGATTTCTCCAAGACCCACCCGCACCTGACCGGCAAGGCCGTGCAGGACGAGCTGGACCGCCACGGGATCACGCTGAACAAGAACTGCGTGCCCGGCGAAAAGCGGCCCCCGTCCCAGGCCAGCGGCGTGCGCATCGGCACCGCCCCCATGACCACCAAGGGCTTCACGGCGGAGGATTTCATCAACACCGCCCACAAGATCGACGAGGTCATCAACGCCATGAAGGCGGAATGATTGTTAGTTGCTGGTTGCTGGTTGCTAGTTGCTGGTTGCTAGTTGCTGGTTGCTGGTTGCTGGTTGCTAGTTGTTAGAATTGCGGGGAACAATCGGCTTATCGGCAAAGAAAGACCTGTTCCGACGGTTTTGAAACCGGGAGCAGGTCTGTTTTTTTTGTTCATCACGAAAAATCGCGATCCAATCACGATCAGGGGACGTTTCCTTGATTGATCTTTGTTGTTTTTTTGATTATCCGTCAATCAGAGAACACTCCCTGATTGATTAAGTTAAGGATAACGACGTAAAACATCGATGGCAGCACGGAGCCTCAGCTCCGTTCATTCCGGTAAAAACAACATAATGGGTATACGTTGGAAACGCAGCTGAGGCTGCGTGCTACGGTGTGTCCGTTCACCCCGCGCTTAACTTAATGACATTGGAACCGTCCCCTGATTGATTAAGTTAAGGATAACG
>JAFRRP010000028.1 GCA_017428085.1 Clostridia bacterium | reverse complement strand
CCGAGTTCCTGAACCGGCTGGACGAGACCGTGTTCTACAAGCCCCTCACCAAGGCCAACATCCGGGGCATCGTGGACCTGCTGGCGAACGACCTGAAAAAGCGCCTGTCTGACAAGCGGCTGAACCTCGTCATCACCGACGAAGCCAAGGACTACATCGCCGACAAGGGCTACGACCCGGTCTACGGCGCGCGTCCCCTCAAGCGCTTCCTGCAGTCTGCCGTGGAAAACGCGGTGGCCAAGCTCATCATCGCCTCCGACCCCGAGCCGGATTCCACCATAGAAGTGGACCTGCGCGACGGCCAACTGACGGCGACCCTGCGGTAACTGCAGCACGGAGCTTCTGAACAAAAACGTAGCGCGGCACCTCAGTGCCGCTGTTTACACAAACAACTATCGCAGCACGGCGCCTCGCGCCGTTACAGTCGGAAGTCATCAGTCGGAAGTCGGAAGTCATTCCGAAATCTGATCTATCCCATTTAAGCAGCGACCGGGAACCCTTTGCGGGCCCCCGGCCGTTTTTTTTGAGTGAATATGCAGGAGGAAGAGGATTTTCCTGGCTGCCGCAAACCTTGTAGCGCGGCTCCGTGAGCCGCCCGCCGAAGGCGAACAAAAGACAGGGCCGCCTGCGTCAAAACGGGCGGTCCTTTTCAGTGGTAGCGCGGCACCTCAGTGCCGCTGTCAGCGATAGTTGCTACATTTATGTCATAAGGTCAATCAGAACTGTCCCTTGATTGTTTGGATTGTTTGTAAAGGTTCCCACTTCTTTATCTTGACTTTTGACGGAATCCTGTGGTATATTTTGATTGTCAGAGAGAGACTGAGAATCGTTCTTGGACGTACGCCTTGCGGATTTTATCCAAATCAGCGAGAAATTCAGTTTCACTCTGATTTTTTTACAAAAGACAGAGGGCGGTCTCTTGTCTTTCTTAGTCAGGACAAGGAACTGTCCCCTGTCATCACGGAACAGAACACGGAAAACGGCAGCAGCAACAGAATGCCGGTCATCTGGTTGACATGCCATTCCTCCGTGATCGGGCAGTCCCCGAGGAAAAAGCGGTGCGCCAGCGACAGATAACAGGATTCGTCGACCACGTTGACGGAGTGGATGATGATGTTGTAATAGCCAACCGTCAGGCCGAACAAAACAAGAAGGGCGATAATGTCAATGATGAGAAGGGAACGGCGTTTTTGATGCATTTCTTCCATTTTTATCAGGATCCTTATTTAAAACGGTCGTCATCAATTGCATTTCGTGACGTGATATATATCACCCGCTTCTCCTTTGATGACGGTATCATATTCAAGCAATTGATTCAGCTGTTCCTTCAGTTCCGTTACATCCGGTTCTTCATACGGAAGATAAAGATAGATGCTGAGATAGGGGAAATAGATATAATCCGGTATTTTGTCCGGATGCTCATGCCAGAATTGGCGCAGTCGGGGGAATTCGTCTTTTCGGAACCACGTAGAGTAAGTGGCGTAGTCTCTGCTCAGATGCAGATAGTACCACGGAGCGAGATTGCAGACAAAAACGCTGTCGTCCGGCTGCGTCAAATCCTTCATTTTATCCAGGTCGCGTATCATGGCGTCATATTTGACGGCCAGCTTTTTTTTCGTATAAATCCCACGCAGCGGTCCCGCTTTCAGTTTCACGTCAAGCTTTTGATTTAGGAAGTTGCGTGAAATGGCGTTTTCAACAAAGAAAAAACCGTTTTGTGTTTTGAACCACCTTATTTCATTGCAGGAAACAACCGCCAAAGAGCAGATGACGGAACAGGCCGTCAGTATGGAGATGTATTTCATTTTTTTCACTGAAAAATCTTCAACAATATCTATCAACACCTGCGTGGCGAGTATGCAGGAAAAAATCCCTGCGGCGATGCCGCCCCAGCCGACAGCGACGTCGGAAGAAATGCTGAACAAAACGGAGAAAAGCGCACAGATCCCCCAGGCACGGCAGATTTTCTTGTCAGGTTTCTTTGCCAGCAGCATCCAGGCCGGTCCGGACAGATATAAGGGAATACCATGGAACAGGACAGTTTCCGAATACAGATATGTTCCCGATTGTTTCCATAAACTATTATAAGCGAGCAGATAATACACCGCCAGACCGATTGTAAAAACAATCCGGGTGTAATCTCGGTACTTGTGCAGAATTGCGGAAAGCACAGTAATGCCGAGCAATAAGACAAAGGCGGGGCCGCTGTATAACAATATGGCGGCGATAAGAAAATAGGGGTTAATGATATTGCCGTCTGTTATTGAAAAACTATACCCGTTTCCGTCAAACAGGTGATGAAAGCTGCCGAAAAAAGCATGAAATCCGCAGCGATAGAAAATAAACACGATCACCGGTATTGCCACGGCGTAACCGCCGAAGTTCAAAAACAAATAATTCTTATAGGAAAAGAATGGTTTCGTCGTTTGTTTTTTTGATCGTTTCTTCAATAATGCTACCACAAAAGCAAAAAGAAGTAAAAGAACGTATAACAGCAGGGAGGCCGGCTCCGCCAGGATGATTGCGGAAAAAACAGCGCCGCAAAAAAAGAATTTCAGTTTGCTGTCAGGGTAACAGAACAGGGTCACGCTGAATACGGCCAGCCCCATCAAGCTCATGGAATAGTAGTTGAGCGTGGGAATGCATACCGGGATAAAACAGGCGAATATGACGGAAGCGGTCAGCGCACCGAGAGAAAACAACAGCCGGTCCTTTGTTCTGCTGTATTTTCTGTTGCCGTAGGCGCGCAAGGAAAGATAAAGGAAAGCTGTCACAAGCATTTGACAGACAGCGTAAAGCGCCCGAAAAAACAGAATGATCCCGTCGGTGGAAT
This sequence comes from Clostridia bacterium, assembly GCA_017428085.1. Taxonomy (GTDB): domain Bacteria; phylum Bacillota; class Clostridia; order Oscillospirales; family Acutalibacteraceae; genus RUG806. The sequence goes on along the minus strand of JAFRRP010000028.1, from coordinate 2,717 downwards.
GCGTCAGGGTATAAAATAAATAAAATGGAGGCAATAACAAAATGCCTGTCAGCTGTTCTACCCCCCATTCATCGACAATCGGGCGGTCGCCGAGGAAGAAGCGTTGAGCCAAACAAATATAAAAGGATTCATCTCCCACGTTGACGGAATGTGTGATAATGTTGTAATAACCGGCAATCAATCCTATTAACACAGTTACAGCCAGGAGATCAATGAGAAATACGCACTTTCGTTTGATTGTTTCCATTTGTACCAGTTCTCTATATGTGGTTGGATGGTAGAAAAAAACAATATCCCCGCTCGGATAAAGATGGGCGGGGATATTTGTGTCATTACTTGATCAGGCACTCGCCGGTCATTTCGGCGGGCTGGGGGAGGCCCATGACCTTGAGCATCGTGGGGCAGATGTCCGCCAGGCGGCCGCCCTCTTTCAGCTCGCAGGGATAACCCACCACGCAGAAGGGCACCGGGTTGGTGGTGTGGGGCGTGAAGGGCTTGCCGTCGTCGCCGATCATCTGGTCGGCGTTGCCGTGGTCGGCGGTGATGAAGGTCACGCCGCCCATGGAAAGGGTGGCTTCCACCACTCTGCCCACGCACTCGTCCACGGCCTCCACCGCTTTTACCGCCGCGTCGAACACGCCGGTGTGGCCCACCATGTCGCAGTTGGCGAAGTTGAGGATCACCGCGTCGTACGCGCCGGAGGTGATCTTCTCGCATACCGCGTCACAGACCTCGTAGGCGCTCATCTCCGGCTTCAGGTCGAAGGTGGGCACGTCGGGGGACTGGATCAGGATGCGGTCCTCGCCCTTGAAGGTCTTTTCCTCGCCGCCGTTGAAGAAGAACGTCACGTGAGCGTACTTCTGCGTTTCGGCGATGCGCAGCTGGGTCTTGCCGTTGTCCTGCAAAAACTCGCCGAAGGTGTTTTTCAGCTCCTCGGGCGGGAAGGCGACGGACACGTTCGGCATGGCCTCGTCGTACTGCGTCATGCACACGTAATGCACCGGGAAGAACCCGTTGCGGCGCTCGAAGCCGTCGAAATCCGGGTCCACGAAGGTGCGGGTGATCTGCCGCGCGCGGTCGGGGCGGAAGTTGAAGAACACCACGGAGTCGTTGGCCTTGATCGTGCCCTCCTTGTCCACCACGGTGGGGACGATGAACTCGTCTGTCACGCCCTTGTCGTAGCTGCGCTGCATGGAGCCCACGGCGTCGGGGTCCTGGATGCCCTCGCCGTAGACGAAGGCGGCGTAGGCCTTTTCCACGCGGTCCCAGGCGAAGTCCCGGTCCATGGCGTAGTAGCGGCCGGAGATGCAGGCGATCTTACCCACGCCCAGCTCGGCGCACTTTTTCTCCACGTCGGCCACGAAGCCCTTGCCGCTGGTCACGGATACGTCTCTGCCGTCCATGATGCAGTGGACGTAAACCTTTTTCAGACCGTGCTGCTTGGCCATCTCCAGCAGGCCGAACAGGTGCTCGATATGGCTGTGCACGCCGCCGTCGGAGAGCAGGCCCATCAGGTGCAGGGTGCTGTCGTTGGCAAGGCAGTTGTCCATCGCGTCGTTCAGCGCCTTGATGTGAAAGAAGTCGCCGTCCCGGATGGACTTGGAGATCTTCACCAGCATCTGGTAGACCACGCGGCCCGCGCCGATGTTGGTGTGGCCCACTTCGCTGTTGCCCATCTGGCCGTCCGGCAGGCCTACGTCCAGGCCGGAGGCGCCGATGGTGGTGAAGGGGCACTCGGTAAAGAATTTCGTCAGGTTGGGCGTCTTCGCGGCTTTGATCGCGTTGCCCTCGGTTTCGGCACGGATGCCGAAGCCGTCCATGATACATAAAACGACCGGTTTTTTCATCTTATCTGGACGCCGCCTTTACGATGACGGAGAAGTCCGCCGCTTTCAGGGAAGCGCCGCCGATCAGGCCGCCGTCCACGTGTTCCTTGTCCAGCAGGCCCTCCGCGTTCTTGGCGTTCATGGAGCCGCCGTACTGCACGGTAACGGTCTCGGCCACGTCCGCGCCGTAGACCTCGGCGATGGCGTCGCGCACGTATTTGTTGCCCTCGTTGGCCTGCTCGTCGGTGGCGGTCACGCCGGTGCCGATGGCCCACACGGGCTCATAGGCGATGATGACGTTCTTGAGCTGCTCTTTCGTCACGTTGGTCAGGGCCATCTTGGTCTGGTATTTCAGCAGGGTCTCGGTGTAGCCCAGCTCACGCTGCTCCAGCGTCTCGCCCACGCAGATGATGGCCTTCAGGCCCGCTTTGAGGGCGGCCAGGGAGCGCAGGTTGACGGTCTGGTCGGTCTCGCCGAAGTACTGACGGCGCTCGGAGTGGCCGATGACCACGTATTCCACGCCGAGGGCGGTGAGCATCTCCGCGGAGATCTCGCCGGTGTAAGCGCCGGAGGCCTTGAAGTGGACGTTCTCCGCGCCGATCTTGATGTTGGAGCCCTTGGCCGCTTCCAGCGCGGCGGGGATGTCCACGTAGGGCACGCAGAGGACCACGTCGCAGTCCGCGCCCGCCACGAGGGGCTTCATTTCGTTGATGAGGGCCGCCGCCTCGGCGGGGGTCTTGTTCATTTTCCAGTTGCCGGCAATGACGGCCTTTCTGAGAGCTTTATTCATGACAGTTTCTCCTTATCGTTCGTTGTAGCGCGGCACCTCAGTGCCGCTTTGGGGAATGTATCTTTATAAAAGTTGTTTCGGTTCATAGCGGCACTGAGGTG
>JAFRRP010000003.1 GCA_017428085.1 Clostridia bacterium | reverse complement strand
GGAAGCGCCGACGCCCACGTACATTTCAAGGAAATCGGAGCCGGAGATGGACAGGAACGGCGCGTTGGCCTCCCCTGCCACGGCCCGGGCCAGCAGCGTTTTACCGGTGCCGGGAGGGCCGACCAGCAGCACGCCCTTGGGGATACGCGCGCCGAGGGCGTTGTATTTCGCCGGGTCTTTCAGGAACTCCACGATCTCCTGCAGCTCCTCTTTCTCCTCGTCGCAGCCGGCCACGTCGGCAAAGGTGGTCTTTTTACCGTCGCCCTTGTTCATGCGCACCCGCGCCTTGCCGAAGCTCATGGTGCGGTTGTTCTCGCTCATGAGGCTCTGGTTCATGCGGCGCATCATCATATACATCAGCACGCCTAAAATGCCGATGCTGATGACGGTGGGCAGCAGGCTCACCAGCCATGAATTGGACGAACCGGCATTGTAGTTATACTTCACCGGCGCGTCGGGATGCTCGGCGTTATACGCCATCACGTAGGTGTGGATATCGTTGTTGAACAGCGCGATGCTGGGAACGGAATACTTATGGGAAGCGTCTTTCTCGCTTTCGCCGCGCTTTTTGTACTGCAGCACGCCGCTGCTGAGGTTCAGGTCGTATTCCGCCACCTCGTCGTTGTAGAACATCTCCACAACTTCGTAGTAGGTCAGTTTTTTCTCCTTGCTGCCGTTGGAATTGAAGAAGAACGAGATCACCGTGATAAAGATCACGGGCAACAGGAGCATGGGTAGCAGAGATTTGGCTCTGCTGCCGCCGTTTTTTTCGTTATCCAAGATTATTCCTCACCCCGATTTATTTTTGATAGACGGATTCCTTCAGCACGCCGATGAACGGCAGGTTGCGGTAGTGCTCCGCGTAATCCAGCCCGTAGCCCACGATGAACTCGTCCGGCACGGTAAGGCCCTTGTAGTCCGCGTAGATATCCACCTCGCGGCGTTCGGGCTTGTCGAACAGAGTGCAGATGCGGATGCTGTTGGGATTGCGCGCGTACAGCACGTCCATCAGGTAGTTCAGCGTTTTGCCGCTGTCAAGGATATCCTCCACCACCAGCACGTCGTACCCGCGGATATCCCGGTCGAGATCCTTCAGGATGCGGACCGTGCCGCTGGATTTCACGCCGGACCCGTAGCTGGAGACCGCCATGAAGTCGATCTCACAGGGGACGGTGATGCTGCGCATCAGGTCGGACATGAACACCACAGAACCCTTCAGCACGCTCACAAGCAGCAGGTTCCTGCCGCGGTAATCCGCGCTGATCTTCGCGCCCAGCTCCGCCACCGTCTGCCGAAGCATTTCCTCGGAATACAGTACGGATTTGATGTCATTCATCATTGTTGTCACACTCCGTTCTTATAATCAGAATTTTTTTTGTATGATTATCCGGCAAACGCGTTTCGTCCGCCGTCAGTCCCGCCACGGCGGCGATCCCGCGGGAATCGCAGATCACGGGCTGTTCGTCCCGCTGCCGTTCGGGCAGTTTTATTTCGTTGAAATACTTTTTCAGCGTTTTCGCGCACCGGCGGGGCAGTAAGATCCTGTCCCCCGGCTGCCGCGCGCGTACCGTCAGCGTTTCGTCCGTTTTATCGTAATCGACGCAGATCTCATTTCCTTTTTTTGTATATGATAGATCCGCGACGCTGAAAACGAGCTGAAAACGGCCGAACGTCACCGGCTCTTCCCGGTCCTTACGCACGGTCAGCGGTCCGGGCGATATCCTTCCGCGCGGCGGTTCGCGATAGGCGATCCGATCGCCGTCCGAAACGGCGCTGCCGCCGGAGGGCAGCGTGACCGAACAGCGCGTCGCCGCTTCCCGGCCCAGCCTCTCGACGTGGCGGTATTCGTAATCCGCGCCGCAGACCGTATCCAGATAGCGCGCCAATACGCGGTTGCGCAGGCACTCCCCTTCCGCCGGCAGCCCCTCAACGGGCAGCGACCGGGTTTCGGGATCGTACAGCGCCCGGAAACGTTTTTCGGCGGCCTCGTCCAGATAGGCTTCGTCCCGCCGCAGCAGCTCCATACACCGCATGGCGTTGCGCTCAAACGCCGGGTTCAGCGCCGCAAGGTCGTTCATCACCGTATGGCGAAACCGGTTGCGGGTGCAGTCGTTCGTCAGGTTGGTGGAATCCGTGACGAAGGCGATCCCCCGCTCCCGGCAGAAGCGTTCCGTTTCGGCGCGGGTAAAACCGATCAGCGGCCTTACGATGTTGCCGCGTACCGGCGGGATGCCGCACAGCCCCCGCAGCCCAGCGCCCCGGGACAGGTTCATGAGCAGCGTCTCCACGCTGTCGGTGCCGGTGTGGGCAGTTGCGATCTTGTCGAAACCCAGGGAGGCGAACACCTCGTACCGGGCGTTTCTGGCGCACAGCTCCGCGCTGTCGCCGGTCTGCTTCACTAAGGCAGGGACGTTCACGCGCCGCGCGATAAAGGGGATCCCCTCTTTTTCACAGAAGTCCCGTACGAACGATTCGTCCGCGTCGGCTTCCGCGCCCCGAAGGCCGTGGTTGACGTGCACGGCTGTGACGATGATCCCCAGCTCCTCCGCACATTCCTTCAGCAGCACGAGCATGCACATGGAATCCGCCCCGCCGGAAACGCCCGCCGCCACCGTATCGCCGGGGGCGAACATCACGTACCGGCGCGCCGTCGACAAGAGCTTATCCCTCATCATTGTTATTCTGGGCTACGCAGGTATACAGCGTGTACTTGGGGTTCCACGCCATTTTGACGCTGCCGGTGGGGCCGTGACGGTTCTTCTGCACCAGCAGCTCCGCGGAGTTGACCTCGATCTCCTCCGGGTTGTCCTTTTCGTTCTTGTAGTAATCCTCGCGGTACAGCATCACCACGATATCCGCATCCTGCTCGATGGAGCCGGATTCACGCAGGTCCGACAACTGGGGCTTATGGGATTTACCGCGCTCCTCGGTGCTTCGGGATAGCTGCGAGCAAACCACCACGGGGATATTCAGGTCCTTGGCCATCAGCTTCAAGCCGCGGGTGATCTGCGAGACATCATTCACGCGGCTCTCCGACTGTTTGGCGGGCTGCATCAGCTGCAGGTAATCGATAAACACCGCGTCCACACCCTTCAGTCGGATGCACCGGGATTTCATCTCCGGCACGGTGATGTTGGAGGTATCATCCAGCCAAAGCTGCGTATCCGTCAGGAACAGGCAGGCGGCGGACAGGCTCTCCCACTCCTTGGGGGTGAGCTCGCCGGTGCGCATCTTCTGGCCGGGAATGCGCGCCTCCGTGGAAACGATCCGCTGGGCCAGCTGCTCCTTGGACATCTCCAGCGAGAAGAACAGCACCTTTTTGCGGGAGGTGACCGCCACGTTGCGCGCCATGTTCAGCGCGAAGCTGGTCTTGCCCATGGCGGGACGGGCGCCGATCAGCACCAGGTCGGATCTGTTCAGGCCCGTGACCATCTTATCAAAATCCGGGAAGCCCGTGGGCAACCCCTTGTATTGCTCCTTCTCGTCCGAATTGAGCTTGTACAGCGTGTTGTAGACTTCGGCCAGTACGTCGCTGAGCTTGGATGGTCCTTTGACCGTTCTGCCCTGCCGGATCGCGAGAATGCTCTCCTCCGCGTTGTTCAGCACCGTATCCGCGTCCTCGCCGGCGTTTTCCGCCATGTCGATGATGTCGCGCGATACGCCGATCAGCGTGCGAAGATAGAACTTGTCCCGGATGATGCGGCAGTAGGATTCCACGTTGGCGGTGGCGGGCACCGCGTTGGAGAGCTGGAACAGATAGGTCTTGCCGTCCTCGTCGGAGGAAAAGACCTTTTCCCTGCGCAGTATCTCCAGGATCAGCACCGGGTCGATGGCGCCGGAACCCGCCGCGTCGATGGCAAGCATGGCGGTATAGATCGCCTTGTGCTGCGGCAGATAGAAATAGTCCGCCCGCAGCAGCAGCGACACCGAAGGGAAGCACGCCGGGTCCAGCAGCACGCTGCCCAGCACCGCCTGTTCCGCCTCGATGGAATAGGACTTGGAGGCGACCGCCTCCGAGAAATTGTCTTCTCTGTTTTTTGTGCCTTTAGCCATTTCTCTTTCCGATGCGGCAACCGCTTATTCGCCCACGACCACGTAGAGCTTGGCGGTGATGCCGCTGTAGATCTTCAGCGTACACTCGTAGGTACCGAAATTGCGGATATCCTCCGAAACGATCTTCTTCTTGTCGATCTCCACGTCGTAGGTCTCCTTGATCTTCTCGGAGATCTCCTTGGAGGTGACGGAGCCGAACAGCCGGCCGTTGGCGCCCGCCTTGGCGGATACCTTGACCGTTTTGCCGTCCAGCAGCTCCGCCGCCTTTTCCGCGTTGGCCTTTTCCTGCGCCAGCTGGTAGGCCTTGGAGGCCTCGCGGTTTTTCAGCTCGTTCATGGCCGCCGCGTCCGCGAACGTGGCGATCTTACGGGGAACGAGATAATTCTTGGCGTAGCCGTCGGATACGTTGACCAGCTCGCCCTTTTTGCCCAGGCCCTTTACGTCCTGCTTCAGGATCACTTTCATGCGTTTTGCCCTCCCTGTTGATGTGTTTTTTCCATGTATGCGTTGATGGCTTCCTTCAGTTGTTCCACCGCCGCCTCCGGCGCGGTATCCGCCAGCTGGCAGGCCGCCATGCTCTGATGGCCGCCGCCCCCCAGCGCCTCCATGATCAGCTGCACGTTGATCTTGCCGAAGGACCGGGCGGAGATATTGACGACGCCGTTGTTGTCATAAATGACGAAAGAGGCGTCCACGTTTTCGATGTTCAGCAGCTCGTCCGCCGCCTTGGAGCAGATCAGCCGCAGGTCCGGCGCCTCGAAGGGCGCCACGGAGATACAGTAGTTCTTGTAGAATTTCGCCGCCGCCACGATCTTGCTGACGTTGACGTTCTCCTCGATGGAGCCGGCGAACAGCTTTTTCACCGCCACGGTATCCGTCTTTCTGTCCCGCAGGAAGGCCGCCGCCTCAAAGGTACGCACGCCCACGCGCAGGGAGAAATTCTTGGTGTCCAGCAGGATGCCGGACAGCAGCGCCTGCGCCTCCGCCTGCGTCAGCTTGGGCTTGGATGGGGCGTACTGCACCAGCTCCGTCACCATTTCACAGGCGGAACTGGCGTAGGGCTCGTGGAACAGCAGCGCCGTGTTTTCGATGTGGTCCACCGTCATGCGGTGATGGTCGATGATGACGGTGCGCAGACCTTTGCTCAACAGCGCCGGCGCCTCCACCAGCGTTTTTCGCATGGTATCGGTGATGACCAGCAGCGCGTTTTCGGTGACGGCGTCCGCCGCCCGTTCCGGCGAAACGAAGCTGATACTGTGTGCGCCCGCGTCCTCAAGCATCTTCACGAGAGGCGTCGCCAGACTGGTTTTCCGGTTGATAACGATATGGGCGGGCTTGCCGCAGGACCTGGCGATGGCCGCCACGCCCACCGCAGCGCCCAGACAGTCGAAATCCGCATAGGCGTGGCCCATTATGTACACCGCGGAGGCGTTTTCGATATAGTCGTTCAGCGCCGCCGCCACGATCCGGGATTTCACCTTGCCGCGCTTTTCCTTGCGGTTGGTGATGCCGCCGAAGAATTCGTAGCTGTCGCCCACCTTGACGGCCACCTGATCGCCGCCGCGTCCGCGGGCCATATCCAGCGCCTGCCGGGCGCTGGCCTCGCACAGGGCGAAGTTTTCTTCCTTGCCCACGCCCACGGAAAGCGTCAGGTCCACGTCGCCCGCTTCGTGCCGGTAGTTGCGCACCGCGTCCAGCAGGTCGAAGTTTTTCGCCGTCATGCCGTCCAGATGGCGGCACTCGGTGACGGCGATGAACTTGCCGTCGGAGTATTTGCGGAACACACAGCTGTGGCTCACCAGCCAGCGGGTGATGATCCGGTCGATATCCGACAGAAGCGAGTAATAATCGGCGTGGGCCAGATTGTCCTCTGTCTGCTCCAGCGAGTCGATGTTGATCAGCAGCACCACGGGGCGTGTGATATTGAACTCCGTACGGATCTGTTTCAGCGTGGTATCGTCCACAAAATAGAACACCACGGAGCCCTCGTCCAGCCGCGCAGGGAACACGGTATACGCCCTGGAAACGCCTGCCGTCTCAAAGGGAGCCGACCCACCGGCGGAAAAATCGTACCGGTTGCCCACGTATTCCCGGATATCGGTGCAGACGGATTCCGGAAAATCCGCGTTGACGGCGTCAAAGGCCGTGTTGAACCAGAGGATATTGCCGCCGTTATCCGTCAGCACGGCGGGGAACGGGAAGGCAGCCAGACGGTCGTAGGACTCGCCGCTTTGCGTCAGCGCGCCTTCGATGCGGCGCAGATACGCCTTCTTGCGTTCCACGGAATTGGAGAACCAGATCACGGCGGCCACCGCCATGATCAGTACGGCGACAAGCTCTACCAACGCGACGGTACGGGAGAATATGAATGTAACGCCGCACAGCACGGTCGCCACGCAGACGAAGATCACGGTAAACGGATTGGTTCTTAAAAAATCTCGGAATTTCAAACGGTCACCTCCTCAAAAAAGGCAACTCCGGTCAGACGGAGAGAACGGTCACGATGATGACGGGCGCACGGCGCGTTTTATCGTAGATCACTTTGGCGACGGCGTCCCGCACACGGGATTTCAGCGCGGGGATATCCAGCCGCGCGTAACGGGCGAACTCATGGAACACGTCGCCGCAGACGTCGCTGATATAGGAGGAAAATTCGTTGGCGTTGCTGCTGAACACGATGCCGCGGGACTGCACGTCCACGGGCAGCAGCAGCTCGCCGGAATAGGCGTCCACCACGCCGGTGACCGCCACGATGCCGTCCGTGGACAGCTTTTTGCGGTCCTGCAGTACGGAGTTGGCCACGTCGCCGATGCCGGAAACGTCGATATACACCCGCCCCGCCGGCACGGTGCCGGTTTTGGCGATCCCCTGCTCAGACACCTCGATCAGCGCGCCGAGATCGGGAATGACGATATTCTCCTTCGGGATGCCCACGTCGGCGGCGGAGGCGGCGTGACGGCGCAGGTGTTTCTGCTCGCCGTGGACGGGAATGAAGTATTTTGGCCGCACCAGATTGATGATCAGCTTCTGGTCCTCCTGCGCGGCGTGGCCGGACACGTGGATGCCCAGCGTCTTTTCGTAGGCCACCTCCGCGCCCAGCTTCATCAGGTCGTTGATGGTGTTGGACACCGTCTTTTCATTGCCGGGGATGGGCGTGGCGGAAATGATGATAAAGTCGTTGGGGCCAACGGTGACCTTGCGGTGGTCGCTTTGCGCCATGCGGGACAGGGCGGACATGGGCTCACCCTGGCTGCCGGTGGTGATGATGACGGTCTGGCTGTCGGTATAGTTCTTCAGCCGGTCGATGGGCAGCATGATGCCGTCCGGGATGTTGATGTAGCCCAGCTCCATGCTGACGGCCACTACGTTTTCCAGACTGCGCCCGGACAGGAAGATCTTGCGCCCCATCTTGACGGAGGCGTCCACGATCTGCTGGATACGGTGGATGTTGGAGGCGAAGGACGCCACGATGATACGCTTGTCGCCCGCGCCGCGGAACAGCGTTTCCAGCGTTTCGCCCACGTTCTTTTCACTGGGGGTATAGCCGGGCCGCTCCGCGTTGGTGGAATCGGACATCAGGCAAAGCACGCCCTCGTTGCCCAACTGCGCGAATTTGGCAAGGTCGATGACGCCGCCGTCGATGGGGGTGTTGTCGATCTTGAAGTCGCCGGTGTGGACGATCACGCCCGCGCCGCAGCGGATGGCAAAGGCCAGTGAATCGGGGATGGAATGGTTGACGTGGATGGCTTCCACCGTGAACTCCCCTGCCCTGACCACGTCGCCGGGACGGATCTCGATCAGCTTGCAGGAGTTCAGCATCCTGTGTTCCTTCAGCTTGCCCTTGATGAGCCCCGCCGTCAGGCAGGTGCAGTATACCGGCACGTTGACGCTCTTCAAAAGATAGGGCAGCCCGCCGATGTGGTCCTCGTGGCCGTGGGTGATGAAAACGGCCTTGATCTTGCGCACGTTGCGCTCCAGGAACGTGAAGTCCGGCAGTACGTAGTCCACGCCGGGCATATCCGCGTCCGGGAACGACATGCCGCAGTCCAGCACGATCATCTCGTCGTTATACTCGAACAGCGTCAGGTTCTTGCCGATCTCGTTGATGCCGCCGAGAAACGAGATCTTGACGGTATCGCCCAGCTTTTTCTTTTGGGAACGGCCGACCGCGCCGCCCGACGAACGGGTGTTTTTCACGGCCCTGCCGGCGGCGGGACGCTCCGCGCGGGTGGATGTTTCCTCGGTCCTGCGGGGTTTCGCGTCCTTCTGTTTTGTGGATGTAGTTCTGGTTTGTTTGGAGGGGGCTTTCGCTTTTACGGTATCCGCGGGCTTTATCTGCTTGCCCGCGGTATTATCCGACGGCTTCGCGCCGTTCTTTTTTTTGCCCGCCGCGGCGGTTTTCGCCTTGGTCTTTTTGGCTTTTTCGATCTTTTTATCGGCAGAAGCTTTTCCCTCACGGTTCTCTTTCTTTGCTTGAGAATCTTTGTTCTGCATGGTTTCTCCTTGGTCTGTTTTATATGTATCGCCCCCGCCCCGCAACGGCGGAGGAACAATTATTTAAAATTTATTATTATATATTACTCTATTTTATCGCCGTTGTCAACAATTGCTTCATGAATTTTATTCATGATATCCGCGGAAAGCTCCTTGGCGGCCTCCATTTCCGCCGCCTCCGACAGGATACGGACGCGGCTGGAGTTGCCAAGCTGGCGGATCTTCGCCGCGCCGCCTTTCTCCGCGACGCGGTAATAGGCGCCGTCCGCCGCCCGCTGCCCGAAGGCCGCCTCCATGCCCTGCCGCAGCCGCGCCGGCTCGCAGTCGAAGGCGCATACGTTCTTGCGCACGGCCACCGCCTCCACGTCCTTGAGCATTTCCGACAGCTTCACGTTCGTCCGGGCGATCAGCTCGCAGACGCGGAACGCCAGAAAGACGCTGTCGAACGCCCACAGGCAGTTGAAGATCAGCGCCTTGTCCGGCGCGTCGTTCGCCTCCGTCCCGGCGCGGAAGACTTTCCGCCCGTAGGCGGCCGCTTTTTTTTCGATGATCTCCGGCGCGTCCTCCGGCAGCACCACGTCGCCCCCCTGCGCGAACTCGTACTCGCACATAAACAGCTGCACGGCGGAAATATAGAACACCTTGTCGTCTTCGGCAAAATACGCCTCGCTGCCGCTGCCGTCCGTGATAAACAGAATCCGGTGGGGCAGGTCGCCGCGGCCGTCGTACTGCAGCACGCCTTCCACTGTGTCCATCAGGCAGCGGTTGGAGCTTTCCACCGTCAGCTCCACCGACCGGCGGAACCCGGCAAAGTATTTTTTCAGTTTGGAACGGTACACGCTGGAGAACAGCTCCATACGGTAGCGGCGGCCCGTCTTTTCCGGCTCGGCATAGGAGAAGGAGCCGTAACGGTAACAGTCCGCGATGCGGCGGCGCAGGCGTTTGGGGAACGGGAAACCGTTTTCCCCGAAGAAATACAGGGCGATCTCCCCGTCGCGGAAAGCGAAGAACACGAAGCCGTCCAGCGAACAGTGGTGAGAATAGAAGCCGACCTGCCCCCGGAAGGCCGTGCCGAAATCGTAGGCCTCCGCCCCGCAGGAGGCGGCGCCGGACCGGCAGACGCTTTTATACAGCTCCGCCACCGGAGCGCCGTCGCAGGCAAAGCCGAGCTTTTTACAGGGGGCGCGGGCCCGCGCCTGCCCGATCTTCATGGCGTCGAACAGCGTGACGCCGGCGTAGGCCCTGCCGTTCATGCCGTAGAGATCCAGCTCCGCGGAAACGCCGCTTTGCTCCCGCACGTCGGAGGACACAAGGCTTTCCGGCGGGATGCGGATGCCGGAGCCGATCTTCACGTCCGGGAACACGCGGGAAAACCGCCCGATATCCGCGCCGAAACCGATGACCGCGCCGCTGTCCAGCAGGACGTTTTCATGGAGACGCACGCCGTCGGACAGCACGGAGGAATGGAGGTCGGTGCCGCTGCCGATCACGCAGCCCTCCCCCACCACGCTGCCGGTGATCACGCAGTCCCGGCCGATCTGCGTGCCGTCCCCGATACAGGAAAAGGGGCCCACGGCGGCGCCGCCGCCCAGCCGCACGCCTTTGCCGACAAAGCAGGGGGCGAGGAAGCGGTTGCCGTCCTCGTCCGTCGCGTCGCCGCCGTACCAGACGCCCTCCGCGCGGTCCGCCTCGTCCGGCTCCCGCAGCAGCGCCGCGTTGGTACGCAGATACTCGTCGATCCCGCCGATATCGTACCATTCGCCCTCCGCCCGCAGGCAGCCCGGATTTCTGCCCTCCTTCAGCATACGGGGAAACAGGTCCCTGGCAAAATCGAAGAATTCGCCGTCGGGGATCAGGTCCAGCACGTCGCCGGAACAGAAATACAGCCCCGTGTTGACGAAGAACGAGCGCACGTTTTCCCAGTCCGGTTTTTCCGTAAAGCCCGTCACGACGCCGTCCGGGCCGCATTCGATGACGCCGTAGTCGCGCGGGTCCTCCACCTGCGTTCCCACGATGGTCACCGGGCGGCCGGACAGGTAGTGGGCCTCCCGCAGCCGGTCCAGATCGAAATCGACGATATTGTCGCCGCTGATCACCAGAAAGTCCCCCGGCGCGTTTTTCAGGGCGTTCTTTACGCCGCCCGCCGTGCCCAAAGGCTTTTCCTCCGGGCAAAACACGATCCGCGCCCCGTAATCCCGCGCTTCCACGTAGGAAACGATCTCCTCCGCCTTGTAGCCCAGCGACAGGTAGATATCGCCGAAGCCCTCCTTGGCCAGCTTTTTCAGCAGGTAGTCGATCACCGGGCGGTTGACCACCCGAAGCATCGGTTTGGGCGTTTTTTCGCACAGCGGCAGCATACGGCTGCCCAGCCCGCCGCACATTACGACTGCATTCATCCGCTTTCCGTCCTTTCGTGATAGTTTCGTTGCCGCATTGACGTCAAGGTTATTATGTCCGTTGCGCCCGTTTTTTACACATCTTTTCGGGGCAAAAAGATTGCAAAACGGTTTTTTTCGTGCTAAAATAACCGATAACAGAACGGCGAAAGGACCGGCAAACGGCGCGAAACGCCGCCCTCTGCCGTGTCGGTAATGAAGATGGATCATGTATATTTATACACAGACGGCGCCTGCTCCGGCAATCCCGGCCCCGGCGGCTGGTGCGCCATCCTGCGGTACCGGAAGACCGAGAAGGTGTTAAGCGGCAGCGAAAAAGAGACCACCAACAACCGCATGGAGCTGACCGCAGTGATCGAAGGCCTGAAGGCGCTGAAGCGTCCCTGCTCCGTCACCGTGACCTCCGATTCCAAGTACGTCTGCGACGCGGTCAACCGGTATTGGCTGCCCGCCTGGATCAAAAAAGGATGGAAAAAAAGCGACAACAAGCCGGTGCTGAACCCGGACCTGTGGCAGCAGTTTTCCGAGCTGCTGGCCGTCCATAAGACGGAATTCGTGTGGATCAAGGGCCACGCCGGCCACCCGGAAAACGAGCGCTGCGACGAGATCGCCGTGGCGGAATACCAGAAGTACTTGTAAGCATCTGTAAGTGTTAATCAATATTATTCGTCGCCTTATAAATATCCTGCAATACTCAAATTATATTCATCACTAAAAGCAAAAACAGGCAGCCCCCGTGCAATCCGGCGGGCCGTCTGTTTTTTTGTGCTGAAAATGTATCATTGCCGTTTTTATATTTTGAATTTCGTGACCCGAGCCCTGCATTCCGAACCCTGATTTTTTAATTCTGAATTCTTAATTCTGAATTCTTAATTCTAAACCCTGAACTCTCATGCCTCAAAACCCAACTCTCAAAACGCAAAACTAAATAATGATGCAGATCAGGCCGCTGCAGCCCTCGTTGATGACCTTTTCCAGCGTCTGCTGCAGCTTCTGGCGGGCGTCGAAGGGCATGTGGGTGAGCTTTGCCTTCAGCCCCTCGTTGACCAGATCGTCCAGCGATTTGCCGAAGATGTTGGACTCCCAAATCTTGGAGGGATCCTCCTCGAAGCCGTCCAGCAGATACTTTACCAGCTCCTCGCTCTGCTTTTCGCTGCCCACCACCGGCGCCACCTCGGTCTTGATATCCGCCCGCAGCAGGTGGATGGAGGGCGCGCCCGCCTTGAGCCTCACGCCGTACTTGCTGCCCTGCCGCACGATCTCCGGCTCCTCCAGCGTCATTTCCTCAATGGTGGGCATCACGATGCCGTAGCCTGTGGTGTTGACCTCCTCCAGCGCCTTTTCGATGCGGGCGTATTTGCGTTTGACGGCCGAAAGCTCCTCCAGCAGTTCGATCAGCCCGGCGTCGTCCTTTACCTCCGTGCCCGCGATGCCGGAGACCACGCCGTAAAACAGGGAAGCGTCCAGCTCCGCCGCGAACACCGCCGAACCGCTGCCGAAGCAGACGGTCTGCGCGGTGGAGGATGCGATCTCCGGCGAGGCCGTCAGCGCGGCGCTGAAATCCTCCAGCTCCCGCAGCTTCGTCACATCGGCGGCCGCGTCCCGCACCACGTTGAACAGCTCCTGCCGCACGGCGCTGTCCTTCTGCAGACCGCACAGCCAGCCGGGAAAACTGACGGTGATCTTTTTCAGCGGGAATTCAAACAGTACTTCCGAAAGGATATGACGGATCTCCTCCTCCGTCAGCTTCAGGCAGTTGACCGGCAGTACGGGCACGCCGTATTTTTCCGTCAGCCGCGCGGCCAGCTTTTGCGACGCCTCGCTTTGCGGGTAAACGCAGTTCAACAGCGTGACAAAGGGCTTGTCGATCTCCTTGAGCTCACCGATAACGCGCTCCTCCGCCTCTTCATACTCCTCCCGCGGGATCTCGCTGATGCTGCCGTCGGTGGTGACCACCATCCCGATGGTGGAGTGTTCGTTGATGACCTTTTTGGTGCCGATCTCCGCCGCCATGTTAAAAGGGATCTCATCCTCGAACCAGGGCGTTTTCACCATGCGGGGCGCGTCGTCCTCAATGTAGCCCAGAGACGAGGGCACGATGTACCCTACGCAATCCACCAGACGGACGTTCATCTCCGCGTTTTCCCCCAGCGTGACGCGCGCGCCCTTTTCGGGAATGAACTTGGGCTCGGTGGTCATGATGGTCCTGCCGGCGGACGACTGGGGCAGTTCGTCCGTCATGCGCTCCTTCGCGAAGTCCGCGGGGGCGTGGGGCAGGATCAGCGTTTCGCAGAATTTTTTGATAAACGTGGATTTGCCGGTCCGCACCGGTCCCACCACGCCGATGTAGATATCGCCGCCCGTCCGCTGCGCGATGTCCCTGTAAATATCCGTGCTGGTCATATGGATTCCTCCGTTTTGTTTTTCAATAGATGATATGCCGCGTCTGCCGCCGTTATGACAACTGAAATACTGCACAGAAACGGCTGCTCATTTTTGTTGGATTTGTCATTTTTCGGCGCGGTTCGCTTTTTATTATTGATTCTTTCCTACGGGCGTGGTATATTTTATTATGAATCAATAGGTTAGGAGTGAGCAACCATGACTGTTGTCAAAGCTATTTTTTCCAACTTTCTCGCCTTCCTGATGGCGATCTTTTTGACGATACTGCCCTATAAGGGCGTGGAGCTGCCGGTCATCGACGCCTCCAAGGACGATTGCCGTATGATCGCGGAAATGATCTCCGACACGCATCTGGAAGCAAAAGAACCGGCGCGTCAGAGCTTTCTGAAGACGGGGCTCAAAAATCTGTCCCGCGCCAAAACGCCGGTGGATACCGTGGTGATCGCGGGCGACCTGACCAACTACGCCGACGAGCCGTCTCTCGCGAAGTACTATGATATCCTGAGAAATTACAGCCCCGTGAAGGCGCTTTCCGCCGCGGGCAACCACGACATCGGCCACGCGGGCGACCGGGACGTGACGGATATCACCCGCGAGGAGGCCAAGGCCAACTTTATCCGCTACAACAACGAGTATCTGGGCATCGAAGCCGAGGACACCTATTACAGCTACGAGGTAAAGGGCTACAAGTTCATCGTGCTGGGCGATATCTGCAAGGACGGCGGCCACTGGGACGCCATGGACATCGGCGAAGAGCAGATGGCCTTCCTTGACAGCGAGCTGGCGGAAGCCACCGCGGACGGCAAGCCCGCCTTCGTGGTGTGCCACTGGCCGGTGGACGACATCAACGGCGAAGCCACCATCTGGCCCGACAGCGGCATCGACCTGGAGGTGAACGACGTAAAATCCGTGATGGAGAAATACGACAACGTGTTCTACATCAGCGGCCATATGCACGCCGGCATCAAGAGCACCGCGGTGGACGACACGTACGGATTGGCCACGGTGGAGACCGTCAACGGCGTCACCTATATCAACCTGCCCACCTACGGCCTTGTAAATATGTTCGGCGACGCGGTCTCCGGCACCGGCATCCAGCTGGAGGTCTACGACGACGAGGTCATCCTGCGCCCGCGCAACTTCATTACCAACGCCTGGTACACCAATTCCGTCTACACGATCGAACTGGTAAAATAAACGGCCGCTTCCCTTTTGCTATTTTGAAAGGAGTTTCGTTATGAAAAAGATCCTTGCGATACTGCTATCCGTTCTGATGCTGTGCGGCATGTGCTCCGCCGCGGCGTTTGCCGCCGACGAGGAGCTGTCGCTGACGGTGGTGACGGACGTACACCATTCCAGAATGCTTACCACGCAGCCCATTACCAAGAGTACGGAGGACGATCCCTTCGGCCACGTGGTTTCCAACGGCAAAATGACCGCCGAATCCGCCGCTATCGTGGACGAATTCTTCAAGCAGGCCGCCGCCAACGACAGCCAATATGTGATCGTCACAGGTGATATTTCCGATTACGGCACCCCCGACGACGCGGCCGCCATCGCCGCCAAGCTGGAGGCCTTCGAGCAGTCCAGCGGCAAAACGGTGCTGTGCGTCATCGGCAACCACGACCTGATGTATATGGACGTGCAGGGTTTCAAATCGGCGTACGCCAACCTGGGCTACGACAAGGCGCTGGCCGTGGACGACGCTTCCGCCTCCTACACCGCCGATCT
This sequence comes from Clostridia bacterium, assembly GCA_017428085.1. Classification (GTDB taxonomy): domain Bacteria; phylum Bacillota; class Clostridia; order Oscillospirales; family Acutalibacteraceae; genus RUG806. The sequence continues at coordinate 15,488 of JAFRRP010000003.1, read as the reverse complement.
GGGAGATACCTACCGGCTGCTTGCCATCGACTCCAACAACGTCAACCAGCCCCTTGTGGACTGGATCGCCGCACAGGTCGAACAGGCAAAGGCTGACGGGAAAAAGCTGATCTCCGTGACGCACTTCTCCCTGTTCTCCCACTACACGGTGCAGCAGATCGTACATACCTCCATCATTGACAAGCAATGGAATCTGCCCGACAAGTTCATCGACTGGGGCATCAAGTTCAATTTCAGCGGCCACACCCACGAGCTGGATATCGGCGAATACGCCAACGATAAGGGCGTGGTATACGATATCGTCTCCGGCGCGCTGACCACCTATCCCGCCTGCTTCCGTACCGCGAAGTTCGGCAGGGACGGCGTGAAGATCGACACGAAGTATATCAAGACCGTTGACAGCGGCCTGATCCCGGAAGGAATGAACGAGACTGCCGCCAACCTGCTGCAGAGCGACTTCCGCGCCTATACCAAGAAAATGTTTATGGAAGGCAGCTACCGGCAGCTTTTGCTGTTCTTCACCCCCGCCTACGTGAAATCCGTCGCCAAGCTGGACGCGGAGAAGGACGCGGATATCATCGCCATGCTGGACGTGGTGATCCCGCGGCTGGCGGAAGCCGCCACCATGCCGCTGTACGCGCCGGAAGCGGAAGAAGGCGAGGAAGCGCCGATCAGTCTGGAAGCCATCGCAGATTCTTACGGCTTTACGATCCCGAAAACCGAGTACAAGGATCTGCTGGAGATCGGCTGCGAGATCTACGCGGCCCACTGCGCGGGCGACGAGAATTATCCCATGTATTCCACCGTCGGCCAGGCGGCTTCCAACGGCCTCGGCGCGGCGCTGAACTACGCGCTGGAACCGCTTTCCGAAGAGGATTACAACAAGCTGCTGGACTGGGCGCTGACGAAGGTGACGCTTCCCTTTGCCGTGCCGGATGCGCTGAAGCAGCTGACCGCCGAAACGGTTTCCAGATCCGAGGGCATCGAGTACATTCTGCTGTACGCCGTTTCCCCCGTCATCAACGACTTTACCAAGGACCCCGCCCCCTCCGACGTGTCCGTCACGCTGCCGAACTACGGCTTCGAGGAGAACGACACGGTTTCTTTCCTGAAGAGGATCCGCAAGTATTTCGACATGCTCCTCGCGTTCCTGCACGGGCTGTTCTCCTTCCTGTACGGCTGATACCATGTCAAAGCTTTATCTCAAACAAAAGGTCTTTTCGTGGAAGGACCGGTTCAGCGTATTCAACGAGCTGGGCGAGGACGTATACCGGGTGGAGGGCGAATTCTTCACCTTCGGCAAAAAGCTGCACGTCTACGACCTGTACGACAACGAGGTGGCCTATATTCACCAGAAGGTGCTGTCTTTTTTACCAAAGTACTATATCGCCCGGAACGGCACGGATGTCGCCGAGGTGGTGAAGCAGTTCACCTTTATGAAAGCAAGGTATGAGATACCGACGTTCGGCTGGACGGTGCAGGGCAACTTTACCGCCCATGAATATGAGATCACCGGCAGCGGAGGCGAAACCGTCGCCGCGATCTCCAAGCGCTGGTTCACCTGGGGCGACACCTATGAACTGGATACCGCCTACGGCGCGGACCCCGTCAACGTGCTGGCGGTGGTGCTGATCATCGACGCGGTGCTGGCGGCGCAGCAGTCGGCGTCATAACGGCGCATAATTTTTAGTTTTGAGAGTTGAGAGTTGAAAATGCGGTAATCCTGCGGGCTTGAACAACAGCATCAACTCTTAACTCTCTTTATAAAATCCTTGGGAGGTACTGTTCATGAAGAAGACGTTTTCCGTTCTGCTGGCGGCGTTGTTTCTGTTCGCCGCCGCGGCGCCCGTTTTCGCGGCGGACGCGCCGGAAAGGCTGACTTTCCGGGAGGACGGCACCTTTACGATCCTGCACATCACCGACACGCAGGACGATCACCATCCCTCATGGGAGATGCTGAACCTGCTGAAGCGTTCCATTGAGGAAAGCGACCCGGACCTGATCGTATTCACCGGCGACGTGGTGGAGGACAGCCGGGTGGGCGATCCCGGCGTGGACGACGAGCCCATGCGCGAGGGCGTGTGCGTCTACGACGCCAAACGGGAGATCGTCATAGACAAAACGCTGGCCAACATCGAAACGGCGGTAGACGCCATCTTTACGGTGCTGGAGGATTCCGGCGTGCCTTATGTGATCGCCCAGGGCAACAACGACCACAAGTGCGGCATCACCAACGCGGACTGGCTGGCTATCTACGGAAAATACGCACACAACCTGACACAGGACCAAAGCGACGACGCACAGGGCCGCATCGACTGCCGCCTGCCCGTGTACGGCGCGGACGGCTCCCCCGTTTTCAACGTGTGGATCATGGACAGCGGCAAGGGAGGCGTGAACGCGGACCAGATCGACTGGTACAAGCGGACCAGCAGTGAGCTGACCGCCGCCAACGGCGGAGAACCGACGCCCGCCTTCGCGTTCCAGCACATTCCCACCGCGGACGTGGGCAACCTGTTCACGGAGTGCCATGCGTGGGAGGACGGCGCCACCGCAAAGGGAACGAAATTCTACCGGCTGGATCCGGCAATCGCTTCCGGCGACAACTTTTACGCCTACGTGCCCGGCACGACTACGGAGGAGTTCGCCGCGTGGAAGGAATGCGGCGACGTGATCGGCGCGTGGTTCGGCCACCAGCACGTGGAGGCGTTTTCCGGCACGGTGGACGGCATCGAGCTGGGCTTGACCTACGGCATGGAATTCGCCAAGACGGGCCCCTACGGCTACCGGGTGCTGACACTGCACGAGGACGATATCACGCGTTACGACAACGAGGTGTTCACCTATTCCGGCAGCGTGAAGCTGGGGACGGATAAGATCGGGAAGATGGACACGGCACCGAAGGAATACAATTCCTTTACCCGCTTTTTCGCCTACATCCGCAATATTCTGAAGAGCATGATCTCGATCATCACCTCGCTGTTCTGAAAACGGCGGTCAACCTGATAACGGCAGACAAAACAGCCGCGCTCCCCTTTCCGGGAACGCGGCTGTCATTATGAATTGACTGAGCCGATCGATCAATCCCACTCGCAGCCGGTGACGGCGTCCAGGTCCATGCCCCTCGTCTCGTGGGTCTTCAGCAGCACCAGGATCAGGCCGATCAGGATGCCGGGTGCCGAGATGCACAGCGTCAGCGCGGAAACCGCGGAATCGCCGAACACGCCGAGAAGCGGCAGCGAGACCGCCATACCCACAAAGGTGCCGAGGGCCTCGATCACGTAGGCGGAGGAGGTGACGGAGGAGCGCAGGTTGGTGGGCGTGGATTCCGACATCATCATGACGTTGATATCGCCCACGGAGGTAAAACTGCCCACGCACGCGCCGGTCAGGAACCCGACGAAATAGGGATTCCACGCCAGCTTTGCGCCGAAGGTGAACAGCAGCAGCGTGGTGAAAGTCAGGGCGGACATCATCGCCCCGGCGGGCTTACGGCCCAGCTTATCGGAAACGAAGCCGAACAGCAGCTGGAACACGGCGCTGCCCACGGCAAACAGGAACAGCGCCTGCGTCACCACGCCGTTGCTGGCGTTGACGGTCTCCAGCGCCCGGTCGAGCGTCGACGCGCCGCCGGACGCCGTCAGATGGCCGGCGTAGCCGTAGGAAAGCATCGTCTGATAATTCATCGTGATGATGAAGCCCAGATTATGGAACGCCATCAGGATAAACAGCCAGCGGTGCTGCTTATGGCGCATGGCGAATTTCAGCGCGTTGAAAAAACCGCCCTGGGCGTTTTGGACGTCCTTTTTTGCCTTTTCCGCCTGTATTTCCTCGTCGCTCATGCGCAGGTAGCGCAGGCGGGAATCGATGAACACGTCCGTTTCCCGGGCAAAGAGCAGCATGAGGAACGTGGCGAAGAAGCCGATGACGGCAGGCACCAGAAACACCATGCGCCACTGGCTCAGCTCGTGCATGAAGATACGGCGGAACAGCGGGATCAGCATCAGGCTGAACGTCGCCGCCGACCGGACGACGGACAGGACCTTCGCCCGGTGCTTTTCCGGCGCGGTCTCCATAACGTAGACCACCTGCATATCGTTGGGCACGAAGAACGAGATGATACAGAATCCGATCACGTACATCAGGATGTTGCCGGAAAGGTGGATCAGCGTCATGCCCAACCCCATGCCGAAGGTGTTGATGATCAGGAACAGCCGTCGGCCGTAACGGTCGGACAGCGTTTTATAAAACAGCGAGACCGCGATGCAGGGGAAAGAAAGCAGATCGATCATGCCGATCTTTGACAGCGACTGATCGCCGTAGGCGGCAAACAGATCCTTTGCGATCTCCGTCTTCATCTGCCGGCAGATCTCGGAAGCGATCATATCCGTAATAAAGACCAGACAGATCATGAACAGCATATAAATGAGATATGTATTGCGCCTGGGACGGGCCTTTTCCTTTTCCCATTTGGCGATCTCGCGCTGCTTTTTCAGCGCCGCCTTTCGCTGCCGGTCCGGCGAAAGCGCTTTCACGTTTGCCATAACGATCCTCCGTTTGCATCAGTATGATATGGTTTCAGCATAACATATCCGGTTCCCACTGTCAAGAAAACCGGAATTATTTGTGAAACATCTGTTGAAAAAAACAAAAGAATACGGTATACTGGGTATCGAACGATTTAACGGGACGGTTATACAGGATGATCGGCAGCAATATTCACACCCATACCACGTTTTCCGACGGAAAGAACACGCCGGAGGAAATGATCCTTGCCGCCGTCAAAACGGGCTTTCATACGATCGGTTTTTCCGATCACAGCTACACGCCCTTTGACGGCAGCTACTGCATGAAAAGGGAAAACTACGACGCGTACCGCGCGGAGATCCTCTCCCTGAAAGAGAGATACAAGGGAAGGATCGACGTGCTGTACGGCACGGAATTCGATTACTATTCCCCCGCCGAGCTGAAAGAGGGCTTCGACTACTTCATCGCCGGCGTACACTATATCCGCGCGGGCGGGACGTATTACGCCGTGGACCACTGCGTGGAGGCCACGCTGCAGGGCGTCAACGAGGGCTGCGGCGGCGACGAAAAGGAATACGTGCGCCGGTATTACGAGAACGTGGTAGGCTGCGCGGCGCTGAAACCGCTGTATGTGGCGCATTTCGACCTGCTGACCAAGTTCGGCGTGATCGACGAAACGACCGATTTTTACCGCAAAACGGCGCTGGAGGCGCTGGACGCGCTGCTGGACGCGGATCTGCCCATCGAGATCAACACCGGCGCCATGGCCCGAAAGAAAAAGGACGTCCCCTACCCGGCGAAATTCCTGCTGGAACGCGTTGCCGAACGGGACGGATGCGTGATACTGGGCAGCGACTGCCACAACGCGGATTATCTGGACTACGCCTTTGACGAAGCCCTGTCGCGGGCGAAAGAAGCGGGCGTCAAAAACGTGGTGGAATACAAAAACGGAAAACTGCTGGAAACAGAATGATGATCCGGCTTTTTGGAAAGGAGAACGACCATGCTGTTATCCACACAAACGGATCTGTCCGCCCGGGCGTTCGGGGTGGCGGAGGCCGTGAGGCTGATCGGCGCGGCGGGGTTTGACGCCGCGGACATCTCCCTGTTCGACGAGGAGTGGAACATGTGGATGTATGAGGACGGCTTTGAGCCGGGGATCGGAGAGATCAAAAACGCCGCGAAGGAGGCCGGTATCGTCCTCAATCAGGCCCACGCGCCCTTCCCCACCATGAAGGACGGCGACGCGGCCTTCAACGAAAAACGCATGGCGCAGGTAAAACGCGCCATCGAGATCGCCGGGATGCTGGAGATCCCCAACATCATCGTGCATCCCGTCGTGTTCAAAAAGCAGATGAAGGCGAAAAACCTCGCCATGTACCGCGAGCTGCAGCCCGTAGCCGAGCGCGCCGGGGTGAAGATCGCGCTGGAAAACATGTGGGGCTGGGACAACCGCCGGAATATCATCTGCAAAAACGTCTGCTCCGACGCGAGAAAGCTGGCGGACTATTACGACGCGCTGGACCCAGAACGCTTCACCGTGTGCCTGGACCTGGGCCACGTGGGACTGGTGGGCGAATATGAGACACAGACCATCCGCAGGCTGGGCGCGAAGCGGCTCACCTGCCTGCACGTCCATGATACGGACTACCGCGACGACCTGCACACGCTGCCCTACTGCGGAAGATTGCCGTGGCAGGAGATCATGGAGACGCTGGGCGAGATCGGCTACGCCGGCGACCTGACCTTTGAGGCGGACAACTTCTTCGGCCGTTTGCCCAAGACGCTGATCCCCTCCGCCCTGCGCTACATGCACGACGTGGGCCGCGAACTGATCCGCATGACGGGTATATGATGTAGCACGCAGTCTCAACTGCGTTTCAGTCGAAAGTCAACAAAAAGGAACAGTTTTTTTACGAAAAGGACCAACCAATGGCGGAAAGACTGAAACTGAAAGCGGGAGCAAAGATCACCGCGCCCGCGCTTCTGTTTGAAGGATTCGAGATCAAAGACGGCCGTATTACGGCCAATGTCAGCGCGTATAAAATCGAAGCTGTCATGCAGCATTTTATCCTGATCCATCCTGAACCGCTTTTCTTTATTCTGGAGCTTCCATCCAATGCGGACGACGAAACGGAACGCGCGCCGGGGATCGTTGACGCGCTGCATACAGACGTCTGGTACCTTGACGGATGTTCGCAACAGCATGCGCTGGCGATCCTGCAACGTTTTGGCGGGCTGCTCTGTCAGGACGGATTATCCTCCTTCGGATTCGGAGGTCACGAAAGCGGCGACGAGATCCTGTCCGGGAAATACAACGTACTGACCGTGTTCGGCAGGGAGTTATCGCGGTATGCGGATTTTTTCTCCCTTCACGGTATCGAGGAAACGGACGGATTGTTCACGGCATGGGACACCTTTTCGGCTGAAACGTCGGGAGAAAGCAACAGAGTGGAGCAAGACGGAATAACGGTCTTTGATATCCCCGCGCAATTGAATGATTACGGAATCTATCTCGCGAAACGGCGGGAGGATTGACAGGAAAAAACGCATCTGCTATAAAAAGCGACACTGCCATACCAATGAATTGAGGAAGGTTTTATAGTGAAAGAATCATATTTCCATTTTCTTGTTCTCTTTAACACCATCCTTCTGGCGTTCACCTGTCTGTTCCAAGGTACCGACAAGACCGGCGCCGCCTATTCGGCGAAAGAACCGGACAAGGTGCTGATGAACGCTGTGATCGTCAGCGACACCCACGCCAGTGATACCCTGCGGCATGACAACAACAAGACGCTGACAAAGCTGTTTGCCGGGATCGGGAAAAGCCGGACACAACTGGACGCCATTGTGATCCCCGGCGACCTGACGCAGTGCGCCCTGCCAAAGGAATACGCGATCCTGTCCGCCGTCATCGGGCGGTATCACAGTGCGGACGCCGTGATCCCCGCGCTGGGCAACCACGACGTGCGAGGCGATTACGACGCACAAGACTACGAGGCCAACATGGCGAATTACTACGCCTTCTGCCGGTCGCTCGGCGTACCGGCCCGTCAGCCGTACTGGTCCGTCAACGTCAATGGCTATCTCTTCATCGTGCTGGGCGCGGAAGCGGAGGAGAAGGACCGCACATGGTTTTCCGACGCACAGCTGCAATGGCTGGACGGGCAGCTGGCCAAAGCGGAACGCCGCGGCAAGCCCGCCTTTATCGTCAACCATCAGGTGATCGACCACACCAACGACGTGGACCGGCTGTGGTATTTCGACGGCTCCATCGGCGGGCAGTCGGAAGAGGTGGAGGCCATCATCCGCCGCCATACGGAGCACGGCCTGCCCGTGATCTTTATCAGCGGGCATCTGCACGCGCCGTTTTCCGAATACACCTTCGAGCAGCACGGCGACAACCTCTACTGCCTGAACGTGCCCTCCGTCCATACGGCGCAAGCCGGTCAGGGCTGCACGCTGGAATGCTACGCCGACCGCGTACTGATCCGCGCCCGCAATTTCATCACCGGCGAATGGCTGCCGGATGCATACACCGTTACACTGAACTGAAAACAGTATCAAGGGAGGTTTCACTGTGAAAGCGTTTTATTTTCGGTTTTTCGTATTGTTCCAATCCATGCTGCTTGCCTTTGTCTGCCTGACCAACGGCGCGGACAGGGCCGGCGCCGCCTATTCGGCCCAAGCGCCGGACGACGTGCTGATGAACGCCGCCGTGGTGAGCGACCTGCACGCGTCCAACAGCGCGACGCATGAACGCAACGTGAAGCTGGAGCATCTGTTCGCGGGGATCGCCAAAAGCCAGACCCGGCTGAACGCGCTGGTGCTGCCCGGCGACCTGACCAACAACGGCGGCATGGACGAATTCGGCAGTCTGACCTCCATCCTGAAGCGGTATAACGCGGCGGACAGCGTGATCGCCGCCATCGGCAACCATGACGCCCGCGGCGATATGGACAAAGAGGATTACGCGGACAACATGGCAGGCTATTACGCCCTGTGCCAGAAAATGGGCGTCAAGACCAACAAGCCCTATTGGTCGAAGGACGTGAACGGCTATCTCTTTATCGTGCTGGGCTCGGAGGATGAGGTCAAGGACCGCGCGTATATTTCCGACGAACAGATCGAATGGCTGGACGGGCAGCTGGAAAAAGCGGAGCGCAGAGGCAGGCCCGCGTTTATCGTGTGCCATCAGGTGATCGACCACACCAACAACGTGGACGTGTCCTGGTACTTTGACGGTTCCATCGGCGAACAGTCCGACGCGGTACGGGACGTGATCCGCAGCCATACGGACAACGGCCTGACCGTGCTGTTCATCAGCGGCCATCTGCACGAATCCTTCGGCGAGCACTCCTTTGAGCAGCCGTGGCCGAACCTTTACTGCCTGAATATGCCCTCCGCGCAGTACAACGGGGAAGGCGGCGAGGGCTGTATGCTGGAGGCCTACGCCGACCGCGTTCTGATCCGCGCCCGCAACTTCATCGCAGGCGAATGGATGGACGCCGTGTATACGATCCCGCTGGGATGATCTGACGAGGCAGAAAACAACGTTCGGGAGCGCAGGATCTTCTGCGCTCCCGATTCGTTTATCCGGCGTAAGCCCGCATCGTTCAGACCGTACCGTTTTTTGCGCCGCCGCGCGGAAAACGCTTACGGCGTGACGTATCTGGACCTGCTGGTGGCATAGCCCCCCTGATACTGGATCGTCATATAGATCGGCTTTTTGCCGCCGGTGAGCTTCACGTAACAGACGCCGTCCTCGTTGAACATATCGGTGATCTCCACCTTCTCGCTGCCGGAATAAACCCACACGCTGCCGTCGTCCTCATAGACGACCTCCGGGGCGTTAAGCTCCTCGAGGATCTCTTCCTCGGTCAGCGGGCGTTCCTTCCCGAAAAAGTCGTAGGCCACGCCGCCGCCCATGATCTGCCTCGGGTTGCCCTCCGCGTCGGTAAAAGACGCCGTGTACTCGCTGTAGCTGCCGTTGTTGGAAATATCCAGCGTCACGTCCGTCAGCTCGCCCTGGAACCAGAGCTGAACCTTGCTTTGAATACCGCCGAGATCCGCCGCGTAGGCCGCGCCACAGGCGCCGACCAGCAGAATCACCGCCGCGACGGCGATCACCAAACCTTTGAAACGGAACGTCTTTTTACTGTTTTTCATAATATCGCTTGCCTCCAATTGATGCATTTTGGAGGACGCGACCGCCTCAACCGCACTTTTGTATTTTTCCCGATCTGTCATTATCGTCATCCTCCGTCAATCTTTCTTTTAACAAATCGCGACCCCGGGACAACCGCATTTTGACGCTTCCCTCGCTGATCTGCAGGCACTTTGCGATATCCTTTACAGCCATATCCTCGTAGTAGAACAGATGGATCGCCACCCGGTACTGCTCCGGCAGGTTCATCACCTCGTCAAAGAACGTCTCGACCTCCGGGTCCTCAAAGGGGATATCCGTGGTGAGCTCCTCCAGCGAAACCGTGTTTTTCCAGCGGAAACGCCTGGTCACGTCCTTTGCCTTGTTGATGGCCACCCGCAGCAGCCACGCCTTGATGTGCTCCTCATCATTGAATTGTTTGTTGGAAGAATAGTACTGTATCAACGTATCCTGCACCACGTCCTCCGCGTCCTGCGCGTTGGCGCAGACGTTATACGCGGCGGCGAACAGGTTTTTCTGATACCTGTCGATCAGCAGCTCCAGCGGTAGTCTCATGGATCGTTCCTCGGTTTGTTTCTCTTGAAAGGCCTTTCACCGGGTACACGTTTGGGAAGGCGGAAAGGTAACGGAATTTTTTGAAAAATGTGGCGAATGATACTTGTAGCACGCTGCCTTGCAGCGTTGCAACGCAGTTCCGATGAAACGGCGCAAGGCGCCGTGCTGCATTACCTCGACAAATTGCCAACCTGCCGAGCTGAACAAAAAAGCCGGGGACGATGTGTTCCCGGCTCCTCTGTATCGGCATGATTACCATCGCCGCAGGGGCAAAAGCTCTTCCTGCGTACAGGAATCCGTCAGCAGATCGGCAAACTCTGTTTCCGTCATCCGGGTTCTGTTGATCCGGAAACCGGAATAGACCTCTGTTCCGTCATCCTCTTCGATCACGGAAAAGCAATCCACCGCCCGCGCCTGCCGCGTCACCGTTTTACCCTCAGCGCTGCTGTAGGGCTCCGTCAGGCAGTTGTCCCGCAGGTAGCGGTCGGCCTTTTGCAAGGCGTCATCATGGGAATCGGCGTCGAACATGACGATTGATTCCTCAAAAAACGTTTCGCCGCCTTCCACGGTATACTGAAAAAGGAATTTGACGCTGTATTTCATCAGATCTTCATCGCCACTTCGTAGGCGCGCCAGATAACGGAGCGCAGGTTGCCCACGGCAAGGCAGTCGCCGACAAGATACACGTTTTTGGCCTTGTCGGCCAGCGGGGCTGGCTTGTAGCCGACCGCGCCGATCACGGAATCGCAGGCCACCTCGAAGGTCTTGCCGTCCTTGTCCGCGCAGACGATCGCGCCGTCCTTGACCTCCTTCAGGGTGGTCTCCAGATAGACCGGCACCTCGTGCAGCGCGAACCACTCCCGCAGGTAGGAGGAGTTGGCAAGGCACACGCCCGTCTGGCTGATGAGATCGTCCTTCATCTCCACGATCAGCGGCTTTTTGCCCTGCAGCGCCAGCTCATAGGCGATCTCGCAGCCGGTGAGGCCGCCGCCGACCACCGCCACGGTCTCCCCTACCGGTTCGCCGTTCAGGTAGTCGCAGGCCTCGATCATCTTTTCGTGGCCGGGCACGTTTCTCAGCACGATGGGCTTTGCGCCGGTAGCGACGATCACGGGCGCGCCGCCGAACAGGGTGATATCCCGCACCTCGTCGTTGAGCATGACGGAGATATCCAACCGTTCCATCTCCCGGCGGTACCACGCCAGCAGGTCCCGCAGCTTGCCCTTGTAGCTCTCGGCGCTGGCCGGGATAAAGGTGCCGCCCAAAACGGAGCTCTTTTCGTGGATGACCGGCTTGTGGCCGCGGAGTTTCAGCACCCGGGCGGCTTCCATGCCGCCGATGCCGCCGCCGATGATATGGACGGTCTTCGGGGCTTTGGTGGGCTTGATATAGTGCTTGTTCCACTGCATCATCTCCGCGTTGACCGCGCAGCGGGCCAGGTGCAGCGAATCGGACAGCTCCTGATCGTTGGGCACGCCCTTGTAGTGGCACATGTTGAAGCAGCCGTTGTGGCAGAGGATGCAGGGACGGATGTCGTCCTCCTTGCCCGCCAGCAGCTTGGTGATCCACTGCGGGTCGGCGAGGAACTGCCGCGCGAAGCCCGCGCCGTCGATCCTGCCCGCCGCGATGGAGGCCGCCGCCGTCTCCGGGTCCATGCGGCCCGCGCACACCACGGGGATATCGCAGAACTGCCGGATGTGCTCCACGTCCGCCAGATTGCAGTTTTCCGGCATGTAGATGGGCGGATGCGCCCAATACCACGCGTCGTAGGTGCCGTTATCGCAGTTGAGCATGTCGTAGCCCGCATCCTGCAGGAACTTCACTGCCGCCTCGGATTCCGCCATGTCGCGGCCCACTTCCACGTATTCCTCGCCGGGCAGCGCCCCCTGCCGGAAGCCCTTGGTCTTGGAGACGATGGAATAGCGCAGGGACACGGGGAAATCCTTACCGCACTCTTTTTTGATGGCCTTGACGATCTCCGCGGCGAAGCGGTAGCGGTTCTCAAGGCTGCCGCCGTATTCGTCGGTTCGCTTGTTGACGTATTTCAGCGCGAACTGGTCCAGCAGATAGCCCTCGTGGACCGCGTGGATCTCGACGCCGTCCACGCCCGCGTCCTTGCAGAGCTTGGCGGATTTGGCGAACGCGTCGATGATCTCCCGGATCTCCTCTTTCGTGATCTCGCGGCTGGGAACCTTGTCCGACCAGCGGTTGGGCGAAGGAGAGGCGGACGCCGTGATGCGGTCCAGGTCCATGAAGGGCTTGCTGAGCACGCGCAGCGCGGGGTTGGAATAGAGCGTTTCCATCATCTCGCTGATCGTAAACGAGCGCCCGAAGCCCGCCGTAAGCTGGATGAACAGCTTGGCGCCGGTCTTGTGAAATTCCGGCATCCATTTGGCAAGGTCCGCGTACATCTTCTTGTTTTTGTGCAGCCACGTGCCCAGCATGGGGTTGTAGACGGGCTGACAGCCGGGCAGCACAAGGCCGCAGTTGTTTTTCGCCACTTCCAGAATGAAGCGCGCGCCGGCTTTATCAAAATGGTTCTTCTCCATCCAGCCGAAGAGATCGGTGCCGCCCATACTGGTGAGCACGAACCGGTTTTTGATCTCGCAATTGCCGATCTTCCACGGGGTAAGAAGGGGCTGAAGCTTTTCGTTCATATGAATATCCTCCTGTCGTTGTAAATGATGTTTTGCTTCGCAAAGTGATGCTTGCCTGCGGTAAATGATGTGTTCCCGCAAGCGGGAACGTGATGTGTTTCGGCACTGCCGAAACGTTTCGGAAAACGCTGCGCGTTTTGATCATAAAATGGGTAAGGGCAAAGCCCTTCCGACATGCGGACGCAGTTCGCACATCATTTTTTGCGCAGCAAAAAACATCATTCGCGCAGCGAACATCACGTTTGCGCAGCAAACACATCACGGGATAAAATGCCGCAAAGCATGTTATCCCACCGTCACCGTTCCGTCTTCACTCACGGTAATACTGTCCCCGTCCTTGACGGTATCGAGGAACTCCTGTCCGAGGCAGTCCACCACGGGCATGGGACTTTGGGACCAAACGGCGGAAAGCGCCGCGCCGGCCGCCGCCAGCGAGTCGATATGCTCCGAGAACAGCAGGCAGGCGGGGCATTTGCCCATCACGTTGGCAGTGAACAAAATCATGCCGCCGGTGGTGGAGCCGATGGTCTGGGGCAGGCACAGCGCCTTGCCCAGCATGGGCTTGCGGTACAGGTCTTTATTGTTCTGGTCGTCGCATTCGGTCTGCTTGTACTTATTGCCGATCACCGGTAGGTCGCCGAACTGCAGCGCCCCCTGGAACGAGGCCAGCGTATTGAAGCCGCCGTGGGAGACGAGCGCGGGCGCGGTACACGTACCGGCCACGACCGGGCGTCCTTTGAACTGTTTCATCTTACTTGACCTCCTTCGTGATGATATCGACGATGTCGTCGCTCTTATAGTAGCGCGCCGTGGTGTAGGTACGCAGCTTGTTGGAGTTGGTGATGACCGGCATGGATTTCGCCAAGGGGTTATTCATGTACATCAGCGGGCAGATATAGCTGAGGATCACGCCGGTGTTGCGCAGCCGCGCGGCGTGGTAGCTCTTGTTGAACTCCTCGATCACGCCCGGGGCGGCGGTGAACACCGTGGGGACGGTGACCTTCGTCAGGCCGTGGTCCCGCAGCGCGTCGCTGATCCTGTCGGTCCACTCCTTGAGCTGCGCCAGCGACAGATGCGGGCAGCCGATGAAGCACAGCTTCGGTGCGGCGTCCTTTTTCTTCCACATGACGGGATAGTTCCGGTAGGCCCGCTCCAGCTCCGCGTCGTCGATGACGTAAACCTGCGCGCCCTCGGCGATCAGGCTTTCGCCCTGCTCCTTCGCTTCCGGCGTCAGGTTCTCAATGTGATACAAGCCCACCGCGCCGTTGGAGGCGGTGGCCGCGCCGAAGTCCTTCAGGTACGCGCAGGTGTCGCCGTCCAGCTCCGTGCCGAGCCATTGGTCCAGCCCCTTGATATAGGGCACGTCCTCCACGACCTTCATGCCGATGGCGGAACCGAGGATCTGCGCCTCCGGCTTTTTGGTGGTCTTTACTTCCACGATCCACTTGGCCTTGCGCCCCTCGTCGGTCAGCAGGCCGAAATAGGGCACGCAGCCCACGATGGAACCGAACAGCTCGATGATGCCGGAGTTGCGGTTGCAGCGCGCCCCCAGCACGGAGTTGGCGTAGACCACCGCGGAGCTTTCCGCCCAGGACAGGATATCGCCCTGCTGCGGCTTGTTGCCGACCTCGTCCATGTAGCAGGTGCAGGTGTAGGCGTCCTTGTCCTGCAATCCCAGCTTGGCAAGCTGTTTGTCATAGGCCTCCTGCTCGGAATACATGAACTTCTTAAACACAAAGTCCTGTAAAAAATTGACGGGCACGTTGGGGTCCAGCGGTTTGGGGTCCACGGTGAATTTCTGTCCGGACAGCGCGCCGCCGTCGATGAGGGTGTCCATCAGGTCGTAGATGGGCTTCATCACCTTCAGGCCGAAGCTGGTGACCAGATGCCCCATCGTCGCGGTGACGGGCACCATCTTTTCGGCCTCGAACGCGTCGCCGTACAGCACCAGCGTCTTCATGACCTTGGCCATGACTTCGCCCTTTTCCCCGTCCAGGATGGCCTCCTGCTCGGGGGTGAGCTTCATTTTGTAATCAAACATAGGCTTTCCTCTCCTCTTTTTCTGAAATAAAAAGGGATATCGCTGATTTCATTATAAACCGCCGGCCGGCGGAAATCAACAAAAAAATGCGCGCAGCGCCCTTGCCGTGGACAAAAACGAGTTGACAACGTTCCCCGTTTGCGTTATAATACACCCGTTCCGGATCGCATACGGTCCGGCCCACCATGCCGGCGTGGCGGAACTGGCAGACGCCCGGGACTTAAAATCCTATATTTTGATTCCTGTTCAAAATGCCGAAAACCCTTGTAAAATAAGGCTTTTTGCATCCCCTGAAATCGGCGTTTTCCGGTCGTGACCTCCATTTTGACCTCCATTTTCCGAAAAACTTCTTTTTACAACCAAATATCTGCTGGTGTGGCGGAATTGGCAGACGCCCGAGACTTAAAATCTCGTTCAAGCAATTGAGTACCGGTTCGATCCCGGTCACCAGCACCATTCTTAAGCCCCGAATCCTTTGATATAGCGCGGATTTCGGGGCTTTTGCTGTCCGATAATCCTGTGCGGGTGTTATTGTGTGAAAATT
>JAFRRP010000027.1 GCA_017428085.1 Clostridia bacterium | reverse complement strand
GTAAGGGGACAGCGCTCCAAGACCAACGCCCGCACGCGCAAGGGCCCGAAGAAGACCATCGCGAACAAGAAGAAGTAAGGAGGGGTAACAGTATATGGCTACTAAAGCTACGGCTAAAAAAGGCGTAACCCGTAAACGCCGTGAACGTAAAAATATCGAACGTGGCGCGGTTCATATTCAGTCCACCTTCAACAACACCATCGTTACGATCTCCGATACGCAGGGCAACGCCGTTTCCTGGGCTTCCGCCGGTGAAATGGGCTTCCGTGGCTCCCGTAAATCCACCCCCTTCGCCGCGCAGACCGCCGCCGAAACGGCCGCGAAAGCCGCGATCGAGCATGGTATGAAAACCGTTGAGGTGTTCGTCAAAGGCCCCGGCCAGGGCAGAGAGGCCGCTATCCGCGCGCTGCAGACCGCCGGCCTGGAAGTGACGCTGATCAAGGACGTCACTCCGATCCCCCACAACGGCTGCCGTCCTCCCAAGAGAAGACGCGTCTGATTTTTACAAGGAGGAAAAGTTATTATGGCTAAAAACGCACAGCCGGTAGCAAAACGCTGCAAGGCACTTAACGTATCTCCCGCGGCCATGGGTTACAACAAGAAGACCACCAACCGTAACCCCAAGGGCGGCATGAGAAGAAAGCAGTCCGAATACGGGCTTCAGCTCGCTGAGAAGCAGAAGGTCAAGTTCGTCTACGGCATGCTGGAAAAGCAGTTCCATTCCTATTATGAAAGAGCTGCCAAGATGTCCGGTAAAGCGGGCGAGAACCTGCTGGTCCTTTGCGAAAGACGTCTGGATAACGTCGTGTTCCGTCTGGGCTTCGCGCAGACCCGCCGTCAGGCCCGTCAGCTCGTTTCCCACGGTCATTTCACCGTAAACGGCAAGAAGGTCAACATTCCTTCTTATCAGGTAAAACCCGGCGAGGAGATCGCCGTCAGACAGAGCAGCAAGTCTTCCGTTCTGTTTTCCAAGCTGACCGGTGAAGACGCTGTGTTCGTACCCGTTCCCGAGTGGCTTTCTCTGGACAGAAACGAGCTCAAGGGCACCGTTACGAGAATGCCGGAGCGCGCCGATGTGGACTTCCCCGTGGAAGAGCACCTCATCGTTGAGTATTACTCGAAATAATCGCGTTCCCCTACAGGCGTTTGCCTGACTCATTTTAACAAGGAGGGTTTTGAATGATAGGTATTGAGAAGCCCAGCATTACGTCTGCTGATATGAGTGAAGACGGTTCCCACGGTACTTTTGTACTGGAACCGCTGGAAAGAGGATACGGCACCACGCTCGGCAACAGCCTGCGCCGCGTACTTCTGTCTTCACTTACGGGCTATGCCATTACATCCGTAAAGATTGATGGGGTACTTCATGAGTTTTCTACCATTGAAGGCGTGAAAGAGGATGTAACGGAAATCGTCCTGAACCTGAAGAGCGTTATCCTGAAGATCCACGGCAACGGTCCCAAGACCATGTATCTCGACGTGACGAACGCCACCGAGATCACTGCCGGGGATATCCAGACGGATTCCGAGGTTGAGATCCTCAACCCCGATCTCCACATTGCCACGCTCAGCCCCGAGGCGCACGTCGTCATGGAGCTTACCGCGGGCAACGGCAGGGGCTATGTTTCGGCAGAACGCAATAAGGCGATCCTTAACCCGCCCATCGGCGTTATCGCTATCGATTCCATCTACACCCCTGTCAACAAGGTAAATTATACCGTAGAAAACACCCGTGTCGGCGATATCACCGATTTCGATAAGCTGACGCTGGAGGTTTGGACCAACGGAACGCTGACCGCCAAGGACGCCGTTTCGCTGGCTGCCAAGATTCTCACCGAACATCTCAACCTTTTCGTTGATCTCTCGGAAGAGGCGAGCAACGTGGAGGTCATGGTCGTGAAAGATACCGACGGCAATAAACAGACACTTGAGATGACCGTTGAGGAGCTTGACCTTTCTGTCCGCTCGTTCAACTGTCTGAAGAGAGCGAACATCCACAAGGTTGGTGATCTGATCGAAAAATCAGAGGACGACATGATGAAGGTGCGCAACCTCGGCAAAAAGTCCCTTGATGAAGTTGTCGCGAAGCTCGCGCAGTTCGGTCTTACCCTTCGTCAGGACGACGAATAAGCCAACCGGAAATCTAACCTATTCAGGTATTAAGGAGTGATTTGAAATGCCCGGAACCAGAAAGCTCGGCAGACCCACCGATCACCGCAAAGCGATGATGAGAGCAATGGTCACTTACCTGTTGGAAAACGGCAGAATTGAAACCACCGTGACAAGAGCCAAGGAAGTGCGCGCCATGACGGAGAAAATGATTACTCTGGCCAAGGTCGATTCCCTTGCCAATAAAAGACAGGCCCTGGCGTATATCACCAAGGAAGCCGTCGTGAAAAAGCTCTTCGACGAGATCGCGCCCAAGTACGCTGACGTCAACGGCGGTTATTGCCGCATCACCAAGACAGGTCCCCGTCGCGGAGACGCTGCCGAAATGTGCATCATCGAGCTGAAATAAGCCCGGTACCGCATATCCAATAAAAAATCGCCCGGATATCCGTCCGGGCGTTTTTTTTCAGGCGCGCCGGACATGGCAGCGCCTGACGGCGGTAGACCGCGTTCATGCGAAGCCGGAGAAAAAAGCCATCGCCAAAGAGAAGCAGACCGGGCCCCGCCCGGTCTGCTGATGGTTTGCTGTCATGGAAAAAAGTACCGAAGTCGGATGGGACCGCCGCATTCCGGAAGGACGCGTACGGCGGTGTGAGAGGGCGGGATCGCCCCGCCCGGATCATTCTATAAAGCCGCCGACAGATACTTGATGATCACCGCCAGAACGATCATCAGCGTGACGGTCACGATGACGAACAGATGCTTTTTCTTTTCCGAAACGAGCGTCGCGATGAATTCCCGCACAAAGGCGTTGATCCAGAAATACCGCTTCGTGGGGCTGCCGATGCCTTCCATGTGCACGCCCTGCGTCTCGGCGATCAACCCCGCACGGAACACATGGTAATTGGTGGTGGAAAACGCCGTTTTTACGTCGGCGCCGCCCGCGTGTTCTGAGATCAACCGCACCGAATTGGCGATATTCTCCTGCGTATTGACGGATGTGTTTTCCGAAAGGATGCGCTCCTCGGGGACGCCTTGCGACAGCAGATAGTTTTTGATCGCGTCCGCCTCGGCCATTACCTCGTCCGCGCCCTGCCCGCCGGAGGGAACGAAGACGAGCTCTTTGCCGGTTTTTTCTTTCTGCATGCGGGCGAATTCCAGCGCCCTGTCCGCGCGGGAGCGCAGCAGGGGCGTCAGCGTGCCGTCGTCCCTGATCTGGCAGCCGAGGATCAGGATGTAGTCTTTATCGAATGCGGGAACATGTCTTGCAGCTTTGAGCCCGAATACAATCGTGCCGATCAGGATGCATTCCAGATAGGTCACCATCATGGAGATCACGCCCTCGGTGAACGTTTCGATATATAAGCCCGCGCCCTGTTCGTTGTGAACGTCCATGATCGGATCGGGCGACCATTGCAGATACTCGCCCAGCGCTGTGGGCGTAATCGTGAGCAGGCAAAGGCCCAAGCCGAGAAAGATGCCCAGCATGTTCCGCCAGGTGCGGCCTTCCCTGCGCATCAGGCTGACGTTGCTTGACGTGACCAGCAGCGACAGCACGAACGCCACCGGCAGGACGATCAAGGAAAAGCTGTGGATGATGCCGAGGAAATCGTTGACCGAATCGATGACGCCTTTGTAGTTGAAGCATTGCCACGCCTGGCCCAACAGAAAAAAGCACAGGAATACGATCAGCCCCAGCTCCATCACGTTGCGGTACTGATACATGCTTCGCCGGACGTCCGTCCGGTATCGTCCGGTCACGAACCACAGCGCCGCCGCAAGGAAAAGCATCAGCGCGATCGGGATCGCGATATCCCCGGTGCTGTCGCCGAACAGGGTATCATTGGTGATCACGCCGAACAGATGTGTATACAGACGGAAAAAAACCTGTGGCTCTTCGCCGAAAAACAAGTTAACCTCGGTCCGGCCCCATTTGACGGAAGAAAACCGAATGTACAGAATACCGTCTTCCACGCGGCATTCCGTCATCTCAGCGCAGGGCTCTTCGTCTTCGGTCTCCACGCGGATCTTGCTTGTATCCGTCGGGATCGGAACCGATAAGTCGGTATTGTTGAATTTGACCGTATAGGTTTGTCCGAACGCGATCACCACCGCCGCGCAGAGCGCAAAAATAACGGCGCCGATCAGGATCAGCGTTTTTTTGCTCATGTAAACAGTCCTTTTCTGTCGGTTTATGACAGAATTATAACACACCGGTTTCTGTGGCTGCAATACTGAAAATACGGTTTTTTATTGACCTTTTACATATGGAATGATATAATTCCCGTGATGAAAAGGGATCGCATGAACGCCGCGGCTATCCGGCCGTTGATAAAACAGGAGCGTGAGGCAAAATGAAAATACCGGTCGCCCCGCCCGCGGGGGACCGCTGCGATCGCGCGTCAGCCGCAGACAATTTTTTCTGATAACACAGGAGTGATCGTATGAAACTATCGTTTTCCACCTTGGGGTGCCCCGACTGGTCGCTGCGATACGCCGTGGAACAGGCCAAAACGCTTGGTTTCCAGGCGGTGGAGATCCGTGGGATCGGGGACAGTCTCCGCTCGGATACCATCGAAGAGCTGCTGCCGGAAAACCGCGCCGCCTCGCTGCAATTTGCAAAGGAGAACGGGATCGGCTTTTGCTGTCTCGGCGCTTCCGCCTCTTTTCACGAAGCGGATAAACGCCGGGAAAACAGGGAAGAAGCGCTGGCGACGGTGAAGCTGGCGGCCGCGTGCGGGATCCCGTACGTCCGTGTCTTCGGTAATGATCTTGTAACGGATGACGAAGACACGGAAATCGGTGAAATCGCCGGGCAGATCCGCACGCTCTGTGAGGAAGCGCGCGACGACAGCGTGACCGTTCTGCTCGAGGTCCACGGAGATTTCAATACGAGCGACAGAGTCCTGAAAACCGCCGACTGTGTGAACTGCGACAATTTCGGGATCATCTGGGATGTGCAGCACAGCCGGGAGGATCCCGTCCGTTTCTGGGAAAGAACGAAGCATCTGATCCGGCACGTACACATCAAAGACAGCATACGAACGAAGCTTTGCCCCGTGGGGGAAGGGGAGCTTCCCGTGGCTTCGATCGTCCGCATGCTGGAAAATGACGGTTATGACGGGTATTACAGCCTTGAGTGGGAAAAGCGCTGGCATCCGGAACTGCGCGACGCGGCGGAGGAGTTTCCGTCGTTCGTAAAGTTTATGAATGAAATCCGCAACGATCAGTCCTGACCGGCCGATCGTTCAAGAATGGAGCCGTATCGTTAGCTCCGGCGTAAGCGACGAAAAAATCGACGGGGAACGTACCTGATGCGTTCCCCGTTGCTTTTCAAAGAGAAAAACTTCCGGACGATCTGTGGTTGGTTTGTATATTTATTGAATGATACTGCATAAAATATCACAACACTTTTATGATATTTGAAGGATTTGTGCATCGGCGGTTGATTTTGTCAAAAAAAAGTTGTATGATGGTATCAAATACGTTAAGAGGTTAACATCGGCAGTTCGTCCGGGGGAGGGAAAAACGATATGAGGTTCGACAGAAAAATGGCCGAGGCGCGATTTGAAAACGCGACGATCACGTTTGTGAATACGCTTTTGGTCGCGTTCCACCGATACAAAGCCGCGCGGACGGGCGAACCGATCGATACCGACGACATGGTCCTTACGTTCGAAGACCATTTCGACGGGGACAGCCTGAACGAAGACGTCTGGCGGGCGCATAACTTTTACGGTATCCGCAAGGGCGGCTACTGGAGCAGCTCGCAGCTCCGTCTGGAGAACAGCGATCTGGTCATCACCACCCAATACCTGGAAAACGGCGAATTCGGCCCCGGCTGGTACACTTCCGGGATCGAAACGGAGGACAAGTTCGAGCAGACCTACGGCTATTTCGAGTGCCGCTGCAAGCTGGCGAAGGGACAGGGGCTCTGGTCCGCGTTCTGGATGATGAACAAACACGTCAACGAGGTGGTGGGCCATTCCCGCAACGGCGCGGAGATCGATATTCTGGAGTCGCCGTTCTGGTTCAGAGGGGAACGCAAAAGAAATCTCGTCACGCTCAATCTTCATTATAACGGTTACCGCCTTCATACGAGATACAAAAACGTGGGTATTTTTCAGTTGGATAACGATCCCTATGAGAATTACAACACCTACGGGGTGAAATGGACGCCCGACGCCTACACCTTTTACATCAACGGCTACCCGGTGGCAAAAACGTCATGGGGCGGCGTTTCGGAAAAACCGGAATATCTGATCCTGTCCTGCGAGGTGGACGGAGGCGACGCCAGGCCGACGAGAGGCTGGTCCGGCTATATCGAAAAAAACGACAAAAAAACGTTCAAGGCAGAGTTCTTCGTGGATTACGTCAGGGCCTATCAATTCAAAGAATATATCGATAAAAAACAATAAAGGGAGAAAAACGATGAAAAAACTGTTGTCTGTTTTATTAAGCGTTACGCTTGTTCTGTTGTTGGCGGCGCCTGCCGGCGCGGCGCAGAATGATCCGCGGACGTACCCCACGATCATCGTGCCGGGGTATTCGTCCTGCAATCTCTACCTTGACGGCGAAAAGATCTGGGGACTGGATAAGGACGCCATCATGGATACCGTGCTGTCGCAGATCGCAAAGTACGGCAGGGGCCTCGGGGAGCTGGCGCTGCGGCGTCCGGAGTATCTGTGCGACCTGCTGGGGCAGGAGATGGTCAACTACGTGGGCAAGCTGGCGATGAACCCGGACGGCTCCAGCGTTTACGACGTGGTCACCTACGATCAGGACCCGGCCCATACGCAGTACACGTACCTGCGCAAGAACGGCGGGCACGTTCATGAATACGAGATCATGAAGGATATCGCGGCGCGGTACGGTTCCGACGGGTACGATCATATCTACGCCTACCAGCAGGATTTCCGGCGTTCCATGGTGGACTGCGCCGCCACGCTGGACAAATACATCGACGACGTACTGGACTATACCGGCGCGAAAAAAGTCAACCTCGTCGCCGTCAGCCACGGCGGGCAGACCGTCGCCTCGTACCTCGCCATGTACGGGCAGGAAAAGAACGTGGTCAACAACATCCTGATGATCGTCCCTGCCATCGGCGGTGCGGCAGCGGCATACGACCTGATGAGCGAGACGGCGGCCATCGACGAGGAGACGCTGGTATACTATCTGGAAAACAGCGAGCTGATGGAAGAGGACGTCAACTGGCTGGTGCGCGCCCATCAGTTCGGCATTCTGGACGACCTGTGCAACATGCTGATCCACCGGTATGTGAAAAGCATTCTCGGTTACTGGGGCAGCATCTGGGATTTTATTCCCGCGGAATACTACGATGAGCTGAAAAACGAGCAGCTTGACCCCGTTGAAAGCGCCGACCTGATCGCAAAAAGCGATTATTTCCATCATGAGATTTTGGCCAACATCCGGGAGACCTTCGCGGCCTGCGCGGACAAGGGGATGAACCTCTATATCGTCGCCGGTTCCGGTATGCCCGCCGTCACCGGTCTGCAGGAGCAGTCCGACATGGTAATTACGGTCAACGCCTCCACCGGCGCGAGGACCGCGCCCTACGGCAGCCGTTTCAGCGACGGCTATCCGCAGGAACGCGCCGTCTGCGCGGATGAAACGCACAACCACCTTTCGCCGGATATGTGCGTGGACGTGTCGGGCGGCTATCTTCCCGACCAGACCTGGATCGTCAACGGCATGTATCACGGCAACGCCTGGCGGGACGAATACAGCAAAGACCTGTGCCTGAAGCTGTTTTTCTCCGATGAACGGATGAACGTCTATACCGATCCCGCATACCCGCAGTTCCGATACAGTTCCAGTGTGAATTACGCCGTGACGGCGACGCTGGACCGTTCGCCTCAGGGATACTGGAGCGGCGAGGATACCGCGCTGACGGTGACCAACCTTTCGCAGAAGTATAAAATGCAGCTCATCTCGGTCTCCGTGGACGGCGTTGACGCCGCCTTCGGCGTGAAGGGGATCGTCAGTCTGGAACCCGGCGCGTCCTGTACCGTGCCGGTCAAAGGCGCCCTTCCGGCGGTCAGCCTGACCACGGCGGATATCACGGTCAACTATTCGTTGATCGGCTGCGCCACGCCGCTGGGCAGCAGAACGCTGACGTTTACGGTGATGAACGGCGACGCGCCCGCCTTTGACGACGCGGCGCCCTATACCGCCGCCCTGCACAAAACGGCGTTCGATAAGGTCGTTCCGAACGGAATGGAGCGTACGGTCGACCGCAGCGGTATCTTTGACTTCCTGAAAATGATCATCAATTCCATGCTGGCGATCCTGCGGTCGTTCCTGTTGAAATAACGGTTGACGCGGCGGGAGTCGAACGCCTTCTTAAGGAGATCGCGATCAATCAACCACGTCTGCCGAAAGAAAGGAGGCGCGCGCATTGTCCGAATGTCCGAAATGCAAGCAAAAAATCAGTTTGCTTTACCTCAAACAGCATTGCCCCCACTGCGGCGTCAACCTGCGCTTTTATAATTTTGAAGAAAACTTTTACCGGGACGCGAAAAAAGCGGAGCTGTCCGTGGCGAAGATCGATATGTTTATCGCGCAGCTCAAGGCGTCCTTTGTCGGCTCAAAACTGACGATCGTGCGCCTTTGCGTCATGCTGCTCCCCGCCGCATCCTTTCTGGTCCCTTACGGAAAGACGATCTTCTCGCAGCCGTTCCTCAACGGCAGTGTTACGTTGTCGGCGTTGGGGCTTTACGGCGCGTATGAGGACGGTTATCTGCCGTATATCCTGTCCATGGCGGGCGGAGCCGTCAACGGGAAGGCGTTTACGCTGCTTTCCTGCGCGCTGGCCTCTTTGGCGCTTTCCGCCGTTGCGGCGATCCTTATTTTCTTTATGACGCTGCTGTGCTTTTTGAGCGTCAAAAAAATGCACAGGGTACTGGCGGGGTTCGCCGTTGCCGGCGCGGTCCTGTCGGCCATATCCTTCCTACTTACCACGGCGTTCGCTTCCTCCGCACGATCCCTTGATCTGATCTCCGGCGAAGCATATCCCGGTTTTCTCGTTTCGGCGCTGTGCTTTGCGGTCGTCGCGGCCGTCAATATCCTGATCGGCAAACAGGGCCTTAACATCGTCTATAAGGAAGGCGACGAGGAACGGGCCGCCATCGCAAAGAAGGTCAAAGCAGGGGAGATCACGCTCGACGAGCTGCCGCAGCCGGTCGTGGAGACGGCGGAGACCGAAAAGATCCGTCAGGAGATCGAAAAGCAGCAGGCGCTTTACCGGCAGATGGAAGAAGGTAACGCCGATGCGTAAATTCGACTGGCGGAAATACATCTATAAAATCGCCGTCGTCATCCTCGTCGTGTTTTTCGTCGCGGGCGTGGGCTTCGGCGCGAAAAAGATCCTTGCCATCGAGGGCGTGCGGGAGCTGTACGTCGCCCCTGCGCCGCTTTCGGAAATGCCGGAAAACGGGGAGGACATGGTACGGTATATCAACGCCGCCATAGAAAAAGCGCTGACGGCTTGTCCCAAAACCGAGCTTTCTTCCTCCTTTTCCATTGATAAGGGGTCCCTGAAGGTTTCCGACGGCAACAGGCAATTGTTAAGCGCCGTGCAGATGGCGGTCCCCGCCGTCAACTCCCGCGTGACGGACCGTTTTGAAAAGCGGACCGCCGATTTCTCGGACTCCGCGGCGGATTTTCTGACGGTCTGCCGGATCGACGCGGCGGATATCCTCGAAGCAAAGCTGGAGTATGAGTATTACAAATGCTCGCTCTGCGCGTCCGAGGTCGCTTTTGATAAATACAGCGACGTGTGCCCCGCGTGCGGCAGCGAAAACACCCTGCGGCCGCGCAGCCGCGATACCTACAAGATCACGCTGCGTATGAAGCCCGATTCCCGGAGTTTTACGGACGGGCCCTTCCCGAAGACGGAAGCGCTGTCTTCCGTTATCGCGGAAGAGGGCGGAAATTATTACGCTTTGCAGAACTTTGACAATACATACGACGAAGTGATCCTTTACGCGGAGGTCAACCGGCTGACGGACGAGATCGGACTTCTCCGGTATGAGACGAAAGGCGCATTTTCCGCGGAGCTGGAAATGCGGGGCGCGTACGAAGCCCTCGGGACGGTCACGGTAAGCGCCGACGCAAAGGACAGCGTCTCCTATCGGTTCACATGGCCGTCCGTAAAACTTGACAAGCATGAAACGACGGTGAAGATCGGCAGCAGCGAGGCCTTGAAGGCCAAGCTGACCTGCGACGACCCCGTGGGGTACGACGTCGTCTGGACGTCCTCCGACGGATCCGTGCTGACGGTGGACGACCGGGGCTATCTGAAGACCGGAAAGGAATACGGCGACAGCACCGTCACCGCTTCATTTATCTTCAAAGGAAAAACATACAGCGATTCCTGCCTTGTCCACGTGGGCGTGCCCGCGGAGGGCGTCGACCTCAACAGGGGAAAGCTCTCCCTGAAAACGGGGGAGACGGCGCAGCTGAAGGCGGTGTTCGATCCCCAAGATACGACGAACACCGTCTGCTATTGGTACAGTGAAGACGAATCTGTGGCAAAAGTGGATCAAAACGGCCTTGTCACCGCGGTGTTTCCCGGCAAGACCGTGATCTGTGTCATTACCGACGACGGCAATTATTATTCATCCTGTAAAACGGAGGTGAAGGCCTGATGGCGAATGACAACAAACACGTGATCAACGCGTTTTTTGAGGCCGAATCCTCCTCGGCGGCGTCCATCGACAAAAAGACGCTCAGCCGCTACAGCGCCATCGCCGTCAAGTCCTTCCACACTCGCGTGCTCGACGGCAGGGAGCTGTCCATTCCCGCCATCGCGCAGTTCGCCACCAGCATCCTGAACGGCGTGCAGGTCTATGAAACGCTTTTTTTCGTCAACGTGCTGCGGATCAACATGATCTACATCACGGCGATCCGGGCGCTGATCGGTATTTACGACGTGCTGAACGATCCGCTGTTCGGCATGGTTTACGACCGTACGCGGACCCGTTACGGCAAGGCGAGGCCCTACATCCTGCTGGGGGCCGTTCCCTATTTCGTCGTCACCGCCGTGATGTATACGGGGGCGGTCTTCCTGAAGAACCCTTCCGGGGACGACCCGAAAAAGATCCTGTTCGTCTTCATGATGCTGTTCCTGAAGGAGACCTTCGCCACGATCTACAACCTGCCCAAGGGCAATCTTTTAATGCTGATGACGCCCAACCCGCAGGACCGGATCACGGTGGGGCTGCTGAATTCCTATCTCGGCGAGGCAGGCAATACCATCGTATACGCCGCCTTCCTGCCCTTAATGGAGCTGAACAACAAGGGATATATCGATCTGCCCATGTCGTGGCTGTTTACGATCCTGGCGTGGTTCTCCGCCGTGATCGGGATCGTCTGTAATGTGGCGGCCGCGGTCCTGTGCAAGGAACGGGTGATGCTGCAGTCAAAGCCCGCGCCTATTGAAAAGACGGTGCTGTACGTGCTGAAAAACAAATACATGCTGCGGAATTTCGCCGCCAATTTCGTCACCTCCTGGTGGAGCAGCGGCGGCTATTCGTGGGACGTGGTAACGCAGCAGGAGATCTTCGGCGGCACCTTCAACACGGTGCTGGCGTATCTGCCGTATAACGTGATCGATATCATTTCCGTCTCTTTCATCCCCAAATTCGCAAAGATATTCAAAAACAACAACAAGAACGAACTGATCGCGCTGCGTATGTGGGATATCCTGTGCGTGTGCGGCATGTGGGTGGCGATCCCGTTTGTGGATAAAAAATGGATCGCCATCGGGATCTACGCCTTTTTCTACGCGCTCACCGGCGTCAACAACGGGCCCGCCAATGTGGTGGAAGGGGAGATCGGCAGGGAGATCAACGACTATACGGAATACGTGACGGGCGAACGCCCCGACGGCACCATCCACATCATCACGAACCTGATCATGCGCATCACCGCGCCCCTGAACGCCATGTTCACGATCTTTCTGTTCAAGTGGTCGGGTTACGATACCACCCTGCCCATGCTGCCGTGGGCGCAGGGCAGCAAGGTCGTCTACCAGAAGGTCTGGTTCCTGTTCAACGGTATCACCATTTTACCCAGAGTCATCAAGGTGATCCCGTATTTCTTCTATGATCTCGTGGGGGAAAAACGCGAGCAGATGTATATCGAGCTGAACGAGCGCCGGGCGCTGCTGGCGGGCAGGAATGAGGGCCTTGAGGAAGGCGTCAACGAGATCATCGAAATGCTTTCGGATACGGAATAAAGGAGGAGAAAACAAATGTTGGAGAAAGCCTATTACATCGTCTATCTGATCCTGCGGAAATCGATCCTGTTCATCGTGGCGGGGTTCCTGTGCCTGGGTACGTTCAGTATGCCGGAATACGAGGAACCGAAAAATCCCAATAAAGACACGGGGGATTTTTTCCGCCCCGATTTCGGCCATCCCCTGATCTCCGCCCACAGAAGCGGCAAGGGCGCCGCGCCGGAAAATACCCTGATGGCGATCCAATCCAATCTGGTCTACGCGGATACGGGCTCCGCCATCATCGAAATGGACGTGCAGCTGACGAAGGACGGCGAGATCGTGCTGTATCACAGTCTGTATCTGGATGAAAAGAGTAACAGCGAGGAGTATTTCGGCCGCAAAAATACGACTGTTTTCTCGAAGACCTACGAGGAGCTGCGCAACCTGAACCTCGGCGAATTCTTCAAGGTCGGCGACAAATACCCCTATCAGGGGCTGCGCGGGGACGATATCCCCGATGAGATCCGCATCACCCGCCTGGCGGACGTTTTCTCGTGTATGGAGACTCAGGCCCCCGGCCGGTTCCGTTATATCATCGAGGTGAAATATCCCCATCCCTGGGCGCCGAAGATCATCAGGGGCATTTATGAGCTGATCACGGAATACGACATGGCGGACCGTGTCATCGTCGCCAGCTACTGGCCGGACGTCACCAAGCATATCGATCTGTTCTACCGGGGCAAGATCCAAAGATCCGCCAATCCCTTTGAGATCGTCGATTTCTACGGCTGTTACACGCGAAACGACGATTTGAGCAAAGAAGATTTCAAATACATGGCGCTGCAGCTTCCCTTTTACTGGGAAGACGGCAAGCTGAAGGTGGGCAATCTCGGCAAGGCGAGCTTTATCGACTACGCCCACAAATACGGGCTTTCGGTGCAGTACTGGACCATCGACAGGGTGGACGACGCGAAGTTCCTGACTTCCGAGGGCGCCGACCTGCTGATGACGAACCATCCGGAGCGGCTCCGCGAGGCGCTGTACCCGACCGATCCCGCTGCGGAATAAAAAAGGCACTCCACGGATAATTGTTGAATAAAGACAAACAGGGATTCGGCGCGCAGCGCGTTCCGGGATTTGAGTGTCGCGTTTTGAGACGGATTTCATTTGTGCAACACGGAGACCTCTTTTATGATCCCGCAAACAACCGTGAAGAACAAAAAGAAAGCAGTCGAATCCTTCGGCTGCTTTTTTATAAGATGATTTCCATGATCGGAACCGTCTATCCGGCGCCGTTCGCTGCCGGACGGGCAGACAGGCGCTTGCGCGGGTCTGCCGGATGACGGCGAGAATCAGACGGGCGGTTACGATGAGCTGGTACGTGCTTTTCTCCGGTCAGTTGTCCGTAAAAACGTCCCGGATCGCCTCCAGATACCCGTAGCCGTATACGTCGTCCGGCTCCAGATAGCTCATCTCCGTCCATTCGTTCCAGGAGTTGACGGTGATCAGCGGCACGTCGTTGTATCGGTCGGCGTAGTTTTTCGCCATGAGAAGCCCTTTTTTGAAGTTTTCCGGCGTGTTGTTCTTCATGATGGGCAGCGTAAGGAAATGGTGGCGCGGGTTGTTGTCCCAGCCGATGGTCATGTGCGGATAATACGGCACGGCGTATTCGGCGCGGATGCGGTCCCATTCCTTCTGCACGTCCGGCAGGATCTCAAGGTAATCCCGGTTGCAGTCCACAAAATGACAGAACTGATAGTGCGTGACGGAATCAAAGCCCAGCAGCGAAACGAGGTCCTTCGTGGAGCCCTCCCGCGCGCTGTCCACGCCGCTGACGTTGACCGCGTGCTCGGAGTAGATCGTCGCCTGCAGGTGCAGCCCGGGAAAACCGGCTTCTTTCGTCAGCTCGCGGAAGTGGTCCAAGGCCTCCCGCGCTTTGTCGATATCGCCCAGCCCTCTGACGAGGTTGGACATCTCGTAGATCATGAACACCGGGCAGCCGTTGATCTTGTAGTAATTCGGCCGCTTGAAATACAGGTCGATCACCCGGCGGCAGACCCTGTCGAATTCGTCGCGGGGCTGGCTGCCCAGCCAGATGATCTCGTCCAGCGCGGACTGGCGCTTGTCCCACGTGTAGCCCGCGTCGTGGTTGGCCCACATGAGATAGAATTTCATGTCCCCGTTGTTGGGCGCGCCAAGAAATCCCTCGTCCAGGCACTGCTCCAGAAACGGACGCCGGTCGTACCAGTACCAGTCGTAGATGAACACGTTGACGCCGTGGCGCAGCGCCTCTTTGATCTGGAATTCCATCACGGCGGGGTCGGCTTCGTCCACCGTGCCCCACAAGGGCTTGCGGGGCAATATCTGATCCTCCGTGCGTTTTTCGGCGCTTAAGACCGATTGCCACTCGCCGATGCCCTGTTCCCAGAACTGCCGGGAACGGGGCTCTTTTCCCGTGTAAGACGGCCAGATATAGGCCGCAACGTCATATGTTTTCATCGTACCCTCCGTTTGCAGCTTATTATTTTTCAGATTTCAACAGTATGTTTTCAGCGCAATTCCGCGCGAAGTTCCCGCGCTTTTTCCAGCAGGCGGGCAAGGATCTCGTCCCTTTCTTCGTCCGGCGCTTCCAGACTCTGGTGGTGCGCCTCCATCACGCAGTCGCCTAAATAGCCGACCTCCCGCAGCGTCTGCGTAAACGCCTTCCAGTCGATCGTGCCGTCGCCGGGAATGAAATGCTGGTCGCCGCTGCCGTCGTTATCCTGGATGTGAAGGGACAGGGGGACGACGGCGCATTTTTTCAGCACGTCGGGCGCGTAGCCGCTGCACCATGCGTGGCCCACGTCAAAGCACCAGCCGAACCGGTCGGAACCGACCTTTTTCACCAGCTCCGCGATGACGCGAGGGTCCGACGACGCGCCCCAGAGGATATTCTCCGAAAGCAGCACGACGCCGTATTCCTCCGCCATGGGCAGCCATTGCCGGATCGCCTCGGCGTTTACCTGCAAAAACTTCAGCTTGCTGTTGATGGTCTTACCGTTTTTGTCGCGCCAGATCGGGTGTACCACCAGGTACCGCGCGCCGAGGGCGGCGGTTGCCTTGATGGAACGGCCGAGGTGTTCGGAATCGGCTTCGCCCGGCGCGTGGGCGTGGGTGTAAATGATCCCCGCGGCGTCCGCGCGCTCCTTCAGCCCCTTCGCCCATGCCAGATAATCGTCGGCAAGGAAGGGAGAACCGTCGAAGGTCCAGTAATCAAAGCCCATGTCGACGCCTTCATAGCCCAGCGCCGCCAGCCGGTCGACCGCCGTCGCCGCGTCGTAGCCCTCCTCAAATACGTCCGTGGTAGTGACGATACGGGGCTTCATGCCGATGACGACCGATCCCTCGAAGGACTTGTATTCTTTTTTTACGCCCAGTTCCTCCACCCAGGCGCGGGTCTCGAAGGTCTTCAGGTTGCCGTTGGTGTTTTCGTATACCCACGTGGGGGTCGGCCACAGGCAGACCTCGGGCGAAACGGCTTCATAGAAATTCCTGCCCACGCCGTCCTGCCCGTGGTGCGCCATCTTGCAGCAGTCGCAATCCAAAAGACCGCTGTCGGCGTATTTCTCCACCACGTAGTCGCCGGCTCTTGTCCCCGCGTCGCCGTTGAACATCACGCTGGTGCCGCCCAGGTCCATGCGCATGATCGTGGAGGACTCGTTGCAGTTCTTCCATTCCGGGTTAAAGGTGTAGAATACAGTGAATTTTGCCGCGCCCACGTGGAACACGTCGCCCTCGGCCAGCCGCGCCGCCCTGTCGGCAAACAGGGGCTTCAGCCGGTTGTATTCGGAAGTGACCGTCACCGCCCACTCGTCATAGCCCTCGTAAAACGCGGGGTCCTCCGGGAAATTGGCGTAGACCTTGTCAAAGGTGACTTCGCCGCCGCGGTTTTCGACTACCTCCAAAAAGACCTCGCAGTGGTCGTCGTGGGGGTGGGAGAGGAACCACGCGTCGATATGCGGCCTGCATTGGCCGGTCGCGGCTTTCAGATATTCAACGAAGTAGTCCGTTTCGGTTTTGTGGCCGCCGTCGATGACGATGACCTTGCCATCCTCCGTAGTGATGATAAAGCTGTCGCCGATGGTGTCGGTGACGGATCTCAGCATATGGATGGCGTTTCGGTTCATGGTGTTCTTCACCTCTTCTTTACTGACGGCAAAAATGGTTTTGAACCGGTTCCAAAGCGAAGCGAGCTTATCGTATATCGTTTTGAAAAACGCGGTGAACCTATTGCCGTCGTCCCCGGCGTTTACGGAAAGGCATTTCGCCTGCCCGGCGCCGGCGGCCAGCGCCGGGACCGTTGCCGTAAACAGCAGTAAGAACGTCAGCAGTAAACATAAGGCCCGTTTTTTCTTCATCGTTATCCCTCTCTTTCATCTGCCTTTAATGATAAGGGACGCCAGTGTGCCGAGGCCCGCCAGTACCAGCGCGGCGCCGGCGACAAACTGGAGCGTCGCGATGCCCTTGGTAGCGCCGGAAACCTGCGCGGGATCCTCCGGGTTGTACAACACGGTGATATTGTCGCCCTGGCTGTAATTCGTTTTGGTGTTTTGCAGCTCTTCGGTGTACTCTTTCCCGTCCACAGTGTAGGTCACAAAGATCTTGATCTCCTCCGTGTCGGTCCCGTCGCCGTTGGGCGTCCATTCGCGCTCGATGTGCGATACCACCGCGGGGATCGGTTTGAATTCGCGCATCTCTTTCAAGCTGGTTGCGCCGAATACGATAAATACGACGCCGAAGGCCACCAGCAGCAGAACGGCAAGCAGTTTTTTTATTCGGTTGCTCACAGTCGTATGCTCCTTTCGGTTATATGATGTTATTCTCCCGCCCTGCAAAGCATCTGCGGGGCGTCGTTGAAACGGTTTTTTTATTTTTGCCGGATCAGAGCAGCGTCACTTCCCGGGCGACGCCCTCATATCCGCCGCCGGTGACGAACTGCGGCAGATTTTCCGTGAGATTGCTTTCAAAGCTGAAATGCAGGTGTCCGGTCAGAATCAACCGGATCGCGGGCTCGTGCTTCACGTAATCAATGAAGCGCAGCGTCGGCGCGTCGGGGCGCTGCTGTACCGCCCGAAACTCGTTATACGGCAGCAGGTGCTCTTCGTCGCAGCCCACCAGATAGGTGCAGTCGGGGCCGGAAACGGACATATGGTAATCGTACAGCGATTGCTCGAACAGCGGATCGTGGAACGCCAGAATGACAGGCAGCCCCCTTGACACTTCCCGCTGCAGCCGCCACAGGTGCCAGTCTTCAAACTGGTAGTAGCTGTTGTCGACGCCGACGATATTTACGCCGCCCACGATCCGGCTGTTGAAAAACATCGGCACGCCCAGACCGTAACCCATCTGCATATAGCTGTTCATGCGGTAGGCGTTGTCCTCCCACGCCTCGCCCACGTATTGCGAGTAGTCGTGGTTCCCGGCAATGAAGAAGAACTTTTCGTTTTTTACGACCTCGCGGGCGAAGTCCACGTTGGCGTGGGAGACGAAATCCATCAGGTCGCCCGTGTGCACCAGCAGGTCGCAGTGCTCCTCCGCGTAGGCGATGTGCTCTTTCAGGTATTTCCCTTTGTCCGGGTCCCCCATTCGCTTTGCCAACGCGTGTTTGCGCTCGTCGTCGCGCTCGTCCGCCAGCGCAATATGGGTATCCGTGACGTGAAGCAGCTTGACGGGCTTTTCAAGGCCGATCGTAACGGTCGATCGAATCAGTTGCATAACCGGGTCCTCCTGATAATGTCTTTATTCAAAATCTTCATTTGTGAAATCACCCTGCTTTTCCGCAAGGCCGATATATTCCGCGTTGCCGCAGCGCCCGTTGTACCAGACGCGCCACCGGTCCGTCGCGGGATCGTACAGGGCGGAGGGCTTATAGCAGGAATCCGCGTCCCATTCGCCCGGCGTGGGGAACACCAGCGGGTTGAGCTTGCAGCGGTGAAAGTCCGTCACGCCGTCTGCGGAATACGCGGCGCAGATGCAGGCGGTATCGATATCCCGGTAACCGATATAGAACAGCAGATATCCCAGCTTCGGATGGGGGATGATCTGGCAGCCGCCGATGCGGTTCTGCTCGTATTCGTTGCGGGGATCCTTTTCCAAGATCGGGTTTTCCCCGGATTTTCGCCAGTTTCGGCCGTCTTCGCTTTCGGCGTAGCACAGCACGTTCGGCTCGTACGTTTCGCCCGCGCTGTACCACATCCGGTACAGGCCGTTTTCATACAGTACGCTGGGATTCATGACGGAAGCGCCCTCAAACGGGTATTCCGGGGAAAGGACCGGCTCCTCACTCATGCGTCGGAATGTCAGGCCGTCGTCGCTTTCGGCATAGCCGATATAGCTGTTCCCGTGGGCCTGCCCGGTATACCACATCCGCCAGACGCCGCCGACCCGCAGGGTGCAGTTGCGGTTGACAAGCTCTTCCCAGCCGGAGGTGGGATTGGGAAAAAGCACCGCCCGCGGCGCGGTCCACTGTATGCCGTCATGGGAAAAGGCGACGGCCAGCGTGTTGTCGGCACGCCATGAATAGTCCATGCGCAGCCGACCGTCCGGCTGCTTTGTCACGTAAACGTCAAACAGCGTGCCGGTCTGCGGATCGCCGTAGATCGGGTTGGCGGGATGTTTTTGAAACATGGTCTGATCCTTCCTGATATTGTTACAATACGATATCTCTTTTTCTTACTATACATCACCGGACGCCAAAAGTCCAGTCGTTTTGCCGTTCTTTTATCGTTTTATAAAAATCTGATCTTTCGCCGTCGTCTGAACGGCGAAAAAAGTTCGGAACCGGTTGCGTTTTGCCGCAAAGCGTGATAAGATAGAAAAAAAACGAAAGGGAACGATTCGGATATGATGAAAATAGGCGTGATCCCCAATTCCTTCGAGCTGCCTTTCAAAGAGGCGGCGCTGCTGGCCCGCGACATGGGCGTGGAGGGCTTACAGCCCTATGTGACCCGCGGCGAGCTGGCGCCGGAGAACCTGTCGGCGCAGGACAGGGAAGACCTTGTGAAATTCGTACAGTCCAACGACCTTGTCTTTTCGGCGCTGTGCGCGGATTTCGGTCTGAACTTCAAAACGAAGGGCGATAACGAGGAGGGGATCCTGCGCACCATGCGTATGATGGATCTGGCGAAGGACCTGGGCACCAACGTGATCACCACCCATATCGGCAAGGTGCCGGAGGACGAGAACTGCGAGGAATACGCCAACATGGTGGCCACCATCGAACGGCTGGGCAAGTACGGCGACGCCATCGGCGTGGTGTTCGCCACGGAGACCGGCCCGGAGCCCGCCGTCTCCCTGAAGGGCGTGCTGGACAAGGCCGATACCAAAAGCGCCAAGGTCAATCTGGACCCGGCCAACCTGTTCATGTGCGCCGGTGAAAACCCCGTACACAGCGTACGGGTACTGGGCGACTACATCGCCCATACCCACGCCAAGGACGGCCAGATGAATGCGGACGGCAGCTATACGGAATACCCGCTGGGAAAGGGCGGCGTGCCCTTCAAGGAGTACATCGGAGCGCTGAAGCTGATTGGCTACGACGGCTTTTTGACCATCGAGCGCGAGGGCGGCGCGTCCCGGATGGACGACATCCGCAACGGCGTCCAGCTGCTGCGCTCCATCCTGAACGAACTGTACTGACCGTATCACGGATACAAAAAACGGTTTCGCTCTTCCTGCGGGAAGAATGAAGCCGTTTTTCTTTCGGTGAAGGGTTATATATACGCCGGTCATTCGATCCAGCGGAACCGGATCTCCTCGCCGTTCAGCAGCCAACGCTCCGGGCAGGTGTTGTCCATCCAGTCCAGCGGGACCAGCTCGTCGTCCTGCGCCGCGCTGCGGGCGAAGGCGGTCGTGATATCGGCGCGGATCTCGTCGTCGGCGGCCTTGGGGTCGCAGGAAACGAACAGGGGAGTGCCGCTGACGGCCAGCGCCCGCAGCCATTCGCGGTTGCGCTCCCACGGGATCAGCCCGGTCACGCCCACGCAGTCTGCGTCCGCGTCGTAGAACGCGCCGTGGTGCAGCATACGGAAGGCCAGCGTGTTCACGCCCATTTTGCGGGTGCGCTCCCACTCGCGGCCGCTGGTGTCGTCGCCGGTGCGGTTCATCTCCGCCAGCCCCGCCGTCAGGTGACCGATCACGTTGCATCCCAGCACCACGGCGTCGCCCGCGTTTTCGCGGATGGCGCGGTAGAGATCGGTCACGATCTCGGCGCTCGTGCGGCTGCGGTCGTAAAAGCGCCAACCGTCGTCCGTCAGGAAGCCGCGCGCCTCAAAGCCCCAACGGCCGAACAGGTCGCAGGTGGAAAAATCGTGCTTGATCAGCCGGTAGCCCCATTCCTCCGTCAGACGGCGGGTATCGCGGGCAATCAGCTCCCGCACGGCGGGATGGGTGGGATCGAGGAACGCGGGATCGCGCTCCAGCCGCATATCGTCGGTAACGTCCGGCGTCTGGCGCGCCTCGTCGTTCAGGTATCGGATCCAGATCCCCGGGATCACGTCTTTTTCTTTTATGGCGTCCGCAAGGCCCTTCATATCGGGGAAGCGCCCGTTACCGCGGTGCCACGGCCCGTCGCAGCGATTGGGCTGCCAGCCGTCGTCCACCACCATGTAGGGGCGGTTTTCAAGTCCTGCGCAGCGGGCCGCAAGGAAGGACGCGTCGGACAGGATCTGTTCGTGAGAGCTGTTGCCGTAGGCGTAGTACCAGTTGTTGGAGCCGTATACCGGCTTTTTCGGGAAGATGGGGTCGGCGCACAGCGTTTTGTAAAAATCTCGCAGCGCGGCAAAGGCGGTCACGTTGCGGTACTCGCCGAAGCGCGCCTCGCACACCTCAACTTCGCGCCCGCCGAGGATAACGCCGCTGCCGCCGTTGCGCACGTCGATCGCCAGCGTCACGCCGCAGGCGTCATACCGCCACATGCATAATCCCGCCGGGCGCACCGCCACGCCGAAACACTCGGTAAAGCGGCCGGCGGTTTCCGCTACGGCGTCGCTGCCGTTGGAAACGGCGCATACCCATGGCATGTTGCGTTCGGCGACGATCCCGCGCCATTCCATCGCGCCGTAGCCGCGCTCCCACTCGTCGCCGAAAACGCGCAGGGGACCGGCCCGTTTTTCTTCAGGCGTAAAACGCCAGCGCAGACGAAGGTACTTTACCGGCGTTTCGTCGGCGCAAAGCGTGATCCTCAATCCGTCTTTGCCGGGCGTCTGGCGGGCGCGTACGTCGTCCGCCCGGCAGTCGTCCGAAGCAAACGTCCTTTGGGCTTTCTCCGTAATAATCGTAAGTGTGTCGGCGATCCGAAGTTTCATTTTTTATTCTCCCGATTTTGATGCTTTTTCGATATTGTTTTCAGATCCATCCTTCCGGATCAACGCAATGCCATAGAAACGTCTCCCCGTTTCTTTCGGCTGGCAAAAGCATACCATAAACGCCATTGAAAAGCAAGTGAAAAAAAGTCAAAAAACTCTTGACATATTAGCGAATGCTAACTATAATAAGGAGTAGTTAGGAGTTGCTAACTTTGTTTTTTTTCGCCAATTGGTTAGAGATTGCTAACCATTTATTTCGGCCTTGGAGTTAGCAAATGCTAATATGATAATCAGGAGGGAACAGGATGATACCTCTCAGCATGGCCGACGTCGGTCAGCCCCAGATCATCAAAAAGATCGGCGGCAATCCGGAGGTCAGGCAGCATCTGGAAACGCTCGGCTTCAACGTGGGCGGCGAGGTCCTCGTCGTGAGCACGCTGGCGGGGAACCTGATCGTCAAGGTCAAGGAAAGCCGCGTGGCGGTGGACGAAGCGCTTGCCAGAAAAATCATGGTTTAATTTTTATTGAAATAGGAGGAACTGACAGTGAAAACGCTCAGAGACGCGAACATCGGCGAAACCGTCACCGTCGTGAAGCTGCACGGTGAAGGCGCGGTGAAACGCCGCATCATGGACATGGGGATCACCAGGCACACCCCCGTTTACATCCGTAAGGTGGCCCCGCTCGGCGACCCCGTGGAGGTCACGGTGCGGAATTACGAGCTTTCCATCCGCAAGGCGGACGCGGAAATGATCGAGGTGGAATGAATCCGGAGCGGAGATCGGAGTTTGGAGAGCGGAGAGGATTTCTTTAGACGCCAGACATTCCGCAAAAAAGATTTTTTTTCAGCCAAAGGTTAGCGATTGCTAATCTGTCAAAGCCCACGCGGGCAGAAAGGAACATAATGTAATGAGTATCAGAATTGCACTTGCAGGCAACCCGAACAGCGGCAAGACCACGCTGTTCAACGCGCTCACCGGCTCCAACCAGTTCGTCGGCAACTGGCCGGGCGTGACCGTGGAGAAGAAAGAAGGCAAGCTGAAAAAGCACGACGACGTGACGATCACCGACCTGCCCGGCATCTACTCGCTTTCCCCTTATACGCTGGAGGAAGTGGTGGCCAGAAACTACCTGATCGGCGAACGCCCCGACGCGATCCTGAATATCATCGACGGCACCAATCTGGAACGCAACCTGTATCTGACCACGCAGCTCACGGAGCTGGGCATCCCCGTGGTGCTGGCCATCAACATGATAGACGTGGTGAAAAAGAACGGCGACAAGATCGACGCGGCGCAGCTCGGAAAACAGCTCGGCTGTAAGGCGGTGGAGATCTCCGCGCTGAAGGGCACGGGCGTGACGGAAGCGGCGGAGACGGCGATCGAGGCGGCGAAAAACGGAAAGACGGTGCCGATGCACACCTTCTCCGGCCCGGTGGAGCACGCGCTGGCGCACATTGAGGAAGCGGTCGTCCACAACATGCCCGAAGAACAGCAGCGCTGGTACGCGATCAAGGTGTTCGAACGGGACGACAAGGTCCTTGAACAGTTAAAGATCCCCGCGGAAACGCTTTCGCACATCGAAAAGGATATCGCCGCGGCGGAGACCGAGCTGGACGACGACGCGGAGAGCATCATCACCAACGAGCGCTATGTATATATCGCGGAACTCATCAAATCCTGCTATAAAAAGAAAAACAAGGGGAGCCTGACGACCTCCGACAAGATCGACAAGGTGGTCACCAACCGCTGGCTGGGCCTTCCCATTTTTGCCGCCGTGATGTTCCTCGTCTACTGGATCGCCATGGTGGCCGTGGGCGCACCCGCGACGGACTGGGCCAACGACGGGCTGTTCGGCGACGGCTACCACCTGCTGGGCATCGGCTCCGGCGCGTATGAGGAGGCGGACGGCGAATATGCCGACGCCCTGAACGCGGCGCAGGCGTTTATCGAGATCGACCCGGAGGCGGAGGACTTCGACGAGGAAGCCGCCAAAGCGGAGTTGGCCGCCTTTGCCCCCACGGAAAAGACCGCCACGATCGACGTGGAGGACGAGGAAACGCTGGAGATCAGCACCCTGACCGCTTACTACGACGCGATCCCCGAGGACGCCGACGAGGAAGAGACGGTCGGTATGACCTTTGTGGAGGCGAAGGAATACTTTACCGAAAACGGCTTTGAAGCGCCCGATCCCGCCGAATACGGCGTGTGGGTGCCCGGCGTCCCGGCGTTGGTCGGCGGCCTGCTGGAGAAGGCCAACGCCGCCGACTGGCTGCAGGGCCTGATCCTTGACGGTATCGTCGCGGGTGTGGGCGCGGTGCTGGGCTTCGTGCCCCAGATGCTGGTGCTGTTCCTGATGCTGGCGTTCCTGGAGGCCTGCGGCTACATGGCGCGTATCGCCTTCGTGCTGGACCGTATCTTCCGCAAGTTCGGCCTGTCCGGTAAATCCTTCATTCCCATGCTCATCGGCGTGGGCTGCGGCGTGCCCGGCATCATGGCCAGCCGTACCATTGAAAATGAGCGCGACCGCCGTATGACGATCATGACGACGACGTTCATCCCCTGCGGCGCGAAGGTGCCCTTCATCGCCATGATCGC
>JAFRRP010000026.1 GCA_017428085.1 Clostridia bacterium | reverse complement strand
TGCTGAGGCAGCGTGCTACGTAAAAGGAATCGCGTTGCGAACGCTGCTGAGGCAGCGTGCTACGTAAAAGGAATCGCGTTGCGGACGCTGCTGAGGCAGCGTGCTACGTAAAAGGAATCGCGTTGCGGACGCTGCTGAGGCAGCGTGCTACGTGTGAAAAACGAGGGAACCTATGGAATTTCTATCTTATCTCATCAGCGGGCTGAGCCTCGGCAGCGTGTACGCCATCATCGCGCTGGGCTACACCATGGTGTACGGCATCGCCAAGATGCTGAACTTTGCCCACGGCGACGTCATCATGGTGGGCGGCTACATCTCGTATACCGTGGTCAACCGTCTGGGCGTGCCCGGCTGGCTGTCCGTCATCATCGCCATGGCCGTCTGCACGGTGCTGGGCGTGGTGATCGAGGGCCTTGCCTACAAGCCGCTGCGCGCCGCGCCGTCGCTGGCCGTGCTGATCACCGCCATCGGCGTGTCGTACTTTTTGCAGAATTCTGCGCTGCTGATCTGGGGCGCCAACGTCAAGAGTTATCCGTCGCTGATCTCCGGCACGCTGAAGCTGTTTGACAACCGGCTGTCCATCTCCTACGTCTCCATGCTCACGGTGTTCGCCTGCATCGTCATCATGGTGGGGCTGACGCTGTTCACCGCCAAGACCAAGATGGGCAAGGCGATGCGCGCCTGCTCCGAGGATAAGGGCGCCGCGCAGCTGATGGGCATCAACGTCAACAAGACGATCTCCGTCACCTTCGCCATCGGCTCCGCTCTCGCCGCCGTCGCGGGCGTGCTGCTGTGTTCCTCCTATCCCACGCTGGTACCCACCACCGGTTCCATGCCCGGCATCAAGGCCTTTACGGCGGCGGTGTTCGGCGGCATCGGCTCCATCCCCGGCGCGTTCCTCGGCGGGTTGCTGCTGGGTATCATCGAGTCCTTTGCCAAGGCGTATATCTCCACGCAGCTGGCCAACACCATCGTGTTCGCCGTGCTGATCGTGGTGCTGCTGGTGCGCCCCGCGGGCTTGCTCGGGAAGTACGTTCCCGAGAAGGTATAAGGAGGGACGGCCATGAAATTATTACGCAATCTCGATAAATCCTCCCGCAGGAATTATTTTTCATACGTGCTGGTCACCGCCGCGTTCCTGATCGTCACCTTTATGAACCAGGGCGGCATGCTCAACAAAAAGATGCAGGGCCTGCTGGTGCCGGTGTGCTGTTACATCGTCATGGCGCTGTCGCTGAACCTGACGGTCGGCATCATGGGCGAATTGAGCCTCGGCCACGCGGGCTTCATGAGCCTGGGCGCGTTCACCGGCGTCGTCGTCTCCCAAAGCCTGATGGGCGTGATCCCCAACGAGCCGCTGCGGCTTCTGATCGCCATTCTCTGCGGCGCGGCCGTCGCCGCCGTGGGTGGGTTCCTGATCGGTCTGCCGGTGCTGCGGCTGCGGGGCGACTACCTCGCCATCGTCACGCTGGCCTTCGGCGAGATCATCATGGATATCATCAACTGCCTGATCGTCGGGCACGACGAAAAGGGCGTCCACATCATCTTTAATTTCAAGGGCGATAAGTCCATCGCCGACCTGAACCTGCTGGAGGGCGGCACCGCCATCATCAAGGGCGCGCAGGGCGCGGTGGGCACCAAGTCCATCTCCACCTTCACCGGCGGCTTCATTCTGATCCTCATCACGCTGTTCATCATCATCAACTTCGTACGCTCCCGCACGGGCCGCGCTGTGCTTGCCATCCGCGACAACCGCATCGCGGCGGAATCCGTCGGCGTGGACGTGATGAAGTACAAGATGATCGCCTTCGTGATTTCCACCACGCTGGCGGGCGCGGCCGGGGCGCTGTACGGCCTCAACTTCACGGGCATCACGGCGGCC
Organism: Clostridia bacterium; assembly: GCA_017428085.1. Classification (GTDB taxonomy): domain Bacteria; phylum Bacillota; class Clostridia; order Oscillospirales; family Acutalibacteraceae; genus RUG806. The sequence goes on along the minus strand of JAFRRP010000026.1, from coordinate 32,485 downwards.
AAGTTCAACTTCAACACCTCCATCCTTGTGCTGGTGTTCGTGGTGCTGGGGGGCCTGGGCAATCTGCTGGGCTCCATCATTGCCGCCACTGTGCTGTATATCCTGCCGGAGGCGCTGCGCCAGTTCGCCGATTACCGCATGCTGATCTACGCCGTCGTGCTGATCCTTGTGATGCTGGCGACGAACAACCCCAAGGTGAAGAACCTGTTCGCGAAGATCATTCCCGTGCGCAGAAAAGGAAAGGGGGACTGAAGCGATGAAGGAATTTGAAAAAGGCAAAATGGTCCCCGTGCCGAGCCACTCCATTATCCCGGAGCGTGATATCGGCAAAACGCCGGTGCTGGAATGCGTGCATCTGGGCATCGAGTTCGGCGGCCTGAAGGCCGTGGACGACTTCAACTTCACCATCGGCAAGACCGAGATCGCGGGCCTGATCGGTCCCAACGGCGCGGGCAAGACCACCGTGTTCAATCTGCTCACGAAGGTCTATAACCCCACCCACGGCACCATCATGCTGGACGGCGACGATATCACCCAGAAGACCACGGTGCAGGTCAGCAAGATGGGCGTGGCGCGTACCTTCCAGAATATCCGCCTGTTCTCCGACCTTTCCGTGGAGGACAATGTGCGGGTGGGCCTGCACAACCAGGTGAAATACACTCCCTTTGCCGGGGTGCTGCGCCTGCCGTCCTTCTGGAAAAAGGAAAAGGAATTCCACGAGCGCGCCATGGACCTGCTGTCCATCTTCGATATGCAGGATATGGCCGCCACAAAGGCGGGCAGCCTGCCCTACGGCGCACAGCGGCGTCTGGAGATCGTGCGGGCGCTGGCCACCAACCCCAAGCTGCTGCTGCTGGACGAGCCCGCGGCGGGCATGAACCCCAATGAGACCGGCGAGCTGATGGAAAACATCGTCAAGATCCGCGATACCTTCCAGATCGCCGTGCTGCTGATCGAGCACGATATGAAGCTGGTCATGGGCATCTGCGAGGGCATCTGCGTGCTGAACTTCGGCAGGATCATCGCCAAGGGCACCGCGGAGCAGATCCAGAGCAACCCCGAGGTCATCAAGGCGTACCTCGGCAACAGCAAGGAGGGTTAAGCTATGGCAATGCTGGAAGTCAACAACATTAACGTGTACTACGGCTCCATCCACGCCATCCGGGATATCAGCTTCGAGGTGAACGCCGGCGAGATCGTGACGCTGATCGGCGCCAACGGCGCGGGCAAAAGCACCACGCTGCAGACGATCTCCGGCCTGCTGCGCTCCAAGACCGGTTCCATCACCTTCAACGGAAAAGACCTGGGCGGCGTTCCGGCGCACAAGATCGTCTCCATGGGCATTGCCCACGTGCCGGAGGGACGGCGCATTTTCCAGCAGATGACGGTGGAAGAGAATATCGAGATGGGCGCGTTTACCCGGCCCGGCTCGGAATACGCCGAGCGCGTGGAGAACGTGTTCCATCACTTCCCGCGGCTGCAGGAACGGCGCAAACAGATCGCCGGGACTTTGTCCGGCGGCGAGCAGCAGATGCTGGCGATGGGCCGCGCCATGATGAGCAAGCCGGAGCTGCTGATGCTGGACGAGCCCTCCATGGGCCTTTCCCCCATTCTGGTGGACGAGATCTTCGACATCATCAAGGCGTTCCATGAAAGCGGCACCACCATCCTTTTGGTGGAGCAGAACGCCAACAAGTCGCTGGCCATCTCCGACCGGGCGTACGTGCTGGAAAACGGCAAGGTCATCCTCACCGGCACGGGCCGCGAGCTGATGCAGAGCGAGGAGATCAAAAAGGCCTATCTGGGCGGATGATCACGATGAAGATCAAACACCGGCTGAGCTGTATGCCCGGCCGGTGCGTTTTTTTAAGATGAATCCGCTAACGGATTTCCCTCCGGTGAATACTATGTAATGAATGATCCGCGCTATCCGCCTCGGGCGGCCTGCGCACATTACATCGATTTGCGGAGGTAATTATGTACAGCGGTACTACTGTTTCTTTTTTTATGGGGGCCAATACCCCTTTGGGCTTTTATTCCCTGTTCGACGGGCTTTACGACGCCCATGACGGCTGGCGGGCGTACGTGATCAAAGGCGGCCCCGGCACCGGCAAATCCACGCTGATGAAAAAGATCGCGGCGGAGGCTGACGCCAGAGGGCTGTATTGCGAGCGCGTTTACTGTTCCTCCGATCCCCACAGCCTGGACGCGGTCATCCTGCCGGGACTGAAAACGGCAGTGGCGGACGGCACGCCGCCCCACGCCATCGAGCCCCGTTATCCCGGCGTGTGCGAAAGGATCGTGGACCTTGGCGCGTACCGGGACGACGGCATCCTGCGGGAGAACGCCGCCGAGATCATCGCGAAGACCGACCTCAACTCCGCCGAGCACAAGAAGTGCGTCGGCTTTCTGGCGGCGGCCAAAAGCGTGACGGACGACGCCAACCGGTTCGTCTGCGCCGCGCTGCGGCTTGACAAGCTGAAAAAGTTCGCGGGCAAGCTGGCGCAGAACAGCTTCGGCGCGGTCTCCGACCGGGAGGGGCGCGAGCAGCGCAGGTTCCTTTCCGCGCTGACGCCGGAGGGGGGCGTGATCTTCGGCGAATCCTTCAACGCCCTGTGTGAAAAGCATACGGTGCTGGAGGACGAATACGGTGTGGCCGCCTCGCTGGTGCTGCACATCCTGAAGGACGCGGCGCTGGAAAGCGGTCACGACTGTATCGTGTGCCCGTGCCCCACGGACCCACAGCGTATAGAGCACCTGATGGTCCCGTCGCTGTCGGCGGGCTATTTCACCTCCAACATCTTCCATACGTATACGGGCGCGCCGGACGTGGCGGTGGAGTGCGCGCGGTTTTTTGACGCCGACGTACTGAAACGCCACAAGAACCGCGTCGCCTTTGATCGCCGCGCCGCGCAGGAAATGCTGGACGAGGCGGTGGGGAAGCTGGCCAACGCCAAAAAGCTCCACGACGAGCTGGAGCGGTACTATATCGCCGCCATGGATTTCGACGCGCTGAACGCGGCGGGAGAGAAACTGATCGAAGAGATCTTCTCCGCCCGGGCGTAAGCGGCGTGGCGAAAAGTATACGGTGTTGACTTTTTTTGTTTGAAATAGTAAAATGAATAAGTAGGAAGAAGAAAAGGAGGGAAAAAACGTTGTTTGAACAGCTATTTGAATATCTCCACTTTGCCTTCCGGCAGCGCGCCGCGTTTACGGCGGCGGTGGACACGCTGAAGGAGATCATGTCCGCGAAGATCCCTTTCACGAAGATCGGCGCGGCCTTCCTTGCCGTGGTGGAGCTGTTTTCCGCCGCGTTCTGGGATACGCCCCGCACGCCCCGCGGTCCGGAGCTGGACCTGACCGGCTACGAGCTGGTGTTTGAGGACGAATTCAACGGCGACGCGGTGGACACGGACGCGTGGAGTTACTTTGCGATCGGCAGCGAGGATCAGATCAGCTTCCGCGACGGCGCAATGGTGATGAAGGGCGAGTACAAGACCGAGGGCGTGCGCGGCGAGGGCTGGTACGCCCCCGACATCGGGCTGAATCAGCTTTACTGCAAGGGATATTTCGAGATCCGCTGCAAGGTATTCAGCAACACCTCCCGCCGCGATCTTTGGAGCGCCTTTTGGATCACGCTGAACGGAGAAGAGCTGAAAGCAGACGTTTCCAAAGGGGGCCCCGGCGGCTGCGAGATCGATATTTACGAGGCGTTTTCCGACAACAGCCGGAATCTAGATTACCCGGTGGGTATCACGCCCGCGATCTGGTGCAACGGCATTGACGACGATCCGGATACCATCGACGGCGTCAATTTCGGCCAGTGGTACTCCAACGACCCCGTCAACGAGTACAACACCTACGGCGTGCTTTGGACAGACGAGTATTACATCTGGTACATCAATGGCGTGGAAGCGATGCGCACCGACTACGGCAAAGGGATCAGCCAGGTGCCGGAACAGGTCCGCGTCACCCTTTGCATCCCCAACTGCGCCCCGGAAAAAATGACCCGGACGAAGGATCAATCCGGTGATTATATCGTCGACTACGTCCGCATTTACCAGTTGGCGGACTGACGCCTGCGCTTTACAACAGGAAATAAAAAGGAGATTGCCATGTTGGAACAGTTTTTTGAGTATTTCCATTTTGCATACCGGCAGCGCGCCGCGTTTACGGCGGCGGTGGACACGCTGAAGGAGATCATGTCCGCGAAGATCCCTTTCACGAAGATCGGCGCGGCGTTCCTTGCGGTGGTGGAGCTGTTTTCCGCCGCGTTCTGGGATACGCCCCGCACGCCCCGCGGCCCGGAGCTGGACCTGACCGGTTACGAGTTGGTGTTTGAGGACGAATTCAACGGCGACGCGGTGGACACGGACGTGTGGAACGTATCCTCCTCCGCCTCCTCGAAGGGGTGGGATCACCCCGATCAGCTGCGCGTGAAAGACGGCAACCTGATCATCACCACCGAATACAGGGAAGACGGCCCCAACGGCCCCGGCTGGTACCAGGGCGATCTTTCGCTGAAGGATCTTTACTGCAAGGGGTACTTTGAGATCCGCTGCAAGGTGTTCAACAACACCTCCCGCAAGGACTTCTGGAGCGCCTTCTGGATCACGGTGGCAGGCGAGTACGACGCGGAGGTTTCCAAGGGCGGCGTCGGCGGCTGTGAGATCGACGTCTACGAGAGCTTTGCCAATACCGTACAGAATATGGATCATCCCGTGGGCATCACGCCCGCCATCTGGTGCAACGGAGTGGACGATGACGACGACATCGACGGCATCAACTTCGGCCAGTGGTATTCCAACGATCCCGTCAACGAATTCAACACCTACGGCGTGCTGTGGACGGACGATTATTATATCTGGTATATCAACGGTGTGGAGTGCTTCCGCGTCAACTATGGCAGCGGTCCCAGTCAGGTGCCGGAGGAGGTGCGCATCTCCATGTGCTCGCCCAGCTGCGCAGAGGAGAACATGACCAGGACCAGAGACCAGTCCGGCGACTATACGATCGACTACGTCCGCATCTACCAGCTTGCCGGCTGAACAGCTTAATACGATACAACGAGACCGCCCGGCCATCAGGCCGGGCGGTCGTTTGCGGTACGGGCGCTTTGCGTCCAGTTATAATATCTCGGCTGCAAGTCAGCTGTTCCGCAGTCCCTTCGCAATGTTGACGATAAAGTCCTGCACGTTGGTGACGATCCCGCGGGAGGAAAGACTGCCCCGGTCTGTGAGCTTGTTCACCATAAATTCCGAGATGTCCACGCAGTAGAAATACACCTTGCGGATCGTGCCGTCCGGCAACACCCGGAAGGTGGGTGTCATGTTGCCCACGGCGATGGTGTGCAGCATGGTGGCCAGACAGATGACCGTGGTGGCTTTACGGACGCAGTCGCGCATGGCGTTCTGTGCCTGATACACGTCCGCGTATACCGGCGGCAGAGGACCGTCGTCCCGGATGGAACCCGCCAGCACGTAGGGCACGCCGTACTTTTCGCAGCTGTAAATGATGCCGTTGTCGAGATGCTCCGCTTCGATGAACTTCGCCACGGAGCCGTAGGAACGCACCCGATTGATGGTGTCCAGATGGTTGTAATGGCCGTTGAAGTGGTGCTTTTGGGTGTAGATATCCTGCCCCAGCGCCGTTCCGAGATAGGCGCCCTCCAGATCGTGTGTCGCCAGCGCGTTGCCCGCCAGCAGCCCGTGGACGTAGCCGCCCGCGATCAGCTCGGCAAACGCGTTGCGCGCGTCGTGGTCAAAGCTGACGGCCGGGCCCGCCACCCACAGGATATTGCCGTGGTCGTGCTCATGGCGCAGCAGATCGTACAGCTCGTCGTAATCGCGGGAGAAAGAGCTTTCGCGGGAGTGGCCCTGCCGGAAGGCGAAGGTCTCGCCGCAGCTTTCCGTCGTGCCGAAGCCGTCTGCGTGGAGGTAGACGCCTTCCTCGCCGTGTTCCGTCCTGCCGCACACTACAAGGTCGCCTTTTTTCAGGTTGCGGAATTCCACCACGGATATGCGCCCGTCCATTACCACGGGCACGCAGTCCATGCGGCTTTCTTCCGCCAGCACCCATTTTCCGCCGAGCTTGAAATACTCCGGAAAAATGCTCATGGCGTGATAGCCCTCCGGGGCGATCCCGTCGCCGGGGGCGGGTATGATGCGGGCGTCCGGCGCGGCGGTGAAGCGGAATTCGGTAAAATCAGGCGCGGTATAGGGTTCCAATACGAACGGCATAACGACACTCCATGCTTTTTTTCCATCATACCAAATTGCGGCCTGTCTGTCAACCGGAACGTGCCATCCCGTTGCGAATATACCGAAAAACCGTTCCGCAAAACGGGGCGGAACGGTTTTTGACGGTTTTTCGATGTGATGCGGCGGATTATTCGGCCTTTTCCACGGGGGCGTCGGGGGCGTTGCGCTTGATGCTGTCGATGCCGTTCAGGCAGCTGGCCTTGGCCTTGTAGCCCTCGGAGGTGGCGATGATCTCGCCGTTGCGGGCCTTCAGGCGGAAGCGGTATTCGCCGGCCTTGTCGAGATACATCTCATATTTGGGATGCTTGACGGTCTCGAAGCCCTCTACGGTCTGGTCCTCGATCTCGGCCGCGCAGTTGGTGCGGACGCTTTCGACGCCGTTGAGACAGGCGGCCTCGGTTGTATACACTTCGGAGGTGGCGATGATCTCGCCGTTGCTGGCCTTGAGGTCGAATTTAATTCCGGTGTTGGTCTGTTTGACTACGAATTTTCCCATAATTTTCTCATCCTTTCAAAAACTATAATGCGCGGCATAATGCCCACGGTGGCAGTATAACACATCTGTCGGGAAATGTCAAATGGAGTTCAGTGGACATTTGCCCGTTGAACAGTCGTCAGTCGTCAGAAGCGGCGCTTTGCGCCGCAGTCATTAGAAAAGTTGTTCTATCCCCTGCATTTCATGGGATCGCCCGGAGGGCTTCTAACGACTGACGACTAAAAGCTAACAACTGGATTTGTCGCTCCGACAGCGCGACAAAAACGCATTCACAGCCCGTAATATGCTTTGAGCCGCTCCGCGTCTTCGTCTGTGAACGCCTGATTGAAAATGAACAGGTCGTCCAGCCGGAAGATGTTTGGGAACTCCTTGGTGTTGCTCTCCATGCCCGCGTCGTTGCCAACGAAAAAGGTCGGCGCGGAGTTGTCCGCCAGCAGAACGGGGTTGACCGGCATGGACCGGGTAAAGGCGAAATCCGTGTACACCCGCAGCTCGTTTTTCTCCTTGTCCACGGCGGCGATGATATGGACCCAGCCGCTTTCCACGTCCTCCGGCAGCGGCGTGATGAAGTCGTCGTGGTCCGTGGGGCAGCCGAGAGACAGCACGGTGTCGTTGTTCTTCTGCACAAAGGTGAAGCCGTTGGCGTTGCGGCTGCCCCACCACCAGTCCCGGTTGCCGCAGACCACGCAGTCCTCATGGATGGAGCGGTCCACGTTCAGCCACACCGCCACAGTAAAGCTGCCCTTGCCGACGTCTTTCATATCCTCCGTGGAGACGAAGCCCGTGAGCCCCATCTCCGCGCAGGCGCCGTTGACGCCGTTGGAGTAGAATTTGACGGTGTTGTATTCCTTGAAGCTGCATTTTCCCGTTGCGTCGGTCAGGTCGTTGTCAAAGCACATGGCCAGCGCGAGATCGTCCTTCGGAAAGAAACGGAACAGCCCGTTTTCGCCGTCGGGGGCGGGCGTCTCGCGGCGGATGGTGTCCCGCGGGATGGGGGTGACGAACCGGTAGGGACGGTCATAGTCCGGGAAGATATTTTCCGGGATCTGCGAGGTAAAGCCCTTGGCGTCGTATTCCGGCACGTCGAGACCGAGACCGTACAGCACCAGCGCGGCGATATCCACGGTGGCGGAATGGGGGATTCCCGCGTGCATGACGCTTCCTCCCGCGATGCCGAGGAAGACGAAGCGCTCCTCCTCCGTGTAACCGCCGTGGCCGTTGCGGATGCCGCCGTGGTCCGCCAGCACGATGAACAGGGTGTCGTCCGCGATGCCTGCTTTTTCGTAGGCGTCCCAGATCTCGCCGATATAGTGGTCGGAGGTCTCGATCTGCTGCAGGTGGCGTTCGCTGCCGTAGCCGCCGCCGTGCCCCGCGCCGTCCACGTCGTCAAACTGGACGAACAGGAACTTCGGCTTTTTAGCGACCCTTTCCAGAATCATGGGCTGCAGCAGCTCGTCGTTGTCGGCGGTGGCCAGGTCCACGCCCACGTCATGTTCCACGATGCCGTGGTTGATGGGGTTCCAGTTGACGACCGAGGTGAGATAGGCGTCCGGGTACGCGCGGCGCAGCCGCGTGAACACCGATGGCAGCGCCTTGTTGGTGTATTCGTTCTGGCTGATCCAGCCGTTGGTGAGGCCGTGCACCACGGGCGTGGCGCCCAGCAGCATCGCGCCCCAGTTTTCCGCGCTGATGGTGGGGTCCATGGACAGCGTGAAATAGGAGGTCGCGCCGTCGGCAAAGATGCGGTCCATGTTGGGGGTGTTTGCCTGACGGTTATAGTTGCCCATACCGTCCACGCCGATCACGGCGCAGTAGTTGTAAATTTTGCGGGTCATGGCGGTGGTCCTTTCGGAATTGGTTTTGAGTATTGCGTTTTGAGTTTTGAGATCGGTCTGCCCGGAGGGTGTATTACGACTTACGACTCACGACTTGCGACTGATGACTCCTGCGCCATGCGCAAGGCGCGCTGTTCGGTCAGCTGCGTTTGCAGGTCCTCCAGCCTCTTTTTGTTCAGCGGGTAGAACAGGAACATGACGAAGGTGATGCCGTACGCGATGAACGTCACGCGGGAGACCATCTTGAAGATCTTGTCGCCCACGCCCGGGATATAGCCAACCACGGTGTTCTCCGGGTCGTAGCCCGCGTAGCCGTACAGCAGCTTGAGGCCGCCGGAATCCGCCAGCGTCTGGCCCACCTTCCGGGCGAAGGTGTACACCGCGTAGATGCCGCTTTCGTTCTTCACGCCGGTCTTGCTCTCCTGATAGTCGATCACGTCGGTTACGATCGCCCACGTGAGGATGGACAGAAACGAATACCCGGTACCGATGCCGAAGTTGCACAGGATGAACGGCGTGGTGTGGGTGCGGAACTGCTCGTTGGGCCCGATCAGCATCATCACCAGCGCAGAAACCGTGGAAAGCGCCAGACCGACAGTGGTCAGCTCCTTCTTGCCGAACTTCTTGGCAAGCTTGGGCATGAAGAGGATCAGCGCCACCATGGGCAGATAAGTCGAAATGGTGATGAGGATGGACAGGTCGGAGTTGCCGAAGTAGTTTTTGGTGAGGTACTGGTTGAAGGAGGTGAACTGCAGTAGGCCGCTGATCATCATGCCCGCGAAGGTGACGGTGAGGAACGGGCGGCTGCGGAACAGCGTGCCGTAGGTCAGCTTCAGGTCCAGCTTTTTCTTCTCATGGGAGTACTGCACCCGTTCTTTGGTGGTGTGGAAGCACGCGAGGTACGAAGCCAGCGCGAAGGCGGCCAGCAGCACGGCGGCGATGAAGGTCTTTTTCGGGTTCAGCGCCACGCCGTCGTCATAGATGAGCTTCTGCGCCACCAGCGTCACCGCCGCGCCGCCCACGCCCGCGCCGATGGAACGGAAGGTGGACAACAGCGTGCGCCCGTCGGGATCGTCCGTGATGGCGGAGGCCAGCGACCCGTAGGGGATGTTCATGCCGGTGTACATCATGCCGTAGATCACGTAGGTGACGTAGGCGAAGGCCAGCAGCGCCGCGTAAGAGCTGACGTAGTTCTGGATATTCAGGAAGCACAGCACCACGCTGGCGGCCAGCGGGAAGGAGACCGAGCGCAGATAGGGCCGGAACTTGCCGTTTTTGGAGGGCCGGCGGCGGTCCACCAGCAGGCCCCACAGCGGGTCGTTGATGGCGTCCCACAGGCGGATCACGAGGAACAGGATCGTCAGATCATTGCTGATCCGCGTCGCGCTGGCCCCGTGGCCGGGCAGCAGGCAGTCCGTGTAGAACACTTTCAGGTAGGTGGAGATAAAGGTCAGGTTGAGCAGGTTGCCCATGTCGCCGAACAGGTAGCCGAAGGCCTCCTTGATGCCGATGGCGTTGGGGTGCTTCGGTTTGGCGGCGGGTGCGGTCTGTTTCATGGCGGTTTACCTTGCGCCGGTGGCGCGTCCTTTCATGCTGATGATTTGAGTGGGAAGTCGGACGTGGGTAGCGCGGCACCTCAGTGCCGCTCCTGACGATTGTAACGATTGAGATGGATTTCGGAATTACCGATTGCGTTCTTTTACACAATGGGCGATATATCACCGGACGGAGTATAAAAAAGTTGTTTTGCCTATAGCGGCACTGAGGTGCCGCGCTACGGGGTTACTTTCGGGTTGGGTAATTTTCCCGCACCACCAGCTCGTGCCCCTGGTCGGAGCAGATCCAGTTATAGAGGATGCGTTCGGGGGAGTTCTCCTCTGCGTCCTTGCGGATCACTACGTAGAAATCGTTGGTCAGCGGGTAGTCTCCGCTGCCGATGGTCTCGTTGGAGGGCGTCACGCCGTTCACATCGAGGATCTTGCTGGTTTTCAGCTTGTCGGTCTCCATGTTGGTCAGGTAGTAGTAGACCGTGTAGCCGAGGGCGTCCTCGCTGTTGTCGTAGTCCGCCACGGCCTCCAGCAGGCCGATCATGGAGCCCACGATCATGTCGGAGGGCGGGGTCATCAGCTCGTCGCCCAGGTTGATCAGCTTGTCGAACAGGGTCTGGGAGCCGCTGTCCTTATTGCGCTGGTAGGCGAGGATCTCATCGTCGTCGCCGCCCACCTCGCTCCAATTTGTGATCTTGCCCCGGTAGATATCCTTGATCTGGTCGATGGTCAGGGATTTCACCTCGTTTTCCAGCGAGCAGATGAACACCAGCGCGTCCACACCGATGGGGGTCATCTCCAGCTCCACGTTCTTTTCTTTGATATATTCCTTCGCCTCTTCGCTGGGCTCGTAGGCCAGCAGGATGTCGAAGCCGCCGTCCACGATGGCCTTGTAGTTGTCGGTGGTGGACCCGGCGAAGGTGATCAGGTCGTCGGCCTCGTCCCGGGTGACGCCCAGCACGCTGGCGGTGATCGCCTCGCCCAGGGGGAGATTGGCCAGCGACCCGCCCATGCGGGGGTAGTTGTTAAGCGTGAATTGAAAATCCGTCTGCCGCGGGGCAGGCGTTTCGGCGGCCGCGTCGGTCGCCGTCGGCGCAGGGGCCGTCGGTTCTGTTGAGGGCTGCGCGCCGCAGCCGCAGGTCAGCAGCAGCGCCAGCGCTGCCAGCAGGGCAATCAGTTTTTTCATAGACAGGTTCTCCCGTTTTTTTCAGACAAATAAATCGTCGTAGATCGAGGCGATCACGTTCAGATTTTCGTCACAGACGTACGCGACGTCGTTTTTCAGGTAGTTGAAACAGGTCGTTCCGTTGACGGTGACCGCGTTGAAGGAAGACAGGTTTTCCAGCAGGCGTTCTCCCGTGGTCATGTCCCATATCACGAAACGCCAATCGGGTTCTTCGTCTGCTCCGCTGCTGTTGACGGTTTCTGTGAGCGCCAGCAGCTTCGGGCTGAAGAAGTTGGGATAGCTGATCGTCTCGCCGTGAAACGGGATGGATACGACGGAGCGGTCCGCCGCGGAGTAGACGGCGCAGCGCGTGTGTTCACGGTAAAGGTAAATCAGTTGCTTGTCGCCGTCGCCGTAGTTGAGATTGTAGCCCTCGCAGACGAAGGGGACTTCGGCCAGAAGATCGCCCGTGATATCCCGGATCTCCGTCTTCCCGTCCGAGGCGACGAGGAATACGCCGGGGCCGTCGCCGTATTCGCCGCAGAAGCTTGTTGTTTCCGCGCCATTGCCGCCGATCGTACAGATCTCCCGCAGGTCGGCGTCGTAAACGACGTAGCCGTCCGTGTTTTCATAATCCCGGCTGTGAGGGATCACCACGTACGTTTTGCCGCCGGAATCGTACAGCGTGACGAGATAATAGGCGGTGGAGGGGTCGGTCCGGGCCTCTGCCAGTACGCTGCCGCCGCTGTCGATCTTCACGAGCTTTCCTTGCAGGGTATGGTAGACGTACCAACAGCCGCTCCGGGGATCGTACGCCGCGTCGGCGTGGCTGTCCCCCAGCGGGTAGACGGTGTTGCCGTATTCGTCGCAGAGCCGTTTTTCGCACAGGATCAGGCCGCCCGCGATGCGGTAAGGGAAGTCCCCGCCCAGCGCCAGCGTGTGCTCCAATTGCCCATCCCGGAAATACAGCAGGTCCGTATCCGCCGTGTATTCCGGGCCTTCATAGCGTGTTGAGCGGATCACGACCCGGTCCTTTTCGATGGCGCATACCTCCGCATTCTGGAACGTCCGCAGCTGCGGTCCCAGCTCCGCCGCAAGGTTGAGATCGGTATCGTAAAGCCGTAAGCTGACGCAGCGGTAGGTTTCGGGATCCTCTCCCTTTTCATATTGAGAGGTCCAGATCAGGGTGAGACCGGTCGCTTCGTCTGTGAACCAGCGCGGTTCCGTCTGCAGCGCCAAACAGCGGCTGCCGTCGGCGGAAATCAGCTCATAACGGGAGTTACGGTAGTAATGATCCATGGCGTCGTTATACGCCTCGGAGGCCGCCGTTTCGTCCTCCTCCCAGCTCGGGATCTTTACGGGGCTTTCATCGAGGACCTTGCATACGGCGAAATAGACGGTTTTGCCGCCCAGCTCCGTCCCGTAGATGCTCTCATAGATCGGGGCGGTAACGATTTTGCCGTCCGCCGTCATAAAACCGTATCGGCCGATGGCGCCGTATTCCGCCGGATTGCTGCCGAGAGAGTAGGGAAGCAGCAATCCGTAATCGTCGGAAGCGCGAAACTCCCGCAGCGGCGCGTCGTAGAAGCGTTCCGCTTTTTTCTGTCGGTATTTTCCGATGTCCGGCAGCGATTTCAGGCGGAATTCCGTGGGGGCCGCGGGTTTTGCCGCGTCCGCGTCCGTCGCGGTAGGCGCGACGGACGGTTCCGTCGGGACCGGCTCCGACGTCTTCCCGCAGGCACAGAAAATGCAAAGGGTGATGAAAATCGCACAAAGAACGAATCGTTTTTTCATACGGATCACCGCTTTCGGAATATCGTTGGAGGGGGGGCAAGCAGAGCTCGACGAGTTGAGCGGCGTTTCACGCCTGAGTTGAGCGTTCCGCTGAGTTGAGCGGCACTTCGTGCCTGAGTTGGGCGCTTCGCTGAGTTGATAGTTGAAAAGCCAGACGAATCAAGCTTTCTCAGGCGCGTCAGCGCCGCTCAACTCAGTGCCGCAAGGCACGCTCAACTCAGGTGTAGCCGCTTAACTCAGCGCCGCAGGCGCGCCTAACTTTACACCGACAAATCCCTCTTTTACAACCGGATCACATCAGCGCTTTCCCCGCGCCCCAGGCCTTGCCCACGGTTTCCCGGATCACGCAGTAGGCGCTGTTGAAGGGGTCGAAGCACACGGGCGCGATTTTGGCGATATCCACCTTGCCGTCCGTGATCGCGGCATCGTCCACGCTGACGTTGACGATCTCGCCCTTAAGCAGGCAGGTCTTTTCGTCGTAGCTCTTGACCCTGCACTCCATGCAGATCGCCAGCTCGTTGATGACCGGCGCGTTGACGCGTTCGCTTTTTGTGGCGGTAAAGCCCGCCCGGGCGAACTTATCCGGGGTCTTGTTGCCGCTGGCGATGCCCACGTAGTCGCAACCCGCCAGATGCGCCTCGTCCGCCATGGACACGGTGAATGCGCCGGTGGCGGCAAAATTTTTGCAGGTCTTATGACTCGGGGAAAGGCAGACCGTGATCTCCTTTTCCTCGCTGATCCCGCCCCACGCGGCGTTCATGGCGTCCGGCACACCGTTTTCGTCGTAGGTGGCGATGATCCAGACAGGCTGGGGCAGGCTGAGGGGCTTGGCCCCGAAATCGGTTCTGCTCATAGGGGTCTCCTTTCTTTTCCGTTCGCGTATCGCGGAACGGATTTCAACGGAAAAAACAATTTTTTCTTACGACTTACGACTCACGACTTACGACTTTCTCACTTGATCAGATCATGCTCCTTGATAAAGCGGATCGTCTCGTCCACGGTGGTGAAGGCCAGCGCCACCACGGTGTCCGCGCCGCCGTAGTAGATGGCGATGCGCCCGGTATCCGCGTCCGCCAGCGCCGCGCAGGGGAACACCACGTTCGGCACGTCGCCCACCAGCTCGTACGGCTCGTGGGGGGCCAGCAGGAAGCAGTCCGCCCGGTGCAGCACCTTCCATGGCTCGTCGCGGTCCAGGATCGCCGCGCCCATGGCGTAGGTGAAGCCGTTGCAGCTCGTCAGCACGCCGTGGTAGAACAGCAGCCAGCCCTCGTCCGTCTCAATGGGCGTAGGGCCCGCGCCGACTTTCGTCATTTCCCAGTTCTTTTCCGGCTTCATCACAAAGCGGTACTTGCCCCAGTAGGTGAGATCGGGGCTGTGCTGGATAAAGATATCGCCGTAGGGCGTATGGCCCCGGTCGCAGGGGCGGATCAGCAGCGCATATTCGCCGTTGATCTTCCGGGGGAACAGCACGCCGTTGCGTGCCACGGGGTAGCATGCGTCCTCCAGCTGCGTCCACGTTGCAAAGTCCTCGGTGTACGCGACGCCGATGGAGGTGCCGTGGGGCGTCAGGTTGACCCAGGACAGGTAGTATTTCCCTTCGATCTCGCACAGGCGGGGATCGTAGCCCCGGAAGATGACCTTCTCATCCAGCTCCCAGTGGATCGCGTCGCGGCTTCTGCCCGTCACCAGCGTGTGGTCGCGGGTCATGGTGTCTACCCGGAACACGCCCACGAAACCGTCGCCGAAGGGCACCACGGCGGAATTGAAAATGCTGTTGGCAAAATAGAGATTATCCCGCGTGATGACGGGGTTGGCGTCGTAACGCCAGACCGGATAGCGGTATCCGGCGGGTTTTTCCTGCCAGGGGAGATGGGGGATGGAGCTGCCGATGATCTTTGCCATAAGTCTTCCTCCGAGCCGTTTTTTTTCATTATATCGCATATTTCGTTCGTTGACAAGGGCGCAGGAATAATTTATAATAAAATCAGGCGATAAAACGGATCGTCGGCTTCGTTTCGTTTTAACCCGGTCGGTTAGAATGAAAACAACAAAAAAAAGACAGGAGAGAATATTATGGCCAACAGGATCATCCTCAATCCCATTTCCTTCCACGGCAAGGGCGCGATCAACGAGATCGTCGCCATCGCCAAAGAGCAGGGCTTCGCCCACGTGTTCGTCTGCTCGGACCCCGACATTGTGAAGTTCGGCGTCACCGCCAAGGTCACCGACCTGCTGGACGCGGCTGCCATTCCTTATACCGTCTATTCCGGCATCAAGCCCAACCCCACCATTGAAAACGTCAAGGACGGCGTGGACGCCTACAAGGCCTGCGGCGCGGATTCCATCATCACCATCGGCGGCGGCTCCTCCATGGATACCGCCAAGGCCATCGGCATCATCATCAACAATCCCGAGTTCGCCGACGTGCGCTCGCTGGAGGGCCTGTCCCCCACGAAAAAGCACGCGGTGCCCACCATCGCCGTGCCCACCACCGCCGGCACCGCCGCGGAGGTCACCATCAACTACGTCATCACCGACGTGGAAAAAGAGCGGAAGTTCGTCTGCGTGGACGCCAACGACATCCCGGAATGGGCCGTGGTCGATCCCGATATGATGTCCTCCATGCCCAAGGGCCTGACCGCCTCCACCGGCATGGACGCGCTGACCCACGCCATTGAGGGCTACACCACCAAGGGCGCGTGGGAGATGACCGATATGTTCCATCTGGAGGCCATCCGCCTGATCGCCAAGCACCTGCGCGGCGCGGTGGAGAACAGGCCGGAGGACCGCGAGGGCATGGCGCTGGCGCAGTACGTGGCCGGCATGGGCTTCTCCAACGTGGGGCTGGGCATCGCCCACTCCATCGCCCATACGCTGGGCGCGCACTACGACACGCCCCACGGCGTGGCCTGCGCCATGATGCTGCCCATCGTGATGGAGTACAACCAGGACTATACCGGCGAGAAATACCGTGAGATCGCCCGTGTGATGGGCGTGAAGGGCGTCGACGATATGACGCAGGACGAGTACCGCAAGGCCGCCGTGGACGCCGTCAAGCAGCTGGCCGCCGACGTGGGCATCCCCGCAAAGAACGAGAAGGTCCGCGAGGAAGATCTGGACCAGCTGGCCGCCGACGCCTTCGCCGACGCCTGCCGCCCCGGCAACCCCCGCGACACGTCCGTGGAAGAGCTCAAAGAGCTTTACAGAAAGATCATGTAAGGCCTTGCCCGCAAAAAAACAATATCGACAAAAACGCCCCGGACGCCTTCGTAAAAGCGCCCGGGGCGGGTTTCGTCGATAGCCGTTTCGCTTTTTCGCAGCGGCTGCCGACGGCTTGCCGAAATTCGATTCATCAGTCCCGTTATCGTCAAAACGCGCCGGGGAAAACCGGCGTGAAGAGAAGTACGGTGAGCTTATTTCATGGCGTCGGGCCGACGACGGTCCTGAATGTGGCGAACTTGATCGCCGGGATCCCGGTGCGGCAGACCGTGACCTTCGCCGTTTTGACTTTCATCCTGATATACCATGTAATAATGTCGGATATCGCCGCGTTGATAGTACGCCTCCTGCACGGTTCGGAACCCCAGTCTCTCATAAAAACGTACGTTGCGCTCGTCCTGGGCCTCCAGCCCGAAGCGGTACCCCAGCGGGGCCAGTGTTTCCATGCTCTTTTTGATCAGCTCCGTGGCGATGCCCTGTCCCTGATGCTCCGGCGCCACGAACACGGGGGAGATGATCCACGTATCCTCGTCGAACATCTTCACGTCCAACGGGCTGTAGGCCGCCAGCGTGCGGACGGTGCGGGGCAGGAACGCGAACAGATATACCCAGTCTGCGCACAGCATGAAGTCGAAAAAGCCGTATTCGTTGCGGGCTTTGCGCCACACGCACAGGCCCCGGTTTTCGTCGTCAATGAAAAACCAGTCCTCGCCGTTGGAGGTGTGCAGCCGTTCCATCATGAAGTGGCTGACGAATTTTTCCCGCGCGGCGGGGTCCTTGGTGGCGTAGGTGTGAACGGGGTCGTTGACGTAGGCCTGTCCCGCCATCTTCGCGAAATACCGCAGCTCCTTATGCGTCAGCTTTTCTCCCGGTTTTACGATCCGCATCGGTATTTCTCCCCTCGTTCAAATCAACATGTCGCTTTACAGCAGATCCGCGTACAGCTCCCGGATGTACGCCTCGATCTCCTCCCGGCTTGCGGTGATCGCGCCGGGTTTTTCCATTTTCAGCGAAACGGTGGCGGTTGCGGTCAGCAGCGCGTCTTTCACGCTGTGGGTCAGCCGTTCCGTGATATAGGAGGAAAAGGTGGTGTCGCCGCGGCCGGTGCGCCCGCTGAGATTGCGCGCGCGAATGGGACAGGTGTAAATATCCCTGCCGTCGTAGGCAAGCACCTCGGTATTGTGGGTGATCAGCACCTCTTTGGCGCCCCAGCGGTGCAGCAGCTTTGCCGCCTGGGCCCGGTCGGTAAGACCGGTGAGGATCTCCGCCTCCGCCGCGTCGGTCTTCAAAAAAGAGATCAGCGGCAGCAGTTCCATCTTGTCCTTCCAGTCCTCGAAGTACATCTCGCCGCCCTTGGAAAAATCGGTATGGCGCAGATACCCCTGCACGTCCACCGCCACCCTGCCGCGCCGGGCGAGGTCCGGGATGATGTTATCGTCGTAGTCGCCGTAGATCAGCCCCGCCACGTGGTAGATCTCTCCCTCGACGTCGGCGGGCACGTCGGCGGCGGACAGCACGTCGCCCTGCGACAGGCAGGTGGTCTTGCGGCGCTCCTTGTCGGCGGTGAAGTAGACGTTCTCCATGTTGGTGCTTTTTGCGGAGGGCAGGCAGTAGACGTCCTCCGCGGGAATCGTGAAGGCGGAAAGGCGGTCCTTTTCCGCGTCCGCCACCTTGGTGACGACGGCGACTTTGTGTCCCAGCGCTTTGGCCGCGGCGGAGGAATACAGCACCGCGCCGCCGGGCCCCTTGACGGTGTGGCCCAGATGGTCGGTGTTGGCGTCCACTGTGATGTGGCCGATGAGGACAGAATCGTAATGCTTGCTATGGCTGTTCATACGGCGCTCCTTTCAGGGAAAAATTCATTTCACGTTGACGGTTTTTGTGTATTCGTTGCGGACGATCCGCGGCGCGGTCGGGGCGCCGTTGAACGTCACGTTTTCAATGGTCACGCCGTCGATGTAATGCGTTTCGTCGGCGCTGTTGAAAACGAACCCCGGCTGCGGCACGCCCTTGTCCGCCTGAATCTGAATGTTCCGGTAGGTCACGTCCCGGACGTGGCCCAGCAGGTGATCCGGCGACCACATATCGCAGTACTGCCAGACCCTTGCCGCGTCCGCGCAGGCGGGTTCCTCCGGCGGGGCGTAGACCATCCCGTCGGTTTCCTGATAGACGGGTTGCCGGTTGTATCGGGAGTATTCCACGCGGATATCGTCATACAGCACATGGCGGATCAAGGCCCGGTCGCCGCAGTTCAGGCGCATCGCGCCCTGGTCGTTGCGGATGATATCGCAGTTGCGGTAGACGAGGTTGTTGTATTCGTCCGCCACGGTCTCCGCGCCCACCTCCAGCGCGCCGCCCCAGTCGCACCAGACCACGCAGTTTTCGATCAGGTAGTTCTCATTGTTCATGGCTTCGTTGTCCCTGCGCTCCGGGTCGCCGAAGTACAGCCCCTTGATCACGATACCGTCGTCGAAGGTGCGCAGGAAGCAGTCGGATACGTGGACGTTGCGGGAGTTGACGAAGTCGAAGCCGTCCGCGTTGTACCGCCACAGGCCGATCAGCTTGACGTTGTGAAAGCGCACGTTTTCGCAGTTGATGGGCGTCACCGTCCACAGCGCCGGGTCCCGCAGGATCACGCCGTCCATGACCACGTTTTTGCAGCGGGTGAAATGGACCAGCCCGTCCACGCGCACGTCGCCGAAGCCCTCGGTCTGTCGTTTGACGAGGGAGCCGTCCAGAATACCGCCGCCGAACACGGCCACGTTCTCGCTGTCCGTGCTTTCGACCTCGCCGTAGACCACCGCCCCGGGGGCGAGATAGACGCTCTCGTTGCTGCGCAGCACGAGGCGACGGTCCAATTTATGTGCGCCGGCGGGGAAGCGGTAGGTCGCCTTTTCGGGATCGAAGGCGGGGGCCGTGTCGGCGTCGGCGAAGATGTGCAGCGCGTGGTGACGGCCGTTGATCTCCACCGTGTACTGCCCCGGTTCGCGCAGCGTGAAGCGCACCTCGCCGTCCACGACCTCGTGCGCGACGCGTTTGGACAACGGGCGGATCGCCACGTCTGCGGGAGCTTCCCCGGTTCTCACGCGGAAGTCGGCGCAGCCGGTCAGCGTCAGCGGTAAAAACGGCGCTTGTTCCGTCTGTTCCAGCGGGCGCTGACGGCCCGGCCACACGCGGTTGAAGGGGATCGCGGAGACGCGGGCGGCGTAGCAGTCGACCGGCCTCCCGTCCACCGTAACGGCGATATCCCCGTATTTCGGCTCGCCTTCGGGCAGGGGAGCGACCGCCGCGCCCTGCAGCAGCCCGTCGGCGCGCAGCGCGTCGAAAACGGTCCGCGCGATGGCGTCCATCCCCTTGTCCGAGGGGTGCGCCGCCACTCCCTCGTGGGCGAACTGCCCGACGGCCTGATATTCCTTTCTCTGTATCGGGGCGAGACTGACGTATCGCGCGCCGGCGTTCTGCGCCGCGCGGCGCAGGGCGTCTTCCACGTCGTCTTTTTTCCAGAAGGAGCCGACTACGTACACGGCGCAGGCGGGCGCGAACAGCCGGATCATCCGTTCCAGCGTTTCGCCGAAGGCGGCCGCTTTTTCATCGGGCACGTTCTCGCCCAGCCGGAAGATCGCCGCGTCGGGCGCGAACGCCGTATAGGGGCGGAAGCTGTCCTCGGAGAACCGTTCCGGCTCCCGTTCGGCTTCCACGACGGTATCCGGCAGGAAGTTCACGTTTTTGCCCGCTGCTTCCAGCAGGGCGTTCAGGCGGTGGACGTAGTCGTTTTCCGGGGCGGAGGCCGCCATGCCCCACTGACCGTGCCAGCCGATCTCCGGCGCGGGCAGATGCCGCGTGATGCTGTTGCCGAGATAGAGTATTTTCATAAGCCGCGTCCTTTCGGATGATATTGGGGGCTGTGCGCCCGGTTTATTGTATCGTAAAATCAAAATTTCCGGTCTCGCATTTTCCGTCGGTCTCCACGATGATATACACAGTTCCCGGCTTCAGGCCGTCCAGTTTGTCCTGCCGCTCGTCGCCGGCGGCAACGGTGAACCATTCCGTTTTTTCGCCGTCGGTATCGTAGTACACCGTGGCGCTGCCGGTTTCCAGCTTCGCGGTATAAGAGAGACTTTTCTCCGCTTCTTTGCATTTCAGTTGGAAAACCATGGTTCCCTCAAACTGCCAGAAGCTCATGAAGGCATGGTCGGATTCATTGGAGTGGACGAACGCCGTCGCGCTGTAGTGGGACTTATACTTCCCGCAGCCGGACAGGCTGACGGCCAGCAACGTTACCGCAGCAAGCAAAATCAAAATGCGTTTTTTCATGATCTGTGTTTCCTTCCTTCGCGCGAAATGAAATCGATCGGTATTACAGCGTGATCCAATACCGCTGCTCGACGATCCCCTCGTCGTTCACGCCCTCGTTTTCCAGCACGCCGCCGTTTTTGACGATGGTTTTTGCGGAGGCGATATTGTTCCTGTCGCAGGTCATCAGCACCCTGTCGATGCCAAGCTTTTTGCACTCAAGCAGCGCCAGCCGGACCAGCTCCGTCCCGTAGCCCTTCCGCCGTTCGGTGGGGCGGATGCCGTCGCCGATGTGCCCGCCGGTGACCATGAGGGCGTCATTCAGACAGTGCCTGATATTCACCGCGCCCAGCAGCCGGTCCCGGTCCTCGTCCAGCAGGAAGAAGACGGAATCGGGCACCCATCCATCCATAGCGGCCGCATGGTCCAGGTCCGCCAGATACGCGTCGAAATCGCGGTAATCGTTGCGGAAGATCGCCCGGGGCGAACGGTCCGTGTGGTTGCGCTCCTGATCCGCCTGCCACTCTTCGATCATCTCGCCCAGCCGCGCCTCATATTCCTTTGTCAGTTTGATCAGCTTCACATTCATTTTTAGTCAATTATCAATCGGGTCAGTGCATCTGACTACCGTCCCTTTTCCTCAATTCTGTCGGATCAATCGCTTGACCCTGCGTAGGATCACCTCAGGATAACATAACAGAAATCATTGGAACGCGCACTCTGCTTCCAAAAGCGGCCATCCGTTCCGGTCAACCTCCCGGATCACGGCAAAGCCGTTCTTTTGCCAGAAATGCGTTGCCTGCGGATTCCCCTTGTTGATCGCCAGACGAACGGCTTTTTTGCCGACGGCTTTCAGATAATCTTTGACCTCGCCGATGATGGCGCTGCCGATCTGCTGTCCCTGTAAACGCAGCCGCATCATAAAAAAACCGATATAGGCGGTTTCCGGGGCCGGGTAACCGTCGATGAGATCCATCACCGCGATGAGTTCGGCGTTCTGATAAAAACCGACGTAATATTTCCGCGACGCGTCTACGCCGGGCGGCGTAACGCGCATGTCGCTGACGATCTGCTCCCTTGTCGGTTCTGTTTCGCTATACCGGTAGAACTGCGTGTTCTCCCGGCAGAGCCCGAGGATCTCATTCACGTCACTGTTTCCCAATGGGCGGACGGCGTAGTGTTCGCTCAATTTGGATACGTCTATCACGGCGCTTTCTCCTGATTGCTGTTGTCGGGATCAAATCGTATAGGTTTTCCCTTCCTCCGCCAAAATGATATTCTCATGCTTCGGCATGTCCTTTTCCGCGTTGAAGGACGGGGCGAAGTGGGTGGCGATGATCTTCACGCCGGTTTCTTCCGCGAATTTCACCGCGTCGTCGCCCGCCATGTGGGGACCGGTGAAGCCCGCGGGCTTGGCGCAGCCGCACAGCACGCAGTCCGCGCCCTCCGCCGCCCGGTACAGCTCGTCGCAAAGCTTTGTGTCGCCGGTGTAGACGAACGTCTTTTCGCCCTCCGCCCGGATGGCGTAATCCCGCGCCGGGTGCTTCATCTCAAAAAACGTCAGCTTCAGGCCGCCCACTTTCAGCTCCGTGCAGGCGTCGATGTTGATGACGTTGAAGCGAGGGGACCCGAATAAGACGCGGTACCAGTCGCTGTCCTCGTACTGGGTGATGACGTTCAGTTTGATATCGAGGTCGTCCAGCAGGTAGCGCAGCGGCAGCAGGTCGCCGGTGTGGTCGAAATGCAGGTGGGAGATATAGAGGGCGGACAGATCCTGTAGATTGGTGGCCGCCATCAGGCGCGCCAGCGTCCCGCTGCCCATATCCAGCGCGATCTTCGTATCGCCTTCTTCCAGCAGATAGCCGCTGGTTGCCCCCGTTCCCGCCTTGGGGTAGGGGCCGTATTTGCCCAATACCGTTAATTTCATAGTGATTGCTCCTTGATGAAATAGTCGTAAGTCGTGAGTCGTAAGTCGAAAGAGATAGTAGTTTTGACCAAAGAAATACATAGAACCGTCGGTCGTCGCAATCGTATGCTCATGATTCACAGGAACGCCCGGAGGGCGTCTTACGACTCACGACTTACGACTCACGACTTACGACTTGCGACTGCTATGCCTTGTTCTCCCGTCTCGCGGTGATCCCCTCCGGCTTGGCGCTGATGTCGCCGGCCCTTGTCAGGGCGTTCTTGGTCAGCACGGGGCCGATGACCTCATACACCAGCACCGCGAACAGCACGATAAAGCGCACGGTGTCGCCGATGTGGGTCCCGGCGAATACCTCGTCGTTGGCGACGGTGCTGACCATTCCCAGCGCCACGCCCGCCTGCGGCAGCAGCGTGATGCCTAAATATTTCACGATATTGTTGTCGCAGCCCACGGCCTTGGCGCTGCCCATGGCCCCGAGGTACTTGCCGATGGACCGGAACAGGATATACACCAGGCCGATCAGGATAAATACGGGCTGCTTGAAGACGCTTAAATCAAGGCTTGCGCCGCTGATGACGAAGAACAGGGTGTACAGCGGCTTGGTCCAGCGCTCGGTGCGCTCCATCATCTCCTCGCTGGTCTTACAGACGTTGCAGAAGATCGTGCCGAACATCATACAGGTCAGCAGCGGCGAAAAGCCGATTTTGATCCTGCCGATGGGGAAGCTCAGCTTGGCCACTACCACGGTGAGGAACACGAAGGTGATGATCAGCGTGAGGCGGTTGGAGCGGGAGTGGAACAGTTTTTCCACCTGAGAGATCACGAAACCGGCGGCCGCGCCCATGATGAGGGAGCAGACGATCTCCAGCAGCGGGTTGACCACGATGGAGATCACGTCCGTGTTGCCGCCGTACAGGGCGTTGGCAATGCCGAAGGAGACGGCGAACACCACGAGACCTACCGCGTCGTCCAGCGCCACGATGGGCAGCAGCAGGTCGGTCAGCGGGCCCTTGGCCTTGTACTGGCGCACCACCATCAGCGTGGCGGCGGGGGCGGTGGCCGTGGCGATGGCCCCCAAGATGATGCAGGCGGGGATGGGCAGCAGGTCCTGCCCCGTGGTGGATAATACGATGGCATGGGTGATAATAAGCGCGACGTCCACCAGAGCGGTGGCGGTGACGCCCTGCACCACGCCTATGACGGCGGCCTGTTTGCCGGTCTTTTTCAGCTCCGTCACGCGGAACTCGTTGCCGATATCAAAGGCGATAAAGCCCAGCGCGACGTCGGAAATAATGTTGAAGCCCTCCACGGGGGCCACCCTGTCGTTGAAACCGACGGAGTAGCCCACAAGGACGAATCGCCCCAGGCAGAACGTGCCGATCAGCACACCGGCGATCAGGTAGGCGGTCACGTCCGGCAGCTTGAAGGGCTTGAGGACGCGGGTCATCATCAGCCCGAAAAACAGGCTGACGGCGGAACTGAGTAAAATCTGTTCAATGCTCATAACAAAGGTCTTCTTTCATGCGGTAGTAGCAGGCGACGGTCAGCTCGCAGTCGTGCAGCGCCCGGTGTTCGTCCCGGGCACGGATGCCGTAATAACGCATCACGTCGTCCAATCGGTGGTGGGGGAGCAGGGGCAGCGTTTTCCGGGCGATTTGCAGCGTGTCCACGTAGGGGTTGCCGAATACCGCGCCCAGCCGCGCCATGCAGTTGTCGTACAGGAAATTGATGTCGAAATTGACGTTGTGCCCCATGATCACGCTGTCCCCGGTGAAGTCGAGGAACCGCGCCAGCACGTCCTCCGCCTCGCTCCCTTGGGCGATCATCGCGTCGGTGATGCCCGTCAGGGACGAGATGAACGGCGGCAGAGGCCGGTGGATGTTGATGATCTCGGAAAAGGAATCCGTGATCGCCCCGTCCTCCACCCGCAGCGCGGAGATCTCGATGATATCGTCATACACAGGCGAAAGCCCCGTGGTCTCGATATCAAGGCACACGAAGCTGTCGGGGAAGGCGTTGAGGGGGCGTCCCTTGAAAGGGCGGGCGTTTGGTTTGGGCATATCATTAAGAGCGGAGAGCGGAGTGCGGAGAGCGGAGATTTGCTGCGGGAAAAGGCTCATAAAAAGGGTAAGGGCGGAGCCCTTCCGAATCTCAACTTTTAACTTTCAGAACTCAACTCTTGAAAAAATCTTTTATTTCAGAATCACGTCGGCGAAAGCGTCCATTTCCGGGCATTCGTTCAGCTCGATCATCCCCTTGTCGCAGGCGGCGGCCAGTTTGGGGTTGATGGGCAGTCTTGCGATGTTCGTCACGCCGTGGGCGGCGGCGATCTCCTCGATATGGCTTTCGCCGTAGAGGAAGTGCTTTTTGCCGCAGTCCGGGCAGGTGAAATAGGAGAAGTTCTCCACGACGCCCAGCACCGGCACGTTCATCAGCTCCGCCATTTTGACCGCCTTGTCCACGATCATGGAGACCAGCTCCTGCGGGGACGTGACCACGACCACGCCCTTGACGGGCAGCGACTGGAACACCGTCAGCGGCACGTCGCCGGTTCCGGGGGGCAGGTCCACAAACATATAATCCACGTCGTTCCAGACCACGTCGGTCCAGAACTGCTTGACCGCGCCCGCGATCACGGGGCCGCGCCAGATGACCGGGTCGGTCTCGTTTTCGATCAGCAGGTTCAGCGACATCATCTTGATGCCGGTCTTGGTCACGGCGGGGAACAGCCCCAGGTCGCTTCCCTCCGCCTTACTGTGGATGCCGAAGCTCTGCGGCATGGAGGGACCGGTGATATCCGCGTCGATGATGGCGGTCTCATACCCTTTGCGCCGGGCGGCCACGGCCAGCAGCGCGGTCACCAGCGATTTGCCGACGCCGCCCTTGCCGCTGACCACGGCGATCACGTTTTTGATATCGCTCATGGCGTTCTGTGGCTCCAGAAAGCTCGTTTTTTCGTTTTCGCATTTGGATGCGCAGTTCGCGCAGTCGTGGGAACAATCTGACATTTGCAATACCTCTTTTATTTGATATGGTATTATTATATCCTTAAAAACACGATTGTCAATCGTAGAATTTGAAATTGACAATCCGGCCGGATTCCTTTATACTGAAATTACGGATATTTCCGATATAAAAATACGGAGGAGCATACAGATGAAACAAACAAGACGGATCGCCGCGCTGCTGGCCGCGGCCGTGATGTTGTTCACTTTGTTCGCGTTCCCGGCGGGGGCGGCCGGGCCGAAGCTGTCGGGCCGAAGCTGTCGGGCCTGAAGCTGAACGACCACATCGAGATGGGCTGGTACCCGCAGTCGCTGGTAACGGATGAAACGCTGATCGCCAAGCTGAACAAGGCGGGCGGCGAATGGGTGTCTTACGGGTACTATTCCGGCACCGGGAAAGCAGACGGAAATATGAAGCCCGGCGATTTTATGAAATACAAGGACGTGCTGTTTAACGGTTCCAAATACCGCGCCGTCACGTTTACCGAGTATCGTCCCGCAGTCATTTACAAGGAACGGAACGAGGATTCCTCCCATCAAAGCGAAAACGGATACTCCGTCAATCAGGTGTACTGGTTCCGGTTCGATCCCATCGTCTGGGACGTGCTGGATCCGGCAAAGGGGCTTGTGGTGTGTCATGCGGTCCTTGACGGGCAGCCGTACAACAATACGATCTTCGAGAAGGAGGGTGTGTATTACCAGAACGCTTCCTGTACGAATTACGCCAACAACTATCGGGAAAGCTCGATCCGCAAATGGCTGAAGGAAGAGTTCTACCGCACCGCGTTTTCTTCTGCGCAGCAGGCGCTGCTTCAGGAAACCCGTTTGGATTACCTTTCACAGCCGCCCTGCACGAAATACGACAGCGGCAACTGTGTGGATAAGGTCTTTTTCCTGTCGCGCAAGGAGGTTCTGAACAAAGATTACGGGTTCGACTGGGCGCATCTTCAAGCGGATGACGCCCGTACCGCCAAGGCCAGCGAATACGCGAAGTGCCAGGGACTGTATGTTTATAAAAACCCCAACCCCGTTGTCGTAATGAACGGGAACGCCAGTTATATTACGGTAACGGCGGGGGAACCCAGCGACAGCTCGAATGAATTTTTCTCGGTGGATTTTTACGGATACGTTCTCGCTTCCGGCATGTCCGAGGTCGTCACCGGCGTCCGTCCGGCATGCCTGCTCGACCCCAACGCGCAGATCGTCCAGTGTAAAGTGGAAGAAGTCGGGACGGCGAAGTCAGCGCCCGCGGGCGATGTGGACGGCGACGGCAAGGTGAGCTCCGCGGATGCCAGACTGGCGCTGCGGGCCTCGGTAGGGCTGGAGAAATACGCGAAGGGTTCTGCGCAGTTCACAGCCGCCGACGCGGATAAGGACGGCAAGATCACGTCGGCGGACGCGCGGCTGATCCTGCGGGCCTCCGTCGGTCTGGAAAAGCTTTCGTAATACGGCGACCGGAAACGGTTTTTGTTTGAGTAACAGCGATCGTGCTTCAGCACATGTATATCTTCAACAGAACACCGGCACTTTCGCGATGCGATATAACCATTCCGTTTCCCTGCCGGTCTTGTTGATATCCTTTCATCCCTTTTGGAACATCAGAAGGGATCGAGGACATACGTCGGATCGCCCGGCAAGCTCTGCCTGCGTACGACTGTAAGCTGTGCGCAGGCGTTTTCAATCGGCATCCGCAAAATACCCCCTTGTTTTTTCTCCGCGATTTCAAAAACCTGATGAGATAGGCGTGCGCGTCGTCACGTGAAATATCAGCGGGATCAACTGGAGGTTCGGCAGGAGGCCAATCCATTATTGCGCCTGTTTCGTCCGATGACGGAACAGGCGCTGTGATATGAACGCATGGTTCTCATCTGACAGGCCCCGACGGATCTTGCCGCCGGGGATGTCTTTATCATGAGAAGGTGTTTTTCCCGAACGCAGGGCATGACGCCTCGGCAGCAGGCTCGCCTGCAGGGAAATGGAGCGCGCAAAACCGGATCGTGAGGCGATAAAAAGGGCAATAGTTGGAAAAAGAAAATAAGAAAATGGCGTCGGTTTCTTGTAAAAGAGTGGCGGAACGTGTATAATGGGAATATCGAAAAATAAAAGCGGGCGGGTTTATGTTGGCATTACGTAAGATCGCGGCATGGTTCACCGTGCTGTTCGCGTTTTTCTCCGCGATATTCAGCGGCGGCGCGGGACTCTATAAGAGTAATCATTTTTATCTGAACGAGCCTTACGGCGCGCAGGAGCGCCAGATCTACGATATGTATCTCCCGAAATCGGCAAAAGGGGAAACGGGGCTCGTGCTGCTTCTGCACGCCGGCGGATGGGTGATGGGAGACAAGGACGCCTACCGCGGCGAGCTCCCGTTCTGGACGGAAAAGGGCTATGCCGCCGCCGCGATGAATTACCGCTTCCTCTCCCGCGAGGACGGCGTGGGGATGCGCGAGATCCTTGACGATATCACTTCCGCGCTGGCGGCGATCAAAAAGCAGGCCTCGAAAAAGGGAATTGACATTACAAAGGTCGTGCTTTCCGGCGGCAGCGCAGGCGCGCATCTTGCGCTGCTGTACGCCTATTCCTGCATGGAGGAAGCGCCGGTAAAGCCCGTCGCGGCGGTGAGCCACTGCGGGCCGACGATGCTGTGGGACGAGGAATTTATTTTCCACAATGAATTCGGCAATTACGATCCCGCGTTCATGACGGACCTGCTCTCAAAGCTGACAAAGGTGGAATTTACCCCGGAGACCGTCGAAACCGCGCTGCCGGCGCTGGAGCTCTATTCTCCGATCACCCATGTGAACGCGGATACGGTCCCCACGCTTCTGTTCTACGGGATGCAGGATGCGTTGACTGCCGCTTTTGCCGAAATTTCCTTTTAACTGCCGTTTTTGTTCTTCATGGATCGTTGCGGGGAAATAAAGGGAACTGCCGATCGGAGTTTATTGAGCAAATTGCTCGCTGAACAGTCGTGAGTTTTGAGCAGCCGCGCGATGCGCCGCAGTTTTGCGAACCGTTGAAAAAGCCGAATTTGCATAAGATCGTCCGGAGGGCTTCTTACGGCTCGCGATTGCGTCATCGGGCGCTGCCCGCGATCGGATTTGAGTCTGCCCACAATTTTCCGTGGTGAACCATAAAAAACACTTGACTTTTTAACCTAATGCCGATATAATATTCAAGCAGTCTGCTTATGGGCCATTAGCTCAGTTGGTTAGAGCAACCGGCTCATAACCGGTCGGTCCGGGGTTCGAGTCCCTGATGGCCCACCATTTCAGATGGTACAAGTATCAGATTTAGGGGTATAGCTCAGTTGGTAGAGCAGCGGTCTCCAAAACCGCGTGCCGAGGGTTCAAGTCCTTCTGCCCCTGCCATGTGAAAAGCCTTGAAATCCTTGGGATTTCAGGGCTTTTTGCTTCGTTATGGGCGTGCGGCGCGCGGTCTGAAAAAGCGATTTTAAAGCATCAATCGGGCGTCAAACCTGTATCCGGCGGCAACGGTTCCGACCTGTTCCGTCTGCTACAGCATCAAAATAGCATCAAAATCATCATCCGTTTTCTGGTTCAGAGCTGAAAATCGTTTGTGATTCCGAGTAGTCGTGTTGTATCTTTCTTCACATAGTACAACTCGGTGATTTCGGACGTTGTATGCCCCAGCAGATCGGCGACTTGCCGCGGCGTCAGGGATTTGATGGAGCCGTCCGGCTGTTTGATGCCGTTCACGAGATTCGTGGCGAAGGTGTGGCGCAGGCTGTGGAGACCTTTCCGTTCGATCCTCGCCGCTGCAAGGATTCGATAGTAGCGCTTGCGGAAATTGAGAGGCCGGGTGTAGTCTCCGTTTTCATCCGTAATCAGCGGCGCGTCCTCGCCGAAGTACATTTCTTCCCGCAGGTCCTGTATCATGGCGACGGCGGCGTCGTTCAGCGGAACGTCCCGCTTGCTGGTGGCGGATTTCGGCTTGCCGATCTGCACCTCTCTGCCGGGAACGCTTTCAGTGCCATCCCGTTTGCTCACCTCTTTGACCGCCTGGTTGATGTGCATCACCCGGTTTTCCAGATCGATATCCGAATTGCGAAGACCGAGCGTCTCGCCTGTGCGCAGGCCCGTATTCAGCATCAGCACATAGGCCGCCGCCTGCTGGTAGCAGCGTTTTCCATTGGAGAACACCCGGAACGCCTCCGCTTTGAATTTGTCTATTTCTTCCGGCGTAAAGACCGTAACGGTCTCGCAGGTCGGCTTAAACTCTTTTCCCTGGGCGGAGAGAAAGTTTGCCTTTTTCAGCATCTGTACGTTGCGCATGGGATTCTTCTCGATCAGTTCCTCTTGCTCCAGATAGCGGAAGTATTCATTCAGCAAGTTATACGTTCCTTTCACGGTGGTATAGGCGTAGTTTTTCGCCGTCAGATCGTTCAGCAGCTTTTTGATCATCGCCGCCGTGATATTGCCGATGACTTTCTTGCCAAGCGCGGGATAGATCTGATTCCTTGCCGAGCATTCACAGCGATCATAGGTGGCGCGTTCCACAGAGGGAAACTTGAATACCCGCAGCCATTCGCCGAGACCTTCCTCCAGCGTCTTTCGCGCCACCACGGTATCCAGCACTTCTTTATCAAAATTGCTGATGTATTCAGTTATTTTCTTGTTGACCTCCGCTTTGGTCGTGCCGGAAAAGCTCTTTCTTTTTCTCTGCTCCTGCTCGTCCAAGTACCATACCACGCCGCACCAGCGGTCGTCGGTCCGCCTGAACGCGTTGCCGTTGGTCAGCAGTTTTCTCTGTGCCATGTTAATTTTTCACTCCCTTCTTTAGCAACACACAATACCATAGGCCGTTCGGAATATCCATACTTTTTCGGTTTTTTTATCAGAAATAATCGTGCGAAAATTGTTTACACCTGCCATTTTTTTGTGTATCGGGGAGGTTAGGGTAAACAATTTTGACCCTAACCTCCTTTTCGGCTTGTCCGGAATGGCTGCCAAGCCAAGCACAGCAATGGTTTTCGGAAATGACAGACCGAAAAACAAACGGAAATTTTCCTATTGAAAAGTCCGGATTTTTTCCCGATTTTCGCCGTATAACCCCCTGTCTTTTTTTCTTTGATTATGCGGCGCAGATTTTACGCCGCCGTCACATGGTCGGGCCCCATCCTTCATCCTGAGCAGAGAGGTCTGTTTTGATCCCATGGGCGGCCTTCTTTTGTTCGATTTTTGACCGCAGGCGTTCATCAATCTGGCTTTGCAGTTTTTTCTGCCGTTGCACGTAACCGTCCGCCAACAGCTTCCCGAGAGAGACGGCGAGCATACGCAGCGCGGAACGGTGATGGACGGAGGAGAGCTGCGCTTCCGGCGTCTCGATAAGCGCAGCGGCATATTTGATGATCTCATTTTTGATGCTGCGAAATTCCTTGTTGTCCTCCAGCGGAACCGGCGGCGTTTCCTTTTCATGATAGAGCGAGAGCTTCTCCCGGTT
The DNA here is from genome assembly GCA_017428085.1 of Clostridia bacterium. Taxonomy (GTDB): domain Bacteria; phylum Bacillota; class Clostridia; order Oscillospirales; family Acutalibacteraceae; genus RUG806. Next base: position 1,481 of record JAFRRP010000026.1, on the reverse strand, counting down.
GATCGTGGTCCACTCGCTATACAGTTCCGCGATGCGGTCGTCCTTTGCCAGCGCGCGCACGATCGCGTCCACCGTTTCTTTCATCTCCGGCGGGAAGTAACCGTACTGCTTACGTCCCTTATACGTGCTGAGCTGGTCGATCAGCGTTTGGAACAGATACAGCAGATCGGCGTCAGGCGCGTAGGATTGTTCAAGTTCTTCCAGCAGTTTTTGCAGACGCTCCCGCGCTTCCTCCTTCAATCGGTCGCGGAGTTCCGTCTCCATCGTGAACAATTTATGCTGCTCGTTGCGGAAGATATCGTTGCCGAAGGCGCTGCGCAGTTCGTCGATACCTTTCTTTGAGAGCCAGCCTTGTTTTGCGTCCTTCGCGTATACGAGCAGATGAATATGCGGGTGATGGCCCGTGTTATGGAACGCTGCATACCACTGCAGGTTATCCAGATCAATCTTATGCGCGGCGGCCAGCTCCACCACGTTGCGGCGCACCAGTTCTTTCCACGCTTCGGCATTGTTGTAGCCGAGCCTCTCCGCATCTTCCCGATGCAGACTTACCACGTGCGTCCAGATATTGCCCGGGTGATTTGCAACTTCTTCGGCGACTTCATTCAGATCAATGGGATCGTCCGTCATGGAAAACAGACCGTGCGAACCGAGCTTCTCCACGCCGGGGCGCTCCGCCATGTACTCCACCAGCTTTTGCAGATCGTTCACCCGGTCCGCATTGCGCTCGACGTAGGCGTCGAGGAATTCGGCGGCATTTGCTTTTGTCTGTTCCGCAAGGAAACTCTGATATTCCGGATAGTTTTTCGCCGCAGGATCGGCCTTCAGGATCTGCCTGACAAGACGCTGCTGCCGTACGGTGACGGGCTGATCCGTTTCGTTTATTGGCAACTTTTCCACGCCCTCGCGCGTGCCCATGTATTTCACCAGATTCCCGGCGTTGCCCGCGGGAGAGTTTTTTGTGACCCGGCTGGTGACAATGATCTTCTTCATCAGTAGTTTTCCTCCTGCCAGCGGAACGCTTCTTCCAGATCGATGATCCCGTTCGTCTCGGCAACGATGCGTTCACAGTCCCGGCGCAGACCGTCGAACGCATCCATATCGAAGTTGTTGCAGTAGGCGGTGATGTTGTTCGCCATGCTCTGCTCCACCGCCAGCTTGAAGATCATCTCACTTAAGTTTTTCTCCACGCTGCGGATCTCGCTTTTGATCGTCCCCGTGATCACCGGCGCGAGGAATTCCGTGGCGCCCTTTGATTTCAGGTAGGCCATATAGAACGTTACCGCCCGGCAAACAAAGCTGCTGACGGACCTGTCGCCGTTCGCTTCCACGAAGGATTTCATCTCTTCGTACTGGTCCGTGGTCATCGTATACGTGTATTTTTGCGTGTTTTTACTCATATTTCCCTCCGAAAAAAAGGACACCGCGTTTTGATACGCACAATCCCCCAAACGGTCGGCTCTGCCGGCCGATGTGTTCCG